>CANRBC010000019.1 GCA_947628755.1 uncultured Clostridia bacterium | reverse complement strand
TTGGCAACTCAATTATACCACAAAAAGTTGAACCTTACTTTTTTATTTAATTGTTACCTATCTATTGTACCTCAACAGTACGGCATATATTCTCACAGACTCCGCACCTTATACATTTATCCTCTATCCACTTTACTTCAATGCCACCCTTTATGCCAATATCGTTTTCCTCCGCCTTAAGACAGTTATTCTGACAGCCCGTAACGCCGAATTTGAATTTATGGGGCAGATCCTTTGCAAAAAATCTTTCGCTCAGCTCCTGTGCAAGAGCGTAGGTATCTATACAGCCGCTTGGACAAATTGCCTTTCCCTGACATGATGTAACGGTCCTCACTCTCGGACCGCATACGCCCGGCTCGCAATCGCCCTTTGCCAGAGCGGTTTTTACATCGTCAATATCGTCAAGCTTTATGAAGGGTATCTCAACGCCCTGACGGGAAGTCAGATGAACATAGCCCTTGCCGTATTTTTCGGCAACCTCGGCTATAACGGAAAGCTGCTTTGCTTCAAGATGACCGCCTACTACCTTAAGGCGCAGAGAAAAACAATTTTTTTGCTTCTGGCGCATAAATCCGCCCTTTTTCAATACCGCATAATCTACAGCCATGTATAAACCTCCTAAATATATTCTATTTCTTCCTCCAAAGATACATTGTCGATTATTCTGAAGGACTTCAGAACAGGCTCATTTTCGCTCATGAGTGAAATTATCATATAGCTTGCTTCACTGTCATAGGCAAGCCGTTTATCCTCCTCCGAGGGTCTGGAAGGACTTGCAGGGTGGGAATGAAAATTACCCAAGGGAACTATACCCTTTTCCCTCATATCCTTTACAGCCTTAAGCTGTTCCTTTGGATCCATTGTAAAGTGTTCCTCCGAGTGGTCGATATTCTCCAATATGTATATTTCCTTTACCTCTCTTATATCCCCGTCCTTGATACCGCCTATGAGTCCGCATATTTCTTCGGGTCTGCCCTTAAGAGCAATGTCCGATATGGTATCATAGAATTTTTTTGGCAGACGTATCATATCAACGTCTCCTTTAAAAGAGCTTCAATATCATTCTTTGAGGAAATTCCTCTTATTCTGCTTACTTCATTGCCATTTCTGAAAAGCAATATAGTCGGTGAAGCCATTACGCTGTATTTCTCGGCAATATCAAAGCTGAAATTTACATTCAGCTTTTTAAAATCCACATCGGCATATTCCTCCTCCAGCTCAGCCAATATAGGGGACATTCGCTTACAGGGGATACAGCTGTCGGAATAAAATTCCAGAAGTACCGTTTTATCCGAATTTATAACTTCATTATTGAAGCTGTCGGAAGTTATTGTTTTCATAATATCTCTCTTTTCATAGTATTTATATAGGTTTTATATGGATTATATGGTAACATAGACAAAAATTATTGTCAATATGAATTTTTTTGGATTTATGGGAATTTTTTTATATACAAAAACTAAATGAAAGAAATGCCAAAAAGCATTTCTTTCATTTAGCAGATTAATCCTAAAGCTCCAGTGTTTCATTCATACTCCCTGTCCGATAGCCTATCATATCCATGGTTATATAAGAAAATCCATATTTTTTAAACTCTTCCACAATTCTATTTCTGTTTTCCTCCTGCAGCAGCTTTTCAAATTCCTTCGGTTCGATCTCTATCCTTGCCATACTGCCGTGAATACGCACCCTGACCTGATGAAATCCCATATCTAAAAGAAGCTGCTCCGCCCGATCGACCATACCCAGTTTTTCCTCCGTAATGGTTTCTCCATACACAAAACGTGAGGAAAGACAGGCAAAGGATTGTTTCTCCCATGTGGGCAGCTCCAGATATTTTGACAATGCCCGTATATCTGCCTTTGTAAAATTGCATTCCCTTAAAGGACTTTTGATTCCAAGCTCCGCCACCGCCAAAAGTCCCGGTCGATAGTCGCCGTTATCATCCAGATTGGAACCCTCCACTATATTTTCTATATGGTTTTCAGCGGCAATCAACCGAATTTTTTCAAAAAGCTCTTTTTTGCAAAGATAGCATCTGTTCCTTGGATTTTGGGCAAACCCTTCAATGTTTAATTCTTCCGATTCGCATACATAATGCCGAATTTTTTCTTTCTCACAGAATGCTATTGCCTCATTTAATTCTCTCTTGGGAAAGGAACAGGATCTTGCTGTCACGGCAATGACCTTATCCCCTAATGTATCAGCGGCGACCTTCAATAAAAAAGTGGAGTCCACGCCGCTTGAAAAGGCTACTGCCACAGAATGCAGTTCCTTGATGTAATTTCTTAAATGCTCTAATTTCTCTGTCTGTTCCCTTGTTACCTGCTCCATATCAAAATCTCCGTTTTTAAATCAGTATCATTTCTATCACATCATCATAGTTTTGCGCTCGGTATCTCCGATGAAATACAAACCGTTTCAACGTTCGTTATACGAGGAATTCTGTGAATTCCTCGTCGGGAGAACACAGTTCTCCCCTACAGTTAAGGAGTTCAGCAATTCAAGTTTTTCGTAATCCTCGATCGTAGGGGAGACCTGCGGTCTCCCGTTTTATAAAATGTCTTTTCGCATTTCACCGGGGACACCCTAAAGAGTACCCTCGCTTACGCTCGGTGTCCCCTGCCTTATTTTTCGATGTAAAGCTACTTGTTTTGTAAGTAACTTTCTTGAGAGGTTTCACCTCCCGCAGCCGCAGCGTGGCTAAAGCGGGAGCCCTGCCTCTTTTGAGGTCAAAAGCTTCAATGTAATATTACCTTAAGCCTCAAAAGCCGTTTGGAGGGTGTGGGAACCATCGGAAGGTTCCCACGTTTTTTGTTACTTTTTTTCGCAAAAAAAGTAAATATAAAAAGTTTGTTTTACTTTTTAAAGTAAAAATCATAATTTCTTCTCGAGCCATACCCAAAGCTTAAACATAATAACTCCCCATACCACAAATAAAAATGTAAGGAACGGTATTCCGAAGGGACAGTCGTAGGCGTCAGTAAGGAAGTAATGCTTCCAGTTGGGTATATCCGTAAAGTAGTATTGTCCCGAACCTACATCAAGACCGTTTATAAGTCCCGTACCGTTTTTCATAATAAATACTGCGGCAACAGCAGACGCTATAAAAAGCAATACGCAAAATATTGTAATTATTTTACCAAGCTTCATATAATCAGCCTCCTAATTCAATGTAGGAACAGGGAAGAACGTACCGCTCAGAAGTATCCATACTGCCGCAAATGTCAGCACGATATTGAAAAGCTGACCTACAACATAGAGTGTAACAGGTTTGCCTCCTGCAAATTGCTCTTTAAGCTCTCCGAAGTTGGTTTCAAGTCCTATGCTTGTGAAAGCAAGTGCAAATGCCCATGTTCTGAACTGTCCCAGATTTGATATTATAGTGCTTGTTGCCTCTGCACCAAATAAATTCTGCGCTATAAATGAAGTAAACACTGACGCTGCAAGGAAGCCTAAAATAAATTTAGGGAAACGATACCATATTTCGCCGATACCTACGGAGCTTTTGCTTTTCTTCTTTTCTGATGCTGTAAAGAATATAGCTACAGCAAAGGCAACAAAGCCTATAAGTATATTCTGTATCATCTTAACAAGGGTCGCTGAAGTCTGACCTAGATCGCCGAGGGCTGCTCCCGCAAGAGCCACAGCGCCTGTTGAATCTATTGTGCCGCCTATCCATGCACCGCCCATAAGTTCATTAAGTCCCGTAAGCTTAATGAAAATAGGGAATGCTATCATCATTATGACGGTAAATATAAGTGAGATACCTACGGCAAATGTCAGGTCTGTTTTTTTAGCCTTACTTGCTGCCGCTACGGCTATTGCCGCGGAGGTACCGCAGACAGATGTTGCCGTTGCTATTGTTATTACAAGAGATTTATTCTTTATCTTAAGCACTCTTGTACCTAAGAACCACATGAATATTATAACGATAGGAGTTACTATCCATGCAATTCCCAGTCCGTAAAGTCCGAATTTTCTTATGTTTGAGAAAAGCACCTCCGCACCGAATGTTACAAGACCTGCCTTTATGTAAAATTCTGTTTGCAATGCAGGCTTGAGCCATTTCGGTGTCTTTATGGTATTTGCAATTACAAGACCTATTAAAAGCGCCCAGAATGCAAATTCCAGATACCTGTTGAAAATAACCTGCGCTGATATTATCCTTACAACAGTTGTTATAACAAAAAGTCCCAAAAAGGCAGGAATAAACTCCTTTATGCTCTTCTTCTGCAAAACTGCGCCTATGCCAAAAAGCAACGCAAATATAACAAATGTAAGTATAAGATTGGGTATTGTTCCTTCCTTGAATATGTCGAGAAAGGCTGCCTCTCCCTTGCCCCATGTTGCAAACTTAGCTGCCTGAAGGTCATAAGCTCCGCTTGCTATTCCTATTGTAACTGCTGCTATAAATATAAATCCTATCCATATTGCAAGCCAGTCCTCTTTTCTTATTAAATCGCTGAACTTGGATTTTTCAGCCGTTACTATTTCCGTGTTCTTGTCTGACATAATTCATCACTCCTTCATTCCTTATTTAAAATTATTAAAATAGCCAAAATACCTCTGATTTGATCCAATACATCAACATCGCATTATAATTTACTCCTTTCATATAGGTTTTATATGAATTTATGAAACAGTATAGTGCAGTCGGTGTATTTAGTCAATATTTTAATATATGAAAAAATTTTAATTTTTTTCATATATGCTCGGAAAAGAATCTGTGCCATTATATCTGCTTATTTCATTTTTTATGATTTTTTTGGTATCTCTTCGTACATTTATGTATTCAGAATAGGTAAATGTATAAAATATTGATCAAATATAAGATCGTATGTGACATTACTTGTTAAGCATCCAACAAAAGCACTTGGAGTACTCGCTTTTGTATTCAGTGGGGGTATAAGCTTATTCTAAATACATAGGCTTTGATAAAAACCATCGATTATAAGTCGTAGTACGAATATCTTTGACTGTTTTAAAAAGGCAGAGAATTTTCCTCTGCCCTTGACGTTTTTTGTTTAAATATATATAAGCTCATTGTATATTATTTCCCGTACTCTGTTTTTGATATTGTTCCTCCGAGCAACCCATTCCATCTGATTTGACTTTTTGAGGGCTTCTGTCACACCTTCGGCTTTGCATATTTCCTCTGTCAGCTTATTCTCCATATCGTTTGTAGCCTTGTCGATTTCGGCAAGGTGTTTTATAAGACCGCTTATCATCAGAGCGGTATATGTACCTTTCTTTTCGGTTCTGAGATATTCCAATCTTTTTCTGCCCCACATACCTATTTCACAAGGTTCATCTACTTCCAACAGCGGCAAATATGTCATTGTATCCCTGTGCAACGCATATTTCAATCCATTTTCATCTATGTATTGAGGCAGGAACGTTTTAAACTCATCACTGTAAATATGTACCATTCCGTTGATCACTTTGTCAGCAGTTCTTTCATTTTTCATAAAAAATATCTCCTTTCAATCATATAAAACACTGTATACTTTTCCTTTCAAGAATATTATACTGTATAGTCGGATATATAGCAAGGAGTTTTTATATTATTTTAAATTTTTTTCCGTATAGCCGATTGCTTTGATATATGCTATAATAAATATATACTAATGCACAAAGGACTGGTACTATGGCAGGACACACTTCATCACCGGCGGCACGCAGCAGAGCTGTTACAAAATTCATAAAGGAAAAATATGACCGTATAGAAATACGCTACACCAAAGAAAGCGGCAAAAAGCAAGCTATTATAGAACACGCCGCTCAACATAACGAAGATGTCAGCACATTCATAAAAAGAGCGATAAGCGAAACAATGGAAAACGACAATAAAAAATTACAATGAGTCCTTTTTATTGTCTGAATCCTTTCAGTTAACAAAAACATAGCGACAGCCCCAAAATCCGGACTGCCGCTTATTTTAATTTTCATTTTAACTTTAGATGATTTTGTAGTATTAATATCTTTGTTAAAAATCAGTCTATAAAGCGTATTTTTAAATCACATCATATATTTGCCAACGCTGTAATTTGTCATATTCCCCCATACTTTAAACAACGTATGGTGTCAAATCGGTGTATTTTATACTTGTTAATGTTGTAAACGCTAGTATATAAGCTATTTTTAAAATAAAATACATATAAATTTTTGTTTATCTTAATAGAGATTTTTTTGTTTTAAAACGACCCTTCCACCATGCTTCGCATGGTCCCCTCCCCAGCACTTTTGCTTCGCAAAAGCAAACCTACGGTTTGTCGGATAACTTTCCGATGCAAACCTCCGACGCCTGCAATAAAACACGTTGCGTTTTATTGCAAGGCTAGGGGAGGCAGGGGTGTTGGCAACGGCTCAGGTATCGTCTTTCAAAGTAAATAAGCGACTTTGGGCAGCGTACACCTAAGGCTCCCCTTACGTGAAGGGGAGCTGTCAGGCACGTCAAAAATTCCAAATTAAGATATTTTTGAACGTGCCTGACTGAAGGGTCGATACTCATATAAACAAAAATCTACATCCAAAATCCTCTATTCTCCACCCTCAACAGGAAAATAAATATCCGTTTCCCAGTCCTCGGCAGGCACATTATTCACATGGGATATGCGATATATTTCATAAGGCGGAGCAATTATCCTATACCCCTTTTCATTTATCCATTTCAACACGGCGGCATAAGCCTCTGGGAGATTTCCGTAAGCTCCCTTATGAGTTGTTGTGACGCAAAGGTCGCTCTCTATTATTTTAGTCGCTTTTTCTCTGTCCTCAACGGTAATGCCTACCTCAATATCGCTGTTCTTTTCGTCAAATTCCTTATCATGGTATATGGCAAGCGCCTGACCTGTTGTTTTTATATTTTCCCTTGCTATTTTGGAAAAAAGAATACCGTAGTATTTACCGAAATCCTCTACTGACATATTCTGTCTTGTGCTGAGAATGTGCAGCTCCTTGCCTGTAACCGTTGTAATAATATAATTCTTATTGAAATTCATAATTTCACCTGTCCTTTCAAAATTGCCGATAATACCCTTCAGTTCCTTTGCAAGCATATCCTTAAGGGCAATATCCGCTGTTATTTTTGTATATTGTTCCTTTAATTTTGAAAGAAGTACCTCTTTACTTTCGGTGTTCAGAAATTCCTTTATTTCTATAAGAGAAAATCCGTATCTTTTAAGCCTATTAATAATGAGCAGTCTGTCAAGCTGATTTTCATTGTAATATCTGTAGCCAGTCCATTTATCTACCCTTATTGGCTTAATAATATCCAGCTTGTCGTAATATCTCAATGTTTTGATACTGACCGCACCTATTTTGGAAAATTGTCCTATTGTCATAAGCATAATAAACACCTCTCTGAATCGATTCTGATATAAGTATAAGCCTTTACCTAAGGGGAGAGTCAACTCTTTTTTGAAAATAAAAAATCCTGCCATTATGACAGGATAAATAACGGAGATGGAGAGATTTGAACTCTCGCGCCGCTTTCACGACCTACTCCCTTTCCAGGGGAGCCCCTTCAACCTCTTGGGTACATCTCCAGGATATAACCAAAGCTCTACTTTTAAGCCTTATGACAAAAAAATAACGCAGGGGGTGGGATTCGAACCCACGGTCCCTTTCGAGATCACCGGTTTTCAAGACCGGCTCCTTAAACCGCTCGGACACCCCTGCATAATATATATTTGATTTATCAATCAACAAAATATATATTACAATATATTCATTGTATTGTCAAGACTTTTTTTTAAAATGTAGATTTTTTTTAGGCTTTGTGGTAACATAGATATATAGAGAAAATAAGCGGAGGACATTATGAAAGAAAAGATAATTGAACGATTCAAAACACTTATAAGATTCGACACTTCATCCGACCCCGAAAGCAGCTCATACCCTTCTACGGAAGCCCAGAGTCTATTTGCGGAGGTAATAGCCGGAGAGCTTATGAAAATAGGGCTTAAGGATATTGATATAGACCAATACGGCTATGTTACAGGTGCGCTGCCGGGAAACACGGAGGGACCTGTTATAGGCTTTATCGCCCATATAGATACAAGTCCCGATTGCAGCGGCTACGGTATAAGCCCTATTGTTACGGAAGGCTACGACGGAAAATCCATAGAAAGGAAAGGTCCTGCCCTTTCCCCCGAGGAATTTCCTGAGCTTAAGCTGTACAAAGGCAAAACTATAATATGCTCCGACGGCACAACGCTTCTCGGAGCAGACGACAAGGCAGGCTGCACAGAGATAATAACGGCTCTTGAATATCTTATAGAAAATCCCGAAATAAAACACCCTACCATAAAGGTAGCTTTCACTCCCGATGAGGAAATAGGCGCGGGAGTTGACCATTTTGATGTCAAAAAATTCGGCTGCGACTTTGCATATACCGTTGACGGTGGTATTTTGGGAGAAATAAGCTATGAAAATTTCAACGCGGCAAGAGCCAAAATAAATATAAAGGGTAAAAGCGTACACCCGGGAAGCGCAAAGGACATAATGATAAATGCAGGCATGATAGCCTGCGAGCTTAATTCAATGCTCCCCGAAAACGAGAGCCCTTCTACTACGGACGGTTACGAAGGCTTCTACCACCTTACCAAATTAAATGGAAATGTTGAAAATGCCGATATGGATTATATTATAAGGGATTTTGACAGGAATAATTTTGAAATAAGGAAAAATATCGTTAAAAGTATTGTAAGCACATTGAACAGAAAATACGGCGAGGATACCGTAAAGCTCAATATGTACGACGAGTATTACAATATGGCTGAAATTATAGAAAAGCACAAGAATGTTCTTGACAGAGCCGTAAAAGCTATTGAAAAAGCAGGCGTAAAGCCTCTTATCGAGCCTATAAGAGGAGGTACTGACGGTGCAAGGCTTTCATTTATGGGACTGCCCTGCCCCAATATTTTTACCGGCGGTCATAACTTCCACGGACCTTATGAATTTATATGTGTGGAATCTATGGAAAAGGCAGTTGAGGTCATTATCAATATTGCAATATCCGAATTATAATGACGAATATATTGATATAAGCAGCGTGTCGATAAAATCGACACGCTAAAATGCCGAGGCAAGCCTCGGCATTTTAGATATTGTTTTATAACAGTCAGAAAAGAAATTAAAGCTCCTACTGATTGTTTTTAATAAATATGTTAAAAACCCTCTCTATAACAGCGTCGTTCAGCACATCGTTATATACGGCGCTTTTTCCGTCCGAATTGACGGTCTGCTCCATGATTATCACTTCATCGGAATTTTCCTGCGCCATAAGGGCATAGCTATGTCCCTCATATTCTATAACATCCAGAAATTCCAGCTCTATTTCGTTGCCCTTGCTGTCTGTCAGTACGATTAGATTTTCTTCGGGTATCACTACCTCACCTCATCAGCTTATAACACAGTTTTTAACATTGGTCTGCTTGACCATTTCGGAATTTGATTTATTGTTCTTATTTATACAGTTGGTAAACGTCATATCCTCGCTGTTTTCGATTTCAAAGGCAGGACCGTCAACGCCAACTACGGTCACGTTATTGAATTTAATGCCTCTTGTGTTGCACATATAGAAGCCCTTTTCCTTTACCTCATCAGCGCCTACAAGCATAGCCGGTATGCCCGGAACGGCATTTTCCGCTATCTCGATATATACATTTTCAAAGGTGCAGTCCTCTACATACATTTCCGCAAGACCGTAGAAATAGCCTGCTGCCGCATTTACCTTCTTACAGGTCATATTGGCAAAATGCAGCCGTCTGAAAGCAGGAGTATCCTTTGTAACGGGAGCAGGATTCTTATCGCAGGTCTCAGGGTCCATACCTCTTGGTCCCCACATATAATAAAGGTTGGCAATAAAAGGACAAAGTACGTTTTCCATAATTACATTGTCAACTCTTATATCCTCTACCACACCGCCTCTGAAACGTCTTGACTTAAGTCTTATACCTCTGTCAGTGTTCTCAAATACACAGTTGGAAATAGTGACGTTTACAATATCTCCGCTCATTTCAGAGCCAAGCACAACGCCGCCGTGACCGTGTACCATAGTGCAGTTGTTTATGGTAATGTTTTTACAAGGTATTCTTTCCTCTGTTTCCTCAGTACCTGCCTTTATGGCTATACAGTCGTCGCCAACGTCTATATGGCAGTTGCTTATATGTATATTGGTACAGGATTCAGGGTCAATACCGTCTGTATTAGGTGAATCATAAGGATTCTTAATAGTTACATTATCAATGGTAATGTTGTCGCAAAGTATTGTGTTTATAGTCCAGCTTGGGGAATTGGTAAGAGTGACGCCTTGAATAAGCACATTTTTGCACTCATAAGGAGCTATCATCTTAGGTCTGGGATACTTATTTTCCTTTGCTCTGAATATATCCCACCAGAACTGACCCTGACCGTCAAGAGTACCTCTGCCCGTTATGGAAATATTCTCCTCGTTATAGGCGTTTATAAGAGAAGCATAGCACTCTCTCTTAACGCCCTCCCAACGGGAATTGACAACAGGATATTCATTCAAATCATTGGAGAACAAAAGAGTTGCTCCGCCTTCAACATTCAGCTCGATATTGCTCTTTAAGAAAATAGGACCTGTCAGATATTTTCCCGCGGGAACATAGACAGTACCACCGCCGGATGCCGCACATTTTTCAACAGCCTCGGCAATAGCCTTGGTACACAATGTTTTGCCGTCGCCTACTGCGCCGCAGTCCAGTATGTTGATAATCGCCATAAAATTTTTACCTCCGTTCATTATTTAATAATATTTTATCATATATACATTATCCTTTGCAACATATTTTACATTAAATGTTATCAAGTATTTTGCCATACCATTGGTGCATTCCCTCGCATATTTCCAGCTTAAGCTCCTTGCCGAATACGGCGTAAGCCTTATTTGCGATTTCAAGCTGTTCAAAAGGTCCATCAAGACCTCTCACGCCGTTAAGGTGGTCGCTTTTACCCGTTTCCATATATATATCCATAGGCGCTGCCATGGCAAGTATATCGCCCATATCGGCAAACTCCCATAAACGCGGTATAAAGTTACAACCGCAGCGGTTAGAATAAATAAGGGTATCCTTAAAGCTGTGGAAAAATCCGCTCAGAAGACCAAAGCTGAGCCTATCCTCCATAGCGCAAAGCCACAGAGCGCAATGTGCCCCACCCGAAAATCCGCAGCAGCCTATTTCACCGTATTCATTTTTAATATTATCAATAAGCATACTAAGCTCTGTAATATAAACGCCTTGCAAGCACATACCCATACTTATGAGCGCGTTATTTACATCTGTACATTCCGCCCTGTTGTCCTCATATATTCCGAGAATTCTTTCACCTGCAGGGAGCAAATCGGGAACATATACTGTGTAGCCCTTTTCCGCCAGATCATATACATAGGTATAATTGAATTTCTTAATATCTTCGCCGAAAGCATCATCATCTGAATTCAAAAGCCCTTCCTTTCCGTTGCTGCCGTGACCGTGAAGCGCGATTACGGCTTTACCGTTTGTATTATGCGGGGTTACGACATAATAAGGCATCTGCAAATTTACAAGAGTATCCATATAATATTTTTCAATTATGTAGCTGTCCTTTTCCTCCTTTGAAACAAAACGGACTTCCCCTTCGGTCTTTTCCATTTTGTATATACCCAGAAGCTCTGCCATTATCTCTCTTATCTCGTCTTTCCATATATAGAAATCCTCTTCGCTGCTTCCCTCAAACCTATATGGTCTGCAGGCGTTCAGTCGGCTTTCTATAAAATCATATCCGTTGTATTTTCTGTTCATATTAACATCTCCTGTGTTATACTGTAATGTCACGCCTCTACGAGCAAATAAAAAAACTAATCTTATAATTTTCCTTATTTTAGAAAGCTGTTTGCACAATCATATTCTATTTTAACTATACCATAAAAAAACAGCTTTCGCAACATAATTGCGAAAGCTGTTTATATAATTAAATATTAATTAAGCTATGTAAATTATTCCTTAACAGCACCCATAGTTACACCGGTCATGAAATACTTCTGGCAGAATGGGTAGATAAACATAAACGGAACGATTGATACGATAACGGCAGCACTCTTAAGAGTGTTAACGTTGATCTTAGTACCTTCACTTGCTTCCTGCTTATCCTGGAAAAGGTCTCTCAGCTTGTACTGGAAGTTGTACTTGCTTGATGACTTAATGTAAATTACATAGTGGAAATACTCTGACCATGCAGCAACGGCAAAGAATAAGCCGATAGATGCAAGAGCAGCCTTTGACAATGGGAGAACTATCTTTACGAATATACCCATTGGAGTACAACCGTCTATTTCTGCAGCTTCAAACAAGCTGACAGGGATACCCTCGAAGAAGCTTCTCATAAGTACCAGGTTATAAACGTTCATTGACATAGGTAACATAACTGCCCAAAGGGAGTCAAGAAGACCAATGTTCTTCATAACAAGGAATGTAGGGATAAGACCGCCGTTGAATATCATTGTGAAAAGTAACATATAGCTGAAAATCTTAACGCCCGGCATATCCTTCTGAATAAGAACGTATGCGCCTAATGTAGATATTAAAAGACCTAAGAAGGTAGTCATTAATGTTGTATAAATTGAAATAAGGAATGGCTTATAAAGACCCGGGTCAGTTACTATTCTCTTATAAGCAATAGTATTGAACCATACTTCCTTACCCGTGTTAGGGTCAAATCCCTTTGGTATCAGCTTAAGACCGTAAACAGTCTCGTTTACCATAGAATCACAGAAGATCTTGAAAATAGGGATTATCATCGCTGCCATTAAGAAAACGAAGAACAGCGTGTTGAATAATACGAACCATGAACGTGGAGCGTACTGAGGATTGATCAAGTTAAATTTCTTTTTCATACTTCTTCACGCTCCTTTCTATACAATACCGTATCCTCTTATCTTCTTACTGATAATATCAGAAGCAGATACAAGGATAAGGGATACAACAGACTTGAACAGACCGATAGCTGTTGAATAACCGTAGTCATTACCAACGATACCAACACGGTATGTATAAGTCTGGATAACGTCGGATACATCGTAAACGAGTGAGTTGTAGAATACGAAGACTGACTCGAATACGTTCATTATCTTTGCAAGATTAAGAATGAATACAACCAATATTGTGTTCATGATAGAAGGAATCGTTATGTACCAGGTCTGCTTCATTCTGCCTGCGCCGTCAATTTCAGCAGCCTCGTATAAGTCGGGGCTGATGCTTGACAATGCAGCTAAGTAGATGATAGTACCCCAGCCTGTTTCCTTCCATCTGTTCATGATATACCATACGGTAGGCCATGCCTTACTTTCCGTAAGGAAATCAACGGGCTTGTCAAGAATACCAATCTGTAAAAGAATAGCGTTGATGAAACCTGTGTTGCTTGTGTCAGCGCCTGTAGCGTCTGTACCTGCTGATAATATCAACATGAATATAGATGCTGCAACAACCCATGAAAGGAAGTGAGGAAGATAAAGTACAGTCTGTACTATCTTCTTGCCCCATGCGTTCTGAATCTCATTGATGAGAAGCGCAATAGCAACAGAACAAACCATTGCAAGAACAAGGTTGATAAAGCTCAGTACGATAGTGTTCTTGAAAGCTGCGTGGAACGGGTCTGAGCTTAAAAGTCTTGTAAAGTTACCTAAACCTATACTATAATCCGGACCGGTTCTAAGTGTGATTTGCTTTAACTTAAATGTAGAGAAAGCATATCTGATACCGAGCATAGGCCAGTAATAGAATACAAGCAAAACGATAGCAACAGGTATAAACATAAGATAGAAATATCTATACTTGAACATACGCTGTCCAACGCTTGGCTTTTTAACTATAACATGGTCAAAATTGTCATTATTATTTGCCATTTTATAACCATCCTTTCTGATATTTATTTATTTGAGAATTATTCCTCAGCTGCCTCTTCGTCAGAAGCGCTGCCGCCTGTTGCGCCTGCAAGAGCTTCTTCCTCAGCCTTAAGATTCTCCTCGCTGTTCAAATCCTCAAGAATAGCATTAGCATAGTAGCTACCCTTAGTATTGTAGTAATCAATAGCCTCGTCAACAGTAGTCTTGCCGGTAACGGCATTAGCCATAACAACGTCCTTAACAACGTTAAGGTCAGCAAGGTTCTCTGCAATAGCATCTCTTACAATAGGAACTGAAGCAAATACTCTGTTCTTTCTGAATTCTTCAAGAGAATCCTTAACCATAGGATCAAGAGGAATAGGATCGTTCCACTCGGTAATCGTAAGCTCGGGAGCGTATATAGCCTTCTCAACTGTGTTATCGGGATCTGAATAATACGGAAGAGCCGTAGCAGAACCGTCTGCATTCATAGTATAGTGCTTATCCTTTACACCGTGAGTAAAGAGCATCTGACCCTCGCCGCCGTCATGTGAGAACATAAGGAAATGCTCAAATATAGCAGCCTTGTTGGGCGCATATATAGACATAGCAAAAGCGGTAGGAACACGCTCTGTATATCCGCCTGTTTCCTCAATAGGAGGAATAGGCTTAAGCTGACCTTCGTTCATAGAACGCTGGAGCTTAAGTGACCACATACCTGCCCAGTAGTTGAAAGCACCAACAAGACCTGAGCCTAACTTATCTCTACAAGTAGAAGTCTTATTTGTAACGATTTCGGCATCGATAAGACCTTCCTGATAAGCGTCTCTAAGTCTCTGGATAGCTTCCTTCATCTCAGGCTGAGCAAAACCGTCAACATACTTGCCTGTTTCCTCGTCCTTATAGAAATCGGGGATAGCGTCCTGATAGAATTCTCTTAAATAAATATCGTATGGTGTCTCACCATTGTTAAGGAAGCCTGAAGAAGTAAGAGGAATAGTACCCTGTCCTCTTGCCTTGAAGGCTCTCAGCATATTGATGAACTCATCATAGTTCTTAGGATTGCTTAAGCCTGCTTCCTTCATCCAGTCATCTCTTACATAAGTAATAGTACCGTTACCTGCAGCCATAGGGAAGCCGTAAAGCACGCCGTTTATCTTAAGAGCTTCAACATAATCCTCATCAATTATCTTCTTGCAGTTTGATGTAGAATTGTTCCATGCTTCTGTCATATCCCAAAGAGCACCTGAATTTGCAAGCTCAGGATAGTAGGTAGAACCCATTTCGATAATATCCGCAGGCTCTTCACTTGCAAATGAAAGTGTAACCTTTTCATAATACTTAGCATGGTCGGGCTTCTCAATAGAGAGCTTAATTCCGGTCTGTCTTTCATACTCATCGCAGAAGTCCTGAAGACCATTTTCCTCAGTGATGATGGTATCAGCCATAAGTGAGATCTCATCGGGCAGATCGTTGGGGTCGCCGCCATCAAGAGTAAACGTTGCTTCGTCGCCGCTGCATCCTGCAAGGCCTGTAACCATGACAACAGCCAGACTCATTGCTGCAAAGCGTTTAAAAACGTTCTTTTTCATGAAAATCCTCCTTTTTATTTATGTATAATATATATAGCAAATTGCACACTCCCTAAAGTGCAAATTAACCCACATTCAAAGCTCCTTATTTGTTCACTTTGTAAAGAACAGCCAGTAAAATCTCGAAAAACATATCCAAAAAGTCAACAGTCAGTCCTTTTTTATGTGAAAAATCACAAAATAATGAGCATTTTCAACATAGGCAAACTATATTATTAATTGTTGTAATGATATTATAGCATATAATTTCCACTAATGCAAAGGTTTTTTTGAATATTTTTATGTAAATTTACTAATTTTTAAATTTTTGATTTACATTTTACACAATCTCGGACGCTTTTACAACGGTTTATATTATAAATTTTGTATATGGTAATAATAACCAAAAAAAGAACTGCCACATAATATGACAGTTCATAAGGCAAATTAATTCTGGTTGCTCATTATCATTGTGTCGCTGCTGCCTATTTTTCCGTAAAGCAGTATCGTATATAATCCCGCAAGACCTACGAGAGCATATATTATTCTGCTTATCAGAGAGGCCTGTCCGCCGAACAGCGTTGCAACCAAATCAAACTGTAAAAATCCTATCAAACCCCAGTTTACTGCGCCTATAATAACAAGAGTAAGGGCAGTATAGTCAAGTGCTTTCATTTTTACATCCCCCTTTTTGATTGTGCTATTTCAATAGCAATATTATTTTTGCCCTTTATTTTGAATTTATTATTACAAGGACTGCAAAATTTCTGCATTTTATTCCTTATTAATATAAATTTAATAAAAATTTCAATTTAATTTAAATTTATATAAGTACAAACTGCCTTGACAACAAAATATTATTATAATAAAATCAAATTAAAATAATTCCGAACGGAGGCGGCAACATGAGTAAAATATTGACGGCATATTTCAGCGCAAGCGGTGTAACGGCAGATGCGGCAAATAAAATAGCGGCTGCGGCGGGAGGAGATATATACGAAATACGTCCCAAAGTGCCCTATACAAAGGCAGACCTTAACTGGATGGACAAGAATTCCCGCAGCTCTGTGGAGATGAAAGACAAAGCCTTTCGTCCCGACATTGCGGATAAAAACGCCGCAGCGGAAAATTACGATACTATACTTCTTGGCTTTCCTATATGGTGGTATACTGCGCCTACTATTATAAATACATTTCTTGAAAGCTATGATTTTTCCGGCAAAAGGATAGTTCTCTTCGCAACCTCCGGAAGCAGCGGCTTTGAAAGCTCTCTCAGCGACCTTAAAAAAAGCGCTCCCGAAGCTCAATTTGAAGAGGGAGTTGTCGTACACAGCAACAAAAATAAAGACTTCTGGGAAAACTGGGTAAAATCTCTTAAATTATAATACAGCATAAAAAATAAAGGGGTGCGCAAAAACCGCATCCCTTTTTATTTGAATTTAGAACAAATCAAATCCCGTTCTCACATATATTATCATCATAACCGTAACAATAGCCGCAATAAAGGCTGTCACGCCTATGACATACAGTATTTTATACACAAGAGGAACTGAGCGATAAAAGGCTCTTGCTTTAAGAAACCTCTTGTGAAATGCAGAATGATAATACCAGTTGCGAAAACGCGGAGAGCCTTTTGAAAAGCATATATATGCCAGAAAAAGAAAGGGTATTGTGGGAATAACGGGCAAAAGCGTACCTATAATACCCAGTATCAAAAATATAAAACCCAATATTACAAGTACCGTTTCCATTAACCCTTTACTTCCTTATATACATCTCTCTTGCCTATATTCCTGTCCTTTGCCACCTGCTTCATGGCGGCTTTTTCATCAAGACCCTTTGAAATATAGCTCTCATAATGCTCTCTTATGCTTAAATTTTCATATTGCATAAGCTCTTTATTTTTAAGCTGCTCGGTATCTGTTCCCTCAATTACAATTACAAATTCACCCTTGGGCTCGTTGCTTCTGAAATATTCAAGCAGCTCGCCAAGCGTGCCTCTGTTTATTGTTTCATGCTTTTTGGTAAGCTCTCTTTCCACAGCGCATTTCCTGTCGCCTGCGGCTTTGTATAATTCCTCCAGAGTGCTTACAAGATGATGAGGAGCTTCATAAAATACCGTTGTTCTTGTTTCTGTCTTAAGGCGTTCCAACACCTCTGCTCTTTGCCGCTTGTTTTTAGGCAAAAATCCCTCGAACACATAGCTGCGGCAGCTGAGACCGCTTAATACAACAGCTGTAACAACAGCTGTCGGTCCGGGTACTGCTGTGACCTCTATATTATTTTCATAGCACAGCTTTATAATATCCTCTCCCGGGTCAGATATACCGGGCATACCTGCGTCCGTGACCAAGGCTATGTCCATACCCTCTTTAAGCATTTCAATAAGCTGAGCGCCTTTGCTTTCCTTGTTGTGCTCATGATAACTGGTGAGCTTTGTTTTGATATTGAAGCGGCTGAGAATTTTAAGCGTATTTCTGGTATCCTCGGCTGCAATAAGCTCTACTTCGGAAAGTATCCTTACCGCTCTGTATGTCATATCCTCCATATTTCCTATTGGTGTGCCGCATACGTATAACATAAGCCTCTCCTATTTGTTGTAAATATCGTTTACCTCGTCGCTGTAGCTTCCGTCACCTTTGTATACCACAAGAGGAAGTCCCGTCTTAAGTCCGGGTCCTCCGCCCTTTAAAAATTCTATAAGCACAAGAACCGGAGGCTTTGTCTGAGTAGTCTGCACGAATCTTATAAACTTAGGCTCAAGCATATATTTCCTGCCTGTGCAGAATATATCGCAAAGCCTTTCAAAACGATGCACCATATACAGCCGTCCGCCGTATTTAAGCATTTTGGCAGCTGCCGAAAACACATCGTCTATATTGCACATTATCTCGTGCCTTGCTATTGCCACAGGGTCAGTATCATTGACATAGCCTGTGCCGGCAGGGGTATAGGGCGGATTGCAGGTGACTACGTTAAAGCTGCCCTGCTCAAAATATGTATGGCATTGCCTTATATCGCCCTCCGTAATCGTTATCTTGTCCTCCAGACCGTTAAGCTCTACGGAACGCCTTGCCATATCCGCGCTTATAGGCTGCAACTCTATGGCGTCGAAATGACTGCCCTCTGTCTTTGCCTCCAGCAATATGGGTATTACCCCTGTGCCGGTACACAAATCAAGGACTTTTTCGCCCTTTTTTACCTTGGCAAAGCCGCTTAAAAGCACGGCGTCTATACCAAAGCTGAAGGTTTCGCTGCTCTGTATTATCTTATATCCGTTTCTGTACAGGTCGTCTATTCTCTCGTTTTCCAATAGCTTATTCATCCAGCAATTCCTTTAATTCCTCGGCGGAAATATGCTCCTCCTTATAGTGCTTTCTCTTTATAATTTTTATTTCCTCCGGAGAGAAAAAGAACACATTCACATCGTTTTTGGGAGGCTTTCTTACAGCCGTCTTGATAGTCTGCTTCAATACGTTTACATTGAGGACCTCGCCCTCGCCCTCGGGAGTGTCTATTATATCGCCCTCCTTCGGCAGATTCTTAAGCAAATCCTCGTATGCGTCCTGCTCATATTTAAGACAGCACATAAGTCTGCCGCATATACCCGAAATCTTTGAGGGATTAAGGGAAAGTCCCTGGTCCTTTGCCATTTTAATGCTTACGGGATGAAAATCGCCTAAAAATGTGGCGCAGCAAAGAGTTCTGCCACATATACCTATGCCGTTGAGCATCTTTGCCTCATCTCTTACGCCTATCTGCCTTAACTCTATTCTTGTTCTGAATACGGCTGCAAGGTCCTTTACGAGATCTCTGAAATCTATTCTGCCGTCTGCCGTAAAGTAAAATATCAGCTTGCTGTTGTCAAATGTCAGCTCAGTATCTATGAGCTTCATTTCAAGTCCATGTTTCTTTATCTTATCTATACATATTGAAAAGGCTTCCTTTTCCCTTTCCTTATTGGCGGCGTTTTTCTCCCTGTCCTCTTCGTTGGCTATCCTCATGACCTTTTTAAGGGGCGATACTATCTCGCTTTCGTCTATTTCCCTGTTTGGAATAACGACTGTACCGAATTCAACGCCTCTTACGGTTTCCACAATAACGCTTTCGCCGTTTTCGATATTCATTTCATCGGGGTCAAAATAATATATCTTGCCCGCCGGTTTAAATCTGACACCTACTACTACCATATTTATTTCTCCTTTATCTTAAAAAACAATGCTTCCAGAAGAAGCTGTGCATTGCCGTTGTTTCTCAGCTTTACGCCTGTATCCTCTATTGCCTCGCAGCGTCTTATGAGAGCAGAAGCTCCCGATTTTTCCGCTATATGGCTTATGGGATATATCTTATCGGGCTGTATAAGCCTTTTTTCATCTCCTGTTTTAATATATACAAGAGCATCTCTGTACAGCATATATATGTTCTCAAGTATCTGCCCCAGCTTTACTCTGTCCTCTCTTATGCCGTCTATAATATCATAAAGCTCTATCATATCCGCATCTTCAATACGGAGGGCTATATCGGCGCTTTCATCTCTCAAACGGGAAAAGTCCTCCGACAGAGCAAGCTCCTCCGCCTTTCCGATATTGCCCATTGAATATCTGCTGCAGAGCAGCGCCTCGTCGTAGTCTATGCCCTTGGTACGCGAAATATATCCCGCTACGGTATCGTAGGGCAAGGGTCTGAGCTTAAACATAACGCAACGGGAAAGCACAGTCACAAGAAAGCTGTTGGAATTTTCACTCAGCAGTATAAACACCGCATAGGCAGGCGGCTCTTCAAGAGATTTCAAAAAAGTGTTCTGCGCTGCAATATTCATCTTGTGAGCGTCTGCTATTATAAATATTTTATACCTGTTTCTGTATGGTCTCAATGCAATATTTTTTACAATTTGCTCTCTTACGTCCTCTACGGTAATTCCTGCCGTCTTATGAGTGACGTATATAACGTCGGGATTGTTGTCTTGGTCAAAGGTCTTGCAGCTTATACAGCTGTTGCACGGCTCTGTGCCGCCTTTTTCGCAATTAAGGGTCTTGGCAAAGGCTTTTGCCAGCGTCATTTTGCCGATACCTTTCGGTCCGTCAAAAATATAGGCATGGTTCACCCTGTTATTCTGTATAAGGCTTTTAAGATGCTCTGTTATTTCCTTATGTCCAACAATGCTGCCGAAATCCATATACTTACCTCTAAATGCTGTTTCTGTTCAGAAGCTCCTCTATATTTCTGACTATACACTCATGTATATGCTCTATACTGTCAAGGGCGTCTATAACCCTTATCCTCTCTCTGTATCGCTTTGAAAGCCGCACATAACCGTCGTAAACTCTCTGATGAAAGCTCGCCTTTTCCGACTCTATCCTGTCCAGCTCCGCCTGTTTTTCCTTACGCTCTATGCTGTCGTCGGGCTTAAGTCTTAAAAAGAAGGTTATATCCGGCTCAAGCTCGCCTACGGCATATTTATTTATGCCCTTTATGAGCTTTTCACCCATACCTCTTGCAAAGCCCTGATATACAATGCTGCTGTCCAGATACCTGTCGCTTATGACTATTCCTCCGTCATTGAGAGTAGGCAGTATTACCTGTGACGTATGCTGGGCTCTTGAAGCGGCGTACAGAAGCGCCTCTGTTATGCCAGTCATTTCGCTGTTGTTCTTATCTATTATTATTTCTCTTATTTTCTCGCTTATGGGAGTACCTCCCGGCTCTCTTGTGCAGACAACATTATAGCCTTTGTCCTTAAGATATTTTTCAAGGAGCTTTATCTGCGTGGTCTTGCCTGAACCATCCGTACCCTCTATTGTTATAAATAGACCTGACATACCGTCCTCCTACCTTGCCAGCCAGCCGCCGTCTACGGCTATTGTAAAGCCGTTTACATAATCTGACGCCTTTGAAGCAAGAAATACGACTGCGCCCTTCATATCCTCGGGAGTTCCCCATCTGCCTGCGGGAATCCTATCCAATATAGCCTCGGAGCGGTCGGCGTCCTTTCTGAGCTGATTTGTGTTGTTCGTTGCCATATAGCCCGGAGCAATAGCGTTTACATTTATGCTCTTTGCCGCCCATTCGTTGGCAAGAGCCCTTGTAAGTCCCAGTATAGCAGACTTGCTTGCGGTATATGAAGGCACTCTTATGCCTCCCTGATAGCTGAGCATTGAGGCAACGTTTATTATCTTGCCGCCGCTTTGCTGCTTTTCAAATTCCTTTGCAAAAGCCTGTGAAAGGAAAAATACAACATTCAGATTGATGTCTATTACCTTTCCCCAGTTCTCTTCACTGACGTCAACGGCATCCTCGCGCAGTATTATTCCCGCATTGTTTACAAGAATATCTACCCTGCCGTACTTATCCTTTACTTCCTTTATTATTCTGTCTATATGCTCAGTAGTGCCTAAATCTGCAATTACCTCCAGAAATTCGCCGTTGTTTTCCTCTATAAGAGCCTTGGTCTCGTCACAGCTTCTCCTTGCAACTCCGGCAACCTTAGCGCCTGCCTGAGCAAGAGCAACGCACATTCCCTGCCCAAGTCCCGTGTTTGCGCCTGTAACAACCGCAACCTTACCGTCCAGCTTAAAATCATCCAATATCATAAATACCTTCCTCTCTTTTGCAATTACTTTCTCTTAAATAAAATAATTATATCATAATCACAGAATATGTGCAAGAATTATATAAAAAACATAGGACAATACGCCAAAACCGTCGCAAGGTGTACTTTGCGACGGTCTTAATTAAACTATTGATTATTTAACCGCTAAATTATACGGCTATGAGCTTATTGCCGTCATAGTCGATATGGATAACGGAATCGGGCGCAAGGTCAGTGGCTATTATCATTCTGCCTACAAGAGTTTCAACATTGCTTTGTATGAACCTCTTAAGGGGACGCGCGCCGTACACAGGGTCATAGCCGCTGTCTATAATATACTCTTTAGCCTTTGGAGTTACTTCTATTCTGAGCTTCTTATGGGCAAGTCGCTTATTAAGGTCGTCAAGCATAAGGTCTACAATAGAGCCTATCTCGCTCTTTGCAAGAGGCTTATAGAATACTATTTCGTCAAGACGGTTGAGAAATTCCGGTCGGAACTGTGTCTTCAGAAGCTGTTCTATCTGCTTTCTCGCCTCTTCGCTTATGGTATTGTCGGACTGTATGCCCTCAAGTATATAGCTTGAACCAAGGTTTGAGGTAAGTATTATTATAGTATTCTTGAAATCCACTGTCCTGCCTTGAGAGTCGGTTATTCTGCCGTCGTCAAGCACTTGCAAAAGCACGTTGAACACATCAGGGTGCGCCTTTTCTATTTCGTCAAAAAGCACTACGGAATAAGGTCTTCTCCTTACTGCCTCCGTAAGCTGACCGCCCTCCTCGTAGCCTACATATCCCGGGGGAGCTCCTATAAGCCTTGATACAGAGAATTTCTCCATATACTCGGACATATCTATTCTGACAATATTCTTTTCGTCGTCAAAAAGTGCTTCGGCAAGAGCCTTTGCCAGCTCTGTTTTGCCTACGCCTGTAGGACCTAAGAAAAGGAATGAGCCTATGGGTCTGTCGGGGTCCTGTATGCCTGCTCTTGACCTTATAATAGCCTCGCACACTCTGTCCACAGCCTCGTCCTGACCTATAACTCTCTTATGGAGTATCTTGTCAAGGTCAAGGAGCTTCTGTCTTTCGCCCTCCATGAGCTTTGAAACGGGAATACCCGTCCATCTGCCTATTATTTTGGCTATTTCCTCCTCTGTTACCTTATCTCTTACTATCTTATTGGCAGAGTGATTGTTTTCATCGACCTTCTGCTCCTCAGCGGCAAGAGCCTTTTGCAGTTCGGGAAGTCTGCCGTATTTCAGCTCGGCGGCTTCATTAAGGTTATAGCTTCTCTCGGCTCTTTCGATTTTTGCCGTTACCTCCTCTATTTCCTTACGAAGCTCCTGTACCTTATTAATATCGGACATTTCATTTTCCCATTGAGCCTTCATAGCGGCAAACTGCTCCCTGTACTCTGCAAGCTCCTTCTGTACGCTTTGCAGCTGTTCTGCGGAGAGCTTGTCGTCCTCCTTCTTAAGAGCTGCCTCCTCTATTTCGTGCTGCATTATCTTTCTGGAAATTTCGTCAAGCTCCGTGGGCATAGAGTTCATTTCCGTCTTGATAGTTGCGCAGGCTTCGTCCACAAGGTCTATTGCCTTGTCCGGAAGAAATCTGTCGGTTATATATCTGTTTGAAAGAGTGGCGGCGGCTATAAGCGCCTGGTCCTGTATCTTAACGCCGTGGAATACCTCGTATCTCTCCTTAAGACCTCTTAATATGGATATGGTATCCTCTACATCCGGTTCGTCTATCATAACAGGCTGGAAACGTCTTTCAAGAGCAGCGTCCTTTTCTATATACTGTCTGTACTCGTCAAGAGTGGTAGCGCCTATACAGTGAAGCTCGCCTCTTGCAAGCATAGGCTTAAGCAGATTGCCTGCGTCCATAGCGCCGTTGTTCTTGCCTGCGCCTACAATGGTGTGAAGCTCGTCGATAAACATTATTATCCTGCCTTCACTTTTCTTTATTTCCTGCAATACCGCCTTGAGCCTTTCCTCAAACTCGCCCTGATACTTTGCGCCTGCTATAAGAGCGCCCATATCCAGTGAAAATATACGCCTGTCCTTAATGTTGTCGGGAACGTCGCCCTTTACTATACGGAGAGCAAGTCCCTCTGCTATGGCAGTTTTACCAACGCCAGGCTCGCCTATGAGCACGGGGTTGTTCTTTGTTTTTCTTGAGAGAATTCTTATTACGTTTCTTATTTCGCTGTCTCTGCCTATAACGGGGTCCAGCTTGCCCTTTTCTGCCAGTCCCACAAGGTCCTGACCGTATTTGTTAAGTACGTCGTAAGTGCTTTCGGGATTGTCGTTGGTCACTCTGGCGTTGCCTCTTAATTCCTTAAGGACCTTAAGAAATTCCTCTTTGGTAACATTAAAGGTCTTGAATATTTCCTTGAGCTTATAGTCGGGCTTCTCTATCAAAGACATTACTATATGCTCGACAGACACATATTCGTCGCCCATTTTCTCGGCGTTTTTCTCGGCAAGAGCAAGCGCCGTATCAAAGTCTGAGGATACATATATCTTGCCCTGCTCCCTTGCCGTACCGGATACGGAGGGAAGACTTTCTATTGCCTTTTTTACCGCAAGACCGAAATTTCCCACATCTATGCCCATTTTTCTGAAAAGCTCGGCGGTAATTCCGCCCTCCTGGGAAATAGTGGCATAGAGTATATGCTCCTGCTCTATTTGCTGATTGCCATGCTCGACTGCAAGAGTCTGGGCAAGCTGTATCGCCTCTAATGATTTCTGCGTAAATTTATTCATATTCATATACAACTCTCCTTTGCTGTAATGTTATATTTTGTACTTAGCTGTGGATATAAATTCCTTGTAGTTCTTTTCAAGCTCCTCTGCATCTGCGCCTGAAAAATACATTTTCATTATTCTGTCAAAGCCTGTAATGTACTCCGAAATCATTTCTCCTATCTGATTCTCGTCGTAGTTTTCCTCGGGAAGCATAAGCTCTCTCACATATTTGCCGCTGCCCGCGGCGCAGTTTATGTCCCTTTGGAGATACTTGTGCTCCAGAGCATTCCATATATTTATGAAATTGCTCAGCTCGTTTAAAAGCATGGCGTTCTGTGTTCTGAAAGCCACTCTCAGCTCGCCTCTTGCGCTGCTGCCGCTTTTGTTAAGCACTACTGAATACTTCACACTGGGATTATACTTGTACTTAAAGGCGCTCTTTATCATAAGGGAGGAATCTCCCGGAGTTGTCATTATCTGAAATACGTCCTGAGAATCCATAAGCCTTTCCACATTGTCAAGTATATTCCTTATTCTCTGCTCGGGCGTAATGTAGGACACCTTTTCCGCCAGTATTCTGTTTATCATGCCCGAACGGTTAGTGCCAAGTCTGTACGCCATATTGTCGATAGCCTCCACAACGGCATCGTTTAAAACTATACTATATACGCTTTTACTCATTTTCATCACCTCATCTTGAATATATTGTATCACCAATTCTATAACTTGTCAATAGTTTTATATAAATATTTTTACATTTTTAAAAATACTTTTAAATGCTCCGATTTTATGATATACTGTTATCTGTAAAATTATTTAGCTTTAAATCAAAGGAGAAAATATGAGTAACAGACAGTCTAAAATAAGGAATTTCAGCATAATAGCTCATATAGACCACGGCAAATCCACTCTTGCCGACAGGCTTATACAACAGTCTGGACTTCTTACGGAGAGAGAAATGCAGGAGCAGGTTCTTGACAATATGGACCTTGAAAGGGAGCGTGGAATTACAATAAAGGCGCAGGCAGTACGACTGATACACAAGGGTAAGGACGGCGAGGAGTATACTCTTAATCTTATTGACACTCCAGGGCACGTTGACTTTAACTATGAGGTATCCAGAAGCCTTGCAGCCTGCGACGGCGCAGTTCTTGTTGTGGACGCTGCACAGGGAGTTGAGGCGCAGACACTTGCTAACGTATATCTTGCTCTTGACAACAATCTGGAAATAGTGCCGGTTATTAATAAAATAGACTTGCCAAGCGCAGAGCCGGAGCGCGTAAAGGCGGAAATAGAGGATATTATCGGCCTTGACTGCTCCGAAGCCCCGCTTATATCCGCAAAGGCAAATATAAATATAGACAGTGTGTTTGACAAGATAATAAGCGATATTCCCGCCCCCGAGGGCGATGAAAGCGCACCTCTTAAGGCGCTTATATTCGACAGCTTTTACGACAGCTACAAGGGCGTTATAGTATTTATGCGAATATTCGACGGCTGCGTCAAGAAAGGTACAAGAGTTAGATTTATGGCTACAAATAAGGTCTTTGAGACCGTAGAGGTAGGCGTATTCGGTCCGGGACAGTTTTTGCCGGTAGATGAGCTTAAGGCAGGAGACGTAGGCTATCTTACCGCCAGTATAAAAAATGTAAGGGATACACGCATAGGCGACACCGTGACTACGGCGGACAATCCCGTTAAGGAGGCGCTGCCGGGCTATAAAAAGGTAAATTCCATGGTATACTGCGGCATATTCCCTGCTGACGGCTCAAAATACGGAGACTTAAGAGATGCTCTTGAAAAGCTGCAGCTTAACGACGCAGCTCTCAGATTCGAGGCGGAGACCTCAGTCGCCTTGGGCTTCGGTTTCAGATGCGGCTTTCTGGGACTGCTTCATCTGGAGATAATACAGGAAAGGCTTGAAAGGGAATATAACCTAGACCTTATTACAACTGCGCCCTCCGTTATATACAAGGTATATCTTACAGACGGAACACAGATAGAGCTTTCCAACCCAACAGACCTTCCCGACGTCACTACAATAGAAAGAATAGAAGAGCCGATAGTAAGGGCGGAAATAATACTGCCCAGCGAATATATAGGCACTATTATGGAGCTTTGTCAGCAAAGGCGAGGAGAATACGAGGGCATGGAGTACCTTGAGGAAACAAGAGCCGTGCTTACTTACAGACTTCCCCTTAACGAGATAATATACGACTTCTTTGATGTGCTCAAATCCCGTTCCAGAGGCTACGCTTCATTTGACTATGAGCTTATAGGCTACGAGCCAAGCCGTCTTGTGAAGCTGGATATACTTGTAAACAGAGAGGTGGTAGACGCTCTCAGCTTTATAGTACACGAGGATTCCGCCCAGGAAAAGGGCAGAAAAATGGCGGAGAAGCTCAAAAAGGAAATACCCAGACATCAGTTTGAGATACCCATACAGGCGGCAATAGGCAACAAGATAATAGCAAGAGAAACCATATCCGCTGTGCGCAAGGACGTGCTTGCCAAGTGCTACGGCGGTGATATTACAAGAAAAAGAAAGCTCCTTGAAAAACAAAAGGAGGGCAAAAAGAGAATGCGTCAAATCGGCAGCATAGAAGTACCACAAGCAGCGTTTATGAGCGTACTGAAGCTGGATGAGGAATAAGAAATGACATCGCTTTATATTCACATACCCTTTTGCAGACGGAAATGCCTGTACTGTGATTTTCTCAGCTTTTCCGATACAAAATATATAAATGAATATTTCGACGCTCTTATAAAAGAAATAAATGCTTTTGACTGTAAAAAAGTCAGAAGCATTTTTATAGGGGGAGGTACGCCCTCTTATATTGACAGCAAATATATAGGCAAAATTATGGAGGCGCTGAGCCGATATAATATAGAAAAAAATGCCGAAATAACAATAGAGGCGAACCCTGGCACTCTTACTCTCCAAAAGCTGAAGGCATACAAAAGCTACGGCATAAACAGAATAAGCATAGGTCTGCAGGCATGGCAGAACGAGCTGCTTAAGGCTCTTGGCAGGATACACACAAGAGAGAGCTTTATTGAAAATTATGAAAATGTGCTTAAAGCAGGCTTTGAAAATATAAATATAGACCTTATGTTTTCCCTGCCGGAACAGAGCATTGATATGTGGCTTGAAACTCTTGAAAACGTAACTGCTCTGAATCCTGCTCATATTTCGGCTTATTCGCTTATTGTTGAGGAAAACACACCCTTTTACGATATGGAGCTTGCCCTGCCCGACGATGAAACGGACAGGAAAATGTACCACTCCGCCATAGAGCTTTTAAAAGCAAAGGGCTATATGCAGTATGAAATTTCCAACTTCGCAAAGGAGGGTTTTCATTCCGTGCATAACTGCGCCTACTGGCAGAGAAAGGAATACAAGGGCTTCGGTTTAGGCGCTGCAAGTCTTATGGATAACTGCCGTACCAAAAACACCGAAAGCATATCCGACTATATAAAGGGCGTTACAATAGCAGAAAGCGAAGGACTTACCAAAGCCGACTGTATGGCTGAATATATGTTTCTGGGAATGAGAATGAAAAAGGGCGTATCCATATCGGGCTTCAAAAGGGAATTCGGAGAGGATATGCTTGAAAAATACGGTAAAGCCTTTGAAAAATTCAAGGATTTCATAGAGATAAGCGGTGATTTTGTAAGGCTTAACGAAAAAGGAATAGATATTTCAAATATGATATTCTGCGAATTTATATAAAATCCCCTGTGACGCTATGCACCCATCACAGGGGATTTTTTTGACAGTTTGGTTAACCGCTGTCCTCTGCCCTGATAATAACAATCTATTTTTTCATAAAGCCTGTTATTATCGGGCATTATATGCAATTATCCCTTAAACGCCGGATGCAAACGTTTACTGAATAATTTCATATTTAAAATTGTTATCAATGGCATACTGCTGAGCGTAAGAGCCTTCATAGCAAAGTATAGTTGCCCTGAAATTTGACCACCTTCCTATTGATGTAACTGAGCGGGGTATAAGTATGCTGTCAAAATTGCACATACCAAAGACATCTCTGCCTATTTCTTCAACACCATCTTCAATTACAACATTTCTTAGATTCATACAGCCCATAAATGCGTAATCTCCTATTGTTCTTACGCTTGCCGGAATAGTTATCTCGCCTATGGCTGTACTTTGAAAAGCACGTCTTTCTATTGTTTCAACACCGTTTTCGATAGTTACCGTTCTCAGTCCGAGATTTTGGAATGTACTTTCGCCTATTGTCTTTATAGTAGATGGTATATATATGCTCTCAAGAGTTCTGCAATATTTGAAAACAATAGGATTTATAGCGGAAACGGTAACACCCTCGGCTTCTGACGGTATGATCACGTTTGTGATATTGCCCCTGTATCCATTTACTGTTCCGCTTGTCCTGTCTATATGTATCTCTCCACCCTCAACGGGATAATAAATGGTATTGGGGTCTAAGGTAGTTGTCTCTGTGCTCTCCTCGTAAGTAGTCTCCTCAGTTGTTGTCTCCGTTGTAGGCTCGGCGGCTATATCCGCAGGCGTCTTGTAGGCGCTGTTAAGCACCTTCTGAAGAAGCTGTGCAACATCGGCAGAATCTATAACTCCGTTGCAGTCCATATCTATATATTTTACAGCGGAGCTGCCCATACTTTGCTCAATTATTGTTTCTCCTCCTGAAAGCACCCTATCAAAAAGGCATGAAACATCTGATATATCCACATCTCCGTCACAGTCCGCATCGCCTAAAATACTGCTTTCGCTTTCCGTCATATCCGTTACGGTAAAGTTATCGTAATAAACTGCGCCTGCTTTATCTCCAAGCATAAAGCCATAGAAATAAAAATCATCCTTATATTCTCCTCTGAATACAGGCAGTTTGTTGATATAATAAGTTATTTCTCCCTTATCCCTGTCTATTTCAAGAGCAAGCTCTGTCCATCTGCTCAGATCCATAAAACCGCTGTAATCCTCATCGTTCAGTATATTCTGATTTGCTCTTGCACTCCAGCCGTCATAACTATATTCAAAGGAATAGTAGGGAGATGAAGCACTACTGTGAGCCAATAAGAATATATAGGAGGGGCTTTCAAATGTAATCTCACATGAAATAATATAGTGAGATGGTGCTTCATTTTTGCTGCCTAAAAGCCTCATTCCGTCAATAATATCATTTTGATCATCCTTAAGAGTCATTACATTGCTGTTATTTGTTCCATATCCTTTTATAATAGAAATTGGATTTTCTACATAACTTCCACCTATTGAAAAAATAAATTCGTCGTTGTAGCCGTTTTCAAAATCCACCTTGTCTATTACTCTTCCTTTTTTAAGGGTACTGTAATTTCCTTTGGCAACAATATCATATACCGTCTGAACAGCTGCGTCTATGTCCTCTTTTGTGGCGTCGGTATCTTTATATACAGTCTGAGCCTTATCAAGCTGTTCCTTTATACTCATTTTTGATTCATAAGTAATATTGCTCAAATCCATAGCGTTTACAAAGTCTATGAGCTTTTTCAGCTTAACCTTATATCCTTCCTTAAGTCCCTCTATGGCAGAGTCTATGGCTTCCGCATCAGCCTTATAGCTGTCTGAATTTCCTGCTTCAAGGTCAGCCTCTCCCTTGGCAACGGCTTGATTGAGTATATCAACGCTTTCCTTTGTATATCTGTTCAAATCCATAGACTTTGCTCTCTGTATTGCATTTTTGAGCAAGTCAGAATGGTCTATTGCAAGACTGTCCACAAAGTCCTTAAGATTTTTATAGGCATTGTCCAATTCAGCCTGAGTAGGCGCTGACTTAAAGTATGTCATTTCAGCCATTGCTATTCTGTTTTGAAGACTTTCCCAATCCTCTCTGCTGTAATCGGTTTCATTCAATGCTTTTGCAATATCTATTTCAGCCTTTAAAAGAGAGCTGTCAGCCTCATAACCCTCATATTCCGTTTCAAGTATAGATTCAGCATAGTTCTCTATATTGGTATAGCCGTTTGAAGCGATAGCCGTACTGTCATTCTTTGAAGTATCAAGATTGTTGGCTCTTTCCCATTGGTCTGCCATACCGTCATTATCCTTATCCTCCGGCTTTTGTCCGTATAGAGATACCCAGCCGCCTACATCTGTCTGAGAATCGATAAGACCCTCTCCTGACTTGCTGCCCGTAGGCATAGTGCCGTTTCTGACATCGTTTATAACTCTTGTATCAATTTCATCTCTGAAATGGCTTGCGCCTGCCTTTTCAAGCACATCCTTATAAGCAGTATTTGCGTCTGTGGTATTTACGGGATAATCATATATGTACTGGTCGTTTGCCCATAGTTTACCGCTTTCATCTGTATAGCCGTCGGAAATGCTTTCGCACTTCGTCCATGATGTATCGTCATAGTGAACTGCAACACCTGTCCAGTTGTCATTTGTTATACCTTCCTCTCCCTCCATAACATTTCCGCTTACATGGAGAGTTGTGCCGGTATAGCCTGTAATATTGTCGCCTCTGTATATGTCGTATATATATTTTACCTTTGAAATGGCAGTAGGCTTATAATAGTTGTTTACGAAATTTACTCTTGTATTCAGTTCACCGCCGTAAGCGCTCTGATTTCCCCAGTTATATATTACATTATTCCTTACGTCTATAAGGCTTTCGTAATCGGGTCTGTCATTATAACTGTGTACTGTCTGATTTGTACCTATTCTCGGTGTTCTGCTGTTGTGGGTAGCTATAAGATTGTGGTGGAAGCTGGCATTAGTACCGCCCCATATACCGCCGTAGCCATGATCGCCTTTGGCATGGTGTGACTGATTAAGGCTTTCGCTTATTATACAGTACTGCGCCGTAAAGTTCTTGTTTTCATAGGCTGAAAGACATTCATCTATACTCCAGCTCACGCTGCAATGGTCAAGTATGACCTCTGTGCAATTCCTTACGCCCAAGCCGTCCTCCTGGGAGTCTGATATATCGCCCATACGAAAACGCATATACCGCATTATGATGTTGTTTGCATTACTGAAACGCACATCGTTTCCGCCTACACATATACCCTCGCCGGGAGCAGTCTGTCCCAATATGGTAAGATTGCTGCTTTTTATCTGTAAGGAGCTTTCAAGCATAATATTTCCCGCTACATCAAATACAATTATTCTGTTGCCCTGTGACACGGCGTCTCTGAAAGAGCCTGACCCGCTGTCGTAAAGATTGGTAACATGGTAAACGGTGAAATTCTGAGCAGCTCTTGCGCCCTGTGAATACATACCTCCGCCCTCTGCACCAGGAAAAGCAAGCTGCTTCTCTTGGGCAAAGGGTGTAAATGACATTGCCGAGATAGCAAGTATAACACTAAGACCTCCTGCTAAAATTTTTTTGAACATAATAGACCTCCTTTGGTTTTTATTTTTAAATTTGATAAAATATTTTTTGTATACTAATTATACCCCCCCCCTAAATTGTCAAGGGTAAAGTTGAATAGATTAAAATAGGTGTGTAACCTCTCCGTCAGTCGACCCTATCGACAGACCAAAGCAAGAGTATTTTCTATTCTATGAAATCGTTGGGCTACTACTTTCATTACATAGAAGGAATATTTTACAAACCGACCCTTCCACCACCTAACGGCGGTCCCCCTCCCCTCCGACGCCCTGCGGGCTAGGGGAGGCTGGGTTGTGGGAAGGGCTGTCTTTTGCCGCAGGCAAAAGTGCTGAACATTGCACAGAAGAATTATCTGACAGCCGCAGGCTGGCTTTTGCCGCAGGCAAAAGTGCTGAACTCTCTGATAAAAAGTATTAATCTAAAACGTCTTTTCTCCCTCTCCATCTCTAGCCTCCCCTAGCCTTGCAATACAACACAACGTGTTTTATTGCAAGGCGTCGGAGGGGAGGGGGACCATGCGAAGCATGGTGGAAGGGTCGTTATAAAATAATCACAGCATCATCGTTTGCCCTCCCCTTTCCTCCTATACCGTCGCACCTCACAGCAGATATAGATAATAAAAAGCGATAATGTATTTTTTATAATAATAAACTATTATTTTCCGATTGTCAATAATTATATTGACATTTTCCCAAAAAATTTATATAATTGAATTAAAGAGATGAGCAGGATATAAATGATAAATAATTATAAATTATTATAAATTATGTTGTATATTGTATATTATCGGAAAGGAGGATATTATGATAAGAATGGATTTGAATTCAAAGGAATATGAGATTATGAAGGTTATGTGGAACAGCGACAGACCTATGCTTGTTTCGGAAATCGTAGCCAAGACAAAAAATGTTTCCGACGGCTCTGTTCACAAAATTATAAATAAGCTGGAGGAGAGAGGATTTATAGAAGTGGTCGGCAGGGTGCGTGTTGTTAAATCTCCCGGTCGGCTTTATGCCCCTACTCTATCATTAACGGAGTATATGGCTAACCTTACAAAAGAGGTGTACCGATTCAACAACAGAGTGATAGATTTGAAGGAATTGCTCAATTATATTGTTAAAAAGGACAAAAACAGAAACAGCGAATATATGAAAGCGGTGGAAGAATTTCTTGACGAGGCTCAGAATGATAAAAGAGGAGAATAAAAATGTTTGACGTGGTATATATTCCTCCCGATTATTTTGCAAGGCTTACATTGTATTCCTTTATTAATACAATAATTATTACAAGTATTGTTGTACTGCTTCTTGTATTTATAACAGACAGAATAAAATTTTTTCCTAAAATCAATATTAGTTTTACATACATATTTGTATTGATAATAGGATTAAGGTTTCTTCTGCCTTTTGAATTTTATTTTTCGAAGGGGATAAATTCTCCTATTATTATGCATTATATAAAAAAAATGCTAAATATACCTATTATCTCTATCAATACAAATAACTCTATTAATGTACTTCATATCTTATGTTTTATATGGATACTCGGCGCTGTTATTTTCTTGTCAAAATATTTTCTTGGGTATTGTTTTTTATGTAAAAAAGCAAATATAATGCCATCTTGTGATGAGGATAAGATAAATGAAATTCTGTCCGATATAAAAGATAAGTATAGTCTTAATTTTAAAATAAAGGTTGTAATATTTCCGGCTTTTGATGCCCCTTCGGAATTTGGACTTTTCAAGCAAACTATATTTTTAAACAGTAATAAATATAACGACAGGGAATTGTATTACATACTTTTACATGAGCTTGAACATTTTCACAATAAATCAAATTGGCTCAGTATGTTTTTGTCTGTTGTCGGCTGTGTATACTGGTGGAATCCTGTTGTTAGGCTGTTTAAAAATCACGTAAATGAATTGATAGAAACTTATGTTGATGATTTTGTCACAAAAGAGCTTGAGCAAAATAAAAAAATCGATTATTTAAGGTGTATTTTTGAAATATACAAGTCCGAAAACAACACATTAAATGTAAATGCTCCTACGGAATCCATTATAGGCATAGGCAAAAGGAATAGGCTTCTGAACAGATTCAAGGTCGTTGTTAATAACAAAAAAATTAATATTCCAATATGTATTTTGTTATTGTTTGTTATGTCTTTTTATGTTTTTTGCTCTGGAAGATATGTAATTCAATCATATGGTGGACCTCCAAAAGAAGATTTGATTAATATAATAGATAGTAATGCTGATAATTCATATATTATAAAAGAAAACGGCTATTATATATTATATTATAATGGTGAAGGGATAATGAAAAGTTCCAATTTAAAAGATATGCCTATTGATGTTCCATATTTAGAAAATTAAAGTAAAAAATTAAAACAAACATTCCAAAAGCAAAAGGAGAATAAAAATGTTTGACGTAGTACATATCCCTCCCGATTATTTTGCAAGGCTTACATTGTATTCCTTTATTAATACAATAATTATTACAAGTATTGTTGTACTGCTTCTTGTATTTATAACAGACAGGGTAAAATTTCTTCCCAAAATAAATATTGCTTTTACATATATTTTTATATTGATAATAGGATTACGGCTTCTTCTGCCTTTTGAGTTTTGCTTTACAAAGGGAATAAGGGATCATGTAATTATGCATGGAATAAAAGAAATAGTAAATACACCTATTATATCTGTCAACACAGATAATTCTATAAATGTACTTCATATTCTATGTTTTATATGGGCACTTGGCGCTGTTATTTCCCTGTCAAAATATTTTGCGGGATACTATTTCCTATGTAAAAAGGCAAACAGAATACCGCCCTGTGATGAGAACAGAATAAATGATATTTTAGGCAGTATAAAAAGCAAATACAATTTCAATTTTAGCTCAAAAGTCGTAATATTTCCCTCTTTTGATACTCCTGCGGAATTCGGACTTTTAAAGCAAACTATATTTTTAAATACCGACAAATACGACGAAAAGGAATTGTATTACATACTTTTACATGAGCTTGAGCATTTTCACAATAAATCAAATTGGCTCAGTATGTTTTTGTCCGTTGTAGGCTATGTATACTGGTGGAATCCTGTTGTTAGGCTGTTTAAAAATCACGTAAATGAATTGATAGAAACTTATGTTGATGATTTTGTCACAAAAGAGCTTGAGCAAAATGATAAAATCGATTATTTAAGGTGTATTTTTGAAATATACAAGTCCGAAAACAACACATTAAATGTAAATGCTCCCACGGAATCCATTATAGGCATAGGCAAAAGGAATAGACTTCTGAGCAGATTTAAGGTCGCTGTTAATAACAAAAAAATTAATGTTCCAATATGCGTTTTGTTGTTGCTTGTTATGTCTTTTTATGTTTTTTGCTCTGGCAAATATGTAGTACAAAACGCAGAATATCCTCCTGTTGAGGATGAAAACTGGACATATAGTGATTTTACAACGGAAAACTCATATATTATAAAAGAAAATGGAGTATATATATTATATTATAATGATGAGAAATTTTTAAAAGATCCCTATCTTGAAAATTTACCAAATGTACCATACATAGAAAATACCGATGATTGATAAAATTAATATAACAGCGCTTATAGGCAATTATTTCAGCATAATAAAATCCCTTTCATCAACATATATCCTATCTGGAATACCGTTATACCGCATTTCCGATGATGAAATTTTAATGCACATTTTTTCAGACGCTTTTTCCGACGGCTTAAAATATACGGTACACCCAAAGGGAGTTTTTTTGATATTTGGCTCTTTTACAAAAAGACAAAGCATACCTCCCCTTTCATCATAATAAAAACTGCGCGCTCTCAGCGCTACATGGCTTACGTCCTTATTAGGGGAGGACAGCTCTATGCCCCAATCGGGTATATATATTTTGCCGTCCATATATTCCGCATGGGCAATATTTTCACAGCCTGTAAGTACAGCCGAAATACTGTCGGGAGGAGAATTGAATATATCCTCTGTTATTCCCACGGCGCAAACATTACCATTGTCTATTACAATAAGCTCGTCGCTTAAGGCGTATATTTCCTCAAGGCTATGGGATACCGTTATTACCGTGCCATCGAAATTTTCAAGCATAGATATAAGGCTTTCCTGCATTTCATCTCTTATATGGAAGTCGAGAGATGAAAAAGGCTCGTCAAGAAGTATAACACTTGGCTCTGACGCCAATATTCTGGCAAGAGCAGTCCTCTGCTTCTGTCCTTGGGAAAGCTCATGGGGGCGTCTGCCCGCAATATTGCTAAGTCCGAAGCGCTCCATTATCTCCTGCGCCGTAATATCTGCATTTCTGCCTATTCCCGCTTTTATATTTTGCTCAACGCTCATATTGTCAAAAAGGGCAAGGCTTTGGAACATATAGCCTGTTTTTCTTTTCTGCGGAGTGATATTGACATTATTATTACTGTCAAAAAGCACTCTGCCGTCAATTTTTACAAAGCCCTCGTCGGGTCTTTCTATACCCGATATAGTCTTGAGAGTAAGACTTTTTCCGCTGCCCGAAGCGCCCAGTATACCTATACGCCTGCTTTCCCCCTTATATTCAATATTCAGTTTGAATTCTCCGTAATTTTTTTTGATTTTTATTTCAAGGGACATGGGCTATCTCCTTATGAGCTTTGAAAGAGCTATGTTCATTACCGTAATTACAATAAATGCTATACTTATAACTACTATTACCCAGAAGCCTGCCATGGCGTAATTGCCGTCCTGCACTACCATAGCTATTTTTTGTGATATAGTGGCGGTCTTGCCGGAAATATTTCCCGCAAGCATAGATGTAGCGCCATACTCTCCCATTGCTCTTGCAAATGTGAGAACGCTTCCCGATATAAGACCGTGAGCAGACGCAGGAATAACGACCCTGCGCAGTATACTGCCCTCGCTCATTCCCAATGTACGGGCGGCGTATATTATATCCTTGTCCACCTGCTCAAAGGCAGCCCTTGCGTTTCTGTACATAAGGGGAAAGGCTATTACAAAGGCGGCTACAACACAGCCAAGCCACGACTGTACCACTCTTATGCCGAAATTATCCAGCAAAAAACCGCCTATGGGGCGTCTTGTACTGAATACAAGCAGCAGAATAAAGCCTGCCGCCGTAGGCGGTATAACCATGGGCAATGTAAGCAGGCTGTCTGTAAAGCACTTAATTTTATTGTCTGCGCCATATACTTTCCATGCTGTCCATATACCTATGAAAAACGAAAGGAATGTTACGGCAGCTCCTGTTTTAAGAGCAATAATAAGGGGACTCCAGTCCATAGAATTACTCCTTTGCTACTTAAAATAATATTTGGAATAGATTTCCTTTGCACTGTCTGAGCAGAGAAAATCATAAAAGTCCTCCGTACTTTTATCGGCATTTTTCATCATAGCTATGGGATATACTATATCTCCCGTAAGCTCGGTATCGACCCTTTCAAGTATTTTCAGCTTATCCTCATAGCCGTAGGTGTCGGAATAATACACAGCGCCTGCCTCGCATGAGCCCTCGGCTACAGCCGTAAGCACCTTGCTTACATTGTCACATTCGTTTATTTCCACACCGCCGAGAGCCTCCGATACCATAGCCGACGTAATTTCGCTTACATCATTGCTTTCTGGCAGTATGCCAAGGGAAATAAGGGCGTTTCTTGTATATGCGCCTGCAGGCACTGTACCGCCTGCAAGGGCAATATTTTTTGCCCTGCCAAGACTTTCAAGTCCCGTAACCTCTGTATCGCTGTCCTTTAATGCTATTACCACAAGGTCGTTGTACAGCATATCTTTTCTGCTGTCTTCATCAATAAGTCCCTCCGCTTCAAGGCTGTCCATTTTGTCCTCTGCCGCAGAAAAGAATATATCGCAGTCGTAACCCTCTTTTATCTGAGTTGCCAGCTTTCCGGAGCTGTCGGCATTTATATTTATCTTTACATCGGGATTTTCCGCCATATACTCTTGCGCAAGCTCTGTGACGGCATTATTAAGGCTTGCCGCTATAAATACATTTATTTCCTTGCTTTGCTCCGCCGAACAGCCAAAGCATAGCATAAGGGATAAAATTATAGGCGTTATTTTAATTTTTTTCATTTCATCAGTCACTCTCCATGCCTCTAAGTATGCCTATACCGTGCTTTAATTCGGGAAGTATATATTCAAGACATTCCTTTACAGCCTTTGGACTTCCCGGTAAATTTATAATAAGGGTTTTCCCTCTTATTCCCGATTCTCCCCTGCTGAGCATAGCTCTTTTGGTAACGGTAACGGAATATACTCTCATGGCTTCGGAAATACCTCTCGCCATTCTGTCGCATACTTCCGTTGTCGCCTCCGGCGTTATATCCCTTGGGGAAAAGCCTGTGCCTCCTGTGGTCAGTATAAGGCAAATCTGCCTTTGGTCGCAAAGGCGTATAAGCTCCTTTTTAAGCATTTCCCTGTCGTCGGGCAAAAGCAGGCTCTCCTCTACGGTATATCCGTCATCTTTAAGCATATCTGCAGCAAGAGGTCCGCTTTTGTCCTCTCTTTCTCCTGCATAGCATCTGTCGCTCAGCGTAATAACGGCAGCGCTCAGCACAAAATTTTTCTCAAGCATTATACCGTCGCCCTCCTTAATAGCTCCGCCCTTTACGACCCTTGCAAATATTCCCTCTCTGGGCATTATACAGTCTCCCATTCTCTTGTATATTTCACAATGGCTGTGACAGTCCTTGCCTATCTGCGTTATTTCCAGAATAACATCGCCTATTATAAGCCTTGTGCCTACGGCAAGAGAGCTGAGGTCTATACCCTCGGTAACAATATTTTCACCAAAAGCGCCGTATTCCGCTTGTATAAATCCCTTTACCTTTTCATCGGCAATAAGGCTTATCTGTCTGTGCCATTTGCCTCCGTGAGCGTCTCCCTGTATGCCCCAGTCCTCAACAACATAAGCGCTTTTGACAGGGCGCTTTGGAGTACCTCTTTTTTCACTTATACATATTGCCTTTATTCTGCTATCCGCCAATTTCATTCATATCCTTCTTTTCCGTTATCAAGGCTCTGTTTTCAAAGCAATGCTCTTTAGGCTTGTCCTTTATAACACTTTCCAAAGCCCCTTTTATATCCTTTGCCCCTCTGAGGTCTTCTCCCCTGTCATAACAAAGACAGCTCTTTAAAAACCCCTCAGACGTAAGGCGTATTCTGTTACAGTCTGCACAGAATTTAGCGCTTATGGGACTTATAAAACCTACGCCGCCCTTATACCCCTCAAGGGCATAGTATACGGCAGGACCGTTGCCCTTTTTGTCAAGTCTTTGTCCCCTTTGGATAAGGCTGTTTGGCACAGGCTCAAAGGCTCTGCCCTCGCCTATGGGCATCATTTCTATAAAGCGCACGCATATATTTCTATCCTTTGCAAGGCGCAGAATATCCATATCGTCGTTTACGCCCTTCATAAGCACGGTATTTATGTTTACGGGAACGCCGCAGGCATAAAGTATGTCTATACCCTTAAGCACGTCATTAAGACAGTCGAAGCCCGTTATATTTCTGTATTTCTCTCTGTCAAGAGTATCCAGACTTATGTTTACGCTGTCCGTTCCTGCTTTATATATAGCCTCTGCATATTTTTCAAGCAGTACGCCGTTTGTGGTAAGTGTAACCCTTTCAATACCCTTAAGCATTTTAAGACTTTTTATAAGGTCTGCAACGCCCTCTCTCAGAAGAGGCTCTCCTCCCGTTATCTTAAGTCTGCTTATGCCAAGCTGCGCCGCTTCGCCGCATATATGTATGATTTCATCAAAGCTGAGAATATCCTTGTTAAACACACGGTTTGCAGACATACAATAACTGCACCTCAGATTACATCTGTCAGTAACGGATATTCTCATGTAATTTATATCTCTGCCGTAACTATCCTTCACTTACTGCCTCCGAAAAATCACTTTTTCCGCCATTTTTGCTTATAAGGCGTATGTCGTTTATCCTCATAGCCTTATCCACAGCCTTGCACATATCGTATATTGTAAGAAGCGCCACGGAAACTCCCGTAAGAGCTTCCATTTCCACTCCCGTCTTCCCCGTCGTTTTTGCAGTACATAGGGCTGTAATACTGCTTTCATGCTCGTCTGCTGTAAAATCAATCTGTACGCTGGTTATATTGAGTATATGGCAAAGGGGTATAAGGTCGGAGGTTCTTTTTGCGCCCATAATTCCCGCTATTCTTGCTGCGCCAAGCACGTCGCCCTTTCCCATTTCGCCCTTTTGCACAAGGTCAAAACACTCTCTGCTCATATATATTTTGCCCGAAGCTGCCGCTTCCCTTACAGTATCCGCCTTATGGCTTACATCTACCATAACGGCCTCCCCATTATTATTGAAATGACTGAATTCAGCCATGCCTTTCACCCTTTCCGAATCCGCAGTTAGGGAATATACATACATCGCAGGAAAGACAAAGTCCGCCCTCTCCCATTATGTCAAAATCCCCTTTGCTCAGTCTTTCTCCCGTAAGTATACGGGGCAGCGCTATATCGAATATAGTTCTTTTGGAATACATTACACAGCCCGGAAGTCCCACAACAGGCACATTGCCTTTATACGCCAGCATAAACATTGCTCCGGGAAGCACAGGCGCGCCGTATGTGACTACCTCCGCTCCCGTATTCCTTATGGCAAGGGGCGTTTTGTCATCAGGGTCTACGCTCATTCCGCCTGTGCATAAAACCATATCTGCGCCCCTGCTTATCATAGCATTAATCGTATCGGTTATAAGTCCGTTGTCGTCACCGCTGTATATAGTTTCCGTTACGGTAACGCCGTATTCTCTCAGCTTTTCCTCAATAACGGGCGTAAAGGTATCCTTTATAATACCCTTAAGCACCTCGCTGCCTGTGGCAACAATTCCTGCCGTTTTAAGTCTGTATGGCTCAATTTCAAATATAGGAGAGCCTACCGCCCTTGCCCTTTCCATTTTTTCCTTTTCTATTACAAGGGGGATTATCCTTGTGCCTGCTATTTTGTCTCCCTTTTTTACGGGAAAATCACCGTGCCTTGAAGCTATCATCATCTCTCCAAGGGAATTTATTGCCTTAAGCCTTTCTCTGTCTATTCTGAGCACTCCGTCAATATCTGCAATAAGCTCTATTTTGCCCTCGCTTATTTCAGTGCCGTGCATACCGTTACCCCTGCAAATATCAAAGAGTATCTCCGCCGCCTCGTTTTCATGAAGCATATTTTCATTATTTTCCCATATATAGATATGCTCCTTGCCTACGCTAAGAAGAACGGGAATATCCTCTTCTCTTATAATATGTCCTTTTTTGAATACAGGACCTTTTTCAACGTCCTTTATTATACGGGTTATGTCGTGGCAAAGTATCTGACCTACGGCAACCTCTGTTTTGATTAGCTTCATGCTATCACTCATTTCTTTAAATATATATATATTTTACATTAAAAACTCATATTTTACAAGAAAAAAAGGCTGCCGCACTATGACCTGTTGGAAAAAGCTCATAATGCGACAGCTTTGTTGGATTTGTGGGGGAATTTTTTAGATAAGCAGATTCGACCCTTCAGTCAGGCACGTTCAAAAATATCTTAATCCGAAATTTTTGATGTGCCTGCCAGCTCCATTGCAGCGGAAGAAGTATCCGCCGACACGTAGTGTCGCTTTTGCGAAGCAAAAGTGCTGAACCCTTCTCGTAAGAGGAGCCTTAGGAATACGCTTACCAAAGTCGCTTATTTACTTTGGAAGACGATACTAAGCTGTCGTCAATACCCCAGCCTCCCCTTCAGATAAGGGGAGGGGGACCATTTCAAGTAATGCTTGCATTACGCAGAAATGGTGGAAGGGTCGTTACAAAACAAAAAATCTCTATTACGATAAACAAAAATTCAACTCAACAGCCCTTTAATCAAAGCTATTGAAAACTATTTTTCCCGAAGCGCTCAGCTCGCCGTCGCTTAAGCCGTCCGAAGGATTGCTTCCGCCTACAAGAGCGGCTGATGTTTCGTTCTTATCGCAAAGCGACCAGTTGCACCAGCTTATATTATTTACCGACATAAAATCAAGCCATTTTTTCGTTTCCTCTTCAAACACGCCGCCATTGCCGCTTGCGTCGCTTGTGCCCCATTCGGAAACAAATATCGGTATGCCGTTATTTATAGCGTTCGATACCCTGTCTCTGAGCCATTGGGTATGTGTGCCCGAATAGAAGTGGCAGGTATACATGATGTTATCATAGGAAAGCCTGTCTGCCACAACGCTGTCAAGATCCTGACACCACTGGGGATTTCCCACAAGTATAACGGCGTCGCTGTCTGTTGACCTTATGGCAGGTATTATTCTTTCGGCATAGTGCTTAACATTGGCGCTCCAGCTTATATTGCCGTTAGGCTCGTTGCATATTTCATAGAGCACGCCCTTGCTGTCCTTATACCTTGCAGCCATTTCCTTGAAGAACTGCTCTGCTTCGTCTATGTGCCTCATAGGGTCTCCGTCGCTTAATATATGCCAGTCTATTATGGCGTACATATCGTTGGCAAGAGCGCTGTCTACTGCAGATATAAGAGTAGACTTTACGGAATTATTCTGTATATAGCCGTTTTCCTCTGTGTACATGGCAAAGCGCATAATGTTTGCTCCCCTGTCGCCTACTGCCCTTATATAATCGTCGGTCACAAACTGAGGAAACCATTGGATACCGTGACTGCTCATACCTCTTAACACAACAGGCGCGCCCTTTTCGTTGCAAAGCTGAGTGCCCTTTACGCAAAGCTGTCCGTTTTCACTTACACCGCCGGAACGTACCGCTGCGGGCTGTGTAACGGCAGGCTGCTCCGTAGGTATATCAGGAGCTGCCGCCACTTCTGTTCCGTACTTATCCATAGCCTTTTTTATAAGAGTACAGGCTTCGGCTCTTGTAAGAGGACTTAAGGGCTTGAAATTGCCTTTGTCATCTCCTCCCGCTATGCCTGCGTTGTAGGCTGCCAGAACGGTATCGTAATATCTGCCGTTAAGCTGTGAAAAATCCTTTATTTTTGCTGACTCCGTATTGTAGTCATAAGTAAAGCTATCCGCAAGAGCCTTCATAAGTATCTTGACGGCAAGCTGCCTTTGTATCGGCTCATCGTATTTTTCGCCTGTCGGCGGATTTTCATCATAGTCGTACCAGCCCTTGTTAAGAGCTGCGGACATATAGCCTCCTGCCCAATGTCCTGTCTGTGAGCTTTCAGGCTGAACGCCCTTTATTCTGCAAACTATCGCCGTAAACTCCGCCGAGGTTATGGCATTATTGGGTCTGAAGCTGCCGTCATTATAACCCGAAAGCACGCCCTTATCGGTCATTTCCGTAACCGTATTATAATACCATGCGTCCTTTGAAACATCGGTAAAGCCTGCGCCCATACAGCCCGAAGCAAATGTAAATGTTATCAGAAGCATTATACAGATTATTTTTTTCATAATTATCTCCTTTTACTGCGCCACAGCAGGTCTGTTAAATTCTCGTTTTCGCACTATCATATAGCATACGAAATGAGCTACTGCCGTAAGCGCCCATGAAATAGGGTATGATATATAAAGGCTTGTAAGAGTATGCCAGAAGCGGAATATCGTAAATATCCATATTACTCTGAAAGCACAAGCTCCCACAAGGGATACTGTCATAGGCAGCACAGAATAGCCTATTCCCCTTATAGCGCCTGCAAACACGTCCATAGCTCCGCACAGGAAATACATTGTGGCAATAAAGGAAAGTCTTATAAGACCGTATTTTATTACCTCCGGGTCTGCAGAATAAATGCTCAGCAGATGACTTCCCATAAGATAAGCGCCGTTGCCCATTACAATGCCTATAATCGAAACTATGACTATACATTCAAAAAGCAGCGTATCTATTCTCTTGTATTTTCCTGCGCCCATATTCTGTCCCGTAAAGCTGAGAGCCGTCTGGTGTAGCGAATTCATAGAGACATAGACAAAGCCTTCTATATTGCTAGCAGCCGTATTGCCCGCCATTACAACAGAGCCGAAGGAATTGATAGATGACTGTATAAGAACGTTTGAAACATTGAATATAACGCCTTGTAAGCCTGCTGGTATGCCTATTCTGAGCATAAATACGAGCTTGCTTTTGTTTATTCTCAGCTTTGAAAAATAAAGCCTGCACATTCCGTCGTTTTTAACAAGACATCTTATAATAAGAGCGGCGGAAATAAATTGGGAAATTATAGTTGCCAAGGCAACTCCCGCTACGCCCATACCAAATACTATTACAAAAAACAGATTAAGCACTACGTTTACAATACCTGCAAGTATAAGAAAATACAAGGGTCTTTTGGTATCGCCTATGGCTCTTAATATGGCTGCGCCGAAGTTATAGAGCATAAAGGCGGGCATACCGCAGAAATATATCCTCATATATATTACAGATTGGCTAAGTACATCGTCGGGAGTGCCCATAAGCGTAAGCAAAGGCGACGCCAGTAAAACTCCCGCAAATATAAGAGCTACACCGCCTATAACAGCGGTAAGTATAGCCGTATGTATGGTCTGTTGTATATTTTCCTCGTCCCTTGCACCGTAAAATCTTGCCACAAGCACATTTGCGCCTACGGAAACGCCCATAAACAGATTGACAAGCAGATTTATAAGCGACGACGTAGAGCCGACTGCCGCAAGAGCCGTGCTTCCCGTAAATCGTCCCACTACAACTACGTCCGCTGCGTTAAACAGAAGCTGCAGTATGCTTGAAAGCATAAGAGGTATAGCAAACATAAGTATCTTGCCAAGCAAAGGACCGTTACACATATCTATTTCATAGGATTTTTTCATTGTAAGAACTCCAATCAAAAAAATATTATAACTCCCCTCTTTATAGGGGAGTTCAGACTGTCGAAAAAACAACATTTTGATAAGAAATATGAATTTCAAGTAAAGAACAGTTTGCAAAAAAGCGTCGCAGACTTTAATCCGCAAGGCGAGCTTTGCCCGCCTGAGGACAGGAACTTTTCTGTAATTTAGGCATTTATGCCTAAATTGCGGAAAACACGGCTGGTTCCTTCCTTAGATAACTGAAAGAAATGCCAAAAAGCATTTCTTTCAAATCAAAATTCGATAAGACAGACAGCCTTTGCGGAAATGCCCTCTCCGCTGCCTGTAAAGCCAAGCTCCTCCTCGGTAGTCGCCTTGACATTGACGCAGTCAACGTCAATATCCAGAGCCTCGGCTATATTATTCTCCATATCGTCTATGTAGGGACGCATTTTGGGGCGCTGTGCCACTATGATAGAATCTATATTTATTACCTTAACGCCCTTTGCGTCCATTTTTTTCTTAACGTGTTTTAAAAGCTTAATACTGGAAATGCCCTTGTAGCGAGGGTCTGTATCGGGGAACAGCTTGCCTATATCCCCCATTTTGCCCGCTCCCAGAAGAGCATCCATAATGGCATGGATAAGCACATCCGCATCGGAATGACCCAAAAGACCTTTCTCATAAGGTATGCTTACGCCGCCAAGTATAAGCTCTCTGTTTTCGGTAAGTCTGTGAACATCATATCCAAGTCCCACTCTTAAGCCCATGGAACAGCCCTCCTTCTATAATATATCGTCAAGCTCAAAATTATCACCGTCGGAACTCCGAGGCGCTTCGTCCAGCTTAAAGCCTGCAAGTCTTGCAAGCTCTTTTATGGTATTTCTGGAAACTCTTTTTCCCTTGTATTCCACAAGGTCCTCCATTTCACCGGTAAAAATGTCCGCCGGCATATACTTCTTAAGAACTATCATGTCGTTTGAAGTAAATATTTCCAGCGCATCTCCGTCCTTTATGTTAAAGCTGGCTCTCAGCTCGCTTGGTAAAACCATTCTGCCCAGCTGGTCCACTTTTCTTACAATACCTGTTGATTTCATAAAAATAATTCCTCCATAAATTTTTAATTAATTATTTCAGAATTATTTTAACAAAAATGGAAATTTTTGTCAATAGATATTAGCTAATTTCTCCTTTTTTTGTCGATAATAGACTTTACCCGCTTAACAGAACCTCTTGCCTTTCTTACAGAGGTCTCGCCAAAAAATCTGCCCCATTGAGTGGTGACCTCCAAAGCGGCGGCATATTTGTCCGCCAGAGTTACTGCAAGAGATTCCTTATATTTGGGAAAGCCAGGATAAAGAGGCCACATGTGTTTAAGTATAGCGTCTGCCTCTCTGTCGCTCAAATCGTCTACCAATCTTGAAGCATTCCTTACTGCCAGACGAGGATGAAGAAAAGCATGGAGCTGAGGCGTTTCCTTCGTATGCCAGTCATACCAGTACAAATCGTGCAAAAGTCCCGCTCTTGCAGCGGCTCTTTGGTCTGCGCCTATTTTCCTTGCAATAAGGAAGCTGTAATAAGCCACATTAATACTGTGCTGCAGTCTTGATGTTCTGAAATGCTGATTGAAATTATCCAGCTTTTTGACTTTGACCTCATCAAAAAATTCGTCTATATATTTTCTGAACTCCACTACATCAGGATTATCCATATTATTCAAGTCAACTCTTGAGCCTATTGCTTTTTTCATATCTGACCTCCGCAAAAAATTATCTCATATCCTCAAAGGTATCCATATCCATATCGGGTATGTATTTTCTGAAAAGGAACATAAACATAAGAGATGTAAGTATGGCATAGAATCCCGCACATACGAATATAAGGATATAATATCTTAAAACAATAGCTATTGCCGCAACAAACAGCACAAGACACGTTATTGTAGTGAGCAGATGACGGTTCGCCATAAAGAAAGCCGTCTTAAAAAGCTGTATGGTCTTAAGCTCGAAGCGTGAAAGTATGGGATATATATATATCGTTATTATCGTCACCTCGTACAAAATTATAAACTGCACGGGAAACATAAACGTGCCAAAGGCTGTGGAACGGTCTATTGTGATTATGTTGAAAACAAGCGCCACAGTTATTATACCCAGTATTATTTCAACAAGCGTCGCCTGTAAAAAATTTTTTCCGAAGCTCCTGAAAAAATCTCTTGAAACATAGCCCTCTCTGTTGGAAAGCTGACGTGTAGTAACATAGTAAAGAGCCGTGGTCGAAGCGCCCATAGTTATAATGGGCAAGCTGCATATAAGCCAAAGCACCGTAAGTATTATAAGGTCTGCCAAAAGCGTTCCCCATTTATAGAATTTGCTGTCCGGTCCAAGCCATTTTTCCATTATCAATATCCTCCGTATGATTGTTCTTACCTTATATTTTACTGCATTTTTCATTAAAAATCAATATTTTGCATAGAATTATATATATTTGTTTTGGAGGTATATATGGCAAGCGGTATATTACAGGTCGAACTATATGATGAAACCATTGCCGAACCCGTAGTTGGAGCTAAAGTTACGGTACTAAGCGGCGAGGAGGTGCTATACGAGGTATACACAAACGAGTCGGGACAAACAGAGGAAATGGTGCTGGAAGCTCCTCCTGCCGAATACGCTCTGGAGCAGAATGAACCACAGCCCTACTCCACCTACGATATTACTATAACTGCCGACGGCTACGAGACTGTGCGTATAATAGGCTCTCAAATCTTTGCAGACGCTATCGCCCTGCAAAGAGTATATATGATACCGGGCATAGGCGAAAATATCATAAATGTTCCGCCGCCGGTACTCTGGGGAGATTATGAGCCCAAAGAGCCGGAGGAGGAAATAAAACCCGTGCCCGAGGAAACAGGCTTTGTAGTCCTCGACAGAGTAGTTATACCCGAATATATAGTAGTACACGACGGAGTCCCGGGTTCGGGAGGTCCGAATTACTATATCCCCTATAAGGATTATATTAAAAATGTAGCCTCCAGCGAAATATATTCCACATGGCCCGACGCCGCCATAAGAGCAAACGTACTTGCAATACAGTCCTTTGTGTTGAACAGGGTATTTACTGAATGGTACAGAAACAGAGGCTACAACTTTACCATAACTAACTCTACAAGATACGACCAGAGCTTTAGCTACGGCAGAACAATATATGAGGAAATAAGCCAAATAGTAGATGAAATGTTTACTAACTATATCAAAAGAGAGGGTCAGATACAGCCTCTGTTTGCCCAATACTGCGACGGACGCAAGGTAAGCTGTCCGGGCTGGATGACGCAATGGGGAAGCGCAGAGCTTGCGGAGCAGGGTTACAACACCATAGATATTCTGAGATATTACTACGGTAACGATATATATATAGAAACCGCAGACAAGGTACAGGGAGTGCCCTCCAGCTTTCCGGGAGCAAATCTGACCATAGGCTCATCGGGAAATGATGTAAGAACGATACAAAGGCAGCTTAATTCCATTTCCAATACCTATACTGCCATACCCAAGCTGAGAGTTGACAGTGTATACGGTGAAAGCACTGCCGAGGCAGTAAGAGCCTTTCAGCAGATTTTCAATCTGCCCGCAACAGGCGTTGTAGACCTTGCCACATGGTATCAAATCTCTCAGCTGTATGTTGCCATAGAAAAGCTGGCTGCCCTATGATACCATAGTTTTTACTCTTTATATACGATTTCCTTGTTACAAAAAATGGGACTGTTCGCAAACGCCTAATATACAGGCGCTTGCGGCAGTCCCTTTAATTATGCAATATTTTGTTTATTATTTATCGCTGAACATATTGCCGTAGCTGTCAGTCATAGGCTTACCCTCTGCGCCGCCGTCTACAAGAGTATTGGGTGACGGAGTTCCGCTGGCAGTAATAATATCCTCTGCTCTGAATAATGAAACTGTCATTTCGGGCTTAATATAATTCTTCATTATACCGCCTCCTTACTGTATTGTACTCAGACTGAAAGTCTTGGAGTCTGAAAGCACTGTCTTGCCGTCTGTCTTAACGACATAAGGCGTTACCTTTATCTGAGCGTCGGCAGGAACATCGGTTATTGTAAAGGCATATTCATAGGTCTTGGCAATATCGCCGGGCTTTACTGCTGAGCCTGCAATAGAGGCGAATACCTTATTGTTGCTTTCTCCTGCCTTTGCAACAGCCTTCTTTACTTCCTTATTGCCTGCGCTGAATATAAAGCCTGCCTCGGCATAGTTAAGACTGCTTACGCCTGCTACGAAGTTAATGCTGCTGCCGTTCTTTTCAGCCTTTACATCGGACTTGTCAGCATCAGGCTTAGTCTGTGAACCTGTTTCACCCTCCGTAGGCGGTTCGGTAGAGCCCTCGGATACCTCTCCTCCTGCTGTAAAGCCGAGATATGCAACTCTTATCTTTGAGCCTGCGGTGAAAATATAGTATGTAGTATCCTTCTTTACATTAAAGCGTAGCACATCAAATCTATGGTTGGAGCTGCCGTTCTCTATGACCTTAAGATTGGTAACTCCGTCTGTAACATAGCTTACTCTTGGTGATGAGCCTGCCGCGCCTGTACGTATTGCCGTTGTCATTACGCCGTCATCAGGCGCAGTAACAGCTATAAAGCAGCCCTTATCGGGAATTTCAGGACCTCCGCTGAATTTAGAGCCGTCTGACTTTCCGGGATTGCTGCTGCCGGAAATATAACCGTCTATGGTATATGAATATCCGTCCTCGGAAATATATGTGTTTTTTCCGTCTGAATAATCAAATTTTTCACCTGACCACACACCGTTTGCCGGAGTAGTTGAAATACTCTTTAAATCCCATACATAGTCGTCCTTAAGCTGTCCGCCTTCCTTTGGCGCTTCCGTAGTGCCCTCTGAGGTTTCAGGCTCTGTGGGAGCAGTACCCTCAACACTTAAGCCGCCTGCCTTTACAAGAGAAGAGTTGTAGTTTACTATGGCTGACCTTAAGCCGTCTATGATGTTACCGTTGTTATTGTCGGCAGAAGTAAATGTCCACTTAAGATCTCCGCCGTTCATTCTGCCTGCGTCGGCTACTACCTTTGCCATAGCTTCCTCTGCCGTATCGGGAGTATAGGAATACATAGTGTCAGCTGTATCAAAGTTATTATACGCCCAACCGCCCTTTAATGCCTTTACGGTATCGGGAACCTTGTCCTTGGGATTTGCAACGCTGTAAGCGTCTATCTGACCTTCTACCTCACAATTTGTCTGATTAAAGAACGTGGACTGACCGCTGATAGAGTTGCCGTATTCCTTTATCATACCGCCGTCCTGATTTGAAAGGTTCTTGCTGCCTTCATACGTACCTGCACTTCTGTAAGCATCGCTGCCCTGTGAGCCTATCATCATAGGCATAGAGCAATGGTCAAAGTAGTTGTTCTCAACGAAAAGAGAAGCGTTTTCACAAGCCGCAGCGCCTACGCCGTTGCCTATATAATAGTTGTTGTAAACATGGGTATTGCCGACAACACATCTGGGATGACGTGAATCGGAATGGTCAAACCAGTTGTGATGATATGTAACATTTACCTTGGCTTTAGGGTCGAGCTTATTTTTAAGCTCCCATTGACCGCCTGAGAAGGTTGACTTACCCGTATCATAAAAATGATTGTAGGATACGGTAATATAGTCTGAACGCTCCTTCATATCAACGGTACCGTCGCCCTTCTTCTGGTCATCCTCTGCGCCGGGCGCACCGTAGTAGAAATCCATATTATGTATAAATATGTTGTAGTTATCGGTATCAAGTGATATAGCGTCACCGTCTGTACCGTTGCACTGCCACATAATGGCTGCATTTCTTATTTCGATATTATCCGTTCTCTTAAGAGAAAGTCCCCAGCCGTAGAGCGTAGCGTCATGACCAATACCCTCAATGGTCAAATTCTTTATATCCTGTACTCTGAGAGTATTATCGGCATTAATGCCTGCCGGTCTTCTTACTCTGCCCAGCACTCTAACGTCAAGAGGCGCGCCAAGATCCTTTGTCTTTGAAATAATGGCATTGATACCCGTACCCATATTTTCATGTCCGGGTATAGTAAGAGTATCTCTGTTGGCGTCAGTAAGATATACAACTATGGCATCGCTTTTAAGTGTACCGTCCTGAGTATAAGCGCCTGTCGTATACTTGTTGGGAGAAGCCGCCGAAAAGGCAAAGCCTTCTCTTAAAAAATTGTCTACCGTAAGGCTGCCTGTTTCCGCTGCAGCAGCCGTTACCTCGGCATTTGACACAACGGGAACTACTTTCATAACATAGCTGCCTGCAGCAAGTCCCATAGCGTCTGCTCTGAAATAGTCCTTATACTCTCTCACAAGCATATCGTCCAGCTTTGTATACTCGCCGTCTAAAGGCTTAACATATACGTTATATCCCTCTGCGCCTGTGTATGCAGACCACTTGACATAAGCGCTTTCGTGCCAGCCGCTGCTTTCAGTAATGGAAACAGTGGTCTCCGCAGCTGTGACTACGGGCTGCAGCGCTACCGTCTGTATGCACGCAAGCATAATGACAGCGGACAGCATAAGTCCTATTGCTTTTTTGAATTTTGTCATTTTTATACCTCCTCGTATTATATAGTTATAGTGTTTAAAGCCCTGAAACAGGACTTATGTTATAATGTATAAGATACTGTGG
>CANRBC010000018.1 GCA_947628755.1 uncultured Clostridia bacterium | reverse complement strand
CCACAGTATCTTATACATTATAACATAAGTCCTGTTTCAGGGCTTTAAACACTATAACTATATAATACGAGGAGGTAATTAATGGATTAGCATAACATTAAAATTATCTTAGGGTTGTTGTAATTTATGTATTCAATTATAAGACAGGAGGAATAATAATGCTGGAAAATAATGAAATTATAAGGAAGTGCGGCAATAGAATTAAGGAAATACGACAACAGAATAATATGACACAGGCACAACTTGCAGAAAAAACTGAACTTTCAGTACCCTATATAAGCCATATTGAAAACGGTAGAAAGTATGCCAGCTTTATGACTATAATAAAAATTGCTGAAAATTTGGGGATTACTGTAGACCAGTTATTATATGGAGTGCAGACAAACTATAAATTTGATTATGAATCGGATATAGATTTAATTATGTATGACTGCACTCCTTTAGAAAAAGAAAAGATTTTTAAAACAATTATGTTTATAAAAAAACTGATACGTGAATAAAAACAGCTTATTTATTAATATCAGATACATCAAATTTTTTTAAATTTTTCCACCTTAGAGGATATTTCAACTTTTTATTATATTCATTCAGCATTGCTTCAGCATATCCCAGTGAGCCATGTCCTCGGCTTTTTGCTATACGGGTTATTTCTTTTATTGAAATCCTGCTGAGTTTATCTATAAACAAATTATCTTTTAAATCATTACCATAAGAAGCAATCAAATGAGCTATACCGCTCAATATATTACCACTAAAAGAATTTATTTCACCTTCCCATGTTTTGATACATAATTTTAGAACCCTATCTAGTGTTGAATAACCATATATATCGTAAATTCGCTCTAATGTAGCGACTGCGCATATACTGCCATATCTTTTTTTTGGTGTAATTTTAAGCCCATAAGATTCAACGAGCTCATTAATTATAATATGTTTGTCACTGCCGGATTCAATGTGAGCGATAAATATTTCATACGGCAACAGAGGTTTTACATGTTTCATCTGATTTGCAAAGACATCGGCTTCCTGTTTATATTCCATGTTTTCGTATACCATACACCATACGGGGGTTTCTCTTGAGTTGGAAACAAGAGCAACGATCTCAATTGTATGCTGACCATTAAAAACATAATTGATTCCATTACGGCGGCTTACTTTAACAGGATTAATCTGATTAATATCAAAATTTTGAGCAGCTCTGTTGACATGAGTTTTAGATAAATTACGCTGATATTCCTGATTTGTAACAAGATCCTTGATTTTTATGAGTTCAAACTTTACTTCGGGTACATATAGTTGAAAATTGTTCATTGTAAATCTCCTTTTTTAATTTAATTAAGCATCAAAAGAATTTGCCATATTGAATTTCAGCATATTTGATGCCGGAAAATATTCTCCATAAATTCTATATGTTTTATTTTTCCAGGTAGGATACATTTTACACAGTTCCTGTAATAATGCCTTGCTATAGAGTTTATATGAATGATTTCCAAATGAAAAAACTTTAGCGTCAATATGATGAGCAAGGTAATCATTTTCAGAAGATTTGCATAAAACAATCGATTTATCACATGGATTTATTAAAATCTGAATGTATGAGGGATTGCCCAACAAATATAATGCGCTTTTGTGTATAAGAATAACAGAGTATTTTATATGGAACGAAATTGACGGTTTAATTTGTGAAATATTGTTCATTATCTTTTATGTCCTTTCTAATTTTTTCTTTTAATTCAAAAACCGCATAACCGTCAAGAATATTGATTTTTAAAGATTTTTGGTGCTCCTCGTATGGTATTCCGAATTGTTCTCTCCAATCTAAAGGGAATGAAGGCTGTCGTGAATGCTCAGAGATGTTGTTACGATATATTTTTCTATATGTTTGAGCAGCATTTAGGTCGAAAACAAAAATAGATTCATTATTTGAATTAATAAGTTTACCTATAAGTTTATAGCGATATTCGGGATTCCAATTCATCATGTTAAATATCTTGGCATAAAAAATTCTACAGGTAATATGTTTTGGCTTTCTTTTTTTGCTTTTGGAACACCAACAAAAAGAGTCTCTTTCATCTTCGGTACACGGGCGCACTACAAGTTTTTTCTTTTCTTTATTTACAAGAATCTGAATAAATTCTGTGTTCGGAAGCTTATTTAAACAAGATGAATTAACATATATCTTGCAATTATTGAAAGTAATGGAGGGTTCTTTAAGGTGCGCAAAGAATTCTCCCCTTACAACTTGATATCCACTGTAATTGAAGTTATTGCTATTTGTATTATTATTCATTGTTTCGGTTCCTTTTTATTTTTTCTATAACTGTATTAATTTCATCTTTAATGTCTTCTGTGCTTGTAACATTTATCATGTTTTTATCGATATAGGTTTTTTCTTTTGCAGTTGATGTCCATTTGCCGTATGCAAAATAATTTTTTAGCTCTTTTATCTGAGCGTACGTATAAAAACCAATTCCAAAATCATTGCACCATTCCTTAGGAGACCCTATTATGTTATTACCGGCAGAAGACAAAGCTTGAGTTTTTGAATCAATTATCAGCGAAGCTTTGGGTATAAGGACTTCAGCATTTTTAATGTCAAATATTATAATCGACATATTTTCTTTAAAATAATATGTGCCTTGAATCTTGTATTTTAAATCCTTATCCCAATTAAATAAATCGAAAATAACGGGAAGAAATGCCCGTCCACTTATTTGTTTAGGAGCAATGGTGCAGTTTTCTGTAAATTTTGACCACCTTACCGAATTTTTGATGTTTTGTTCGGAAGGTCTAATTGCCAATAATTTCCTTCGGGGAGAAATAAGTATATCAATGTATTGTATCTCCTTGAATTTTTTGATGCATCCCATACTGAAAGAAATGTATTTATCCGATATAGTAATAGATAGCTTACCTGATATATTAAAAAATTGTGTTCGCGCTATTTCGTATCCTGTAAAGTCAAACTCTCCGGCTGTTAAATTAATGTTATCATAAACCCCATCCTTTTCGGTAATACAAATTTCATCTACACTTGCTAAAATATAATCTTCAGGTTTAAATCCTGCCCAGCGCGTATGGACAGATACAAATCCTGCAAGAACACCTTCGGATATACATTTTAACTCCGGGATAACACGATTGTTTTTATATTTGGCATTTTTAATAAAACTTTGTACGGCATTGAAATCCTCTTTTGATATGATTGCTTCATGGTGTAATTCGGTGTAGTATTGATTTTTATTATTTCTATTTTTTGCTGATTTGTGATCAAGGTAATTTGGTGTCCATGTTTTCCTTGCCAGAACTGCACCACAGTAACGCTCATTTTGTAATATATATAATATTGAGGTTGGGGACCAGGTTACATTTCCCTTTTTGGTTTTACATTCAAGATCGGTTAATCTATCAGCAATCTGAATACATGTATAGCCATATAGATACATAAAGAAAACCAATCTTACAATGTCAGCTTCATATTCATTAATAATAAGATTACCATTTTCATCCTGATCATATCCCAATAAAGGCGGTGTAAGATATATTCCTGATTTAAAGCGCATATCAATGGATATATTCATAATTTCACTTTTATTATGGCTTTCTTCCTGAGCATGTGTTGCCATAAATGCCAAAAACATTTCGCTCTTTTCATCAAGTGTAAAAATATGTTCCGTTTCAAAATATATTCCTATAGGAGGAGTTTGAGATTTTAGTTTTCGTACGTATTTTATGCAATCTAACAGATTACGGGCAAATCTTGAAACACTCTTTGTTATAACAATGTCAATCTTATGTTCAAGGCAATCGTTTATCATATTCATAAATCCGGATCTTTGTTCAGTTGAAGTCCCGGTTATTCCCTCATCTGAATATATATTTACAAGTTCAAAGCCGGGATAATTTTTTATTACAGATTCATAGTGATTCTTCTGCAATTCAAATGAAGAAGTTTGCTCTAAAGAGTCTGTGGATACTCTTACATAGACAGCGGCTCTTACTATTGCTTTATCATCGAATACATTTTTTTGTGGTATCGCCGGAATAACTTTTATTTTATTCGGATCAATTCCTTTATAGCGTTTCCGTATTTTTTCTTTTTTTATTTCTTTCTCAATCATTTTTAAATCTCCCATAAAGTATATTTACAGTATATAATCTTGACGAAAAAAAGAAATTAACCATAGGTAAACTTGTATACCAATAGTAAATATTGTAAGCGGCATTAAGGTTTGAAAAGGGAGTTAAGAATGTCGGCGGAAATTTGGCTTAAATTAGAAATTAATTATAGGCTTACTTTGGCAAGAATAGAACAAGCGAAACAACAGTAATGTGATAAAGAATGATGGCACGTACGGAGACCAAACAGGGGTCAGATATTTTTGTACAATGAAAGCGAAAAGGCAGATTTCAAAAATATCGTAATTAAAAACTGTAATGTAGGGGATATTATTAATATATGGTACTGCTCAACCTCTAACAGAAAGGGCGTTGATGAAAATACCATTGCTGCCGCAAGAATATAGGCGATTCTTCGTTTCATACCTCTGTCCTCCATATAATGATTTTCAAAAAATTTTAATATATCATAATAAAATATACAAATGATATATCTTAATTTTTTTAAGTTTATAAGGCGTGTCAGGCAAGATTGATTATACACTTTAATAAGGATATAAAACATTTGACAAAATATTTATAATTTAGTATTATATTATTATAGAGGTATGACATAGAGTTGTTCAGTAAAAATTTTGAATTTTTTGAAAATATATATGATTTATCAATACATATACTGAACATAACCTCAAATATGTTATTTATCTGTACGGGCAACGCTTTATTCTTATGAAAGGATAAAGGCGCAAGGCTGCGTACTGTTGCTGTAAATATTGTATTTTCTCCGAATAAAAAAATTTTTTCGGGGGGGGTACATTATGGGATTTATAAAAGCAAGTAACCCCAATAGCGCTACAATTACATATACGCATTCAACAGGCAGGTATAACAACCTGTCTTATTTTGGTGTTTGCAAAAATAAAAAGAGAAATAATCGGCTTTATTCATATATAAGCGATGCTGTGGGCATAGTGTTATACATTCTTTCTTTAATGAAAGAAAGAGCGTATGCCTGTGCAGACGGCGGCTCTATTATGGGTAAGTATCGGAAATACGCAATTGTCCGACAGGGAAAATTGCCGTATACCGAGGGGCGTGTTTTATACACGGTATACGACGACATAGGACGACAAAAAACAGCCGTCGGAAGGACAGATGACGATACTTTTGATTTAAGAGGGAGGAGACCTATAATGAATAACAATAAGAAATCAAAGAATTTAAAATATATGCTTGTGCTTGCGTTGACCGTACTGTGTATAGGCGGCTTTGGTACCAATGCTTTCGCAGAGGGCTCTGCGGATATGGTGAAGAGCGCATACGATGGCACGACAGCTGCAAAAGCTCCCAATCAAGGCTATCGTTCCTTTATATGGGCGGCTGCAACCAAGAGCTGGGTAGGCTTCAGCCAGAATCAGCAGATAAGAGCCTATGCCTACGAGGGAGAGAAGCTGTACATAGCGGCAAGTGTATACAGCAATGCAGATTATGATATAGAAATGACTCTGCCCGACGGAACTGTGCAGAAATTAAACTCAACTGAAACTAAAGGCTATATTAAAAACCTTGCTGCCGAGACAAAGGGTCCCAATGGCGTAATACAGCCTGAGGCGGCAGCGGCAGCTCATATTGCCAATGTGGAAAATATTATTATGCCTGCCCCACAGACAAATACCGAATTCGGTACACTTGCGGCAGACAACGGTATACAGACAATAGCGGGAGCTACTTCAGGAGGCTATAATGCCCATGTTATTGATGTAAAGCAGTCAGGCGTTTATAATTTCAAGTTCAGGTCAGAGCCATTGTCAAAAGGCGGAAGTAAAAACGTTATTAATGATGGAACTGATTTCGTATCACAGCAGCAATATAGCTCCAGTACGAGCGGTACAAACACTCTTGCTGCATTTGATATAACCGTTACTGATGGTGACAATAATGTTCAGAGGGGCAGAGTTTATTCAGACCTTTTTGCCCTGCAAACTCAAGGCGGTGTATGGCAGCACTATTATATAGCTACAAGAGACGGCTATATATATAACCTTTCCATGAACGGAGCTATGCCCTATACATATTTCCTCTTTTCAAATAACAGAGGTCTTATAGGCTCAGCTACCAATGCCAGCGTATACCATTCCATAAAGGATGTAAACAATGACAATAATTTTAATCACTATAAAGACCTCCTTAACAGATATGGTAATGCAGACGGTACTTATGTAATGGGTCCCGATAACGACCCTACGGACTTGGACTATGCTTACCACATGTTCTTTAACTATCCCGATGAAAATCTGCCTGAGTTCGTGCTTGCAAAGCCAAAGGCTGTTGGCGAGGTCACCTCTGTGGAATTTGAGGGCGAAAAGACAGGCACAGGAAGCGATGTAGGCTATTCAGGTGACGGCGGTTACTTTATAGTAACTACCAAAAATGCTTCTTCATATCGTCTTATTATAGATATGAGCAATATGTATGTAAAGAAGGGTACTGACGGCTACAGCGGAGCGACAGTAAATGTTACAAAGACCAATCTAACGGTAACGCCTTCTGTTCCGGGTCATCTTGACGAAATAAAGCTGAGTACAGACACAGACCTTAATTTTATATATGAGGACACAAACACCCATAAATGGTACAGCATACAAACAAATCAGAAAAAGACCGGCGGCAGTTGGGAGCAGAACCCCGGCGGCGGTGCTGATGTAGTAGAATATAAAGAAATTGATAAGCCGGAAGACTTTGATGCTAACTATCAGACATTGGGTAAGGTAATGCTGGGCAATTCCTCAAAGAGCGACGACCCTGCCGCTGTAAACAAGATATTCTGGAACGGCAGAGATCAGTATGGTCGTGTTCTGCCTGCGGGCAGTTATTTCGGCGATACTGGCAGAGGTAAGGTATATGCTCAGGCTAAGGCAGGTGAGCTTCACTTCCCGCTTATAGACTGTGAAACGATACCTAACGGATTATCGGTATTTCTTGAAAATCCTCCGGCGGGTAATGCCAATTACGATACTGTAGCAGAACGCTCAAAGCTCTATTATAATAATAAAAACGATTCCCTTTTGAGACAGGGAGATAATGTTGCGGCAATACAAAACGGTTGGCCTACAGGCGAAAGTGAGAAGAATTGGGATTCATCTCTTAAAAATAAATTGGAGTACATGTGGCGCATAAATCAGAACACTACATATACGGCAGTTGTATCTGATGATTACAGTATAGACGGTATTTCTACATACAATGGAACATCCGAAGCTGATATGGTAGCCTTAACTACAGGCAGCTATACGAAGGCACAAGAAAATCTGGGTGTAGACCATGGTATTTCCGATACATGGACATATATACTCAATGACGCTAAGGTTGAAATGAAAACCGGCGGAGAAAAGGGCGCTCTTACATTGTACAGCGAGCCTCAGGAAAAGATAATTAAGGGCTTTGTTTTCTTTGATACTCCCGAGACCGCAACAGGCTCATACGATAAGAAAACAAATGATAGGGAGCTTCCCGAATGTACAGTTGAAGCCTTTTATGGAAACGTAAAGCTTGAAGCTGATGGCAAAACACCGTCAAGCGCAGATAGACATGAAATCGTAAAAACCGACAATACAGGCAATTACAGTATTCCAATTGATTTGAAAGCATTAAATGGCGGAAAGGTATATATTAAAATAACACCGCCGGATAATAGCTATAAGCTTACTACAAATAATAATATTCAGGTTATAAGTCTTAAAGATTATACAAAGTCTACCTATGCAGTAGATGCAGGTTATACAAGAATAGTAACACAAAAGGCAGTTCGTATACAGACTATATGGGAGCCGGCGGCTCTTAAGTCAAATGATATGAGCGTTACTTTTGATGCCTTGGGTTACAACACAACTGACTTAGGCGGACTGGGTATGGATAATAATGGCTTATCCGACTATTCAAATAACGGTTCTAAGGAATCATCATTAAATGGTAAAACTCCCCTTCAGGAATATAAAGGACTTACTGTTTCATCACAAAGCGGAAATCAGATAACACGCAGTGATTTTGTGGGTAAGGTATATGAAAGTGTACAGACTTCTACAGGAGAGTGGAAAGATAATGAATATGATGTTGCTTATGTTGTTAAGCAAAATATGAGCGGCAGCGGTTTCAGATTGAAAAATGTTGAATATAATCATGCTTATAGTATTGCAGGAGACGGTTCTGATCCTCTGTACAACTGGACATTTACAAATGAAGTGCTTCCTGCAAAAATAAATGAGACCGTATGGCATGACGCCGACAGAGACGGTACAAAGGACAGCGGAGAAGATAATTTAAATCCTCAGAAAATTAAAATATCAAAGCAAAACGCAAGAAAAGAGTATGAAGGCTTTACGGCTGTTCCGGCAGGAGCCAATGAGACGGAGAAGGAAAACGGCGTAAGGATAGAACCCGATAAGGAGTATACCCTTGAATATATCAATGGACTTCAGCTTCCTGCAGGTACTTATAAATTGATAGTACCTCCGGGAGATGATACACATATTTACTGTACTAATCCCGGTACAAAAACGGGAGAGCAAGGTACGCTTACAACCTCAATAGATCCCGAAACAGGTTATTCCGTTCAGGAAATTACAGTAAATTATGGTCAGACTGTCAATGTTAATGTAGGCTATGCCGTAGGCAGCTCTATAAAGGGTACTGTATTCATTGATTCCGTTACCGACGGAATAATGAACGGTACTATGGATTCCGAAGAAGCTGCATACAGGAATAAGGATATAGAAATAAAGGTAGTAAATGCGGCTAAGGAATCCGAAGTAGTTTATTCAGGCAAAATAGGCGATGACCATGGCGAGTATGAGACCGATAAAAAGCTTAAGGCTGTGCCTTATAAGGTCATAGTTACCAATCCGGGCAAGACAGAAATCGATTCCAATAAACTGGATGATAACTATATGTGGTTCTCAATACCGCCCGATAACAGCAAGGACACAGGTACAAATACCGACGGTGTAGAGTATACAAGAGATAAGTCTGCAAATACACTTTCCGTTATTGTGCCTACAGATGTCAACGATGGTATAAGCTCTACCCATGAGAAGTGCGACATTCCGCTTCAGAGACCGTTTACTGTAGTATACAATGCAGGAGCTTATCACAAGATAACGGACAATAGCGGAGATATAACAGAGGGCGTACCCTCAGAACAGATAAAGACAACAAAGGCATGGTATGCGGATAATGCGGTACACGCTGCGCCTGAGATAGATGAAATAGACGGTACTAACTATGTAACTCTTGGCTGGGCTGAGATAACTCAGGAGCCGGGTCTTGTTTCAAGCTGGACAAGAGAGGAACAGCTTGACATTATACCCATAGAGGAAGCGGGAACAGAGCAGAAGATAACAAGAGATATGACCTTCTATGCTGTGGCAGCTGAGGATAATCGCGGCAGTGGTAATCCTGCAGCAAGTACACATGAAGGCGACGACGTACCCGACTATATGCAGGTAATATATGACGGCAACAAGCCTGAAAGCGCAGACGGTACTGTCACAAATGTGCCAAAGGATAAAAATAAATATCCCGACCCCCATACCGAGGAAGCTAAAGCGACGGTAACGGTTAAACTGGAAACAGGTGATATTCCCACTCTCAGCGGATATACGTTTATGGGTTGGGCAAAGGACTCTATTTCCACAACAGCGGATTATCCATATCCAAAGGCAGATGGCAAAACTACATTTGTGCTTCCCGACGACGGCGAGATACTCTATGCCGTTTGGTCAAAGCAGTATAATGTTACCTATGATATGAATAAATTCGGTGAAAACGGAGGTCTTGTGACCGGCACAAGCGGTACTGCGCCTAAAGATACGGCAAATCATCTGTTCGGCGATATTGTAAAAGTGCTTCCTCCAAGCGGCGCAAAGACTGCCGTTGACAAGCCGGATAATTATGATGATGAAAGTATTTACGATACAAAGGGCTATGACCCCATATTTGTAGGCTGGAGTATTGCAAATCAGACATTGTTTAATTTAAGCCAGGCAAATAAAGAGCTTGTCGATACTCTTAAGGTACAGAATGTGCATCCTCTTACGGAGGAGGACAAGGAAGCTCTCAGGGATAAGGGTCTTACAGACGCCGATATACTCGAATACTTCAGAATGCCCGACAGCGGAGTAACTCTTTTCGCTATGTGGGCAGAGGACTTAAACGGAACAAGTGTGCCCGATTATATGGAGGATTACTGTACCCTTAATTATGACCTTAATATAACTACTCATCAAGGAGATGCAAGCGGCGGCAATCTTAAAAAAGAGCTTACTGCTCCCGAGGGCGGTACTTTTGTAAAGGGTCAGAAGATAATGCCGGCAGGGTATAATATATACTACAAACGCGACGATGATGGAAATGCGCTTACACCTAATGTAATATGCGTAGGCTGGAGCAAGATACAGTATAATGAACCTCTTTTGGCTACGGCTTCCAAGGAGCAAATCGACTCCGTAATAGGCGAGAATTTCAGAATAATGGATAATACCATTCTTTATGCTACCTATGCCGTAGATGAAAACAATAACGGAAAGCCCGACTATGCAGACGACGCGGTAAGCGTAGATTACTACGCTAACGGCGGAACGGTAAACAAGGAAGGAGAGAGCGGCAAGCCAAGCGACGCTGCCGAAGGTTGGTTCTATAACTGCGGACATCATCATGCGGTCGGTACGGAAACTCCACTTATTTCAGTTGATATTGCCAATGATTACATAAGTAAGACAGGCTGCGTACTTATAGGCTGGAGTACCGAGCCAAAGGATGATGTAGGTAAAAACGCAGAGTCCGATGAAGTTAAGGAATATGCTAAGTTTACTGTGACTATACCGAAAGAAGCAAAAGCAAATGTCAAGGTATACGCAGTATGGGCGGAGGATACCAACAGCAACGGCAGAGCCGACTATGCAGAGCAGCACTATACTCTTACATACAGCGGAAATACACATACAGACGCAACCGGTCTGCCTAAACCCGAAACTCTCAGCTGCATAGAGGACGAAATAGTTACTCTTCCCGTATATGCAACGGAAGATGCTCTGCCCAAGGCAAAGAATGTTGTATTCTTAGGCTGGAGCCATATAGAGCTTGACGGTTCAGTAGATGTAATAGCAGACTTTGACAGAACAGCAAATGTAGATAAGGTAAGAGAAATACTGTTCAAGGGCTATTTCACACGGGCAGATGAATTAAATGAGGTAACTACCTATAAAATGCCTGCCCGCGACGTAATACTTCGCGGTATCTGGGCAGAGGACAGAAACCTTGACAATAGCGAGCCTGCCGCTGAAAAGGGCAACGGCACTCCCGACTACAGAGAGCTTTATACCATACACTATGAGCCTAACAAGCCGGAAGAAGATACAACAAATAATATTGTTCCCACAGATGAGGAAAATAAGATACCCGGCGACAGAATAAATATAGCTCCCGCGCCATATAGCGGACTTTCAATAGACGGCTATGTTCAGGTAGGCTGGAGCAAGACTGACACAAAGCTGTTTAATAATCTTGGAGAAGAAAAAGCGGCGGAAACAGCAGGAACTCTTCTCAGAGGAGCTTCCGTATATAAGCTGGATGCGGAGGATGATAAATATACAGGCGAAGAAGACAGTATTATAAATCTCTATGCAGTATGGGCAAGAGACAGAAATGGCAATGCTCTGCCCGATTACAATGAGGATAATTATACTGTGACCTTTGATATGCAGGGCGGAAGTGAAACCGATAAGCCTGAAAATATTACAGGTATTGCAAATCAGCCCGTTCAGATACCTGAATATAAGGATACGTCTAAGCCTGTGAAGGATAAAGCTATATTCGTAGGCTGGAGCACGTCTCCCTATGATTATAACGACGAGCCGGGTCTTACGGCTCAGCCTGAAGAAGGCAGAATTATTGAAAATCCTTACAGAATAGATACTTCTGCTGCTGATGAGAGTAAGACCATAACTCTTTATGCCGTATGGGCAAGAGATACGGTAGGTAAGCTTGAAGCAGATGATTCAACTTATCTCAGAACGCCTGTTAAAGACGGTATAGAGGATTACTATCAGGTAATATATGACGGAAATGTACCCGAGGACGCTACTCTTGAGGGCGATCTGCCATATTATAATGAAAGTAATGTTGGCGGTGGATTTGAAGGCGAAGACCGCGACTATACTAAGACCTCTTACAAAGTTGGCGATACCGTATATATCATACCCAACAATTTAAGTATGAAGGGCTACAGATTCAGAGGCTGGAGCCTTAATACGCCTAATCCTCCCGAGGGCTCAGATTATGGATTCTATGCGGGTCCGGGCAACGGAAGCGGTCCTGTTGTGGACGGCAAGGTAACGGATTTGGAGTCATCCTTCAAGAAGTCGGCAGGTCTTGATATACTCTACGCTATGTGGAGAAAAATATCACCCTCTACTCTTGAAATAAGAGCATGGAACGACCTTGACCTTGACGGTAATTATGACGAGACATCAGAATCGCCTGTTACAGAAGGCATTAAGGTCAAGCTGGAAAGACTTGTGGAAAACGAGAAGCATAACGGCGGCGTAGATATTACATATAAAAATGTATTTGAGGAGTTAAACGCCGCGGCGGGAGGCGAAAAGCTCTATGAGCTTGATGAAAACGGCTTTACCCCCATACCTGAAGACGGTGTTGTAAAAGTCAGCGAGATACTTAACTCAGACAGATATAGGCTCACCTATAAGATAGACGCTGAAAGTCCGTTTACTACACAGACCTTTGAAGACGGAACACCTAAGTCGTATATTACAGGCAAGGCGACAGACGATCCGGAGCGTGACGATGCTTATGAGGGTCTTAACGAAAAGGGCGAATTTTCTATTCAGTTCAGACCTGCGGAGGGCGCAAACGCAGCCGCTTACGGTCAGCTTGTAAAAGAAAATAAGGTAACCTATAACATAAACGGCGGCAAAGGCGTAGCTCCCACAGATGACGATATTCATCTGTTCGGTCAGCTTGTTGACCTTAAGGGCAGCGAGAGCTTCAGCAAAGCAAATTCAATATTCGTAGGCTGGAGTACCACGGAATATAAGGATAACTTCAGCGCAAATATGAATAAGGAGCTTGTAGAGGCTCTTAAGGTACAAAATACATATCCTCTTACCGATGCCGATAAGCAGACCCATGAGGGAACGTATAAAGATGAGAGCGTATGGAAAAATCAGTTTAAGATGCCTGATCAAAACGTTACTCTTTATGCGCTTTGGGCAGACAATATAAATAATGACGGTACGCCTGACTATGCCGAGGATAAGTACACTGTTGTATTCAACTACAACGGCGGTATGGATATGAGCGGAAAACCCGTACAGGACGAAGCTCATGTAGATCTTGTAGCAGGGGCAGAGGTTCATACGCCTACTGTTTATGAGATTAATGGCACCGAAACGGATTTCAGTGGCAGAAAGTATAAGAGAAACAGCAATGAAATATTTGTGGGTTGGAGCTTTACATACCATGCAGAAGCCCTTACATCAGAGCAAAGAGAGTTGGCGGACGAGCTTCTTATCAAAGACATTGCAGAGGACAATATGTATAAGGTCGATGCAAAGAATGCTGATGATGATAAAGTCATTACTCTTTATGCTCTATGGGCAAAGGATGACAATAACAACAACTCACCGGATTACGGCGCAGATAATCATATAAGCTATAATGCAAACGGCGGTACTCTTAAGGCAGAGCATACATTGTCTAGTGCTCACGAACCTGATGCAAGCGGTATTTTCTTCACCTGCTCACATCATCACCCTGTAGGAGTAGCGGTTGAGCTGCTTACAGTGGACGACGCCAACGCCAATATACAAAGAGATGGCGCTATAATCGTAGGCTGGAGCAAGACCAAGCATGATGAACTTATAACCTCACAGGAAAATGAGGACAGCAATATAATAGAGAACAATACTCTTGTTATAGAGAGCAGCGAAGCTGCAAATACCGTATATGCTCTTTGGGCAGAGGATAAGAACAATGACGGTACTGCCGATTATAAGCAGTATTCCGTTACCTACAAGGGCAACGGCGAAACCTCAGGCAATGTTCCCGTAGATGAAAATTCACCTTATTCAGTAGGGGATAAGGTTACGGTTCTTGGCAATGTGGGAGGACTTACCAAAAATCATGCGGTATTTGTAGGCTGGACTGCCGATATTGCCATACCAATCGATTTGAGCAGGGATACAGACCCCAAAGCTGTAAACGATCTTGTTGTGGAGGAATTCAATATGCCTGCTCAGAACAAGGTGCTTTATGCTCTCTGGGCAGCCGACAGCAACGACAATGGCATACCCGACTATAATGAAAAAAATTATAGAGTAGAATTTAACGGCAATAGCGGAATATATGAACAGGATGAGAACAAAACTCCGCAGCCTCTTCCCGCTGAAAATCTCAGGACGGGAGATACTGTAACTGTACCTATTTCACCCTATCCGGGACTTCGTAAGGAGGACGCCGTGCAGATAGGCTGGAGCAATGCGGAGACCGTAAAAGAAAAGGTATATGACGAGGCTCCGTCCGGCGGTATAACCATATATCAGACAAACGAGCATTATACCGTTCTTGAAACAGATGATTCCAATAATGATGGAACTATTAATATTTACGCCGTATGGGCTGCTGACAAGAATGCCAACGGCAAGCCCGATTATGAGGAGAAGGAATATAGCCTTACCTATAATATGAATGGCGGCGATAATAAATATCTGCCTCAGCCTTCCGTTATAAAGGACCTTATTGACGGCGTATCAAGCGTAGAGCTTCATAAGTATAATAAAGAAGAAAAGCCGACCAAAATGGCAAATGCTGTAAATTCGGTATTCATAGGCTGGAGTCTTGAGCAGCAAAGCGAACTGTTTACAAAAGCTCCTGATGAGGGCATTATGCTGGGAACTCTCAATGCTGATGCTCAGATGTACGAGGGCAGCTATACGGCAGATTCAAGCGACGCTGATGAAAGCAAGAACATAACTGTTTATGCTGTATGGGCAGAGGACAGAAATGAAAACGGTACTCCTGATTATGCCGAAACACAATGGACACTTACCGTTGACTTTAACGGAGGACTTGACGCAGAGGATAAGCCTGTTTCTCAGCTCACAAGGGATGTAGTGTATGGTCAGCTTGTACATATAGGCGAGCTTGCCAATCATGAATATGTGCTTCAGAATTATCACAGATACTATACTGTAGATACACTTAACGATACAAAGGCGGTATTTGTAGGCTGGAGCAGCGAAAAGCATGAGGATGTGCTTGGCGATACGGCTGCGGATAAATCAAATGCCGAGAAATGGACGCTTAATAATGACGAGATACTTATAGAAGAAGACGTCACTACGGTATATGCTCTTTGGGCGGTAGATAAGGACGGCAATAAAGTCCCCGACTACGACGGCAATGCCTATAATGTTGTTTATTATGCAAACGGCGGTGTTTCTGCCGTTCCCGAACAGGTAACGGTAGATCCCGAAACAGGGCAGTTCCATACCGGTACTCATTATTATGCAGTCGGCGATGAAGCTACGGATATTCTGGCTACATCTACCATAAGGCTTATGGTAAAGAGAGATAAGGCTGTTGCAGTAGGTCTTAGCCGCAAGAAACTTGATATTATAACCGATGCGGCAGGGGAAAGCGCCGCAGAGATTATAGTAGTAGGTACAAACACAGGACTTAAAATACAGGATCCAAGTCCTGAAAACCCTGATCCTAACGCAGTATATGTGGTATGGGCGCAGGACGAGAACAGCAATACTCTCCCCGACTACAACGAAGGTCCTTTCCATGTATACTATGATAAGAATGCAAACGCAGATGAGACGGTAAACGGTACTGTTCCCACAGACAGCGCAGAGTATAATTACGATCAGCTGTTCCCCGTTCTTGCAAATAATGCAAGGAATGCCGAAGGCATTGAAGACCCGCTCAGACTTGCAGGCGCAGTATGGATAGGCTGGAGTGTCAATCAGCAGACCTTTGCATATACAAGAACTGCCGACAGCGCTACGGTAGACCTTAATACCATAGCTCCGAGCACCAGGAAGGGCGATAGCTATGACGAGGATACAATGCTCAGAATGGGCGATAAGGACGTTACTCTGTATGCCGTATGGGCAGAGGACAGAAATCCCGACAGCGACGGCAATATAGCAGGAAACGGCATACCCGACTACAAGGAAAACTATAAACTGGAGTACGTTATAAACGAAGGCGTCGGAACTACACCGCCTTCCGTAACGGACAAAATACCGGGCGAAAATATAGAGATGGCGGATTACAACAGCTATAAGTCATCTATTACAAAGCCCAACGCTGTTCTTGTAGGCTGGAGTCACCATAAGCTCAATACAAACTTTACTCAGGATCCCTACATCAGCGAAGAGCTTGTTTCCGCTCACGCCACTATACCGGGAGGAATTCCTGCAGACCTTAAAATCAAGGACGATATGTTCTCTGCTTCATACAAGGTCGATGTAAAGGATGTAAATACAGACGGCAAGAGCATACCTGCCTTTGCAGTATGGGCAGCGGACAGCAACGGAAACAACATACCCGATTATGAGGACGGCTATTACAATATAGTTTACGACCTTAATGCAGATACAGATACGGATAAATACGGCGCTGTTACGGGTACTGCTCCCGACAGACTTACCAAGCAGCTTGCAAATACAGACGTAAACCTTTACAAATACACTGAGGGCAAGCCTGTAAGAAATGCCGATGCCGACCATATCAAGGCGGTATTCGTAGGCTGGAGTCTTACAAAGCATAATGTATTTGACAAGAACACTACGCCTACGGACATTTATAAAGAGGGTGAGCCATATCATATAAGCAGCGCAGACGCTCTTGAAAGCAATAATATTAAATTCTATGCCGTATGGGCGGAGGATACGAACGGCAACGATATTCCCGACTACAGCGAGAATAAATACAAGGTTGTTTATAACATGGGCAACCATACGGAATTCAATGCTCCGGAGCCTCATGAAAGAATAGCCGCAGGCACAGACGTAATACTTAAGAATGTACCGCAGGACAAGTATACAAACCTTGTATTCATAGGCTGGACGACGGATAAAGAGCTTATAACCGGTAATGATTACGGCAGAGGCGCCGTAGCCTTGCCGACGCTTCATAAGCCGGGCAGCAGCTATACCATAGGAGATCCGTCAATTCTGCCTGATACGGATAATGAGGAATTTATATTCTATGCGCTTTGGGCGACTGATGAAAACGACAACGGTACAGCCGATTACGAAGAGCTTTACACATTGCATTATAATATAAACGGCGGTAAGGGTACTCTTCCGAGAAGTCCCGAAAGACTTATACCGGGCGAGAATATAACTATTGCCAGCGTACCGTTCCTCGGCATAAGCTGGGATAGCTCAAAGACGCCGAACAAGGCGGTACATATTGGCTGGAGTATTGACAGAGCCGTGGAGAATAAAGTCTATGACGAGGATTCCGTAACAGAGGTAGACGGCGTTAAAGTGCCTGCCAAGACAGCGGAAGACGGAACACAGACTGTTATAAAGCTCTATGGTTCACAGGAAAACTATGCTGTAAACGCAGAAGATGATGCCGACGGCAATTATTCCATTGAATGCTTTGCCGTATGGGCAGTTGATGTGAACGGCGACGGTATTCCCGACTATAATCAGAATGCTCATCACATAAGCTATGATTTGAACGGTCATTCTGACAGTACCAATGCAATACCCGACTCAGAAGCAAGGCTTCAGGGCGAGGTAATAAATGTAACAAAGGATATACCCAAGGCAGACGGAGTTGTATTCCTGCGCTGGACTACATTTGCAGGTGTTGAGGACTTCGACAAGAGAGCGCATCCAAGCAGAGTTGCGGCAATAGAGCCTGTTACACAGGTAACTATGCCCGACAGCGATGTTACGCTTTATGCCGTATGGGCAGATGATGACAACGGAAACGGCATAGCCGATTATCTTGAAACCTATACATTTACCTATAATGCAAACGGCGGTACGGGAAATTGTCCGGTAAATATAGAATATGTAATACCGGGCGATGAAATAAATCTGTCAGCAGTTCCTTATGCGGGACTTTCAAAAGAAAACTCCGTTCAGACAGGCTGGAGCCTTGAGAGCGGCGATAACAAAGACAGTATTATGGAAAGTCCCTATATCGTTCCCGATGTGGAAAATCCTGTTGACAACAGTAAGATAGGAGCAAGAGTTATTACGGCATACGCCGTATGGGAAGCTGACGAAAACGGAAATAACGGCGTTCCCGACGGTATACCCGACAGGTATCAGAAGAAAGTCACGTTCCGTATTGAAAACGGTACATGGAAGGATACAAGCAGCTCCGACGATATAATTCTTTATGCCGAGCTTAAAGACGGCGATAAATGGAGCGAATCAGGTCAAGGCAGTATAACTGCTCCTACGCCTGCGCCAAACTACGGTTATACAAACGGTACATGGTACAGGGAGGGTATATTTGATACTAAGCTGGACGCTCTTCCCGAATACGAAACAGGTACGGATGAAGTAGTATACAAGTATGCTTATGAGTATGAGCAGCCCGTAGATGTAAGCTATAAGCCTTACAGAGAGGGTATGCCTCTTGCAGAAGAGCCAACCTCTGAGGCTGTGCCCTACGGTACTGTCGTTATTGTCGACCCCAACGGCGGCGTATGGAAGCCCGATAAGACGGCAGACGGAATAGAAAATCTTCCGGAAATGCCCGAGGGCGGATTTACGGAGCTTACTCCGTTCAGAGTTCAGAACAATATAACCATAAGAGAACCCGAGCCGAGAGAAAACTATATTTTCTTAGGCTGGAAATGTACAGAGGATACGGAAACTCAGGAAATAGATTATATCTATACCGCTCAGTGGGCGGAGGATACAGTCGGTATGACAAAGGATGGCACTGTAGGTTCGGACAACATACCCGATATGTATCAGAAGAAGGTCGTATTCAAGATAGTAAAGGGTACATGGGACGGCACACCGGAAAACAATGCCAATAAGACAGGCTATGTAACTCTTACAAAGAAAAACGGATTGCTTTCTCCCGAAACCTTGTGGGCTGTTGACGGCGAGGGCTATATGACAGATGCTCTCGGCGACGGAAGCAATATCAATATAGTTCCCGATACGACAAGAGCCGTTCCCGACGGAGGATATACAGAAAAGGACGGCGAGTGGTATCCCGAGCTGCCCTCCGATTATAAGGTGGAAGGCGTTGCAGATGTGTCTTACAGCTTTATTTTCCTTGATCAGACCAATCCCAACACCGTATATAAGGAAAATGTATACAGCAAAACAGAAAGCGATATAGCCAACGAATCCTTTGACTATGACAATTCCATACTTATAGACCCCGCAGGCGGCGAGTATGAAGGAAATGCCGATGACCAATACTTTGTGCTTAAGGACAGAGTTCTTCAGCTTTCCGATCCCGTATGGACGGGTCACGTATTTATGGGTTGGACAGAGGATACCTCTTACAAAGCTCCCGAACCCGAACATTCAGATGTTGTATGTAAATATACGGCGTCATGGGCAGACGATTTGCAGGGAGATAATGGCTCTGACGGTATCCCCGATATGTCCGAGGCGGCTGTTACCTTCGATGTGGTAAACGGTATATGGAAGGATACGGAAAATGCGGATAGGATAACAAGATATGCAGAGCTTCTGGACAACAACGGTAAATGGATAGATAAGAATAATGGTCAGAATGGTATGGGAAGCATCAACAATATTCCCGAGCCAAGTGCTTCAGAGGGCTTTGGCGGCGGCGAATGGACGCCGACGGTACCGGTAAGATATGTAGATACTGCAAGTACTGAAATTTATTCATATAAATATGAATATTCTCCCATAAAGCCTGTTGTATCATATACCGGCTATACGGGAGCGCAGCCAAATGCAGATGCGCAAAGCGAACCTTATTCCTATAATGACAAAATAAAGATATGCGTAAATGACGAGGACGAAGGTCATATAGCTTATCAGACACTGACAGAGGACTATACTCTCAACGATGCCGTAAGAGAGGGCTATGTATTCATGGGTTGGCAGTACGAAGCGTTCAGCGGTACAGACAACACTGAAGAAATTGCAGGCACATATACGGCTATGTGGGAGGCTGATGGTACAAACGGCACAGAGCCTGACGGTATACCCGATAAGTATCAGCAGAATGTAATTTATCATATCACAGGCGGTATATGGTCTGTTGAGCGCCATGGCGAGGATCTGGTAAGGTATTATGAGCTTACGGACAGCGAGGGCAAATGGAGCGAAAGCGGAAGCGCTGTACTTACAGAGCCTGAGCATGAGGAAATATACGGCTACACAGACAAAGGCAAGTGGGATACGGAAAGCGGCGTTCTCCCCGAAAGCATAACAAAGCAGGATATGCCTTATGAATTTACTTATGAATATGAGTATAAGGCAGATCTGAGGATAACATATCCCGAATATGTTGAGGGCAGAATAGTTTCCGAAATACAGCCTATAACCGATGCCTATGACGACGTGCCCTACGGCAAGCATATTATTGTGGATATAAACGGCGGAGTATGGCGACCCGAATGGGCGACAGAACAGCCGGACGGCTTTATGGGCTTAAAGTCATTTACCGTAGAAGAAAATATGGATCTTGGCAGCAATCTGGTCAAGGAGGGAAGCATATTCTTAGGCTGGAGCAGAATGCCTGATGATGTACCTACTGAGGAGGATTATGTATATACGGCTCAATGGGCAGGGGATACTTCGGGTAAATTTGATACCAACGGAAATCCCGAGCCTGACGGCATACCCGATATATACCAGAAGAGGGTTGAATTCAGAATAGTCAACGGTACATGGAGCGATGACGACCCCAAGATAATATATGCCGAGCTTAAGGACGACGACAATAATTGGAGTAGAATGGGTTCAGCCGATATAAGCGCTGAAATCCCCGATATTTCAAGCGCCGTGCCAAAGGCAGGATATATGGGAGGCACATGGTATCCATATACGCCTTCTCAGATAGTAAGCGGTATCGAGGATGAATTATACAGCTATATATTTATGGATGAAACAAATCCCAATGTAGTATATAAGTCAGCCGTATATAACCGTACTTTATCCGATATGAGTATGGACAGCAGAGCCGAAGGTATTTTATATGATTCCCGCATAATAATAGATACGGACGGCGGAGATTATCCCGACAGGACTGAAAAACAGTTCAGCGTGGATATGACTGTTGAGCAGCTTACATTCGGCGTATACACTCTTAAAGACCCGACCAAGACAGGCAATGTATTTATGGGTTGGAGAAGTGAGAAGTATACGGACGCAAGCGATAATAAGGCAGTCCGTAAATATACGGCTATGTGGCTTGAAGATACCAAGGGTGACAACGGCGTATCCGACGGCGTACCCGATAAATATCAGAAGCCCGTTACATTTGTTGTTGTCAACGGCAAGTGGGTAAACGAGCCTGCTGCAGTATCGGGCGATACGCAGATAACAAGATATGCCGAGCTTAAGGACAACAGCGGCAGCTGGAGCGAAACGGGTACAGGCAGCATAGCGGGTATTCCCGTATCAACGCCAAATACAGGCTACAGTCGAGGCGGCTGGAATGAAGAGCCTGTTCTGAGCTTTACAGGCAGCGCTCCAAAGACGTATATTTACAGCTATGACATTATAAATACCTATAATGTAATATATGACGGATATACGGGTAATTCTGCGCCGGAGAAGAAGACCGACGGCGGTTTCAGCCACTTTAATGTAATTATAATAGATACCAATGGCGGTACTCTTACACAAAGCGGCATGATTGATAATTCTATTACCATAAGCGGCGACGTTACGCTTAACAGACCTGTTAAGGACAATTCGGTATTTATGGGCTGGTCAGGTGAGAAGTTCACAGACGAGAATAATGCCAATGTTGTATATAAGTACACGGCTATGTGGCTGTCAGACGGCACAAACGGCAGAGAGCCCGACGGAATACCCGATGAATTCCAGAAGAAGGTAATATTTACAATTAAAAACGGCTACTGGAACGCTACCGAGAGTCTTGATGAGATAACGGAATACGTTGAGCTTAAGGATGCCGACGGCAAGTGGAATGAAGATGCAGTCGTAGAAATAGATGTTCCCGTACATTATGCCGAATACGGATATTCCGACGGCAAGTGGACAAATGCTCCCAACTGGGTAACAGACGAAAGCGGAGGCAAGGCCTATGTGACGGGAAGAGATACTGCCGAATACAGCTACAGCTATGAAAGTGTAGAGCTTACCGTAAGCTACAGAAAATATTCCGAGGGCAGCATAGAGCCTGTTGAGGGCAGCGATATTGTTCCTTACGGCAAGCATATATTCGTAAATCCCGACGGCGGTACATGGACACAGGCGGGCATTACCGAGGGAACGGTAAATACAGTACCTATTACGGTAACAGAGGATATTGCTCTCAGTGCTCCTGTAAGAGACGGTTATTTATTCGAGGGCTGGTCAAGAACACCGGAGGATGGTCTGCCGACTGCCGATTATACATATACCGCACAATGGCTTGCAAACGGCAACGGAGACGATATACCGGATATTTATCAGAAAAAGATAGAATTCCGAGTAAGAAACGGAAACTGGGCAAGCGGAGATAACGAGCCTGTGACCGTATATGTAACTCTTACCGAAAACGGAAAGTGGAGCATAAACGGTACTGCCGAGATACCTCAGTCTGTTCTTGACAGAGTAAGCGCTCCGATTGGCTATAACGGTTATATAGACAGAGGCTGGTATCCTGCTTTACCTGAGACGGTAAGCGGAACAGACACAGATGTATTTACATATATCTTCTCAGCTCCGAATAAATATAATCCTGTCTATAAGTCAGAGGTACACAGTCTTACATCAAGCGATACGAATATCAGAGAGGTATCCTACGGCGAGCATATTATAGTAAGACCTATGGGCGGCACATGGACACACGACGGCAGCGCTGCCGAGTATGTAACAGCCGACGGTATGGAATACAGATATGATGTAACAGACACAAGTCCGAATGTCGACGCCATAGAAGACCCTTATAAGGCAAACAGCGTATTTATGGGTTGGAATGTTACATCTGAAAACGGCGTACATACGTTTACCGCTCAATGGGAAGACGACTATGAGGGCGAGTACGACGCCGAGGGCAATAAGACCTCAGACGGAATACCCGATAAATTCCAGAGAGCTGTGATATTTGATATTCTGAACGGTACATGGACAGAAACAGGCGCCGACAAGACGATTGTCAGATATGCCGAGATAAAGGACGGCGCAGACAACTGGTCCGAAAAGGGTACGGGCATAATAGACAATGTACCGATGCCTCAGCCGAACACAGGCTATACCACAGGCGCATGGACGCCGGTAGAGCCTGTAAGGTCAGTTGATACCGCCAAGGATACAGAGCCTCCTGTATTTACAGAGCATAATATGAAGATATATGCACGGTATACATATACCTATGAAATTGACAGACCTACTGTTGCTTACGATAGGTATACGGGAAATACCGCACCTGTATCCGACAGCGATACCTATGAATACAACAGCAGTATCAAGGTCGCAACAAACGGAGGCAAACTCGTACAGGGCGAGCTTACCGTTGAAGACAGCGGTATATTTACCGTAACGGAGGATATGAAACTTAACATACCCGAAAAAGAAGGCTCTATGTTTATGGGCTGGATAAGCGAAGATTCCTCCGAGGAGGGTATAGAGCGAATTTATACGGCTCAATGGATGACAGATGAAGACGGTATCGGCGGAAAACCCGACGGTATCCCCGATGAATATCAGAAAAAGATAATATTCCATGTTGTAAACGGTACGTGGATAGATACGTCTAAAGAGGATATAGTTCAGTATTATGAGCTTATTGACAAGATAACGGGAATGTGGAGCAAAAACGGAAACGGCGGTTCTATTGACTGTCCGAAGCCTGCGGTATTATACGGCTATGTGGGCAAGTGGACGCCTCCTGTTCCCAAAGAGGCTGTAGGAAACGTTACTGACGAATATACATATACGTTTACGGAACGTCCCGGCAACAGCGTACTTTATCAGTCATATAACGAGGATATTCTTCCTCCGGCAGAGCCCGATGAATATGTTGAGCTGGATTACGGCGGACAGATACTTATAAAGCCTAACGGAGGCGTATGGACTTCACCGCTCAGCGGACTTAAGTACAGTAATGATACTTCTGTAGTATACGATGAGGATACTCCTATCGACACCATAAATACTCCCGATGAAAGAACGGGATATGTATTCATGGGCTGGGATGTTGCCGCAGGAGAAGACAGAAGCGGATTTGACTTTATATTTACAGCTCAATGGCTTGAGGATACGGTGGGAGATACCGATGCCGACGGAAATGATATTTCAGACGGTATACCCGATATTTATCAGAAGAAAGTAACTCTCAGAGTAGACAAGGGCGTATGGGCAGAAGGCGGCTCAGAGGACAAGACCGTATATGTAGAGCTTAAATCCGAAAAGGACAGCCGCAGATGGAGTACAAACGGCGTAGGTACATTGCAGCTTCCCCAGGGAATGATACCCGATGAGGGTCATACCGACAAGGAGGGCAGCTGGGATATAGCCAACGACGGCGCAAGCGCTGTTGTACACGGCAATGCTCCCGAGACATTTACATATAGCTATGATGTAAATGTATATACTGTCGTATTCCATACTACGGATATGAGCAGTGATGAAGAATTCAGCATAACGGCTACTCACGGCGAGGCTATTACAGCTCCCGATTCTCCTGCTCCCGCCGAGTATTATTACGAGTTCACAGGCTGGATGAACGATAGGGACAATACTTTGATATTGCCGGGCGAGAGCGTTACTGTAACGGAAAATATGAGCTTTACGGCGCAATGGAATGTAAACTCCATTCCTGCAGAGCCTAAAGGCGCAGCCTATATGGTAGAGCATTATCTGCAGCAGCTTGACGGCTCATACTCACTTGAAAATACGGAAATGCTCTATGGCGATATTGGCGCAGAGGTAACAGCTTCTGCCGCAGTATACGAGGGTTATACATATAATGCGGAGATTTCTCAGAGCACAGGCATTGTATTTGCTCCCGTTACAAAAGACGGCGAGCCTGCGGTACTTGTACTTAAGCTCTACTATGATATTGAGAAATACGGCGTGACTTATGACTTAAGAGGCGGCTTCGGAGGTCCCGATAAGTCATACATGGATAAGACCTACCCCGTAGGCGAAAGAGTAGATTTGTGGGCAGGCGTTCCGAGAATAGACGGCGGAGCGGTATTCATAGGCTGGAGTACAACAGAGCCCGAAGGTATAGCGACAGATGATTCTGCAGAAAGCACCCTTACCGAAAGAGTTGAAATGGTAAGCGGCGGAGTTACAGTATATGCCGTATGGGCAGCCGATGTAAACAACAACGGCATACCCGACTATCGAGAGAAGCATTATACTGTTACCTATGACGGCAATGAAAACACGGGCGGAGAAGCGCCTGTTGATGAAAGAGAATATGTACAGGGCGAAAGAGCAGTCCTTAAAAACGGCAATACTCTTGTAAAAGAGGGCTGCGCATTTGCAGGCTGGAGCGAGAATCAGTATGTACAGATATTCTCCGAGGAGCAGGGCGAGGATGCCGAGAGTGTTATCATTCAAGAGGATACTTATGAGATTCCGGGCAGAGATGTTACTCTCTACGCAGTATGGGCGACAGACGCCAACGGCAACGGAAATCCGGATTACAATGATGATGCCTACCATGTTGAGTACCGTTCAAACGGCGGTTACGACGAGGACGGCGACGGAATATATTATATCTGTAATCATCACCATGCAGCCGATACAGAGGTAGAGCTTATGGATATAAGCTATGCTTCCGACCTTACTATGGAAAATGCCATACTTATAGGCTGGAGTGAGGGTCAGTACGGCATAGTAAATACCCAGGAGGATTACAGCAGTATAGAATTTGCAACAACTGTGATGATAACCGATAAGAATGCCGTTGTAAACGCCGTATGGGCAGCAGACAGCAATCATAACAATATACCCGATTATACTGAGGAAAGATATAGGGTTGATTATGACCTTAACGGCGGCGAGGGCGGTCCCGACAACGAAACTCTCACAGAAGAGTATCTTGTAGGTGAAAATGTAGCTCTCTGGAACGACAGTTCACAAATGTATAAGGAAAATTCAGTATTCCTTGGCTGGGGTAAGGCTAAGATGCCCGACTTTGCATATTCGCCTGACGAAACGCTTTTCGTTACGGAGGTGACTATGCAGAGGGACGGCGTTACGGTATATGCCGTATGGGCAGTTGACAGAAACAACAACGGCACACCGGATTATTATGAATCCACATACAGACTTACTTATGACGGCAACGGAAATACACAAGGTGATGTTCCCACAGACGATAAGGAATATCTTGAGGGCGAAGCAATCAGCGTTCAGAGCGGCGGAAGCCTTAAGAGAGAAGGTACGGTATTTATCGGTTGGAGCGAGTCCCTGAATGCGGTATTTAACCGGGAGCAGAAGCGAATGGCTGAAAATGCAGTAATAGGCGATACCTACACAATGCCTGCCAATAACGTCACTCTTTATGCGGCGTGGGCAGATGATGTAAACGGCAACGGAATACCCGATTATGACGATAGTATGTTTACAATAAGCTATGCGTGGGCAGACGGCACTGCGCCTGAGAATGCAGTACTTCCAAATACCGTACACATACTGCAGGGCATGAGCTTTACACCGGAAAGGCTCGCCAATATAGGTGGATATATATTCGGCGGCTGGTTTGCGGACAAGACTGCTGCAAATGAATATACAGGCGGAACTGTCACATCAGACATGATACTTTACGGCAAGTGGACATATCAGAGCAACACTCCTAGCGGCGGCAGCGGCGGAGGCGGTGGAGGTGGCGGCGGAAGCGCCACCTACTACACCATCGCAGCGTCAGCTATGGAGGGCGGCACGATAACTCCCGAGGGTGAAACAAGAGTTAAGGCAGGCAGCGATAAGACATTTAATATTGCTCCCGGTCAGGGCTACAGACTTAAGTATCTTGCAGTAGACGGCGAGAAGGTACAGGGCGAGCTTCAATATACCTTTGAAAATATTCGCAAGGACCACGTGATAACGGCGTTCTTTGAAAGGGTAGAGGATAAGTCCGAAGATAACAGACCTTCCGAGGAGGATACCAAACCTTCCGAGCCGACCGGCGGAAAGTCTGTGGCAGAACTTGAGGAAACGGGTGTAGGTTCAATACTCAATGCTAAAGACCATACATCCTATCTCAACGGCTACACAGACGGAACATTTGCTCCCGACAGCAACATTACCCGCGCGGAGGTTGCTCAGATGTTCTATAATCTGCTTATTGACAAGGATATTGATATAAGCGTTTCCTTTGACGATGTAAATGAAAACGCATGGTATGCAAAAGCTGTAAATACATTGGCTTCACTTGATATAGTAGCCGGTGTCGGACATAATGAGTATGCGCCGGAGAGAAATATTACCCGCGCAGAATTTACGGCTATAGCAATGAGATTTGCTAAGCTGGACGAAAGCGGAGAAAATATTTTCAGCGATGTTCCCGAAGACGCATGGTATTACGGCAGCGTCGTAGGTTCTATAAAGTACGGCTGGATTTCAGGCTATAACGACGGAACATTCAGACCGCTCAATACCATAACCCGTGCGGAAACGGCAACTATTGTCAATCGTATGCTGAACAGAAGCGCCGATAAGGACTTCATAGACAACAATGGCGGAAAAATAAGGAGCTTTGCAGACCTTAACAGCAGCCATTGGGCATACCTTGAAATAATGGAAGCAGCCAATGCGCATACATATAACAGAACAGAAAAAGAAGTCTGGACAGAACTTGTCGGATAAAGCGTAAATAAAAAAGTGATGCGTTAAACACGCATCACTTTTTTGTTATCCTTATTGAATTAAGCACAGCCAAAAGCGCTGTTCCCACGTCGGCGAATACTGCCATCCACATATTGCTTTTTCCTGCTACGGCAAGTATAAGCACAATGATTTTGACAGCAAGCACAAACAGTACATTTTCTCTGCACAGCTTCATTGTTGCTCTTGAGAGTCTTACGGCAACGGGTATCTTTGCAAGGGAGTCCTCCATAATGACTACGTCTGCCGCCTCGATAGCAGCATCCGAGCCTATGCCGCCCATAGCTATTCCTACGTCTGCCCTTGCCAGAACGGGAGCGTCGTTTATACCGTCGCCGATAGCCGCCACTACCTGAGAGCCTGTATTATAAAGATTTTCAACGGTGCTTACCTTATCGGCAGGCAGAAGCTCTGAATATACATTTTTTATACCCGCCTCATTAGCCACGTTTTCGGCAATTTCTTTTTTATCTCCCGTTACCATGGCTATATTTTTAATATCCAATGAGTACAGCTCGGAAACAGCCAATTTGCTGTCCTCCTTAATGGTATCCTCTACGGCTATTGCGCCTATACAACTGCCGTCTGCGGCAACATATATATTATAGCCTTGCTCGCAGGCTATGCCTTCCTTGTCCATGAGCTTTCTGCTGCCTACAAGCACATTTTTTCCGTTTATTACTCCGGAAATACCATAGCCGGATATTTCTGTTACGTTCTGGGCTTCGGAATATCTGCCTTTATACTTTCTTACAACGGCGTTTCCCATAGGATGAGTTGAAAATCTTTCAAGGCTTGCCGCATATTCAAGAGTATCCTCGCCTACTATTCTTGTTACCTCGAATTCACCCTTTGTAATAGTGCCTGTCTTATCCATTACAAATGTATCTGCTCTGCTCAGAAGCTCTACAAAATTACTGCCCTTTACAAGTACGCCCTTTCTTGAAAGAGTACCTATACCTGCAAAAAATGTAAGGGGTATGGATACCACAAGAGCGCAGGGACATGAGGCTACAAGGAAAATAAGCGCTCTGTACAGCCATGTTCTGAAGTCATTCCCCATAAGCGTCGGTATAAGCACAACGGCTGCTGCGGCAAATACGACAATGGGAGTGTATATTCCCGCAAAGCGTGATATAAAGCTCTCAGTCTGCGATTTGTTGGAGGAAGCGTGCTCTACCATTTCCAGTATACCTGCAACGGTGGAATCGGCATACCTCTTTTCTGCTTTTACATATATAAGAGAAGCGTTGTTAAGAGAGCCGCTTATTACATTATCGCCTACGGCCTTTTCAACAGGTACAGATTCGCCTGTGAGAGATTTCATATCAAGAGAGGTTTCGCCCTGTACAATAACGCCGTCAACAGGTATTTTTTCTCCCGGTCTTACTACAACTATATCTCCTATTTCGACATCCTCTGCCTCGACAGTTACTATTTTGTCGTTTTTAAGTATATTGACATCGTCTATATTCAGCTCCATAAGGTCCTTAATGGATTTTCTGGAGCAGCTTACAACGGTATCCTGGAGAAATTCGCCTATCTGATAGAAAAGCATAACCGCTACGGCTTCGGTAAACTCGCCTATTGCCAAAGCGCATATAGTGGCGAGAGACATAAGGAAATTCTCGTCAAAAAGATGACCGCCCAGTATGTTTTTGACAGCTCTGAGCACTACGTCATAGCCAAAAACAATGTATGCTCCTATATAAAGGGCAATACTTATATAGCCTCTTGTAAATATTGCAAGGCAAAGAAGAGCTAAGCCTATCACTATTCTGAAAATGCCTTTTCTTATGTAGCCTTCGTCCTCCTCTTGTCCGTGCTCATGCTCATGACCGCAGCCGCAGCTGCAGCCGCAATGCTCATGCTCATGTTCATGTTCATGCTCATGTTCGTTTAAATTGTTCATACTATTCCTCCTCATATCCGTTTTTGTGTCTGATATGCTCGATACCCATTTCCAGAAGTGTGGCAACATGGCTGTCGTCAAGGGAATACACAGCTGTTTTCCCTTCCTTTCTGAATTTTACAAGGTCGCTCTGTCTGAGTACCCGAAGCTGATGAGATATTGCTGACTGATTCATTCCAAGCTCTGTGACCAGCTCGCTTACGCACATTTCTCTCTTAAAGAGAGCATATAATATTCTTATTCTTGTGGCGTCGTCGAAGTTTTTGAAAAAATCTGCAAGGTCATAGCACATTTCCTCCGACATTATTACGCTTTTATTATCCGACATATTTACACCTCCATATATGCACATATAATCATATATACATTTTAGCTCTGTTATGGCTCTGTGTCAACAGAAATATTTAAATTTTTATAAAAATTTGAAATATAGGCTTTTTTGTGTTATACTATTAAAACATTATGTATAACGGAAGTGAGTATATGAAAGCGATAATAGGTCTGGGAAATCCGGGCAGGGACTATAAATGGACAAGACATAACGTAGGCTTTGAGGTTATAAATAAGCTCGCTTATGACTATAATATCGATATGGGCAGAGAAAAATTCAGAGCTGTCATAGGCGAAGGGCATATAGGCTTTGAAAAGGTACTGCTTATAGAGCCTCTTACCTTTATGAATCTAAGCGGTGAAAGCGTAAGAGATATAGTTTCCTTCTACAAGCTGGAGCCAGAGGATATAATAGTCGTCTGCGACGATATTAATTTACCCGTAGGCGGTATACGCATAAGGACAAAGGGCAGCGACGGCGGTCAGAAGGGTCTTAGAAGCATTATGTATCAGCTCGGCTACGATAACTTCACAAGAGTGAGAGTAGGCATAGGTCAAAAGCCCGATAGGTGGGATCTTGCAAAATATGTGCTGAGCAAATTCACAGACGAGGAGCATGACGGCATAATAAAGGGTATCACAGACGCAGGCGACGCTGTTGCAATGATAGTCAGAAATAACGACGCTGCCGAGGCAATGAACAGATACAACAAAAGAGGTCAGGGGAAACAAAGCGCCGAGGAGGAGCAGTCATGAAAAAATCTGTGCTCTGGGTTCTCCTGTGCTATATACTGTGGGGACTTCTTCCAATATTCTGGAAGCTCCTTAACGCCTTGAATCCCGTTTATATATTATGCTCAAGAATCGTATGGGCTCTTGTTTTCTGCTTTGTTATACTTATATGCAAAAGAGAGCTCAGCGTGATAAAGTCCCTTATTAAAAACCCCGGACTTTTTATATATCTTGCCCTTTGCGGCGTTTTTCTCACTATCAACTGGGGCTCATATATATGGGCTGTCAATACCAATCATGTGCTGGACGCAAGTCTTGCTTATTTTATAAATCCCATTATAAGCGTTATACTGGGCTTTTTGTTGTATAAAGAAAGGCTGACGGCATTGCAGCGGCTTTCTGTGGCTATTGCGTTTATAGGCATAATGATACCTATAATAAAAGAGGGCGCATTTCCATGGCTTGCTCTTATAATAGGCGGCTCTTTTTCTGTTTATTCCGCAGCCAAAAAGAAGGTGGATATAAGCAGCGAAAGCTCTAATTTTATTGAAACGCTTGCCATAGCTCCCTTTGCCCTTATAGTTATACTGTTGTTTGAAGCAAAAGGCATGGGCGCTGTTGGTAAACTCAGAGGCATTGAATATATACTCCTTCCTCTTTCTGGAGTAGTTACATCTGTTCCTCTTTTGTTCTTTTCCGCAGGAATCAAATATATTCCTATGTCCCTTTCGGGAATACTTATGTACATAAATCCTACGCTCCAGTTTCTTGTAGGAGTTCTCATATATAAAGAAAGCCTTACAGTCACAAATATAATTACGTTTGCTTTCGTATGGCTTTCACTTGTAATATTTGTGATAAGCAGCGTAAAATCACAGAAAGACGGCATATAATATGAATATTTTTTATGATTTTTTAAATGAAAACAAGGATTTTAAAGAGCTTAAGCAAAATATTGAAAACAATGTAACGCCTGTTCTTGCCACAGGTGTTATCGACACGCAGAAATGTCATGTTATATCTGCTCTTTTCGAGAGCCTTGACAGCTCTGCGCTTATTATTACCAACTCGGAGTTTAAGGCAAAGGAAATGTATAAGGACCTTAAGTTCTTTTTAAAGGATAAGGTCTATCTCTATCCCTCAAAGGATATTATATTCTACTGGGCAGATGTCAAGAGTCTTGATATTATAAAGGAGCGCTTTGAGATAATATCGGATATTATAAAGGGCAGGAAAATCGCCGTGGTGCTTTCCGTTGAGGCTCTTTTTGACAGGCTCGTGCCAAAGGAAATATTTGAGAGCTTTATAATAAACATAAAAGTAGGAGACAGATTGAACATACAGGAGCTTTGCCGCCGTCTTGTGCTTATGGGCTACGAGCGATGCGATATGGTGGAGGGACAGGGACAGTTTGCCCTCAGAGGCGGTATTTTTGACATATATTCCGCTGTCAGCTCCAACGCCGTGAGGATAGAGCTGTGGGATGACGAGGTGGATTCCGTAAGGATACTGGATACCGTATCCCAAAGGTCTGTGGAAAACGCAAAGGAGCTTATGATATATCCTATGCGCGAGCTTGTATACAAGGACGAAGATATAGATAAGGCAATAGAAAGGCTGGAAAAGGAGCTTTCCGAATATAAAAACGCTACCGACAAAATAAAGCTGACCGTAAACGAGGTAACGGAAAGGCTTCGTGAGGAAAGGAGCTTTTCGGGAGTAGAAAAGTATATACAGTTCTTCTGTGACAGCACTGTCACTCTCATCGACTACTTTAAAAATGTGACGGTATATGTCGACGAGCCTTCAAGAGTAAGGGAGCACAGCAATTTCGTAATGAATGAATTTACGGAAAGTATAGAGGGGCGTATAGACAAAGGGTATATGCTGCCCTCACAGATAAAAATGGTATACAACTACGAGGATATTATTTCGGCTCTCGACAAAAAACAGACTATACTTTTGTCCTCTCTTACCCACACCCTTAAGGACTATAAGCCAAAGGCTATTGTCAGCTTCAGCGTAAAGTCCTCTGCTCTTGTGAAAAACGATTTTAACATGATGGCGGAGGATATAGGCTATATGTGCAGCAGGGACTACAATATAGTATTCCTTGCAGGCGGTCACACAAGATGCGAAAGAATGCTTAAGGAGCTTACGGAAAGAAACATAAAGGCGGTATATGGGGAGGATTTCAGTAGCATACAGCTTCACAGGGGTATAGTATGTATTACAAGAGGCTCTCTTTCAAGAGGCTTTGAGTATAGCAAGGATAAATTTGCGGTAATAACCGAAAACGACGTGCTTGGAGAGGAAAAGAAAAAAAGAAGCAGGCGCAAAAGGAGAAGCGACGGAACGCCTATACAGAATATAGCCGACCTTAAGGTAGGCGACTATGTAGTACACGAAAACCACGGCGTCGGCATATACAAGGGCATAGAACAAATACTTACAGACGGCGTAAGCAAGGACTATATGAAAATAGGCTACGCCGGAGAGGATGTGCTGTATGTAGCCATAAACCAAATGGATATGGTACAGAAATATATAGGCGGTGAAAACGCAAAGCCAAAGCTGAACAGACTTGGCGGCACAAGCTGGGAAAAAGCAAAGGCAAAAGCAAAACAGGCGGCGCAGATAGCCGCAAAGGATTTGGTGTCCCTTTACGCTCAAAGGCAGGAGGCAAAGGGATATGTATATTCTCCCGATACGCTTTGGCAAAGAGAATTTGAGGAGGACTTTGAATACGAGGAAACAGAGGATCAGCTCAGCGCCATTGAAGATGTTAAAGCCGATATGGAGGCAGGAAAGGTAATGGACAGACTTATATGCGGCGATGTAGGCTTCGGCAAGACCGAGGTCGCCATAAGAGCCGCCTTTAAGACTGTTCAGGAGGGAAAGCAGGTCGCATACCTTGTGCCTACGACTATACTGGCAAAGCAGCACTATGTTAATTTCAAAGACAGAATGGAGCCCTATCCCGTCGACGTGGAAATGCTTTCTCGCTTTGTAAACCCTGCCGAGCAGAAAAAAATAATATCCGGACTAAAAAAGGGCAGCGTAGACATAGTTATAGGAACTCACAGGATATTAAGCAAGGATGTGGACTTTAAGGATTTGGGACTTGTTATAATAGACGAGGAGCAGAGGTTCGGCGTATCACATAAGGAAAAGCTGAAGGAGCTTAGAAAAAATGTAAATGTGCTTACTCTTACCGCTACGCCTATTCCCAGAACTCTTCACATGAGCATGACGGGAATAAGGGATATGAGCATACTGGAGGAGCCTCCTCACGACAGACTTCCCATACAGACTTATGTAATGGAATATGAACCGGAATCCGTAAGAGACGCCATACACAGAGAGCTGGCAAGAAACGGACAGGTGTATTTTCTGTACAACAGGGTGCAGAACATTTCCAATATAACAAAAGAGCTGCGGGCGCTTGTACCGGAGGCGCGCTTTGCCTTTGCCCATGGTCAGATGAGCAAAAGAGAGCTTGAGGATATAATGATGGAATTTACCGAAGGCAATATAGATGTGCTTGTGTGTACTACCATAATAGAAACGGGTCTTGATATTCCCAATGTAAATACAATAATTATATCAAATGCCGATAAAATGGGTCTTAGTCAGCTTTATCAGCTGAGAGGGCGAGTAGGTCGCTCCAACAGAACCAGCTTTGCTTATCTTATGTATTCAAAGGATAAGGTGCTTCTTCTGGACGCAGAAAAAAGGCTTCAGACAATAAAGGAATTTACGGAATTCGGTTCGGGCTTCAGAGTGGCTATGAAGGATTTGGAAATAAGAGGCGCAGGAAATCTTTTGGGAGCTGAGCAGCACGGTCACATGGATTCCGTAGGCTATGAGCTTTACTGTAAGCTCCTTAACGAAGCCGTAATGGAGCTGAGAGGTATTAAAACAGACGAAGGCTTTGAAACGGCAATAGACATTAAGCTGAACGCCTTTATTCCCTATACCTATATACAGAATGAGGAACAAAAGCTGGAAATGTACAAAAAAATATCTCTTATATCCAATAAAGAGGATTTTTATGACGTACAGGAGGAGCTTGAGGATCGCTTCGGCACTATGCCCAAATCCGTGTCAAACCTTATAGACATAGCGTATATAAAGGCTCTTGCCCATAGCATAGGCTCGACAAATATTGCCCAAAAGGGAAATAAGGTGCTTATATATTTCAGACCCGACGCAAATGTAAATGCGGAAAGGCTGATGCAAATCGTAGCCGAAAGCCGCGGCAAAATACTGTTTACTGCCAACGGCGGAGAGCCTTATATTACCTATACGGTAGAGGAGGATAAAAATATACTTAACGAGCTGAGAGATTTTGTAATGAAAATAGCATGATATATTTTGGAGGGATATGATTTCCCCGAATGCAACGTTCAAGACAATCTTGAAACCTATTTATCCATATTTTGTTTATGCGAATAGATTCGACCCTACCGTCCGCCAACTCGATGTTATTTATGGTCAAATGAAATAATTGTACTTCTCTGAAGGGCATAGTCCTAAGGCGTCCCTTCAGAGAAGCTCAGCACTTTTGCCTACGGCAAAAGCTAGTTCCTCCCTCACAACTCAGCCTCCCCTAGTCTTGCAATAAAACGCAACGTGTTTTATTGCAAGACGTCGGAGGGGAGGGGGACCGTCGATAGACGGTGGAAGGGTCGTTATAATACCAAGATAATGTCATATTCACATAAACAAAATTTTCCCCTAAAATCAAATAAAGCTGTCGCATTATGACCTTTTCCAATAAGTCATAACACGGCAGCCCAAATAGCATTTCAGGTGATTTTTATACAGAACGTCAATGGAATTTCTTTTTAATTATAATATCCACATTTTTTCCCTTAACGCCTACTATAACGTCGTCGGCTATATTAGCAATAATGGATTTTTCCAGCTCGTCCCATTCCTCTGTGTTGTTTTCCACATTTTCCTTATAGCTGTTTAGAGACCAGGAGTTTACATACATTGTCTCTGCGCCTGAACCCATGTCATAGAAATCATACCAGCCGTTTTCTGCGCCCATTTTGGATACATCTATAAAATCTACCAGCATATTTTCTGCAACGAGCTTAATTTTGCTTAAAATACCCTTTGCAGCGGCGTTTTTTCCGGAGCTTGAAACGGAAATAATATTATCCCTTTCAAATACGGAAATACTCTTTGATTTAATAGAGGCGTGAAGCTCAAAATCCATGCCGTTGTTTTCTATCCAGAATTCGCCGCTTCCTATTTCAAGAAGCTCCGGCAGCATACTTACAAGCTCCTCGGCAAGAAGTCTGAGATGAAGCGCTTGATTTTTTTCCAGCTTGTTGTATTGGGCGGATTTTTCCACTTCTGCAAATATGGCGTTATATGTTGATTTGTCATTTGAAATTGCGCATATATCTGTCTTCATACGTATTCTCTCCTTATGTAGTCCTATGAATTCAATGCTATTGTCACATTCAGTATAATATTAAAATTCATAATATCATAGCCTTATTCAATGGTAAGTATGTCGGCAAAACCTGTTATGTCAAATACTCCCATTATAATATCGTTTACACCGGTAATAGTCATTTTGCCCTTTGTCTTCATAGCGTTCTGCGCTTTAAGAAGTATACGAAGACCTGCTGATGAAATGTATTCAAGCTCGTTAAAATCAAAGCGGAGGCTTTTTGCGTCCTCAAGAACCTCGTTGAGCTTTGCATCAAGCTCCGGAGCTGTTACGGTATCAAGCCTTCCTGCAAGTGAAATTGTTACAGTACCGTTTTCGTTAGTGGTGTTTATAGTCATATACGACTCCTCCTTAATATGTATTTTTTGTTATATAAATATTTTGTCACTATTTTTATTCCGTGTCAATAAATATTTTGTCGTCTCGTTTTATTTGGCGCAAAAGACAAAGCTAACGGCGCAAATGTATTTGACATTGACCTCTTTTTTGCTTATTGAGTTTAAAATACAGATGTGGTAAAATATTAAAGAAAATTACATTGCATAATTATGCCTAAAAAAACAAAGAGAGGTGTTTTCCGTGAAAGCGCAGGAAATAAAAAATTTACTTGATGAGCTTACGGACAAAATTTCTAAATATGATACAGATACAGACGAGGCAAAGAGCTGGCTTATGGCAGCGACATTGTATATATGGGCGGGCAATAAGCTGTGCACAGGAGAATACATAGAGCTTATACCTATATTTACAGGCGAGGAATGTTCTTCGGCGCAAATCATAACGGCTCTTGACTGCGCAGGAGAGGAACACAGAAGGCTGAATGTACCGTCTTTTTTTGCAAAAGCCGTTGATAAAGACAGAGAAAGGGGCAGTAATGAAAGTCGTACTCTTGCAGAGGATATAGGCAGATTTTTGGCTGAGGCAGCTCTTGTAAACGGCGATTTTACTATGGAGGAGGCAAGAACTCTCCGCAAAATAATGGATATATTGCTTAACTACAGCGACAAAATGGGTATTGCAAAGGGCAAGCCCTATCAATACATACCCGATATGATAACTCCCTTAAACGATACGGGCTATTATACAAACACGGAAACAAAGCTTACAGTTACAGAGCATAAAGATAACGCGGATGAAACGGTGACGGCAGCTCCCGATACTGAAAATATTGAAGTGACGGTTACCGAGCAGGAGGAAGCGCCTACTGAAAATTTCGTTAAAAAGACTGAAAACAAGGAGGTATCTGAGGACACCTTAGAAAGCGTAATGGATGAACTCAATTCTCTTGTGGGTCTTGAAAATGTGAAAAAGGATGTGCGGGAGCTTCTGAATTTTATAAGGGTATGTCAGCTCAGAACACAAAGAGGCATGAAGGTTCCCGAAATATCCTATCACCTTGTATTTACAGGAAATCCCGGAACGGGCAAAACTACGGTCGCCCGCCTTGTGGCAAAGCTGTATTATCTTATGGGCATATTGCCCCGGGGACAGCTTGTGGAAACGGACAGAAGCGGACTTATAGCAGGCTATCTGGGACAGACAGCCATAAAAACTCAGAAGGTCATACAGGAGGCTCTGGGAGGAGTTTTGTTTATAGACGAGGCGTATTCTCTTGTTAATGACAAGGAGGACAGCTACGGCAAGGAGGCTATCGAGACGATACTTAAGGCTATGGAGGACAACAGAGATGAGCTTGTGGTAATAGTTGCAGGCTATGACGAGCTTATGCACAACTTCATTGAGTCCAATCCGGGACTTCGCTCCCGTTTCAACAAGTATTTCCATTTTTCCGATTACAACGGTACGGAGCTTCTTAATATATTAAAAAGATTTTGCAGTATAAATGGCTATTCCCTTACCCTTGACGCTGAACAAAGCATATCCGAAAAACTAAACGCCATGTATGAAAACAGAGATGAAAATTTCGGCAATGCCAGAACCGTAAGGAATATATTTGAACACGCTATAAACAACCAGGCAAGCAGACTGGTGCTTGACGAAGGTATAAGCGACAAGGAGCTTGCGGAGTTGACGGCGGAGGATTTTTTGTTGGAAGCGGAGGTAATATGATATGAGCGGTCATACATTTACAGGCTGGCTTAAGGCGGAGGCTTTTTCCACACGCTGTGCTCTCCTTAAGGCATACGAAAAGAGGGGTATGCTTTTGTATATAGAAGGTCCTTCTCTTGAAAAGGAATATATGGAGAAAATAGGCAATTTTGAGGAAAACGTAATAAAAGAGGAAATCGAAGCGGAGCTTCTTCAAAAGAAAAAGCAGATGATACAGATAGCCATAAATCGCCATGAGATAATAGACGAGGCTGCCATTGACGCTGAAATAGACAAAATGCGCAGCGAAACTCTGAAGGAGGCGGAGGGAAAAGCGCCGACTGAATTTGCCGATATAAGCGAAGAGCAGCAGAACGAGCTGTCGGAGCTTTATAGGGAGATAGTTAAAAAATATCAGCCCTCCGTAAACAAGGATATTACAGAAATACAGAAACTGCTTTTTGAAAAGGCAAATGACGCTTTCAGAAAACGCGACTTAGAGGCTATGAGGCTGATATACGATATGCTCAAAAGTACCGAGGAGGATAATATTCCTTTGGAATTATCTGCTGAGTTGGATGTAGATGTGTCTTTTTCCTCTCAAAGCGAAACAAACGCCACAGACTATACTCTTGTTTCCCAAATATACGGCAGCTTTGAGCCTACGGGGGACGAGGTCATTTTAATGGAGAATAACAAAAGCTATAAACGACAGGTAGAGGATGTATTTGCGGAAATAGAGAAAAAAAGAACGGAGTTTCCCTATAATACGGCGGAGATGCTTTCCGATGCTCAGAAATTGCAGGAATACAAGGGGCAGCTGGAATACAGGCTTAATAAGGCAAAGGAAAGCAGAAAACTTCTTGAAGCGGAAATAAAGACTATGATAGAGAGTGTGAAGACCAATGGATAAGCAGACACAGGAGGTTTCTCAAATCCACAGAGGCAGAATGTTCAGACAGGATAATGCAAGACCGAAGGAAAAGAGAATACTGGTGCTTAAAACAGGCATAGCGGGACTGCGTTTTCATATAGAAAACGAGGCTGAGCAGAAGGCGTTGGATGAAATTACTCCGGGAACAGAGCTTATATTGTACAGAGAACCCGAAAACGCCTATGATAAGTGGGCGATAGCTGTACATCTTACAGAGGATGACAAGCTGGGCTTTATTACACGCTTTAAAAATGAAGCTATTGCCAGACTTATGGACGCAGGCAAGAAGTTTGTGGCAGTTGCGGACAGTATTGAAAGCGACGAAGAAAGCGGAGAAGAGGGCAAAGAAAATATGCGGGACAGACAAGCTCCCACGGAGGATATGTCATTTCCCATTTCAATATATCTTGTAGAGGAAGAATAATGTTGGAAATGCCAGGAGCATGGTTCTACGCTTTGCTTTATAATAAAACGTGAATAGCATATAAAGGCGGTGGATACCGTGAAAAACAAACTGAAAAAAATTACAGCCGCAATATTTATACTGGGAGGCGCTTTGTGTATTACAGGCTGCGGAGGAAATATGTCGGAATCCCGCGGCTCTGAGGACATACGGCAGGCAAATAATGTTCCTTATCTTGAGGATATAGAGGACTATGACGCAAGAATATGGCGTTATAGCGACGATCCCTTATATAATGAGCAGATAAAGGATAATTCATGGACTGAGCCTGGCTTTGACGATACGAAATGGTCTCAGGCAAAGGGGAGCTTTGGCGCAAAAAACGGAGCGCTTAATGGCTTTTCTACTGAGCTTTTGCCCGATGTCTGTCTGAGACAGTATGAGCCGGACGGGGATAATATACCCGTGTATTATTTCAGACTTGAATTCAATGCAAAGGCAGAGGATATAACATTGCCCCTTATAGGCGAGCTTGTCTATGACGACGCAGCGGTGGTATATATAAACGGACAAAAGGCAGCCTCCTGCAATACGCCGAAGGAGGGATATTCCTCTCCTTATTCCTACGGCTGCAAGGAGGTCTGCGGAGACCCGTGTAGGGAGAGCTTTATAATAGATTCGTCATTGCTGAAGGAGGGCAAAAATGTTTTAGCTGTGGAGCTTCACCAGGACAACGAGGACAGCTCTGACATATATTTTGCCATGAACAGCCTGCGAAGCACCTCTCTGCACATATCCTCCCCACAGGAAAATTCTCTGCAAAGGGATACTCTTTGTCTGGGCGTAGGCTCTGACAGCCGTGATATGCTCGTAACATGGCAGGGAGCTGTATGTGATAAGCCCTGCGTAAGGGTAAAGCATAAGGATAGTAACACTAAGGTCTATGACGCCCAAAAAATCTATGTTGACGAGGAAAAGGGAATATGCACATATCGCGCTCTGCTGACGGAACTTGCGTCGGGCAGCTATACATATAGCGTTGAAGATAAGACTGTTTCGGATATATTTACATTTAACATACCCAATGAAAAAGAGGGATTTTCATTTTTGTGCAGCGGAGACCCTCAAATCACAGATGAGGAGGATATTTCCACCATAGATAGCTATGAGTTTCTTGGAGAGAGTATCATGGGCGATACTGCGCCTCGGTTCATACTGACGCTTGGAGACCAGTCCGACGACGGAGACGAAGCGGAGCTTTTCCGCCGCTATACAAGTATTCCCTTGTTTAAAAGCATACCTCTTGCCGCCATTGTGGGCAATCATGAAAGGAATTCGGAGCTTTTCAGCAGATTTTTCTATATGCCTAATATGGACAGGCAGACTGAGGGCAAGGCGGGAGACATGAGCTGCGATTATTGGTTTTACAGAAACAACACGTTGTTTCTCTGCCTTAACTCCAACAATACGGATGTAGCGATTCATGAAAGATTTATGACAAATGCCGTAAACAGCTGCAAAGCTCAATACGGAGAGCCTGTATGGATAGCGGCAGCTCTGCATTTTTCGTTTTTCTCGGAGGGAGATCATGCAAATGACGACAAAATAACGGAGGGCAGAGAAAAGTATGCGGAGGCGTTTAAGAGAGTGGGCGTTGATGTGGTATTTTCAGGTCACGACCACAGCTATACCCGTTCTTATCCCATGGACGGTGCAAAGCCTCTTAAGGAGGGAGAAAAGGGCGTAGTTTATTTTTCTCTGGGCTCTTCCACAGGCAGTAAGCTCTACGACCTTATTGATGAAAAATTTGACTATGCTGCGTTTGCCGACGACGGAAAATATCCTCAGATGACGAGAGTAGACGTAACTGACAATACAATGACTGTTACTACATACAAGGAACGTAGGGGAAGAACAGAAATACTGGACACATATATTATAGATAAGAAGTATTCAAATCGGTCTCTTGGTTAGCCCTAAGGCGAACTGAGAGACCGATTCTGTCTGAATTAAAATATAAGGCTGTGGGTTCATTGAATTTTTTTGATAGGCACACATATAAGAAAGCTGATTTTTTCGCCAAAGGCGTTTGCAAGAGTTTCGCATATATTTCCGTTTATTTCATAGTTGTTTTCTTTCATATATGAAAAAATTTCGTTATAGCTTTCCCGAATGGCGTTCATGTGCCTTTTTTCGTCATACATGAACTCTACGGGTATTTCGGCTGCGTGATAAAGGCTTTCTACGCTGGGCTGATATTTCACATACTCGTTATCCTTAACTATATGCTGCATATTGAAGGTTTCTATATCGTATTCCTTGACCGCCCAGCCTGTCTGCGCAAGGGGCGTTTTTTTATTTTGTATATCCTTTAAATCATATATGCTTATAAGCTGTACCTCCGGCGCAGTATACATAAAATGGCTTATTGTCTCCAGTCTTTTTTTCTCGTTGAGTATTTCATCGCCTGTGCTGAATATAACGTACATTATAGCGGGACACTTGCGTATAAGAAAGCTGTCCTTAAGCTCCTTAACTGTATTCATAAGCTGTATATTGTCCTTGAGCCAATGTCTGAGCCGCGTATATCTTTCTATCTGCTTGTCTATGTTCTCCAGCTTTTCGCTGCACATATCTATAATATCGTCGCTTTTGCTCAGAAGCATATTTTTTATTTCCTCATGAGTAAAGCCGCACTTGACATATAGCCTTATCATTGCCGCCTTGTCTATATCGTAGCTTTCATACCATCTGTAATTGGACACATCTCTTGAAGGCGTCAGAAATCCGTTTTTGGAATAACGCCTTATGGTATTTGCGGTTACCCCCAAAAGCTTTGCCAAATCTCCTGTAAGATACCTCAAGGCAAGCCCCCCTTTCCCTTTTTTTGATTATAATTTTAACATAAATATAAAGAGGGTTTCAATATTTATACATTGTTTTTTGGCATAAAAATACTGACGCTGACCTAGGGTCATAGTTGACACTGACCCTAGGTCACCCCTTAAAATATAACTTATCCGAAGGTGAAAATAAAGCTTGCTTTAATTTGCACCGAGGATAAGTTACCGACACGTTAGTGGAGGTATTATATTAAAATTCACAAGCAAAGCGAAGTGAATTTAGTAAATTATGAAATAATTTACAATCGGAACATAGTTCCGATAATATAACTTATCTGAAGATAAAAATGGAGCTTGTTCCGATTTTTATCGAAGATAAGTTAACGATATGTTTTTCCTATTTTGGAGCACAGCGACAAAATGAACTGCATAAGCAGTAAAAGGCAAAGCGTTTTAGGAAAAACATAGAGTACAGAAAATAAGTAAAACGCCAATAAACGTTGTGTGCAGTCGGCTGTGCATAAGAGAATAAAGAGAAGTTATTTATAAATGTAAGATTCATTAGTTTAGATTCCCCTGTTAAAACAGCCGTCTGCACGTCAGTCGGCTGTTTTACTTGGCGTCGGAGGGCGTCGCAGCAATCAAAACGGCAGCTTTGCGCAAAGCTGCAGGGGAGCGAAAATGTTGACAAAATGGGAAAATAATGATATAATAAACCGATTGCCGTAAACAGATAATTTGGGGGAAAACAAGTCCGAGGCGACTTTATGCCGTATAGGCGAGCCGCAATATCGACGTGTGAAATACGTCTTTTGTGGCTTTTTTATTTGCCCGCATTACAAGAGGTGTTCTCATTGAATGAGGTCTTAAGACAGGAAAAGAAGTTTTTTGTTAATATAGAAAAAACAATGGCTCTCAGCGGTATACTTGAAAAGGTCATGATAAGCGATAGTCATAACGGACCTTTGGGTTACAGTATACGCTCGCTGTATTTCGACACGCCGGAGGACAAGGATTTTAACGACAAGGTACACGGTCTGGAGTTAAGGCGTAAAATAAGACTGAGGATATACAATCCCGATTCGGATTTTGCCATGCTTGAAATAAAGCAGAAGCAGGGAGCTTATCAGAAAAAGCGCTCTCTCAGAGTGTCACGGGAGGATGCGCAGGCTCTTGTAAAGGGCAATTATTCCGTACTTCTGAAGTACAAGGAGGACTTTGCCGCAGAGTGCTACGCTATCATGCACATGAACTGTTACAGACCCAAGGTAATAGTGGAATATATGAGAAAGGCGTATATTGCCAAGGAAAACAGAATAAGAATAACCATAGATTCCGAAATAACGGGTACGGAGGCGTGCTGCGATTTATTTTCACCGAAGCTGCCTATGTATCCTGCCCTTGACAAATTCAATGCCGTTCTTGAGGTAAAATATAACGGCTTTTTGCTAAGCTATATAAAAAGACTTGTAAGTTCAGTAGACTGCTCGGAAATATCCGTAAGCAAATACTGTCTTGCAAGAGGGGCAACACTCAGCTTATTATAGGGAGGAATAATAAATGAAAGAATATATTTTGGAAACCCTTGAATCGGGAGGCGACCTTACAGCCCAGGTGATAATACTGAGAGAGCTTGCGGCTTCGATAATCGCTTGCTTTATATTTTTATCCTACAGGCTTTCTCATGACGGCAGCATTTACAGTAAAAAATTCAATGTTACGCTGGCGGCTCTTACCATAGTTACCACTACGGTAATGATAGTAATAGGCAATAATATTGCTCTTTCACTTGGTATGGTCGGCGCTTTGTCCATCGTTCGTTTCAGAACGGCGATAAAGGACTCAAGAGATACGGTGTACATATTCTGGGCTATCGTAGTGGGTATATGCTGCGGCGCAGGAGATTATCTTGTAGCAGGCATAGGCAGCGCCTTTGCCTTTGCGCTTATGCTTGTTTTCGGACGTATTAAAAATGACAGCCGTGTGCTTATAATAATAAGAGCGGCAAGGGTAAACGAGGAGAAAATAGAGGCGATAATATTCGACCGCTATATGCGCAAGGCAAAGCTCAAGGTCAAGAATACCACAAAGGACAATATAGAGCTTATTTATGAAACGACAAGAAAAGTGCTTAACAAGGCTGACTCCCGCGGCAGTCTTGTAAGCGATGATATATATGCAATAGGCGGCGTAGAGTATTTCAACATTGTTATGCAGAATGATGATATAAGCAGCTAAGCAGGTGAATAATTATGAAATATACGCTTATAGGTCTTGGGGCTTTGCTTGTAATGTTTGCCGCTATAGGTCTTCTGAATATAAAAAGCGAGGATACGCCATCCCAAAGGTATCATCAGCATCTGGAGGAGCCTGGGTATACTCCCTGCACCAATCACAAGGAGGATGTTTTCTGCACTCATCTGCCTATTGTGCTTATAGATACGGAGGGTCAGACTATACCGGGTCAGCCTACGGATAATGCGGATATGTTTGATGAGAACATTACCACAAAGGCGGCAGACGGTACGGACTACATAAACGTAAGCGTTTCCGTTATAGACAACGAGGAGGGCAATAATCATCTTTACGATAAAAAAGACTTCACTACAAGAAGTCTTTTTCGTGTGAGAGGACATTCCTCACGAAGATTTGAAAAAACCCCGTATCTTATGAAATTCGTAGATGAAAACGGCGCAGACAGACCTATTTCCGTAATGGGTATGGACGCTCATCACGAGTGGGCGCTTCACGGTCCTTATCTGGACAAATCCCTTGTGCGTAATTATATGTGGTACAATATTGCGGGAGATATTATGGAATATGCTCCCAATGTAAGATACTGCGAGCTGTTTTTAAACGGCGAATACAGAGGTCTGTATCTTATGACCGAAACTATTACAAACGGCGACAACTGCCGACTTAAGCTCAAGAAGACAATAAAGGGCGAGAAATTTACAGGATACCTTGTGCGTGTAGACCGTCCTGTTGAGGCTGAGCTTGACCAGCCAAGGGAGATAAACGTATTTACTGAAAGGGTAAAGATATTCAGAGACGATTTGGCTATAAGGTATCCGGGCAAATCCACTCTGACAAAGGAAAATGCAAAGGAAATAGAGCTGGATATATCGGCGTTTGAAAAATCCCTTTATTCCTTCGACCACGATACGGAGGACTACGGCTTCTGGAATTACATAGACGTCGACAATTTTATAGACTATTATATTATAAACGAATTCACTTGTAATGTAGATATGGGCAGCTATTCCACCTATATGTACAAAAGACCCGGAGAAAAGTATAAAATGTGCGTGTGGGATTTTAACAATTCCTGCAACAACTATTTCCAGGAGGTTCACGGCAGCTTTGGCTTTATTGTGGCGGAAAGCGGTTACTTTGGTATGCTCTCAAAGGACGAGGAATTTGAGCATGAGGTAATAAAGAGATACCGAAAGCTGAGGAAAACCTACTTAAGCGAGGAGCGTCTTACAAAATATATTGACGATACTCTGGAGTGGCTTGGACCTGCCGTAGACAGAAATTATGCAAGGTGGAAAACAGCTTATGAGACCGATATGCTTTCCACACCAAAGGGAGAAGCTCCTGTTGAAAGAAATCAGCACACTCCCGAGGAGGCAAAAAAATTCCTGAAGGATTGGATAGTTGAAAGAGGTATCTGGCTTGATAACAACATAGATGTGCTCAATCATTATGCGCATCCCTCAAGGACTAAGGATTGGGAGCATTGATGAGCGATATTTGAAAGAGGCGGAACTGTATGAAAAAGTTCATAATCATATTGTGCGCTGTAGTGTTAGCTATATTTGTCATAAACATAGCCTATTATAATTTTGGTTTATACTTGGATTTCGACCCTGAGAACGATAAAGTGGAAACCTCTGTAACAACTATGGGCAAGGATATATATTTATATAAAAACGGCAGATTTCAGCCCTTTGAAATAAGGGGCGTCGATATGGGTGTCGGCGTGCCGGGAGAATGGGCAACAGACTTTGCCATAGATAAGGAGACATACAAAAGGTGGTTTAAGGAAATACAGGATATGGGAGCTAACACCATAAGAGTGTATACCATACTCCACGATGATTTTTATAACGCTTTTTATGAATATAACGTACACAATGTAAAGCCTCTTTATCTTATACAGGGCGTGTGGGTAGAGGACTATGATATGTATTGCCACATGGACGCCTACGACCCTGAATTTTACGGACACTTTACTCAGGACTGCCGTACCATGGTAGACGTAATACACGGACAGAAAAGCATATCCTTAAGCTACGGCAACAAGGGCAACGGTATGTACAGAAGAGATATTACACCATGGGTAATAGGCTATATACTCGGTGTTGAGTGGGAGCATTATACCGTAGAATACACCAATCAGAAAAATGAGGGTATGGAAAACTACGAGGGCAAGTATATGTTTACCACTGAGGACGCTACTCCCTTTGAGAGCTTTCTTGCAGAGGTAGGAGATAAGATTATAGAATACGAAACCGAGAGGTACGGTACTCAAAGGCTTGTGGCTTTTGCCAACTGGCCTACCACAGACCCCTTTGTGTATCCTGAAAGCGTAGTCATAGCCAGAAACAAGACTACGAGCATAGATATTGAAAATATAAAGATAAACAGAGTGCATTTTCTTTCGGGTACATTTGCCTCCTACCACATATATTCATATTTCCCCGATTATCTTGAGATTATGAGGGCTACGGCTTCTCTTACGGAGGCGGATTATAACGAAAGGCTGGGCCCCTCCAACTGGGGCAATATGAAATACTTTGTTTCACAGCTTAAAGGTCCAAGAATCACGGAATATCTTCAAGACAGATATTATACGGACAGAAAGGGCAGATACAATACATATCTTGCATACCTTAAGACGCTTAATTTATACCATACAATGCCCGTTGTAATAAGCGAGTACGGCGTTACCACAGGACGGGGTATGGCGCAGATGGACGCCAACACAGGCAGAAATCAAGGTCACATGAGCGAGCAGGAGCAGGGACAGGGTATAATAGACTGCTATAATGACATAATGGACGCAGGCTGCGCAGGAAGCTGTATATTCTCATGGCAGGACGAGTGGTTCAAGAGAACATGGAATACAAAGCCAAATGTGGATTTGGATAAAACTCCCTATTGGAGCGACTATCAGACAAACGAGCAGTTTTTCGGACTGCTTACATTTGACCCGGGCAAGGAGGAAAGCGTATGCTATGTAGACAAGGACGTTTCCGAATGGTCAAATGGCGATAAGGTGACCTCCTATAAGGATATGGAGCTTTCGATGAAGTACGACGAAAAATTCATATATTTCCTTGTGCATGACAAAAAGGGCATATCCGATGAGGATACGGTGTATATACCGCTGGATATAACCCCAAAATCGGGCAGCAAATATTGCTATAACTACAATATTTCCTTTGAAAATCCCGTTGATTTTGTAATAAAAATACAGGGTAAGGATAACAGCAGGATACTTGTGCAGAAAAGGTATGAGGCGCTTAATGCCATATACGGCAAGGATTATTACGGCGAGCTGCCGTATTTTGACCCGCCGGAGGCAGACGGCTATAAATTCACAAAAATACTTATGCCTCTTACGAGAACGGAATATATACCCTTCAGAAACAGCAAAAAATCCTCCGGCAGGACATTTGAAACGGGTAAGCTGAAATACGGCATTGCAAACCCCGACTCTACGGGCTTCGATTCTCTTGCAGATTTCTGCTTCAGCGGCAAGAACAACGAATATTTGGAAATACGTATCCCCTGGGGACTTATCAATTTCAGCAACCCCTCTGAAATGGAGATACACGACGACTATTATGAAAACTACGGCATAGAAAATCTTGCCATAGATAAAATTTATGTGGGCGTATCCGATACGGCAAATAAGGATGAGGTCATTCCCATGGAGAAGTTCCCCCTTAAGCCATGGTATCAGAAGGTCACTGCTCACGAAAGACTTAAAAAGTCATATTATATGATAAAAGACTATTGGGCTATGCTTGATATGGAGATGAGCAAAAATGGGCAGTGAGATATTGCTTTATCTTTACGGTGTAATATGCTTTTGCATGATAACCTTTAATATCGTATATAACTTAATAATGAATGGCAGAGACCATAAGTTGACAGAGGATATAGAGAAGTATGATATGCTCATAGGCTCTATGCTTAATGAAATACGAGAGGGCAGAAAGATACCGAAAAGGCACTACCGATATATGGAAAGAGTCCTTTCAAGACCAATGGGACTTATGGCTGTGGAAACGGCTCTCGACAGACAGGTGGAATACGGAAACGAAGCTGCGGTAAAGTATCTTAAGTCCTTAGGTCCTATATTTATAAGGCTTGCCAAGAAGTATGAAAAACGTGAAAACCTGCAGGCGGCGTATTTTGCATATTTCTTGGGCGATGAAACGCTGAGAGGCTGTCTTCCCGCGAAGGAACTCCAGAGAATACTTATAGACTATGCCGCAAAGGATGATTTCTACTGCAGAGTAAACGCTATGCGCGCTCTTTACGGCTTCGGCGATGTGCAGACCATAGCCGACGCAGTTACTATATGTGACCGTAAGGACGCCTTTTTCCATGCAAAGGTGCTGCAGGATGGTCTTCTTACATATCACGGCGACAGCGCAGAGCTTATATCTATACTTTGGAAGCGTTTCAACAGCTTTAATGAAGCTACTCAGCTTGTTATACTTAACTACATACGCTTTGAATCCGATAAATACGGAGATAATATGCTTGCGATAATGGCGGACGAGAGCAGGGATAAGGAGCTGCGCCTTGCCGCTATACGTTATCTTGGAAAATATCCCGACGAAAGGGCAAAAGAAATGCTTTTGAAATTCGTTTCGGACAAAGACCCTGTGAACTGGGACTATGTTGCGGTAAGTGCGGCGGCTCTTGCGCCCTATAAGGGTAAGGAGGTTACCGACGCCCTTACAGAGGCTATGCTCAGCCCCAGCTGGCACGTCAGGAACAATGCGTCAAATAGCCTGCAGAAAAGAGGCGTATTATATTCTCAGGTAGAGGAAAGAGTAAGACATGATAAATATGCAGACGAAATGCTGAGATACAGACTTAAAGACGAATCTCAGGTGGAGGTGGCATCATGAGGGATATTATGCAGATATTCTTTAATTTTGTCGGCTTCTTCTTTGTGCTGTATATGATAGGATATTCCAGCTTCCTCTTTTTTGCCGTACTGGTGGGAACTACCACTCTCCACGGTACAAAGCGAAGAAACAGGCTTAAAAACGAGCTTGTAGAGGACTATTTTATGCCCGTTTCCATACTTGTTCCCGCATACAACGAGGAGGCGACTATTGCGGCTACCGTACATTCGCTTCTCTTGCAGGACTATAAGCTCTATGAAATAATAGTTATTGACGACGGCTCCAAGGACGAAACCTCGGCTGCTGTGCTTAGAAATTACAAGATGAAGCGCACAGACCGTCCCATACAAAGGCTTTTGCACACCCATAGGGTCGAGTATGTATACGAGGGCAAGGTAGGCAATGTGCCTATCACCCTTATAAGAAAGGAAAACGGCGGCAAGTCGGACGCTCTTAACGTAGGCATAAATGCCAGCCGATACCCTTACTTCCTTTGTATAGACGCAGACTCCGTGCTTCAGTTCGATTCTCTTAAAAAAATAGTGCGTCCCGTACTTGAGGACGACAATGTTGTGGCGGTAGGCGGCGCAGTACGTCCGAGCGACGGTACGGAAATAAAGGAGGGCAGGGTAGTCCATTACGGCTTGCCCAACAGACTTCTTTCCTGTATGCAGGTGCTGGAGTACGACCGTTCTTTTCTTGCTGCAAGAATACTGTTCGACAGATTCAACGGAAGTATAATTATATCCGGCGCTTTCGGTCTTTTCAAGAAAAGCATTGTAGTAAGCGCAGGGGGATATGATGCTGATACTGTGGGAGAGGACATGGAGCTTGTCGTTAAGATGCACGTTTTCTGCCGTGAGAATAAAATTCCATACAGAATACGTTACGCCTCCGACGCTATTTGCTGGACGCAGGTCCCCGAAAAATTCACAGACCTCTGCAAGCAAAGACGCCGCTGGCATATAGGCCTTTTCCAGAGTATGTTTACCCACAGAGCCATATTGGCAAACCTTGATTATGGTCTTGTAGGCTTCGTTTCATATTTGTATTTCCTTATTTACGAGTTGCTTTCACCCTATATCGAGGTATTCGGCGTATTGACTATGGTTCTGGCTATGCTTCTCGATTTTCTGAACGTGCCTTTTATGGTACTGTATATGGCAATATATGTAGTATTCTCCTCAATGCTGTCCCTTACGGCATTCTTTGCCAGAATACACACAATAGACCAGAAGCTCCTTATAAGCGATGTTTTTAAGGCAATAGGTCTTTGCGCCGCAGAGGTATCATTTCTGAGATTTGCCCTTGCCTGGGTCAGAATGACCTCCCTTATAGGCTATCACAAAAAGAAAACCGACTGGGGCGAAATCGAAAGACAGTATATTAATTTCAGCTGAAAATATTTAATGACGAAGCTGTCACGTTATGCTCTGTGATAAAAACGGGTCTTAATGTGACAGCTTTTTGAGTTATATATTTTTGTTTATATGCGTAGATTCGACCCTTCAGTCAGGCACGTTCAAAAATATCTTAATCCAAAATTTTTGACGTGCCTGCCAGCTTCCCTTCTCTGAAGGGACGCCTTAGGTGTGTGCTTGCCAAAGTCGCTTATTTACTTTAAAAGACGATACCAAAGCCGTCGCCAATACCCCAGCCTCCCCTAGCCCGTCAGGGCGTCGGAGGGGAGGGGAACCATTTCAAGTAATGCTTGCATTACGCAGAAATGGTGGAAGGGTCGTAACAAAACAAAAAATCTATTACGCTAAGCCAAAATCTACAACTCAAACAAAGCTGCCCCATTAATCTCCGGCTATATCACAGCTCATAATGGGGCAGCTTCACATTGTTTAAATTGTATTTGTATTTTCGGCTGTAGGCTGGTTCAGACCTGCTTCAAATGAAGTCGGTCTTAAATTGTTGGATGAATTGTTTTGTGCCTCAAAGTCACTCAAAGACCTGCTTTGTACATAGTTCCTGTATTGCTGTGCTTCTCTGAAACGTATTTTCATAGAATCGTTTATATCGTCCAATACCTCATTGTCATACTGTCTTTGTTCACTTCTCTCCACACTTGCTCTATATTCATCAACAGCTTTTTTATTGGAGTCAATAGTTTTTTGCCTGTATAGTTTCTTCTTGAAATCAGATAATTCATCTACCTTGGGAAGAGGCTTAAGCTCCTTTCCTGCCGTTATTTCGGGAACCATTTCGCCTGCAGGCGTTTTTATTGTCAATATAGGTATTACTAACTCATGAGTCACAGGGTCTATATGGTCCAGATGATTGTTGGGATGTATTATTGCGTCAACCTTGTCAAACAGCTTTTTTCTGAAGGATGCGGTACGTGAAGCAATTTCAAGGTCTTTTTCCGTCAATGTATTTATGGGTTTTCCGCTTATGCTTTCATGGAGCATTTCCTTAAGAGACTGACCGTCAATCATTACATTGTCATAGCTGATACCCTTTTCCTTTATTGCCTTCATAATGGATACAGGGTCGGCAAGGTCGTCAAGACTGAACTTTACATCGGGCAGATTTTCCTTGCCCATATTGTCGAGAATAGCCTTTTCATCGTCAGTCAAGACTTTATTTTGTACAGCCTTTTCGTATACGTCCACAAGAGCGTTGTATTCTTCGGCTCTGGTTTTTAAATCCTCGTGTAAATCACTGCCTTCCCTTGTGAGCTTTTCAAATTGATATTCGTTGTAATTTTTTAAATTTTTTGCTCTGATTACGGATACTTTATGGTCAATATCATTAGCTATTCCGCCTACGATATAATTCATTCTTCTATCATAGTCTTCCTTGATTATATTGAGCCTTATGCCTTCCGCCGCGCCGTTATCACCGAAAATATGTTTATCTACAACATTCTTTTCCGCTTCTTTCTCTAATTCTGATTTGTTGTAGCCTTTATACCTGGTTTGCAGAGATAAAGAATTTATTTCTGCTTCAAGTTCATTTTGGTAAGTTGGAGCGGATTTTATACCGGTTATGGCATGACGATAGATGCTTTCGTATTCGGTCATAAGCGCCAGGTTTGTCATATTGGATATATCCATTACGGTATTCCTGAGTTCACTTTTCTCATCATCAGTCAAAGTGTTAAATGAAGAAGAATATTTTTCACTGTTAAGCCTTTGGAGTATTTTGTCTTCCGTAACTGTTTCGTAGTCAGTGCCTTTTTTATCCTTCTCACTGGAGAACATTTTGCTTCTGCCTTCGTTCAGGAGAGCATCTTTTACCTCCTTCTCGGAAAGAAGTCTGTCCCTTACATCTTCAAGATTACCCGTATTTGCCGCCTCACGGGTATGGGACATTTTTTCTGCATTAAGCTTAAGAGGTTTTATGCTTCCATCGTCCTCTTTTATAAAAATAAACGTCCTCTTGTCGCCTCTGCTGTCGATACCCGTACTGTTTACCACACCGGCAACAGCCTGTGCAAACTTAGGTATTACATCATCTTTCAGGTTGTTTCTGGTCATATTGTCCTTCAAACCGAAAACCTCTTCTGCAGATTTGCCGTTTATCACCAATTTATCAAGAGCACGCCTGAAATCCGCATAAGGGCTTTCTATATTCAAATCCACGCCTGCAAGATGAGAAAGGAGCTTTGTGCCGTTAAGAAAGTTCTCCTCTGTGTAAAGGAATGGCTGATTCTTAGGGTTGATTTTATGCTTCAGCTTATCATATTCTTCTGTATCTATGCCGCTGTTCATCCAGCGTGAATGTATATCCTCTTCCTGCTCGGCTTCTGCCTCGGTTGTCGTAGCTGTATTGCTCTGAGTTTGTTCCTGAGCCGCAGGTTCCGTTCTGCCGGTGAGTTCAGTTTCGTTTTCGCTGAGTTCAGCCTCAGTTTCTGTATTTGTACTGCCTTCGGGCTGACCGGAAGGAGCAGGTTCCGTCCTGCTGCTGAGTTCAGTTTCATTTTCGCTGAGTTCAGCCTCGGTTTCTGTATTTGTATTGCCTTCGGACTGACCGGAAGGAGCAGGTTCTGTTTCGCTTTCGCTGAGTTCAGTTTCACTTTCGCTGAGTTCAGTTTCACTTTCGCTGAGTTCAGCTTCGCTTTCGCTGAGTTCAGTTTCGCTTTCACTGAGTTCAGCCTCGGTTTCCGTATTTGCATTGCCTTCGGGCTGACCGGAAGGAGCAGGTTCCGTTTCGTTTTCACTGAGTTCAGCCTCGGTTTCCGTATTTGTACTGCCTTCGGTTTGTTTTGAAGTGCGGTTTGCATTTGAAGCAGCTTCTCTCACTATTTCGGAATTGTACAGATTCATTTCTGCTTCGTTGAATGCATCTATTTCATCTCCATAGCGATGTACGGTAATGGATTCGGAGCTCAAAAATATTGCGTGCATATTTGGACCGGCAAAAATGGCGTGCATGTGATCAGGCTTTGTCATAAAATCTGCTATCATTCTGTCAAAATCAAAAAGCGCACGTTCGATACTCGGGTAGAAATCAAGTCTTGTAAAAAACTCATTCTGAGTATAATCCATTGTTACATTGGGACCCGGTATAAATTTAAAATTATTGTTTATGAATTCCCTGAGTTAGCTTGGCTCTTTCGGTATATTTTCGGGCGGTAAACCTGTGAGACTGCATATAAGGGCTTTTGAACCGCGGGGATATATTACATTTATCAAGTCCATAAGTACATGATTTTCGGAAGCTAACGGGTTTGGCATAATATTCGTCTCCTTTCATTGTCAAATACATATAATACCATTTTGTTTTTTTCGATTATATCATATATTAATTGAAAATAAAAGTACATAGGCACAAACAGTAAAATTAAAGGCATAATCGACCGCATACAGCTCTGACTTATGATTTCGGGCAGCTGCAAATATTTGCAAAATACTTGACTTTATTTCTTTACGGCTTTAAAATTATACATATAAGCAAAAGAAAGGAGAGTTTATATGAAAAAATTATTTGCTTTGGTCGTTATGGGACTTACAATGCTTATGGCGGTAAGCGCTCATGCCGAAATTAAAATGAATTACGTAAAGGACGGTATGACTACAACGGCTGCCAATTACAGTCTTGCAGGCTATTGTGACCCTGCATATCCGCTGTATATCAACGGAAATAAGGTAGATGTTACAAAGGATGGCTTTTTCAGCTATTATGCCGACCTTAAGCTGGGGAAAAACATATTCAGCTTTGAAAATACATCCTCCAAAAAGACATATACCATAACCAGAACAGCCGTAGGTCAGTCCACGGCGTCAGCAGACCCGTTTATACCTATAAGCTTTGTAGGCGAGGTCAATATGGATAATCCTACTGTCCGTTCAAGACCCGATGAGGCAAACGACGACCTTATTACGCCCTATGTGGCAGGCACTCTTGTTCGCATCACAGGCGAAAATTCCGAGTATTACAGAACGATACACGACAACTATCTTTACAAAAGCGCTGTTGACAAGACTACAAAGAGCTATGGACAGAATACCGTAAGAGCATTGAACTGCTCCGGCAATGAATTTACATTTGTTATGGACAGACCTACGGAATATGCCGTTTCTCTTATGTCCGACGGAATAAAGGTAATTCTCTATGATACAAAGGGCGGTATACTTTCAAACCCCAACAGAAGTATGTTCAGCAGTATAAAGCATGAAAATGATGGAGAGGGAAATTCCATATATACTCTGTGCTTTGCAAACAAGGGAAAATACATAGGCTATAAGCCGTCATTTGAAAACGGCAGTATGAAAATAACCCTTAATGAAAAATCAACTGTGGAAAAGGGTACGTTAAAGGGCGCAACAATAGTGCTTGACGCAGGTCACGGCGGCGAGGACGCAGGCACTCTCGGTCTTGGAAACGTATACGAAAAGACAGTGACACTTTCAATCACAAATATGTTAAAGGACTATCTTGAGTCAAAGGGCGCAGAGGTCATACTTACAAGAGCCGACGATACATATATTGCTCTTGGCGAAAGAACAGCCAAGATAAATGAGGTAATGCCCGACGTGGCTGTTTCCATACACTGTAATTCCAGAAACGAGTGGGAAAACTTCGGCGCGGCAAAGGGTACGCTTGACCTTTATACTTATGATTCAACCACAGCCTTTGTGGAAAAAATAAGCGAAGCGATGAATGTGCCTTATGAGAAGAATAATCTTGCTCTTACAAGAATTTCAGCCTGCCCTGCAGTTCTTATAGAAACAGGCTATATGTCCAATCCGGAGGAATACGCTTATCTCATAAGCGAAGCGGGACAAAAGGAAATGGCTCTGAAAATAGGTCAGGCTGTTGAAAAATACTTCGGAGAAATTTAATTATGATAGAAATTATTGCTATGCCCTTACTTGGCGGAGTTATAGGCTATATTACAAACGATATAGCCATAAAAATGCTTTTCAGACCAAGAAAGGCAGTGTATATAGGCGGCTTCCATATACCGTTTACTCCCGGACTTATACCAAGGCAAAGGGAAAGAATTGCCGCTTCCATAGGTAATGTCATAAGCACACAGCTTTTGAACAGGGATACCGTCATAAACGCTATTACAAGCGACGAAAGCCTTGAAAGAGTGTATTCCGCCCTTATGCGAGTGACGGAGAATATGAAGGGCAACGAAAAAACGGTAGGAGAAATAATAGGGAGCTATGTTTCCGACGAGGATATGGAGGTATATAAAAATTCAATAAGTGAGAGCATTGCTCTTACCATATCCTCAAAAATAAATGAAGCCGATGTGGGAACTAAACTGGCGTACAGCGGTATAGATATGTTAAAGTCAAAACCAGGTATGGGATTTTTATCGCTTATAATAAGCGATGACTTTGTAAACAAGCTGGGCGGTATAATAAACAATGTTCTTGCGGAAAAGGCTCCGGAAATAATTTATGAGGAAACGGGCAAGTATTCGGAGGAAATACTTTCTATGAGGGTATGCGATATTATCACAAAGCATGAGGACAAAATACCCGTACTGCTGCGGGGCTTTATAGGACTGTGCAGGATAATAATAGAGGACAATACAGACAGGATACTTAAGCTCGTGAATATAGAGCAGATAGTTGTTGATAAGATAAGCTCCTTTGACGCTATGGAAATGGAGCAGCTCATATTCGGTATAATGCGCAAGGAGCTTAAGGCTATTGTATATCTGGGAGCTGTGCTCGGTTTCCTTATGGGATTTATAAATTTGATATTCTTTTTTTAGGTAATTGCGAAACTCGCCAGGCTCGTTAACGATTTTGAACCAAAACAGGGAATGATTCGTGCAGAGCCCAAAT
>CANRBC010000017.1 GCA_947628755.1 uncultured Clostridia bacterium | reverse complement strand
CCGCATAAATCAAGGCTTTTTTCGCCCCTATTGCGTAACAGAGGGCATAAAAAAAGCGGCGTTCCTGTTCTCCCGGTAAGGGATTGAGAAACGCCGCCTTTGCGGTCGATATTCAGTTGTTGGAAAGGCTTGTCCTATCGTTTTTTGATGTAGGTTGTTCTTGTGCAATCGCCCCATCTGCCGCCATGTCCTCATAGAGGTCTGTTATAGGATCGCCCTTGGACTGTAGATATGCGGCAGTAAAGGGAACGCCCGATGCACTGGCGGGATATACGCCAAGACCGTGGTCAACATAGTAGGCTTCAAAGCCTGCTTTTTTAATATCGTCTATATTGGCGTCGGCAGTAAGCTGTCTGCAAATAGTGCCTATCATCTCCAAATGCGCAAGCTCATTTGTTCATAATAAATTACAAAGTAAAAAAGCCCTGAGAAAACAAGGCTTTTATCGTAGTTTGGCATCAAATTCCAATGTAAAATTGTCCTTTACAGTTGATATACGGGAATTACGTGTATCTTTGGTATAATATATTTTATTAAATACAGATTTTAATAGCTTATTTTTTTTACTTGGTTCATCAAAAGTATAATATACATCAACGAGTTTTTGAATCTGCGGTATTAATTTTTGTTTCAATTCTTCTTTTTGTCTGTTAGCATCATCTTCTGATGTCAGTCTTTCACGTTCAGTCTGTAGTTTATTTATTTCGTCTATTAAGGTTTTTTGACGTTGTAAAAAAAGCTCTTTGTTATATATACCCTGTTCTAATAAATCATAAGTGTTAGTAAGCTGATTGTTTAGCTTGGTTATATTCTTATCTATCTGTTCTATGATAGGTTTATTTTCAGCAATTTTCAACTCAGGCTTTAAGTTTTTTGTTTTGACTATATAATCGTTAAGCCATATCTTTATTCCTTCTATAACTCTATTTTCAACAATTTCAAGGGGAGCTCCCACATTAGGACAGCCTACAGTCGGACATATAACATAGTCCTCACATTTGCTATGAGGACGGCGTATCATCTTTTTGCCGCACTTACTGCAAATCAATATGCCTGCCAATGGATTTCGCATAGTGCCTTGTGCAGGATTGGCAGGATTTAATGATTTATAGTATTGAGCTTTATTAAAAGTCACTTCGTCAATCAATGGCGGATGCTTACCGTCAAATACGTCATATTCCTTTTGACGTGGTCTTTTAGCCTGTATGCTGCCGTTAGCAGTAGATTTTATAACCTTGTGTTTATTCCAATGGACTTTACCTATATATACGTCATTTTCAAGCATATCTCTTATAGATGCAATAGTCCAGCTGTCGCCATTACGAGGCTTTATTCCCATTTGATTTAATGTATTGCGTATCCTTGCCATTCCTATTCTGTTATCCTGAGTGTAGAGCTTAAACATTAATTTAACGACTTCTGCCTCTTCTGGTACAGGCTCTAAGGTATATCCTTTCTTACCTTCAAGCCTTATTTTTTTGTAGCCGTAAGGCGGTATTGACCCGATATAGTTACCTTCCTTTACGCTTGCCAAACGACCTGCATTAAGTCGGCGGTTGATTGTTTTATACTCGCGCCTTGACATAAACAAGCCAAATTCAAAGAATTCCTCGTCATATTCATTGGCAGGGTTATATGTTTTGTTTGGTGTTATTATCAAAGTATTGCTATATTTAAACGCTTGGGCGACTATGCCTTGGTCAATAGAGTTACCTCTTGCAAGTCTTTCTACTTCCATGACCAGGACACCTTCCCACATACCGCCTTCAACTTCTGATAGGAGCTGCTGCATCTGAGGACGGGCGGCAAGCGTTTCACCGCTGACTACTTCCCGAAATATTTTGTCTATTTTATATCCTCTGTTAAAAGCGAGGTCCTTTAAGGTTTGTTCGTGACGTGATAGGACTTCTGCCTCAGTACACATAGGATTATCCCTGTCAGCTCTTGATTTACGCAAATAAATACAGTATGACATTATACCACTTCCCTTGTAAATTTTATTTGTTTTAAGGTACAAAAATAACACCTTGCAAAGCAGATGTTATGGTGATATAATGTAAATGTAGGATCAATTATATCAAGGCATCTGCTTTGGTAGGTTGATTTATCGCTCCCTGTTGGCGCAGGGAGCTTCTAAATTTATTTTATGTTTTCTTTTATTTTTATACTTTCTCTATACTGTTCGGCAGGCGGAGTTTTAATAAATTCAACTGTTTTATCAAAATTCGCTTTTACAACCTCCTCAATTTCATCCAAAGAAACGTTGAAAAATTCACGTCTTGTATTAATCATATTGAGCTTTTTATTTTCAAATGCTCTATGTAAAGCCGCTTCAAGGGCAGGGGCATCATCCGCAAATATCATTGCATGAACATCAAAATTAAATGGTACGGATGCATCACCTAATTCATCTACTCGATCCATAGGATCCAGCCTTCTTGTCATACCTATTTTATAGACATTTTCACCAAATGCACCTATATTAGATATGACATATACATATCCGGCTTTTTGATTACTTTCTCTATAATCAAGATTTTCGATATTTTTATCTATATCAGCTAAATGATCAAGCAATTCTGCTTTTTTTGCTTCAAGTTCGGATTTTTCATTATCATCTGCATTTTTCAACTGAGTAAGTAATGTATTTAATGCTTGTTTGTAATGCTTTTGTTCTTTTTCTATTTTTTTACGTTCTTCAGCTAATTCTCGCTCAAGCTTTGCAGCTTCTCTCATTTCTGCACGCCGTTCTTTTTCAGCTTCTTTTTCATCTTGTTTTTTGACAGCGTATTCATATCCTAAGTGCAATTCATCTAATTTTAGATTCAAGTACTCAGGGTTTAGTTCTATACCCAAACTAGCATTTAGTTTATTTAATGCCTCAAATGCTTTTGTAATTCTTTTTTCGACAGATTCAATATTATTATATTTAACTTTATCAATAAGCATTTCGCATTCGTTATTAAATGCCCTTACAATTTGTTTTATATTGTCTTTGACCATTTTTTTGCCCTTTGCGGCACTATCTCCAACAGTCCAAGTCGTATTACAAGTGGCAGCAGTTTCAGCCTTTATCATATCTTTTTGTTTTTGCCTTATATATTCGAGATTATCCTTATATTCGTCTGAATTGGCAAAAGCATACATGGGCTTATATAAATCTAATTGTTGATATAATATTTCATCATCTAATATTACAATTTCATTTTTCTTTTGTTCTATTGTATTGTTTAATTCAATTATTTGACTGTTTAAATTCGATATTTTTGAATTTAAATTTTCTATTTCATTTTCAACGTTTGTTTGTTGATCTTGATAATTTTTAAGCAATTCTTTAGCTTTGATTACATCCCTAAGTTCAGGAGTAAGCAGGGCTTCAAGTTCTTCTATTTTATTCTCTTGTTCGGCTACTTTTTGCTTAAATTGATTAACCTTAAAAAAATCAAGAAATCCCATATAGTTTTACCTCCTATTGTATATATGTTTTAATAAAAATAACTTTTCCTTGTATCAATATGTTATGATCCCTTTTTTCATAGACTTGTTCCTCATGCTCCGGGTTAGTACTGTCGGGGCGAAGAACTATTTTATCGCCATAGTCGTAGAACCTTTTGACAGTTGCTTCATTATCAATAAGAACAAGAGCAATTTCCCCATTATTCACAAGGGGTTGTTTTCTTATAAAAACTATATCTCCATTATCAATTTTACAGTTGTTCATACTGTCGCCTTTGGCATAAAGGGCAAAGTCAACACTATCATTTTCTGCTACTGTTATATATTCTTGTATGTTTTCGTAGGCATATATGGGATTGCCACAAGCTACCGTACCAACAACAGGAATGAGTTTAGTTTTTTCAACAGGCTTGTCAGTGCCATTACCTCTTTCCATAGGCACATCATATCCTATTAGCCAAGTTTCACTAACATCTAAAGCGGTTGCTAATATTTTTACTCTATCTCTTTTTGCCTTGAAATTTCCAGCTAGATATTGACTAATTGCGGATTTGGGTATTTTTGTTATATTAGATAATTCAGTTTGATTTATGCCCTTTATGTACAAAGCTTTTCTCAATCTATTAGCAAAATCGTCCATATAATAGCACCTCCTAGTGTTATTATAAAATATAGTTCAGAAAATATCAAGATTTTTTTAAAAAAATTTAGAAAAAACTAAATTTTGTATTGACTTGTTTTAAGTTATGTGCTAATATGAGTTTAGAAAAAACTGAACAAAGGAGGTGATAATATGCAAAATTATAGCAACAGATTATTAAGAGGTAAGATAAAAGCAGAATATAATACTCAAGCTGAGTTTGCAAAAATGATGAAAATGTCAGAGGCGACTTTAAGCGCAAAACTAAATCATACGAGCGATTTTACACAAAGCGAGATAAAAAAAGCTGCTGAATTACTTCATTTAAATAATGATGAAATATTACTTCTTTTTTTTGCTGAAAAAGTTTAGAAATATCTAAACTATAAAATCGTTAGACGTTGCTTAGAATTACTCTTGAATATCTGTTTTAGAATTACTCTTGAATATCTGTTTGCAACCAATGTTAGTGCATAGGAGGTGAAAGCGTGGAAAATGAGAAAACAAAAATCCGCCCGTTTTGTGGCTTGGAAGATAAGCAAAAACAAGCGGATTGTCCATATTGTGAAGAAAGAAGGGCACAGGGAGCAAATTTCTGCGGCAGATGTGGGAAACAGCTAAAGGAAAATCCGATTATCCGGTCGTTTAATATTTTTTAGGGGTAATCAAACCTTCCCTAAAATACACTGTTTCAGAACCGCAGTCAGGACAGTAACAGGCATCTTCATTACAAGGAATAGGTTCTCCATTGTTTCTTTGAAAACAATGTTCATTGGTACAGTAATTACTATTAAACTCATGCCCACAGTTCTGACAATAGGTATCTAATTCGTTTTCTGTTACATAACCACATTTGATACAACGCATTTTAAATTCTCCTTTCTATATATGTATTCCGATACGGCAATATCGGTAAGTAAAGTATAGCAAAGGGGAAGGGAAATGTAAAGAATGGACGATAGGATAAGAGTTGAGGTAATTGTACAAACGGTATTTTTAATAAATTATAAGTGAGGTGATTATATGAAAGAAGAAAGAATAGTTGGGAACACAAGATTGATATGGAATGCTGAAAATGCCACTCCCGAGGTTATTGCAAGGTCAGAGCAAGAGATTGCGGAGCAGGTTTCAGCAAATTTTTATGAAAAGCTGCTAAAGGAAAGCACAGCTTAAGCTGTGTTATGTAGGACAAGCTAATTTATAAATTCACCTGGGCTGCCAAAGACCGCCCTGCTAACCCTTAAAGTAATCTGTCTTTATTTTCCATCCAGATAAGACAAATTGTATGTAGTTATACCTTTTTTGGCAGGGCGGTCGTTGGCAGCTTAGGTGGCGAAAGCGAGGCGAGATAATGAAAATAAAGATTATTTATAAGGTTGGAAAAATGGAGTTTGAGGCAACGGCTGACTCTATAGCCGAAGCTTATGAATATGTTAGGGCAATCATTGATAACGAGGATATTTATGATTCATTTAACGAACTTGGTCAGTATATGAATGCTTTGGTAGATATGGAAAGAGGCGAAACATTAACTTTTTCTGGGAAAATAATTGCACTTGAAATTTTGAATCCAGCAAAACAGAAAGAGAGGTGAGAGTATGGCAAAAAGAACAATGATACAGATTGCAGGCGATTTATTAGTCGTTGCAAGGAATTTTAAGCATCCAAATTTATTTATGTGTGTTGATTATGCAGGACACGTTGATTCATTGGAGGTAGACATTTCAAATAGAAGTGACTGTGTGAGTCAGATAAGATTTTCGATTTATCTTAACCAATTTACGGCAGAAAAAATGAAGTTATTTGTTAATGGTATTAAGAAAATCACAAATGCACTTAGCAATGGAGTTGATATCGTAGCGTATTTACCTTTCTACGGAACGTCACAAGACTGGAATATAAATGCTGATACCTTAGTCGAATCAGAGAGGATGTGTTTAAATGAAAAAAAGAATGTATCGCACTAAGAAAAAAATAATTAAGTTGTGCAAGGACTTTAGGCACATGATATGGGACCCTGTTGTGACGACCATATGGGAACCGTGCTTTGTGTTTATGAAAGGCTGCCAAATAATGTGGCAACGTAGCAAATATATGGCTATGCAAATCAACAGTAAGACAGCTCCAATTGATATACCGGAATTTATGCTGCCGAAGCCGAAGGAGGATAATGTAATATACCTTCCGCTAAATGAAAACTGCCTCTAAGTCGGCAAACCAAGAGGCAGGAGTAAAGGCTAGAAGCCTTACAAAAAATATTACATATTAATCTTAATACAAAGAAAGGAAAATGTCAATATGGAAGAATTATTAAAACTAATTAAGGATAAGATTGACAAGGAAGAGCTCAAGGACAAAATAACCGAGCTTATCAAAAGTTTATGTGACACAGAAAATGTAGATATGACTAAGCCCGTTGATAATATGTTGAATGCCTGTGAGGCAAAGGGAGATATTTTAGACGTTGGTATATGTCTCAAGGTAACCTTAGACGGTGTGAAGGCTCAATTAGCTGCAGGGACTACAGATCTGCTTGATATTTTACTGTTTGCAAATAAAATTGCCCCCGAAAAAGATGTTAAGTCGGAATTAAAGACAGATATAAAGAGCACTCTTGATGAGATATATAAAAACATAGAAACCTTAATTGACAATATCAAGGGGGGTATTAACTAATGTTCTGTCCGTTATGTGGGGCTAATCTCGATTATGAGGATTGCAATTGCGATAAGGACAAGGAAATACACCCAGATGAACTTAGAGAGCTTGGACTACTAAAGGTCAAAAGTAATAATACAGTTAATTATTAGGAGGTACATTATGAATACATACGCAACAGAGGAATATAAGGAAGCTATGGATTTTGCCAATACAGCAGAAGTAACTGACGATACAGGCGAAGTGCAGGAAAAGAAGCCGTATGAGATAACTGATATTGATTCCGCTAACTGGGCATTAAGAAAGATAGCAGCACTTAATGTTAAGTTAGATGAGGTCAAAGGACTTGCGAACAGAGAACATGAACGCATAGAACAGTGGGAAGCCCAGGAAACAAAGCAGATTAATAATAATATTGATTATTTCAAGGGCTTACTTGTGAAGTTTTACACAAAAAAAAGAAGTGAAGACCCGAAGTTTAAACTGTCAACCCCTTATGGCTATGTAAGACAGTCCACAAGAAAAGAGTATAACTATAACGAAGATAAGCTCATTAAAGAGCTTAATGGTACAGAGTATTTAAAAACAGAGTGCAAGGTCGATATAGCAAAACTCAAAAAAGATATTTTACTTCTGCCAGACGAAAAGGTCGAAGGAAGCTTTAAGGCTATATCAGCTGATGGTGTTGTGCTTGAGGGCTTAACAGTAACTGAAAATACTGCTTATAGCATAAAGGCGGTTGAAATCTGATAGGAGGTACAAAAGTGGACAAGCCTAAAAATATATATGCAAAGCTTTTAGGGATTACCACAGAAATGCAGGTAGTTGCTAAGAATTTGAAGGTGCAGCAGACAAAGCAGTCTTCTTATCGGGCAGTAAGCGAAAGAGATATATTAGATGCTGTAAAGCCTTTAGAGACAAAATACGGCGTTTACAGCTATCCTGCCAGAAGGACGGTACTTGAAAGCAATATGCTTGAAAGCGAAAGTACATACAATAACAACGTTACTAAAAAAACAACCTTTATGACGAGAATTGAAACTATATATAGGTTTGTAAATGTAGACAATCCTGACGAATATATAGAAACGACTGTATATTCCGAAGGTATTGACAGTCAGGATAAAGGTAGTGGAAAGGCTATGACATACGCCGATAAATATGCCTTAATGAAGGTATATAAAATATCCACAGGCGATGATCCTGACAAGGAAGCAAGCAAAGAAGAAAATTATAAAGCTGCAAGTACCGAAAAAAAGAATAGCTATTCAACAAAGCAAAGCGAAACGGAAGCCCAGTTAAAACAGTTGTATTCTATAGCAACAGCTAATGGATTTACGCTTGAAGATGTTACATTGATAGCCAAAGCCAAGTTTAAACTAACACCGATTAAACTTGACGGCGGACAAATAAATTCGTTGTTGGAGGCTATAGTCAGAGATACTGATAGTCTTAAAAAGTGGGTAGCAGCAAAGAAGGAAAAAAATGAAAGTTAAAGGTAAGGTAAGAGGAGCTTATACGGATATACATAAAAAATCTGTTATAGAGTTTGAGGTTGAGGATTGCAACATAGCAGCCCTCAACAAAGAACTTGAATCTATGGGAGAGTTAAATATTGATATAAAAAAATATCGTGCAAAACGAAGCCTTGATGCTAATGCATATTTTTGGGTGTTAGTTGATAAACTCTCCCAGGTTACAGGATATAACAAGACGGAGATATACAAAAACGCTATTAAGGAAATAGGCGGCGTATCCGATACAATATGCGTTACAAACAAGGCAGTAGATAAACTAAGAGAGAGTTGGTCGCAAAATGGATTAGGGTGGCAGACAGATACATTACCGTCAAAAATAGACGGCTGTACAAATGTAATATTGTACTATGGTTCGTCAACATATAACAGCAAACAAATGAGTTTGTTGATCGATAACATAGTCCAGGATTGCCAATCTGTGGGAATAGAAACATTAACACCTACGGAATTGGAGAGATTAAAGGCAAGTTGGAAGGAGGCAAATAATGAATAAAGTAATTTTGTTAGGCAGACTGACAAGAGATCCCGAAGTTAGATTTACTCAAAGTGCAGAGCCTATGGCAATATGCAGATTTGCTCTTGCAGTAGATAGGTCCACAGTAAAGGATGGCGAAAGAAAAGCAGACTTTATTAACTGTATTTCCTTCGGTAAGAGAGGCGAAACCATAGGTCAGTATTTCCGCAAGGGCAACAAGATCGCAGTTACAGGCAGATTACAGGTCAGCGAATATACAGACCAGTCAGGCAACAGAAGATATTCAACTGATGTTGTTGTTGATGAGTTCGACTTCTGCGAAAGCAAAAATGACGGCAGTTATTCAGTTCCTGCAAAGCCTGATACATCTCAGTCTGAGGGGTTTTATAGTGTGAATGATATAAACGATGATGAGGATTTACCATTTTAGGAGGCAAAAATGAAGGTACTGAGTAACTATATATTAGACGGGACTTAGCTTTAATGTACAAAAGTTGTGGAATTTTAGATAATAAATTTTTTATAAGAAAGGACAAAAAAATGAAAAAGAAATTTAAGTGGCTTGTATTTATAGCAATCACTCTGATACTGATTATAGGTTTTAGAGTGTCATGTGTGCGAACAGTTGAGGGCGGCGAAACTGGTGTTAAAGTCAGAATGGGAGCGGTACAGGAAGATGTATTAACTGACGGCTGGCATATAAGGATACCTTTTATTACTAATATTGTAAAGATAAATAATCAGGTAATGCGTACAGATGTTGACGGCGAGTCAGCATCAAAAGATTTGCAGACTATAAAAACTACGGTATCTGTAAATTACAGAGTTAAGCCGGAGGGTGCAGCCTACATATACAAAAATGTTGGTAAAGATAATGAGGCATGGGAGAATACCGTTTTAAGACCAGCTATACAGGAAGCTGTAAAGTCAGTTGTGGCAAAAAGCACAGCGGAAGAATGCATTACCAATAGGCAGTTATTAAGCAGTGAAATGCTTAAAGAAATCAAAGATAAGGTAAATACCTATGGCATAGAAGTAACAGATCTTAATATAATTAACTTTGATTTTTCCGCGGAGTTTAACGCTGCTATTGAGGCAAAGCAGACGGCACAGCAAAATGCCTTAAAAGCACAGCAGGATCTTGAGCGTATCAAAGTAGAAGCTCAACAAAAGGTCGAACAGGCAAGAGCAGAGGCAGAAGCGAACAAGCTTAAGAATGCCGAAATAACCGACAATACATTAAAGATGAAATGGATTGAAAAATGGGACGGCAAGCTGCCTATTGTGTCGGGTAGCGATAACAATATTTTAGATGTAAACAGCATGCTTAAATAATACCAAGAGGGGCATTAAGCCCCTCTTATGGGAGGTAAATATGGCACGAAAAAGAATGATTGATCCCAATATATGGGAGTCAGAAGATTTCTCTTGCCTTAGCTCACTTGATAAATTGGTATTTATCGGGTTATTTTCTCTTGCCGATGACGAAGGATATGGCAAAGCCAATCCTAAATTTTTGAGAAATAGTTTATTTCCTTACAATGATGACATAAGGACTACCGATATAGAAAAGTCGCTATGTAACATAGCCGCTCATATGTCCGTAGTTTTTTATAGAGTTGATGACGGAAAACAATACTATTACCTCACGAATTGGAAAAAATGGCAATCTATACAAAAGCCGAAATCAAGTATAATTCCAAAGCCTATTGATACAGATACCATACAAATACAATACTTATATGGTAGTAGTACAGTACAAGTATTGCCTAAAGGAAAAGAAAAGAAAGGAATAGGAATAGAAAAAGAAGGGAATATAGGACAGGGCGAGCTTTTTGAAATATTTTGGAATGAGTATCCTAAAAAGATTCAGCGGTCGAGAGCTGAACATATATGGAGTAAACTTGATATTACACCTGAACTGTTTGAAGTTATTATTCAAAAGGTCAAGGAATACAAAATATTTAAAAAGAACGAGCCTGACAGATTTATAAAAAATCCATCAAATTGGCTAGAGGAAAAGGCGTGGGAAGATAATTATAACATTACAGCTCCCGATGAAAGGGGGACGATATTTTGACAGATAGCGAAGTAGCAAAAATTAAAGATAGTGGCCCCGATGCACATCTTATGTTTCAGTACAAAAGAGAATTAGCCATTATCGAGAAAAAAAGGTTAGGTAATTGTTATTGCAAAGAATGCGGCGATACAGGTTTTATACCTGTTATGTATTTTGATAACAGGCTTGCGCAATACACTATTGCTTTAAGAAGATGCAAATGTGTAAACTCTATTGCTGTTAAACAGGCAATGGAAGCAAGTGGACTTTTGAGGGAACTTGAAAGGAAAACATTTAACACCTTTAAAGCAGATACAGAATTTCGCAAGCAGATAAAGAGCCGTGCAATAGACTATTTAACAGTAATCGCAAAAGGCGAAAAGCCTTGGCTATACATAGGCGGTCAGAGCGGATCCGGGAAAAGCCACATTTGCATAGCTATTGCAAATCGCTTTTTCCAAAACGGCTATAAACTGCATTATATGCGGTGGATAGACGAGTTAAGGGAAATAAAAGATAATCGAATAGACAGTACAAAATTATATACCCTTAAAAATGCCGATGTACTCTATATTGATGACTTATTTAAAGTCAGAAGCACAGAATATGACATAGCTCTTGCTTTTGAAATTATCAATTATCGTGATAGCAACAATTTAATAACTCTTATAAGCAGCGAGCTTGACAAAGAGGACTTAAAACAGCTTGACGAGGCTATATATGGTAGGATATTAGCACATACAGGCGATAATTTTATGATAAGCATCGAAAAAGATGCATCTAAAAATTATCGTACAGCAACGTAAGTGTAGGAGGTGTTTATGTCAAAAGTATTGTTGAGATTTACGATTCCGCTAAGACCTATTACCAAAAAGAATAATGGGCGAATCATAAACAAGGACGGCAGGCGCCGTGTTATACCGTCTGAGGCATACGAAAAATACGAAGCAAACTGTGGTTGGTTTATCAAAAAACTTGATAAGCCGATAGACTGCAAAATAAATATAAAGGCTATTTATTATATGCCTGGAAAGTATAAGGTTGATATTACCAATCTACATAATGCTTTACATGATATATTGGTACATTATGGCGTCATTAAAGACGATAACTGTAAAATCGTACTGGGTACTGACGGCAGCAGAGTTAAAGTAGACAAAGAAAACCCAAGGACAGAGGTAACTATCACTACACTTGACGAGGTGACGGGATATGAATAAAAAAAGACCGCTGCAACGGTCTTTTAAGAAATACAGAAAGGAATGAATTATATGAGTGAATCCAATACCAATACAAGTATTCCTGAGAACAGTATATCACAGGAAAACAATAATATCAACAGCGAAATTGATATTAAGACATTAGCTATTGATAAAATCAATGCGGAAGTAGAAAATTTTACGGGCGGCAACAAAGAATGGGTTATATTTAAGCCTGTAGCGGAACGTCTTATAAGTTTTTGTGAACAGGAAGAAAGGTTTGCAGAGGTTTTGTATAAAACTAAAAGAACTCTTTCAGACTGCTGTAAAGAGTGTGTAAAAGGATGTGGAAATGCAATATCCGATATAGATGTCTATACAAAAGCGGTAAAATTTTACTTTCCAAATGCTATTGTAGGGATGAGTATAACCTTGGAGCTTGGAAAGGCGCCAACAGAGGACTATATCAACAAAGAACCGGAAAAGGCAGAACCTAAAAAGACGGCAGCGAAGAAAACCAAAAATAAAGAAAGTAAAACTGCGGTTAAGCCTAAAAAAAGCAAAAAGAGTAAAAAACAAGATGACGGCATAATCCAGCTCACGTTATTCTAGGGGGCGGTTATATGTTAGTCAAGAAAGAATTATTGAATATGCATATAATTCCTCAAGATATAAAAGGTAAAGAGGTATATACAGCAGACATAACAGATGGTATATTGCATTGTGATTTGTATGAAAACGGCGAGCATATATTAAGACTGTTTTCTGATAACAATAATTTTATTGCCTATGATATGGAAAATGACAAATGGAAAAGCAGGAATTATCTTAGCGGATTCAGCTCTCCATATTATAACTATTATTATGGCTTAATCGGATATAAATGCAGCAAAAATACACTCAAAATCATAAATGAATTCATTGACGGGAGCTTGCATTATAGCGGAAGTGCAATAATAAGCGTACTGAATAACGTAAAAGAAAAGTTACGAGAAAAAGAACAAAAAAAGGGGGACGAACTTGTAGAAGAGTGTTTTAATGTGGTTCCCTTCGGTCGAGAGGCAATAAATACAAAAGTGCAGCAGTATATGAATAAAAACATATTCCGTCATTATTTGTTTGTATCCAACATAATAAAGGGCAAAAGAAAAGCTCAATGCAGCCATTGTCATAGGACATTTACAGTTGATAAAGATAAGTACAAGCAGAAAGAAGAATATTTATGCCCTAAGTGCGGCGAAAAACTAATATGCATTTATGACAAGTATCAAGGCGCAAAAGCCGAAAAAGCAAAAATATGTAGGGTATATAAAAAGGACGGTATACTGTATTACGGATATTATGATGTTAAAAGGTTATTAAATAATAGGCGGTACATATATAGAGTGGACAGTCATTACATAGTAACAGAATCTGAGTACAGAAATAAGCCTTTATATAAGTGTATTACAGATATATATAGGGTTGGTTATATGCGATGGCAGACAAACGACTGGTTTAAAAAGAGTACAGTCGTTACTGTAGAATGCTATAACTATCCGGCAGACCTTGAACTGTTAGGCACTATCAACGGAATAAATATAAAAGATTTTGCTATGTCCTATAAAAAGGAATTTGACATTGTAAGATTTGTAAACCGCTGTAGGGATATTAAAGGTCTTGAATATCTTGTAAAAGGCAGATTGTATAATTTGGCATTGTATATCACACCAAAGGATATAGACCTATCTCATAATGATATTGCAAAGGCAATTAATATAAATGCAAATAACTTGCCTGCCATAAGGCAAACGGATATAACGCCAAGAGAGTTAGATGCGCTCCAAAGAATGGATATAGTTGTTTCAGCAGATGAAATAACCTATATGCGGTCAATAGACTTGTTATGGTATTGCAGTAGGATTAACAACAGTATCATTGGCGTGATAAAAAGATACGGAATCAAACCATTGCTTAATTACACAAAAAAAGCGGTCAAAAATAGTGCTGATGTAATAAAGTATAACGATTATATAGGTATGTGTGAGGATTTGCAAATTGATATATCTTCCAAGTCGGTCAGATACCCGAAGGATTTAAAGGTGGCACATGACAGATTGGTACAAAGAATAAATGAGGAAAAGGACAAAATAGAATGCCAAAAAGTTGAAAAACTGAAAGAATTTCTACAAGAAGTAAATCTAAAGCAATTTAAAAGTGAGCAGTATTGCGTTATTGTACCTGAATGCAGGACTGAATTAATAGTTGAAGGTACAAGCCTTAATCATTGTGTAGGACAAAGCAAATACTGGAAAAATCATATAGCCTTAAAAAGAATGATATTTTTTGTAAGGCAAAATGAAGGGGTAAATAAGCCATTTGTAACAATGGAGATAGATGTTGTTGATCCCTATAATCCTCAAATTGTACAGATGCGTGGCGAAAATAATACTAATCCTAAAAAAGAGGTCAGAGAATTTGCAAACAGATTTTTGCAATATCTTAAAGGACAACTAAAAAAATGTAATAAAAAAGCAAGTTAATATACGGAGGTAATTATATGATAGTAAATAAGGAGCAGATGTTAAAGGCTATAAAGGCAGTTAAGCCTTCGCTTGGCAAAGAGTCAGATTATTACATAAAGGACGGCTATTTAATAGCATCAAACGATAAATGCGTAGGCAAATATAAGTTAGACGGAGAAACAGAAAACGTCAGAATACCTGCAAAAGCAATACCGTTAATATCCTCAATGACAGGAGATATTAAGATAACAGCTAAAGCAGGTGCCATATCTATAGTCGCAGGCAACAGTAAGGCAAGCTACAAAGTAGAAAATACGAACGCAGATTATCTTGATGACAATACCTTTAAAAGTTATATGGATACCAATATTTCAGCGGATATACTCAACAGAGCTATAAAAAAATTAATAGGTATTATCCCAGTGACATCTCCCCGAAACATATTAGAGGGAATGAACGTTGTAATAGGCAATGATGCCATAGAATTTATGGCTTGTGATGGCGTAAGAATAGGTTGGATAAAGACATCAGCAGAAGCAGAAACACCCATAAGTTTTATTGTTCCCAGGGATAGCCTTAAGGCTATAGAATCTATGGCATTTGAGGGCAATGTTGTTATTAAAGTCGGCGAAAATTGGATTACATTTATAGACAAGGAAAGCAAAAAAATACTTCATTCCAGGATAATTGAGGGAGAATATATCAAAATAGATAAATTATTTACCGATTTAGATATTCAGTACAAGGTAGATAAAAGGTTGTTTATGGATATGCTTGATAAAGCTAAATTAATTGCAGATGGCAATACTGCCAAGATAACATTAACACTTGGTAAAAGTGCCGAGATTGAATATAAGGCAAACCTTGAGGAATATTCCGATTCGTTACTTCTTAATTCGGAAAATGAAAGAGTATCAAAAAACTTTAATCTTGCCTATTTAAGAGATTGTGTAAATGCCTTATTTGACGATGAGATGAGCATATATACAACAAATTCGCCTAAGACAGCTATTGTATTTGGTGACAGCATTGTGAAAACATTACTGCTGCCTGTGTATACGGGAAGGTGAGAGAAATGGAATACACAGATTTTCTTAAATCGAAAATTACAAAAACCATTGACAGTGGATTTGAAGTCAACGAAAACGACCTCAATCCTATGCTTTTTGATTTCCAAAAAGCCTGCACTAAGTTTTATCTGAAGAAAGGCAGAGCTGCCGCCTTTGAGGACTGCGGACTGGGTAAAACAGCTCAACAGCTTAACTGGGCGTATGAAGTTCAGCAGCATACGGGGGGGGAGCGTCCTGATTTTGGCGCCGCTTGCAGTTAGCAAGCAGACACAAAAGGAAGGTGTAAAGTTCGGGTATGATGTAAATATCTGCCGATCCCAAAAAGATGTTATTCCCGGCATAAACATAACGAATTATGAAATGCTTGATAATTTTGACCCTGATAAATTTGTTGGTGTGGTCCTTGATGAAAGCTCTATACTTAAAAGCTATATGGGAGCGACAAAGCAGAAGATATTTAATGCCTTTAAAAACACACCTTATAAATTAGCTGCTACGGCAACGCCTTCGCCTAACGACCATATGGAAATCCTTAATCAAGCCGAATTTTTAGGCGTAATGCGAAGCTCGGAAGCGTTGGCAATATGGTTTATTAATGATACTACTCACAGCGGCAACTACAGACTTAAAAATCACGCTGTTAAGGATTTTTGGCAGTGGGTCAGCACTTGGGCGATATGTATGAGTAAACCATCAGATATAGGATTTTCCGATGACGGCTTTGAGCTTCCAAAACTTAATGAAATAGATGTTGTTATTCCTGTTGATATATTCGACATAGAGAACGGACATTTGCTCAGGGATGTGGACACATCAGCTACAGGTTTTCATAAGGAAAAAAGACGAACTGCTGAGGATAGAGCTAAGAAAACGGCAGAGATAGTCAACAGTAATGATGAGCAATATGTTGTATGGTGCTATACAGACTATGAAGCCGATTTATTGAAGCAATATATTCCGGAAGCTATAGAAGTAAGAGGCAGTCATAAGGTGGAGTATAAGGAAAAAGCAGCGGAAGATTTTAAAGAAGGGAATTACAGGGTCCTTATAAGCAAACCTCGTATGTTTGGGTACGGTTTGAATTTTCAAAATTGCCGAAATTGTGTGTTCTGCGGTATAGATTATAGCTACGAAAGCTATTATCAGGCAGTAAGGCGGTTATGGCGTTTTGGTCAGACAAAAGCGGTAAATGTATATCGTGTGCTTGGTGAAACGGAAAAGAATATATTACAAGCTGTAAATGCTAAAGCACAGCTGCAGCAGGAAATGAGAGATAATATGTATAAATCTGCAAAACAGATACAGCAGGCAAGTATTGTAGGTCACGAATTTACATTAAACCTAAAAAGCGAGTCTGTGACCCTGCCGAGATGGATAGGAGGCGATTGAATGGAAGTTATTACAGATAGATATGCCTTATACCAGGGCGATTGTGTTCAGGTAATTAAAAACATACCCGATAAAAGCATACATTTTACAATTTTCAGCCCGCCATTTGCTAACTTATACATATACTCTGATGATTTGGCAGATATGGGTAACTGCCGCAACTCCGAAGAGTTTTTTACACAGTTTGACTTTCTTATTCCGGAGCTTTTAAGAGTAACGATGCCAGGGAGATTATGTGCTGTACATTGTAAGCAGTTAGTCAAATATAAGGGTAGAGATGGCAGATCAGGACTGTATGATTTTCGAGGGGACATAATAAGGCATTTTGAAAATGCAGGTTGGCAGTATCATAGCGAGGTGCAGATATGGACAGACCCTGTATTGGAAATGCAGAAAACAAAGTCGCAGGGCTTGTTGTATAAACAGCTTAGAAAGGACAGTAGCTATTCAAGGCAAGGTTTGCCAGATTACCTTGTTATATTCCGCAAATGGACCGATGATTATGAGGATAAAGAGCCTGTAACAAAAACAGAGGAAGGATTTCCTCTTGAAAAATGGCAGAAATATGCAAGTCCCTGTTGGGATGATATAAGCCGTACTGATGTACTTAACGGATATAAAGGGGCAACGGATATAAACGATGAAAAGCATATATGTCCGTTACAGCTTGAAACAATAAAGCGAGCTGTTGAATTATGGTCAAATCCTGATGATATAGTTTTTACTCCGTTTATGGGAATTGGCTCTGAAATATATGAAAGCTTGCTTTTAGGACGCAAAGGAATAGGCATAGAGCTAAAAACAAGCTATTTTAACGATTCCGTTCGGAATTGTGAACAGGCAGTCAATGCTTACAATATGGCAAAAAGTCAGCTTACATTATTTTGATGATACAGATTACGCTCCTGATAAAAGGTCAGGAGCGTAGAAAAAAGAAGAAAGCGAGGAAACAGAAATGAACGAGAGAAAGTATTTCTTTATCAACGAAAACAGCGCCAAAGCAGCGCATGACATGATGTCAATGCGGGATTATATAAGCGGCAGCACAACGGCGGAATACAGAAGAGAAGTAAATAAGGCTTATGATTTAGCCGATAAGGCAGCGGAAAAAAGACCGGAAGAAGCGGAAAGGGTATACCGCATTGCAGAAAGATATGCAAAGAAGCTTGCGGAATATTACAATAAAGAAAGCCGTATCGGAATGATGTGCCCGTCTGTAATGATAAGCGGGGCAAGTAATTTTCCTGTCAGAAAAAAAGAGAAGCAGGTGGCTGCGTGGGACAGAAATCATCAGTTTTACACGCAAGTGCAAGGTATACTCACAAAGATTGAGAACATTATGTACGGCAGGGAGATTATAAAATCCGACGATGAGAGGGCTATTGAAAAGCTCGAAGAAAAGCTGGAGGACATGAAAAACCTGCAGGAGCAGATAAAAGCAACGAACAAAGCTATCCGTCTGAAAGACACAGAGGCAGGTAATGATCTGCTGCGTGAAATGGGTTACAGCGAGGAAAATATTGCGGAATTACGCAAGCCGGATGACTTAGGCAGAATAGGTTATCCCGATTATGAATTGTCGAACAACAACGCCAATATCCACAGGGTAGAGGAGCGGCTCAAGAGATTAAAAGCAGCTAAAGAGAGAGGCAGCTACGAGCAGGAATACAAGACCTTTAAAGTGGTTGAGAATACGGAGGCAATGCGCTATCAGATTTTGTTCGACGGGAAGCCGGAGGCAGATATACGTAACCTGCTGAAAAGTAACGGATTTAAGTGGGCACCGTCACAGGGAGCGTGGCAAAGGCAGATTACACCCAACGGGAAATGGGCACTCAAAAGAGTTATTGATAAGCTGAAAGAAATGGAGGAACAATATGATTAATCCGATATATAAGCCGAAAGGTAAGGCGGCAGAATACGGCGATTACGCCGTAAATATATATACGGGCTGCCCACACAGGTGCTATTACTGTTATGCGCCTTTGGTTTTACGCAAAGATAAAGAAATATTCCACTCTTGCGTAGAGCCGAGAGATGGCATAGTTGAAGCGGTCAAAAAGCAGCTCGCAAAAGGCAAAATTAAAGGCAAAACGATACACTTATGCTTTACCTGCGACCCATACCCTACAGGATTTGATACAACACCGACAAGGGAAATCATCAAACTAATCAAAGAAAGCGGAAACAATGTTCAGATACTCACAAAAGGGGACGGCAACAGGGACTTTGATTTGCTTGACGAAAATGATTGGTACGGTATCACATATGACGGCAACGAAATGGTTAATGATAATTATTTTTCTTGTTGTAATATCGAAACTCTTAAAGTCGCCCATATGAGAGGAATAAAAACTTGGATTTCATTTGAACCTGTCTTGGATTGTAAAAGGGTGTTATATGCAATAGTGAATTTATCTTCCTATGTTGATAAAATCAAAATAGGAAAATTAAACTATTTTCCGTCTGATATTAACTGGGGAGATTTCGGTCGCAAGGCGGAGGAACTTTGTAAATCTCTTGATGTTGTATATTACATCAAAGACAGTTTGAGGAAAGAGATGGAATGATGGATAATAAATGTTTAAGCATAAAGCCCATAACATTAAAGGTAGCAAATGAATATGTTGCGGACAACCACAGACATCACAATGGTACTGTAGGCTGTAAATTCGCTATAGGCTTATTCGCAGACGATATAATGGTTGGTTGCGCTATTTGCGGGCGCCCTGTTAGTAGATATTTAGATAACGGACTTACACTAGAAATTAACCGTTTATGCACAGATGGTACATATAATGCTTGTAGTAAATTGTATGGTGCTTGCTGTCGTATTGCAAAAGAAATGGGTTATAAGAAGGTTGTTACATACACTTTGGAAAGCGAAAGTGGAGCAAGCGTTAAAGCAAGCGGATTTGTTTGTGAGGGCAAGGCAGGAGGTAAAATATGGAGCGGCAGCCGAAGAAAGAATAACGGAGTGCCACTTGAGTACAAAAAAAGGTGGGTTAGATATTTACATAAGGAGGAATAAGAATGAAGCAGGAACTTATATATAGATGTGAAATATGTAACACAGTATATAATAACAAAGAAATATGCGAAAAGTGTGAAGAAAGCCATCGTGTTCCCATAGGAATAAAGTCTCGCCGTTATCAACCCATAACGAATAATGCAACAGGCTATCCAGATAAAATAACAGTTGTATTTGATGATGATGCAGAAATTATTTACAAAAGAGGGTGAGTGAAAATATGAAACAGGAGGGCAGAAAATGACAAATGATTTTAACGACACAAAATATTATTTGCGAAAAAAAGGAGAAATGTGCAGCATTACAGATTGTGATGAATGTCCTTTATCAGAAAATAATAATGGAAAATCACTGAATTGTAATCTATATGAACAAAGACATCCAGCAGAGGCTGTTGTAGCCGTTCGGGAATGGTATAGAGGAGAAGCCAAAGTTACATATAGGGACGATTTCCTTGATAAATATCCTAAAGCAACAAAAAAGCAAACGGCTACCCAGCGGGAGTATTTGCCTGTACTCTCTATCCCGAAATAACTGATAGAATTACAGACTGCAGTTCTGACTGCAAACAATGTTGGGATATGGAAATGTGAGGGAAATGGAGGATTGAAAACAAGATGATAAGTAAAAAAGAAAGCAAATGCAGAAAGAAATATTTTGCCGAAGCTCATATAAAAAAGACGGTCCAGTCCGAACTGGACACAGTTATTAAAAATAGCCCATTTACATATAAAGGGCTATTAAAGCAATTTCGACTGCAAAAAGCTGTTAAGAAGCAGGCAAAAATCAATATTGTACCGTGCAAAGTTTATTTCGATGGGGAAGAGGTAAACGGCATATACGAATTTGATTCGGATGATCTCGAATTAAAGGCTGGCGAACAAATCATAGCTTTCCCAAAGGCGACTATTGAATTTAAGTTGAAAGGATCTGCAAAAAAATATGTACAAAAAAATCAATAGAATCCATGAGTTAAAGATAAAAAAGGAGTACTTTAACGCAATTGATTCTTACGAAAAATCCTTTGAATATAGAAAGGATGATAGGGGATATAAAGTAGGAGATTTATTAGCACTCAATGAAATTGACGAAGATGGCAATTACACAGGCAACGCAATGCTTGTGGAGATAATCTATATATTCCGGGGAGAAGAGGGAATACCTTTGCCGAATAACTATATCATAATGGAATTTAGAAGATGCTCTCTTCAATACAACTAAAAATGGAACAGAATTTTTATAACTCATAAATAAGGAGAACTAGAATAATTATGGAAGATTGCAGCAAGACAGTTACATATTTTAAAGTAAAAAACAGAATGACAGGCGTAGATAAGGACGGTTGTTGTAATTTAGAGTGCAGTAATTGTAGTTTAAACAGTATAAATAATGGGATGGATATAACTTGCGATAACCTGGAAAGAAATTATCCTGAAAGAGCTGTCAGAATAGTGCAGGAGTATGCAGACAAGCACCCACCTATGACATATAGAGATGATTTTTTAAAGAAATTTCCTATATGTCCAGTAAATAAAGACGGATGCCCTGCTATAAATACTGTACCTTGTAAGTTATATCCAATGCCATATAATAACAGCAATTGTCCTAAAAACAAAAAATGTGCGGATTGTTGGAAGGCAATAATGCCCGAATAAAAAGACTACTGCGTGTCCAACAGTAGCCTTAGTAACAAACTTGGAGTTTTAACTGATTTACCCCAAAAACAGTATATCATTATATAAATGTAATGTCAAGGGGGTTGTATTGTGACAGCAAAAGAGTATTTAAGTCAAGTCAAGTGTTTGGATGCAAGAATAAAAGTTAAAATTAGTGAGCTTAACAATTTAAAAAGCCAGCTTTATTCAATTCCTGCTGCCAAAATAGCTGATGAAAAAGTAAAAAGCAGCACTCAAAATAAAGGATTTGATAAAGTAGACGAAAGTATTGACCTTGAAAGAGAAATAAAGCAGCAAATAAAAGATTTCACACGTCTTAGACATAAGATAGTCAATGAAATAGAAAATCTTAATAACGGTGATTACATAAATTTGTTATACAAAAGATATGTGGAATACAAGACGTTTGAAACGATTGCTATTGAGATGAATTACAGTCATAGACATATTACAAGAATGCATGGGATAGCATTAAAAATTTTTGGTGATGCGTATTTGTAATTTGTCCTTAAATGGCTTATAGTGGCTTTTCATATCAGTGTATAAAAGTGATATAATGTAATTGTAGGATTATAAAAGTCCTATGCAAGTGGTATAAATTCCTCTTATATATTGTCCATATTATGTATGGTCTTCCATATTAATCAAAAGAGTGCCTTCGGGCACTTTTTTATTGTAAATATAGTAGGTGGTGTTGTGGCAAAATATGATAAATGGCGGAAGCCTGAAAATTTAATATTATTAATAGGCTGGGCGAGAGATGGTCTTACTGATGAGGAAATAGCAAAGAAAATGGCTATATCTGTTTCTACGCTATATGACTGGAAAAAGAAATTTTCGGAGATTTCGGAGGCCCTAAAAAAAGGCAAAGATGTAGTTGATAATCAGGTCGAAAATGCACTGCTAAAAAAAGCCCTAGGGCATACGGTTAAAGTAAAAAAACCGTTTAAACTTAAGGAAGTCAAGTATAATTTAGAAGGCAAAAGGATAGCAGAAAAAGAACATATTGTATATGCGCAAGAAGATGTTTACATACCTCCCGATACAACAGCTCAAATATTTTGGCTAAAGAACCGCCGATACAAAAAATGGCGTGACAAACCTATTGAAACAACTAATAGTGAAGACAATACGCAAATAAACATAATCATAAACGAAGCGAAAAAAGAAATGGAGGAGTAGCATGAGCAAATTAAAAATCATTTATAAAAATCCTGATGAGCTGATACCCTATGAAAATAATCCAAGGAATATAGCTGTCGGAGTAAACGAGGTTGCTAAGAGTATAAGTAAGTTTGGCTTTAAAATTCCGATTATAATTGATAAAGATAATGTAATTGTAGCTGGGCATACAAGACTTGAAGCAGTTAAACAGTTGAAACTTGATGAAGTACCTTGTATAGTAGCTGATGACCTTACAGAAAGCCAAATTAAGGCGTTTAGGCTTGCAGATAATAAAGTAGCAGAATTCAGCGGCTGGGATTTTGATAAATTAAACGCAGAATTAAAGGAATTGTCAGAACTGGACGTTGATATGTCGGACTTTGGATTTGCTGCGCTTGATATATCTTTAGATGTTAATGATGATGATTTTTTACAGGACACCGAAATCACACGTTCAAAGGAAGGAAAGACGGTGACCTGTCCGCATTGTGGGAAGGAATTTGAAATATGAGAGTATATCTTGCCGCAACGACTTCACGAGATAAGAACCTTGATAAAAGTAAATTAAAATATTGCCTTGAAACATTCTTTAGTGGAGAGGATAGTTGCTTACAGGCTTTAAATTCTGTAGGAGTGGATAATTTTCTACTCGATAGCGGAGCGTTTAGTTATATGAACGGTCAAGAATGTACAAAAGAAATGTTAAATAGCTATCTTGACAGATATATTGCATTTATAAACAAGTACAATATAAAATACTTTTTTGAGCTTGATGTTGATACTATATACGGCATAGAGTATGTTGAGGAGCTTAGAAAAAGACTTGAAAATGGTACAAATAGGAAGTGTATTCCGGTATGGCATAAAGGCAGAGGAGTAGACTATTTCAAAAAAATGTGTGAATGTTACAAGTATGTAGCGATTGGCGGTCTTGTATTTCACGTTAAAAAGCAAGAGTATAACTTAATCAAAAAAATGGTTGATTATGCTTATAAAAAAGGTGTAAAAGTACACGGTTTAGGCTTTACAAAAACAAGTGAACTCAATGACTATAAATTCTATAGCGTAGATAGTGCAAGTTGGGTAATGAGTGCTGTCAGAGGGCAACAATTACAATTTTTCAATGGTAAAAGGATAATACAAAGACCTTTGGAAAAGGGGAATAAAAAGACCGATTTATATAAACTGATTGCACATAATTTCAGCGAATGGGTCAAATATCAGAGATATATGGATTTAAAGGGGTGGTAAAATGAATAAAAATGAAGAAAAAATAACTGCTGCATTATTCGGCATATATTGTGCCGGGCTAATAATACAAAACATACTTGCAACAAAAAGTATTGATGTATTTGCATTTACAGTAACAACGGGAATATTAGTTAGTCCATTATTATTCATAGCGCAGGATATTTCAAGCGAAGTATTCGGATATAATCAGACCAAAAGAATGGTATTATTATCGTTTGCTATGAATCTAATAGGAGTGGTCTTATTCCAAATTGCTATTATCCTTCCTGCATCCAAAGTATATGGCAATCAGCGGGCTTTTCAGGTTATACTGGGCACTACGGCAAGGATATCGGCTGCAAGTTTTATAGCATACATAGCAGGAAGTCTTGTAAACAGTAAAATAATGGTTACAATGAAACGCAGATATAATAAGTCATTGTTTGCACGGGCTATTATATCAACAATATTTGGTCAGTTTTTAGATAATGCTATATTTGCATTTATAGCGTTTTTATTTGTTATGCCGTTATCGGCATTAATATCAATGGTAATAGGTGGTACTCTTTTTGAGGTACTGTATGAGGTACTGTTTTATCCGATAACAAAATCGGCTATTAAGCATATTAAGCAATCAATGATAAGGTTATAAAATATGAATATAAATGTAGCAATCAACAAGACATATATCCCATATCTGAATAAAAGTCAACAGACACAAATATTTTTCGGAGGCTCGGCATCAGGAAAGAGCTTTTTTATTTGTCAAAAGATAGTGCTTGATTGTATACAAGGCGTGAATTGGATGTGTTGTCGGAATGTAGCAAAGACAATGAGAAACAGCGTATATAATCAGGTCGTGAAGACCATATATGAAATGGGATTGAATAATTATTTTAAAATAAATAAGTCCGATATGGTGATAACCTGCCTTTTAAACGGCTGTCAGATACTTTTTACAGGGCTTGATGATGTGGAAAAGGTAAAATCAATAACGCCTGCAAAGGGCGTATTGGAAAGGATATTTGTTGAAGAGGCAACCGAAATAAAAGAGGATGCCTATATGCAGCTTACAAAAAGATTAAGAGGTATATCTGCAAATAATAAGTATATTGTAATGGCTTTTAACCCTATATTAAAAAGTCATTGGATATACAAGAGGTTTTTCGGCAAATGGGAAGATAATAAAGACAGCTATGAAGACAGAGACCTATGCATACTCAAAACAACATACAAAGACAATGATATGTTGACCGATGAGGACAAGTACAGATTGGAAAATGAAACAGACCCATATTATTACAATGTATATTCACTTGGTAACTGGGGAGCTTTGGGACATATCATATTTAAAAACTGGAAGGTTGAAAATCTGTCCGAAATGATACCGAGCTTTGACAATATTTACTGTGGTATGGACTTTGGATATTCCTCCGACCCGAACGCTCTTATAAAAATACATATAGATAAAAAACAAAAGAGGATATATGTATTTGATGAATGGTATCAGGCAGGAATGACAGATGATGAGCTTGTAAGAGTATCAAAGGAAATGTTTGGTCAGAGCTATGTAACTTGTGACAGTGCAGACCCAAAGACAATAGATTATCTTGCCTTGCATAACGTAAATGCTATTCCCGCTGTAAAGGGTGCGGACAGCATAAATAGGGGCATAAGGTGGCTACAGGGCTATGAGATAATAATACATACAGAATGCCAAAACTTTAAAAATGAAATAGAACAGTACCATTGGCAGGAGGATAAATACGGCAATGCTATGGCAAAGGCGGCAGATGAAAATAACCATTTAATTGATGCGCTGCGTTATGCAACAGAACAGCTGCAGATGGAAGTCAAAATAATGGCCGCTAAGAGACTATAAATGGAGGTGATAATGTGCAAAAATACAGGGAAAATGCTATCAACAGAAATTACTTGCAGATGTATCCTGACTTTACAGATGAAATAAAAAAAATAGAGGATAGCATATCAGATACCGGAATACCGACTGATTTGTTACAAAAAATAATCAATAAACACAGTTATAATGCGGCATATAATATAAAGCTATATGACAGATACAGGACAGTAGCCGAGGAAGTACCTATTTTTAAAAGAGAGCCTATATTTGCCAATAGTTTACCTATAAACAACTTGATAAATAATGACTTTTTTTCTGAAATCATTGACTTTAAAACAGGATATTTTGCAGGTGAGCCTATAAGCTATGGCTATAGTAAGGGAATTGAAGCGGAAGCGGTAACAGGCGGCGAGGAAGCAGTTGACAAAGCAACAAAGGCGGTTACTGACTTTGTAACACGCAACAATATGTACGGTGTTGATATGGAGATAACTAAGTTTGCAAGCATATACGGATATGCAGGCAGGCTTTTTTATATTGATATAGACGGCGACATAAGAGTTATGGCAGTGCCGGGATATGAAACAATAATATTATCAAATACGGACATAAGCGAGCCGAAATATGCCGTCAGAGTCCATAAAATATCACCCGATAAGCAAGTCTCAAAGCTGCTTGTAGACTTTTATGATGATAAATATGTGTATTACTATGAGGGCTACAAAGGAAGTTTAAGTTATACAAAAAAGCAAGAACACTTATTTGACTATTGCCCCTTACAGGGTATAGCCAATAACAAGGAGCTTATGGGAGATGCTGAAAAGGTTCTTACTCTTATTGACGATTATGACAAAGTAGTATCAGATAACAGCAATGAGATTGAGAGCTTTGTCCACGCATATATGGTGTTCAAAAATGTGTCTGTTGATGATGACGAAATTCGTAAAGCACAGAATAACGGAGCGATAAGAATACCCTCAACGGGTACTAAGGACGCCGATGTGTATTTCTTAACGAAAAACATAAATGACGGCTTTACAGAACATCACCTTGAAAGGTTACAGGATAATATTTATAGATTTTCCAAAACCCCAAATCTTAACGATGAGAGCTTTGGAAGTGCAAGCGGCGTAAGTCTTAAATTTAAATTGCATGGGCTTGAAACAAAATGCGGTATGTTTGAGGCTAAAATGATGGACGCAGCACAATATATGTGGAAGGTGTTGTGTTCTGCCTGGAGTAAAAAAGAAATATATGTAGACCCGTTACAGATAACAATGGAGTTTACAAGAAACTTCCCTCTTGATACATTAACGGAAGCGCAGACGGTACAGACGTTAATATCTGCCGGCATTCCAAAGGAAGTTGCATATAGTCAGCTCAGTTTTGTTGATGATGTGGATTATATAATGGAAATGATAGAACAGCAGGAGGATAGTATACCAGAACCAAATACTGAAGATTCAACTAATAAGCATATAAATGATATATATATTGACGAGGACGATATATAAATGCTGCGACATAAAACCTCTGCAGGAAAGGCAGCGTGGCAATCTCGCAGCAACACAATATAAAATAAGGGCAAGTATTAAAGATTAACCTTATATATGGGATTAAGGGAAGTGATAAATGCGTGACAGAAGGAGAAAAGAAAAAAATCCGTCATTTATTAGATTATTGGGGCAATTCGTACAGGATAACAAGAGAACTTGAAATAGATATAGCGAAATATAAGGACATAAGAAAATCCATTTATGAAATAAAAAGTATGTGGAGTGATGATAGAACGCTTGGAAACCCAACTATTGATATTGATGAACGAATCAATCGAAATATAAAGTTATGTGCTGAATTGATAAGGCAAACAAGTATTAAGTTAGAAAAAGCCCTTAGAATAAAAGGTACACTTGACAATATAATCGAAACACTTGAAGATACACAGTTACTTGTCATAAGAGGTAAACATATTAACAAGCTTAATTGGGAAATGTTGCCGTTAAATCTTCCGTTTTTAATCAGTAAAAGGCACGTGCAACGTATATATAACGAGGCGCTAAATATAATTTTTAATGCTTTGGAAAATAACGAAGAATTAAAATGGTTTTTAGAAAATATAGATAATGACGAAAATTCCAGTTGGGCAAGCTAGCTGTCTAACTGTTTACATAGATTGCTTACAGGGTAAGCGTAGCGGTGTGGGCATATAGCAGTTCGATTCTGCTAACCGCTATCAGGTTGTTAATAACCTATATTAAATAAAAGGAGGAAAAAATATGAAATCTAATTTAGGTACAATGTCAATGCCAATGTTAAGCGCCGATGGTAGTGGTGGTGGAGGTACTGACGGTGACAATGGCAGTATGGGTGGCGTAGGTGGTAACAGCGGCACTGACGGTAACAATGGCAATGATAACGCTGGCGGCAAGGATAAGGGCGGTAATAATAGCGATAACGATAATGACTATATTGAGCGCCTTATAAACGCCAGAGTCGATAAAGCTATGGAAAAGGCTAACAAGGATAAGGCGGAGCTTGAAAAACAGCTTGCGAAGCTGAGAAAAGAAAAGCTTACTGCCGAAGAAGTCCAGAAGCTGGAGGATGAAAAGAAGGCAAAGGACCTTGCAGACCGTGAGGCAGCCTTACAGGAAAAGGAAAATCGTTATTATGCTGTCAGCGCTATTAAGAAAGCAGGACTTGATGACGGCAGCGATACGGCTTTAAAGGTAGTTGACCTTGTAATGGGCGCAGACGAAAGCGAAATCAATAATAAGATAACAGCTTTAAAAGAGCTTGTCAGCAAGATAGTTGAAAGCAAGGTCAATGAAAAATTTAAGGCGGCTGGTAGAAATCCCAACAGCAGAGAAAGTAACGATGAAGATGATGAGGATAATAACAGAGGCAGGAATAAGATTGCCGAGCTTTTAGGTAAATCAAGAGCCGAACAGGCTAAAAGAAGTCAAGAAGTGTTAAGTCATTATTTAAAATAAGGAGATGAGCAAATGAAATTTAAAAAAACAGATATAGGTCAGCCTGTGAATATACTGGCAAATGACCACTATGTAGCAATTAATTATGATTGCTCTGAGCTTAGTGCAAAGGCTAAAGATGGTGTAATACCGGCAGGCACTATGATACCTGCAAATGATGCAACCGCTATAGGCGTACTGCTTAATGATGTAGTGTTGGAGGAAGACCCTAACGGCGCAGTAGTCGTGCATGGATTTATAGACAAGTCAAAGCTACCCGAAGAGCCTAACGAGGCAGTAGATATTAAGCAGATAGTATTCCTCCCTTTTGATATAGGGGCATTACCAAAGTCAAAGGAAACAGACAAGGCGGCAGTGATGCCCCAAGATAATGAACCCATAAAGGGCGAAGGCTCTAAGAAGGTAAGCGAGATGATAAGTCCCGACACAAAGATACTGGAAGACGGCAGTGTTGAGGGAACATTGTATAAGGTTGACGGCTTTAAGGCATTTAACACAAGCAATGTTGCCGAACAGAGCGGACATTTCTTCCCGTTTACACTTTCAGAAGAGCCAGGCAGTAAGATGACATTCAAGAAGAATGGTAGCGAAAGTAAGAAGGATATTGATTACGATAAGGATATTGTTTTCAGAATAGATGATAACCAGACGAAATTTGAAGTGTTGGTTGACGGTAATTCTGTAATCAAACTGAATTTTGAAAAGGCAACGCTTCAGGAATAAAATAAGGAGATGATTAAATGAAGTTATCAGATGTATTTAACGCTGAGGCAATAGCAGCAAACTACACCGAGGCAGCAAGCAACAAAATACCATATCTGGGCGAAGGTTTATTCCCTTCCCTTAAAAGAGCAGGACTTGACTTAGATTGGATAAAGGGACATAAGGGACTGCCTATTTCCCTTGCGCCCTCTGCGTTTGATGTAAAATCAAAGTTCCGTGACAGAGTAGGAGTAGCGGAGCTTGAAACACAGATGCCATTTTTCCGTGAATCAATGCTTGTAAAGGAAAAGGACGAACAGGAAATAATGAGAGTAGAGTCCAGTAAGGACCCCTATGCTGTACAGACGCTCAATAATATTTTTAATGATGCAGACACTCTTGTTGACGGCGCTCTTGTAGTACCTGAGAGAATGAGAATGCAGCTTTTAGCACCTTTAGATGGTAAGATAGGTATAAACATAAATGCCAATGGCGTAAATTATACCTACAATTACGATCCTGATGGCAAGTGGAAGGAAGAGCACTATATCAAGATAGAAAGTCCGGAGGATAAGTGGGATGCTCCCGAAACCTGTGACCCTATAAAGAATCTTGAGGAGGCTATGGAAGCCCAGGAGGACGTAACAGGCGCAACGCCTGAAATATTGCTTATGTCAAAGGCAACATTTAATCTTATAAAAGCAAGCAAGAAGGTACAGAACGGCGTACTTGCTCAGAATACAACTGCCAATGTAGATTACACAAGCGCAAGGGTACAGCGCTATGTAGAGGAAGAACTCAAAGTTAAGATAATTATATACAACAAGAAGTTCAAAGACGAAACAGGCGCTGTTAAGAAGTTCTATCCCGATAATATCATTATGATGCTGCCCGACAGCTCTGCTTTGGGTAATACATGGTTTGGTACAACTCCCGAAGAAAGAGTACTTATGTCAAAGTCCGAAGTGGATACTACATTGGTACATACGGGCATTGCCGTAACGGTAACATATAATACAGACCCTGTAAACACAAAGACTACAGTTTCAGAGATAGTGCTTCCGTCCTTTGAGAGAATGGACGAATGCTGCGCTATCGAGGTTGCATAAGGAGGATTTATATGAAATATACTCACGCAATAATATATAAGGGCAAGTATTACAGAGCAGGCGAAGATGTTCCCGTAGAGGAAAAGTCGACAGAAGCAAATAATACACCCAAAACTGACAAGGATACACAGACAGAGGCAAACAACATATCTGAACCTGATAAGAATGCAGAAACGCCTAAAAAGAGGGGTAAGACTAAGGCATAAGGCGGTGGTTATATGCTGACGGCGGAAACTGTGAAAAAAATGAAACTTGGCATACAGCCTATAAATGATAAGGTATGTATGCTCATTGAAAGCGGTTTGTTGTGGGTAAACAGCAACACAAAATTAAAAATCAATATAGATGACGAGAAAGCCTTAGAGAAGCTGCCTGCTAACATAAGGCTTTTTTTGTGCAGATATATGGATATTATGAAATTAAGACCCGGCATAACAAGCGAAAGCATAAGCAACCTTTCACAGTCGTTTAAGACCGATACAAAGGACCTATTGTGGGAGGCGGCAGAAGAGCTTTTGGGCGATGAAATAAAGTCGGGCGTTACTTTCGTTCAGGCAACAGAAAGGTGGCGGTATTGATGAAATGGAATACCAAAATAAACAAGATACCGTCCATTACGGAAACAATGAAGGAAATAAACGGCAAAAAGATACAAGTGGGAGTGCTTGAGGGCGAAAGCCAATGGCTGGCAGGCATACATGAATATGGGTGCGATATAAAGGCGAAAAATGTTAAATATCTTACAGTGCCTATAAATGCCAATGCAGGCGGAAAAAGAGCGAGAGATTTTGATGATCTGTTCGTTCTGGAATCGGGCAGCGGTAATAAATTCCTTGCCCGAAAAACAGCCAGAGGCAAAACCGAGCTTTTGTATTGGCTCACGGAAAAGGTAACAATACCAGAGCGCTCTTTCCTGCGGTCAGGTCATGATGATGCCATAAAAGACATAATGCGGTATAACGACAATCTTTTAAAGCAGGTGGCAATAGGTAAGATGTCTGCAAATGAATATCTTGACGATTTGGGAAGGCGATTGTCCACGGCTATAAAAAAGTTTGCAAGGGACTTGGATAATCCTCCGAACACGGAAATGACAAAGGAAGTAAAAGGCAGCAGTAATCCTTTGGTAGACACAGGCGAAATGATAAACGGCATAACTTGGAGGATCGATGACTGATGCAGTATTTTGATTTCACGGACCTTATAGAAAAATACATTACCGAATTTAAAGCGATATTAAGCTCTGAGGGCAGTTATGACAGTACAGGAACATATCAATACAATAAAAGCGAAAAAACGCTTACAGGGGCGATTATAGGCATATCAGACAGTAAGATATATAGGTCAAACGGTGCACTTACCGATAAGGACAAGTATTTGTTTATGTTTGAGCCTATTCCTTTAAATGATACCGAGGTTATATATAAAAACAATAGGTACAGGGTAGAGGAACAGGTCGAGAATGCCGAGTTTACGGGTGTTTATCAATATACGCTTAAGTATGTGAGCGCATTTAAGGCAGAGGGGGCGCAGAGGTGATAGACAACAACAATTTAAGGCTTACGGTATGCGAAGGCTTAAAAAAATATCTTGGCATACCGATTGTGAGATCGGGTCAGAATGCCGAACCTCCCGATTATCCTTATGTATCATATACCGTTACTACTCTTGAAAGCGCCAATAACGGCACTTGGGGAGAGTATAAAGACGGTATTGACAGAATACCCGTAACGCAGACTTGGAGCATAACAGTACAGTCCGACAATGAAGCCGAAAGTATAGAGCTTGCCTGCAAAGCGAGAGAATATCTGGATAATGTGGGTACTCAGTATCTTAATGACAGAGATGTGATAGTGCAGAGTGTTACCAACATAACAAACCGCGATAATTTAATAACTATTGACTACGAATACAGAAACGGCTTTGACGCCGTTTTTTATATGTTTGACGAAACAGAAAGACCTATTGATGAAATAGGTGTGATAGAATCGGTAACTTTGAATAAAAAGGAGTGATAAAATGGCTGAAAATATCAGTGACGTAACGGTAAATGTCAGTATAGAAGATGTTGTAAATCCTGCTGCTTTTGGTGGTATATGCTTGTATGTCGCTACGGAGAGTGAAATTGCAATGTCCTATACGGAAATTTACAAAGATGATAATGCAGAGGAAAAGATAACTGCCAAGGAAGAATTTACGGAAAATAAGGCAAAGGCTCTTATAAATGCTGTAAATATATCCTTTATGCAGAACCCTTGCCCCGAAAAAATAGCTGTATTGAGCTGTCCTATTAATGATTTGCCAAAGTATTACAGTTGCAGCTTCCGCTATCTGATACCTATAGGCGAAACTATAGAAAACATTGAAAAGCTTGCTGAAAAAATAGAAACAAGCGATAAGATGTTAGGCGTATATCTCAGTACAGAGGAATATATCGAGACAGAAGCTAAATTAAAGGCAATGAAAGAAAAGGGATATGCAAGGACATTTGTATATATAGGCGTAAAGAATGAGGAGGCAGAAAGTCAGTTTGACCTTAATCAGATAACGACTGCGCTCCTGGCAAAGTGCAGCTGTAAGCCTGTAGGCTCTTACACCTACAAAAATCAGGTGTTAAAGGGTGTATATCCTGATGAAGCAATAACAAAGGAAGAACTGGACAAAATCCATGAGAATAATGTAAATGCTTTTGTAAAAAAGGCAGGCTACAATGTAACAAGCGAAGGCGTATGCTTAAACGGCGAGTACATAGACATTATGGATGCCAGGGATTGGGTCGTAACACAGATACAGTATCAGTTACAGCAAGCACTTATCATTAATGATAAGGTGTCCTATACCAATGCAGGTATAGGGCTGCTTGAAAGCACCTGCGTAAATGTATTACAGGATGCGTTCGTGAACGGCATAATTGCCGAGGACGATAACGGCGATGGCGCATATACCGTTAATTTCAAAGCACGCTCAGAAACAAAGGCAAGCGACCGAGAAAAGAGAAAATATGTCGAAGGCAGATTTTCATTTGAGCTTGCCGGAGCGATACATAAGATTGTAATAAACGGTACTATCAGGATATAAGGAGGTGTAACGGATGTTATTTGCGAAATACAATGCGAAAGACACTACTGTAACGGTAGATGGCGTAAACGTAACAGGCTTTGGAGAGGATATGCTTACTATTGACAAGGACGAGGAGGAATTTACAACCTCCGTAGGCGCTCAGGGCGATATTGTAAAAAACATAATCAATAACAGCTTGGGTACTGCTACTTTGACAGTACAGGTAACAAGTCCGCAGTATGCTTATTTAATGGAGCTTGTAAAGAGAGAGGATCCGTTCCCCTTCTGGTACACAAATAAGGTACTTGGAGAGAGAAGCGGCGGTACTAAGGCGAATATCAAGAAAATACCAAGTATGGGCAGAGGCAAAGAAGCCGAGGACGGCGCATTTGAGATACAGATATTTGACCTTGTGAACGAGAGAATATAAAAGACAATGTTCCGAAAGCAACCCTTCCGTCAGCTGCGCTGACACCTCCCCTCGGACGTCTTACAAAAAAATGTAAGGCTAGGGGAGGCGAGAGGAGGGGATAAGAGGTGGTTTTTATGCCCGATAAAAAGACGCTTGACTACTATGTTGCAGAGTTAAGGCGTGTAGAAAAAAGCAGACAAGCAGACACTGAAAAAGAGGTCGAAAAGATATATAAGAATATATTAAAAGAACTTAATCATTTTTTGGCTGATGAATATGCAAATTATTCCGACAGTAACGGTAAGCTAAGTGTGGGTGTGCTTAACCTGAGAGCAAGATATGCCAAATTCCTGCAAGAGGTCGATAAGCACCTCAATACAGTTACTCCGGATATGTCGGCAGAAATAAAAAAGACTGTTGAGTGTACATATAAAAGTGTATATAAGGGTATGGTCAAGGCTGTTGAGGATAGTACAGACAATGCAGAGTTGCATGAAAGATTTAAGGACTTGAATTTAAGACCCGAAATTATAAAAAATGCTGTTGAAAATCCTATAAGCGGACTGACATTACCCGATACACTGGAAAAGCATAGACAGGAAATAATATATGGCATTAAACAGCAGATAAACATAGGCTTGATGACAGGCGAGCGATATGACACTATGGCAAAAAATATAAACAAGGCTGTGTTTGGTGCGGCAGGTGTAGGCGGTCTGTATGGCAAGTCAAAAAACATAGTGCGAACAGAGGTCCACAGGGTACAGGAAAGCGGACTTGCAGACAGCGCAAAGGATATAATGCAAGGGCTTGAAGGCAGCGGACTGGTAGAAGTGGCAATATGGCGGACTATGAAGGACGAGAGAGTCAGACCACAGATAAGAGTAAAGAATGCAAGAGGTAAATGGAAAACATATCGAAGCCGAAGCGGAGCAGACCATCAAAAATTGGAAGGTAAGGCAATAGTAGTTGGCGATAAATTTGAAGTTGAAAGCGGTGTATTTGCGGAGTGCCCAGGTAAGAGCGGAACGGCAAGGAATGACTGTAATTGTCGGTGTTTCCTTGAATATAAGCTTGTGGATATTGAGGAAGCTGCAAGGCTGACGGGCAAGAGCATAGCAGAGATCAGGAAGATAGCAGGCATTACAGAGCAGACCAATACACCTGCCGAAACCACTTCAACATTACAGGATAATATTAATAAATATCATGATGAATATGTTCCTGTTAAAACTATTGAAGAAGCGGAGGAATATGCAGGCAGATTCATAGGTGATGGATACAGTCCTACATTCAAGAACAAAGCCATATATAAGGGCATATCGGTTGAAAATGCCAATGAAATAAACAAAACGATATATGCGCTTTATGAAAATATTGATATGCCAAAGTTGAACGGCATAAAGGTCATTTCTCCGACATCTGCACAGGGTAAAAAGGTATTCAAAGACGGTGCAGATGCTATAGCTGCCTATAATCCTACGGAACAGGGAATATTCATCAATAAGGACCTATTAAAATCACAAAAAGCCTTTGAATCTCATATAAAGAAAGCTGACGAGGCTTGGAATACCGTAATGGATAACATAGATAGCCTTACAGGCAGTCAAAAGGAGCTTGCATTAATATATAAAAATGCAGGCAGACAGCTTGTTGACAATAGTTTACAAGGGGCAATAACTCACGAGGTCGGACATCATATTCAATGGCAGGTACTGGACACTAAGCTCAATAACTCCATAGGTAAGGATATGTCAAAGTATGCGCCTAAAATATCAGGCTATGCAAACGCAAGCAAAAGTGAATACCTTGCAGAGAGTTTCAGCGCTTATATAAAAGGCGAAATTGATAAACTTGACAAAGATTATGTGAGCTTTTTGGATAAAAAACTTATTGATAAATCTGTGAAAAGTGGTATAATAAAAGTACCACTAAATGTTAGGCTTAATTTATTCGGAAAACAAGAAGATTACTCCAAACAAACCACTAAAGGTTTATTATCAGGAATAAAGAAAGATTTACATCAAATAGAAATTCATAAACATAAAATCGAACATCCAGAAGAGTATATTAGAGATTATGACGGTAGAAATAAACAATACAAACAAGGTATAGTTAAATATTGGGAAAAGGAAATAAAAAACTTTGAAAATCAAGTTAAATTAAGAAAGAATGAACTCAAAAAGAGAGGTGAATACAATGAATAATAAAATTTTACAATCTTCAATGGAAAATATCATTAGAAGAATTATAGAATATGCAAATGAAACTATAGAGGAAAAAGAAAATAATAGTGAGTTTATAGAAGGAAAACGACTTGCATATCATGAGGTTTTGGGTGTTATACAAAATGAATTTATAAGTGAGGATATTGATTTAAGTATATTTGGATTGGATATTGACTTAGATAAGGTTTTATAAAAGCACTTTTGAAGAAATCAAGAGTGCTTTTTTTATGCACACATATAAGGAGTGATTATATGACCATAATAGCAATAATACTGATAATACTTAAGCTATTCGGTATTATAACTTCAAGTTGGCTTTGGTGTATTTGGCCTATGTTCTTAGATATACTTGGTGATATAGCGTTTTGTAAAATTATGATATGGTTGCTTATAAAAGAGCACAGAGATTCCCCCTAATTTAACTTGCCGACAACTTTCTGATTATATGCTCAATGTTACTTAAACACTTAGAAATGATACGAATTAATTAGAAATGATACGAATTTTATAAGCATACTTTTAATAAATGTATGCAATTTGAAAGTTTTGGTATTTTATTTATAACATTTGTAAGCACTTTAAAAGGTGCTTTTTTTATTTTAACACTGCATTTAACACGCATTTAACACGCGCGTGTTAAAAATATAAATTTAAAGGAGATAAAAGTATGAAAAAATTTACACAGTTCAAGAAAACAATAAACGGAACAGAGTACACAGCTCAGTTTAACGGTATGTCAAGCAGATATAAGGCTATTGACGAGGCGGGCAAGTTTTACGGCGACAATCAGGGAGTAAGTATGCTGAAAATGGCTGAATATCTGCTTAAAAATGTACTTGTAGAGCCTAAAAAGGAGCTTGATGATTTTGAAGATGCAGACGAGCTTAACGATGTCATAACATTCCTTTCTTCCGTAAACAACGGCACCTTTCGAGAAGCCGATGACGGAAAGACAGAAGCAGGAAAAGGTAAAAAGTGATTGGGCTATGTATAGACTTGTGTTTGCAGGCTTTAATTATAATACGGTGTTTCATCAGATGACACCGCAGGAGATCGAGCTTGCAAATGCAGCTCTTGACGAACAAATAAGACAGGAGAATAAAAGATATAGAAAGAGGTGATATAAATGGCAGATAAGCATGTTGTAAGACAAGATGTAATACAGATAGACCTTGACAGCAACAATTTGTTGTCTGCCTTTGAAAAAATACAAGAGGATATAAATAAGCTTAAAAAGTCCTTCGGTGTAATGGATAAGGACATAGATACAATGAAAAACAGCTTTGGCGATATGGGTAAAAAATCACCCTTCGGCAAGGTAAAAAGCGAAGCCGACAAGGCAGCGAAGTCAACAAAACAGACAAACAGCGAAGCCAAAGAGCTTAAAACTACTCTAGGCGATATTGCAAAGACAAATTTCAACAAGGTAACAACAGGAATGAAAAAAATAGGCACAGCGGCAGCCAAAGCGACTGTAAAGGCAACTGCCGTAGGAATGGGAGCGGCAGCAGCGGGAGTAGCGGCAATGGTCAGAGCAGCAGTTAAAGGCTTTGGCGATTATGAGCAGCTTACAGGCGGTGTAGAAACTCTGTTTAAGGATAGTTCTAATATAGTCCAAAGATATGCCAATGATGCTTATAAAACAGCGGGATTATCAGCAAATAATTATATGGAAACAGTAACAGGATTTTCAGCAAGTCTTTTGCAAAGCTTGGACGGTGATACAAAAAAGGCGGCAGAAATAGCCAATAAAGCCATTACAGATATGTCCGATAATGCCAATAAGATGGGCACCGATATGGAGTCTATAAAAACTGCATATCAGGGCTTTGCAAAGCAAAATTATACAATGCTTGATAATCTTAAGTTAGGATATGGCGGAACAAAGGAGGAAATGCAAAGACTCCTTAAGGATGCAAGCAAAATGGCAAATAAAACATTTGATATTTCCTCTTACGCTGATATTATAGAGGCTATCCACGTTATACAGGATAGTATAGGCATAACGGGTACTACAGCAAAAGAAGCAAGCACAACGATACAAGGTTCATGGGCAAGCGTAAAATCCTCGTGGGGCAATCTTATGACAAGTCTTGTAACTGGCGGCGACAGCTTCGACCAGTGCATTGATAACTTCATCGGTTCGGCAAAGACGTTCGGCAATAATATAATGCCTGCTATAAGGGCAGGTGTTGAAGGCGCAGGGTATATGATACAGGAGATGGCGCCTGTTATCGAGGCGGAGCTGCCAGGCATAGTAAATGACTTGTTACCGCCGCTTATAAGCGCAGCAACGATGTTATTCCGTAGCTTTATAAAGGCGCTGCCCGGTATAGCAAAGGTAATAATAAAGGAATTGCCTAATGTAGTATCACAGATAGGTCAGGCGATAGCCGAAACATTCGGCGACAGCTTTATCGGAAAGGCAGGAAGTATATTTGCTGATAATGCAGGAGCTTTTGCCAAGATAATACCGCTTATGATAGGCGGTATTTTTATGTTTAAGCAATTCAGCGGTATATTTAACACATTAAGCGGACTGACAAAGGGCGTAGGCAAGGGAGCCGAGGAAATGACCAAAAACTCAAATGGTATATTTGGCAGCATAGGAAAGACCGATACCAAAACAATATTAAAGGGTATGGGTAATATTGCAATCATTATAGGCGGATTTACGGCAATAGCAGCGGCATTGATGTTTGTAGCGCCATATATATCAAGGCTGTCAGACGTTAAGTCCATAATGAAGCTTGCTGCTGTAATAACCGTATTAGGCGTAGTAGGTACTGCTCTTACTTTTTTTGCAAGCATTGTGGGGAAAGTACCTTTAGGTACAACAGTTAAGGGTCTGTCAAATATGGCTATTATGCTTTTAGGTATGACAGGAGTATATACAGCTATTGCGTGGATAGATAGTAAATTTAACGCCGATAACAAACGTATTTTGGCTATTGCGGGTACATTGGGTGTATTAGGACTTTTAGGCGGCGCTATGTCAGTATTTGCAGGCATAGTAGGGCTGATACCTATTCCCATGGTACTTACAGGGCTTGCGAATATAGCTCTTGTACTTGGCGGTTTAACTCTTGTTGTAGCAGCATTCGGTGAAATATCAAAAATACCGCATATAAACGAGTTTATAACAACAGGCGGAGATCTGATAGCTCTATTGTTTGAGCAGATAGGTAAGATAGCAGGCGCACTAATAGGCGGTTTAGGCGAAGGCATAACAAATACACTGCCAAAAATAGGAGACAATCTGACTAAATTTGCCGAATCTATACAACCTATGTTTACAACTTTAAGCGGCGCTGATATAAAGGGTATAGGCAGTTTCTTTAAAGACCTTGGAGCGTTTTTAATTGAAATGACAGGCAACAAAATAGCCAGTTTCTTCACAGGCGGCACTAATTTAGAAGGATTAGGCAAGCAGCTGACTTCATTTGCAGAAAATGCAAAGGGATTTATACAGAATGCAGATAGTATAACTAATTCAGCTACTGCAATCTCAACATTCGGAGCAACTACAAAAGGCTTTTTTGAACAGGTCAACTCTCTTAATTTAGGCAATTTAAAAGGCTTATGGAATGTACTTAAGGATATGGGAAAGACAAGTACCGAAAACATAAGTAAAATGGTAGATGACAGTATAAATAATATTGTCAAGAAAGCCGAGGAATTGCCTAAGAAAATGGGCGAGGCTATAACTAATTCGGGTGATAGTCTTAAAACGGCAGTTGTTAAGATATGGAAAGATGCGGTAACAGCTTCCGCAGCGCCTGTAAACAAACTGCTTGACGGTGCAAATTTTATTTTAAAGGAATTTGGCAGCGCAACAAGAGTTGCCAAGTGGATGCCTTATGCAAAGGGTACGGAAGGACACAAGGGCGGAAATGCTCTTGTAAATGACGGCAGAGGCGCAGAGATGGTACAGATGCCGAATGGCAATACATTTATACCAAAGGGCAGGAATGTACTTATACCAAATGCGCCAAAGGGAATGAAGGTACTATCGGCAGAGGATACGGCGAAGCTGATGGGACGTAATACTCCTACATATAGGTATGCCGATGGCAATATTGATATATGGAGCTTTTTAGACGATGCCAAAGGTCTTGTAAATGCTATAAAGAATGAATATGTAAACTACGAGAGTATCAAAGGTATTGCATTACATTTTGGTAAAGGGCTTGTATCCAAAATAAGCGAAGCTATGACACCATGGACAAAAAAGCTCATGGACGAATTCGGCGTATTGGGTCTTGAAAATTACAATCCTTCAAAGGGTGTTGACCAATGGAAAACTACTGTTATAAGAGCCTTAAAAATGGAGGGACAGTACAGTGAGGCTAACTTAAGGCGAACTTTATATCAGATGCAGACCGAATCAGGCGGTAATCCTATGGCAATTAACTTGTGGGACAGCAATGCTGCAAAGGGAATACCATCAAAGGGACTGATGCAGGTTATTGACCCAACATTCAGAGCTTATGCAAGGGAAGGTTTTAATAAAAATATATACGACCCTCTATCAAATATATTGGCATCTATAAGATATGCTGTAAGTCGATACGGAAGCCTTGCAAGCGCTTACAGGGGCGTAGGATATGCCAACGGCGGTATAGCTGCAAAACCGAGTATATTCGGCGAGAACGGTCCTGAAATGGCAATACCATTGACATTAAATAAACGTGCAAGAGCCTTGAGCCTATGGAGAGATACAGGGGATATTTTAGGGGCGTATACCCCCGAAGATAGTCCCGCAAAGGGTCGCAGTCAATCATACGGATATGATAATTATAACTTTAATATAAATATTACAGTTGACGGCAACGGCAGTGAGACCACTATTGCAAGCAGAGTAAAGCAGGCTGTTAAAGACGGCATAAAGGAAATGATGGATAGCTTTGCAAGTGATAACAAGCCTGTCAGAGAGTATTAAGAGGGTGAGTAAATGGCATTAATTAACGATATTTATATACACGTTACAGATGAGCAGGTAAGCAGGAGCATACAAAGCTCAGATCACCCTGTAGAAAAGAATATAGATACTACCGATAATATTAAAAGAGAGCCTATTAAATTGTCCTTGTCGGGTAAGCTGGTAGATACGGAAACAGTTAAATCCCATGAGGCGTATGCAATGCTTTATAATCTGCAAAATAAAGGCTCTCTCATTAAATATACAGGCAGAAATATATTGCAGAATATGCAGATACAGAGCTTTAATTCTTCACATCCTTATACCAATAACGGCGGCTTGGACTTTACAATGGAATTAAAAGAGGTCAGGATTGCGCAGAATTCATATCAGGATAATTCGGAGGATAAGGGCAAAACAAAGGCAGAGGATAAAGCAGGTACACAGCAAATAGAACAAGGTGACGGCAATGCCGTATATCATACTGTTAAAAAAGGTGATACTATATGGAAACTTGTCAATACCAATTACAAAGACCTGGGAAGCACAGTACAATGGGTTATTGACAATAATCCCTCTGCCTTTAGTCGTAAAGGCGATGCCACTACTTTACAAGTAGGCGCAAAGCTCTTAATGGGCTATAAAGAAAAAGATAAGACGGATATAACACAGTACGGAGTTGAAGCTACTTGGCTATATTAAAAATATAAAAAACCTCTTGACAATACGTGTAGCACGTGTTATGATATATAATGTAAGGAGGAAAAATAAATGAAAGATAAAGATTTATTAAAACTTCTTAAACAAAACGGCTGGACAGAAGTTAGAATACACGGCAGTCACCATATATTAAAAAAAGATGATAGAATGGAAACTGTCCCTGTACACGGTAAAGACGTACCTAAAGGACTTCTGGAGGCAATACTTAAAAGGACAGGGCTAAAATAAAGCCCTTGTCCTTTGCATAATATAAATTTATAATATGTTGGAAGGGTGGTATTTATGAAAGTTATTTATCCTGCATTATTTCATGAAGAAGAAAATGCTTATTGGGTCGAATTTCCCGATTTGCAGGGCTGTAATTCCTTTGGCGAAACAAAGGAGGAAGTTTTTGCCAATGCACAAGAGGCAATGGAAGGTTATATTCTTACCATTATCGAAGAAACACAAAAGTTGCCTATGCCATCGGATATAAGAAATATAAAATGTGATGAACATTCTTTTACCTCTTATGTTTCTTCCGATTTGTCTGTTTATCTTAAAAGTGCAAAAGCTGTAAAAAAGACATTAACTATACCTCAATGGCTTAATGCCGCTGCAGAGAAAAGCGGCATCAATTTTTCGGCGGTATTGCAGGAGGCGCTTATAAAGCAACTGAATATAGTCAATTAATATACTGCATGATTGAAATAAATGATGTTTTAAGAAGAGCACTCGCAAGAGTGCTTTTTGATTGGAGATATAAACAGATGAAAAGAGATATATTTAATATTAACAAAAATATGATACCCTACAGATTTGACATTATACTTGCAGGCGAGGTGTTTGAAATCGGCGTAAAATATAATAATTACGCCGATTTATTTACAATGTCTTTGACAAAAAATAAAGAGTTGATATGTGCCGGCGAGCCTGTTATATACGGTGTACCGTTATTTAAGGATATTTATGTAAGCGGTAAATATCCCACTCTTAAAATAGTACCATTTGATGAAAGCAACGAAAATAAAGAAGTAACCTGGGATAACTTTGGCGAAACGGTACGGTTGGTAATTGATAACGGAGCTGATGACATTGGATAAACGAAGCAGAGCTATATTGCAACAGGGCATAAATAACAAGCGGTCAAGACTTATAAAAACCAATGAGGATATAAACTCTTTACAAAACTATGAGATAATACCCGATGGTATGTTTGGGATAAAAGCCGTTGTAAAAAGCGGCAGTGTTACAATTAACTATGATGAGCTTGACTTTGATTACACAATACCCTTTGATGATGATACAGAGCCAAACGTAGCCGAAATTGTTATATATAATCTGTCGGACAATACAATAAATAACCTTAAAAAGGGCGCTGAAATATCTGTTGAATCGGGATATAAGGAGGATACGGGTATTATATTCAAGGGATATATAAAATCTGTATCTACAGGTTGGGAAGATGTGGATAAAATAACCACAGTAACCTGTACTGCCTGTAATAAAGACGATACTGTTATTAATATATCTTACAGCGCCAACACAAAGGCAAGCTATATACTTAAAGACCTTATAAGTAAATTGGGAATGCCTATAGCTGTATTTAACGTGCGTAGGGACTGGACTTATACAGACGGCGTAACAGTAGACGGCAATCTCAGAGAGGAAATTAAGAAATATGCTGAGGTGTGCGGTATATCAGTATACGAAAATAACGGCAGTATATATGCAAGATTTATAAAAGACGGCGACAATATCAGCTTTACCGTAAATGAAGATACAGGTCTTATAGGCAGTCCTGAATACTATACCGAAGAAATAAATGCGGAGGATTATGTTGATGAAATAGACGGATATAAAATAGAGATGTTGTTACAGCATAGGATAACAACGGCAGCTATTATTGACTTATCGAGCAGGTCCGTAAGCGGTAATTTCAGAGTACGCAAAGGCGAACACAGATTTTCAAACGGCCAGGCTACAACATATTTTGAAGCGGTTGGAAATGTAACATCCCATATTGAAAAAAAAGAAAGTAAGTCAAGTAATAGTGAGAGTAAAAGCACATCAAACAATGGCAAGAAAGTTGTTGACTATGCTAAAAAACTTATAGGAACGCCTTATGTATGGGGCGGCACAACAGTTAAGGGCTTTGACTGTTCGGGTTTTGTAAGCTATGTGATGCTGCATTGTGGAGTATTGTCAAAGGTAACTCAGAGAGCAACTTCCACTGTTTTATACAATATGAGTACAAAGGTATCGGCGCCAAGCGTAGGCGATATTGCTTATTTCGACAACGGCGCAACAAAGCATATAGGTATATGCGTAGGTAATGGAAAGATGATAAATGCCTATGGACCTGAGGGCAAAGGCAAGGTCGGTATTACAACAATATCTTCCGGCGGAAATTTGGTAGGCTATGGCAGGCTTATCAATTAAGGGGGCAGGATATGGAAACAAATGTATTTACAAAAGTAATTAAAAGCATAATAGACCAACGGCTTATGGATATACATACAAATTATATGGCAAGTATAGTAAGTATTGATATAAACAAAGCAACGGTCCAGCCTCTAAATATGGTAAAGATATACGGTCAAAAGGCGCAAAAGTCAGCTGTAATAAGCGGCATACCTATACTTATGCCATATAAGTATGTATACAAGGTAGACCGAATAACTAATGAGGTCAAGAGCATAGAACAGGAAGAAATCAAGGTCGGCGATACAGTATATTGCGGTGTATGTGACAGAGATATAACAGAGGCTAAAAAAGGCAATATTGCAGCTGTGACCAACAGGCATCATAATTTAAGCGATAGTGTCGTAATTATGGGTATGTCAAATGTAGAGTATATAACAGGCGGTGACGAGTGATGAAAGGCTTTGCTATAGACGAAAAAGGCGATGTAATAATCGAAGCAAATAAAATACAAATGGCTGATAGCGTAGAATTATTAAGACAGAAAGTACAGACCGCTCTTTCTACAAATAAGAATGAGTGGTTTTTAAATAAAAAAGAGGGTATTAATTTTGATAATATCCTCGGAAAAAAGAAATCAGACGAAATAATAAAGAATGAGATTGTCGAAGGGCTGCATCAGGTTGACAGCTCTTTTGTTTTGATAAGTTTTAAATGTGATTTTGACAGGGAAAGGCGAGAACTTGTTATATCATTTAAGGCAAAAACAGGTAACGGTGATGAAATAGAGATACAAACCGCTTATTAAAGGAGGCGGATATATGGCATTAACGGCAAAAGGCTTTGAAAGACAAAGCTATGACGATATTCTGAATAAAGAGATACAGAGAGCAAAGGAGTTATTCGGTGAGGATATAGATACCTCGGAATTAACGCCTTTAGGCAAATTTATAAGGATAGGCGCTTATTATCTTGCAGAAGCAGAGGAAGAGGCAGAATATATTTATTATTCTATATTTCCGAACACTGCAAGGGGTGTAAGCCTTGACAGGCTTTGCGTATTTGTTGGCATAACAAGAGACCCTGCAACAGCTTCAATTTACAAAATAAAGGTTTATGGTACAGACGGTTATATTGTTCCTATGGGCTTTTTAGTGGGTACTGTATCAGGCATAACCTTTTACAGTATCGAGGAAAAGGAAATTATAGGCGGAGAATGTGAAATAACGGTGTGGTGTACCGAAACGGGAACTATAGGCAATGTGGATATGCAAGATATAACTCAGATAGTCAATCCCGTTGCGGAGGTCAAAGGTATAGAATGCATAGAATATGTTGCTCCCGGCGCAGAAGATGAAACAGACTATGAGCTTAGAAAAAGATTTGAAGCGGCGAGAGAAGGCGCAGGAGCTTGTACAGAAGCGTCTATTAAGGCGGCTGTTATGAGAGTGCCAACTGTCACAAGCGTGAGTGTTATTGTAAATGATACACTACAAGAGGACGGTGACGGGCGACCTGGAAAGAGCTTTGAATGTTATATAAACGGCGGCGATAATTATCATGAGCTTATAGGCGAAACGATATTTGAAAAAACTCCTATTGGTATAAAGACGGTGGGTGATGTGTCAGTCGTTATAAAAGACGAATTCGGGCGTGAGCATACAGTCAATTTTTCACATACGACAAAACTAAGCGTATATGTAAAGCTCAAAATAAGGACAGAACAACAGTATGAAGGCGAAAACGGAAAAGCAGCGATTATTGATAACCTTAAAACCTTTATCAACAATTTGGGCGTAGGCGAAGATGTTATATTATCTTCCTTATACGGCAAAATACACGCAGTAACAGGAGTAGAGGAGGTTACAGAATTATTGCTGTCAAAGGACAATAGCAATTATATTGCACAAAATATAAATGTGGAGGAATGGGAAGTAGCTAACTGTACTGATGTTGTTGTAGAGGTGGTGAGCTGATGATAGATTTTAACGATGTTGACCTTGCAAAAAATCTTACGGATGCTTTTTTAAAGCCCAGTGAAAGCAACAACTATAAAATACTGGAAATAGAGCGTGGGCAAATAGAAGCCTATATTGATGATTTGCGTGAAATATACTCTATGCTTAATATTGATGTTGCATACGGGGCTACACTGGACCGTTACGGCGAAAGGGTAGGAGTGCTAAGAGGCGATGCGACCGATGAGCAATACAGAGTTATGATAAAGGCTAAGATAATGCGCTCGCTGGGCAACGGTACATACCCAAGTGTTATTAAAAGTTTATGCGCAACATTTAATTCCGAAGTTGAGGAAACAGATATTATTTACGAAAGCGATATACCCTGTACTGTAGAAAACGCAATACTGCCTTTCAAAGTATTACAGGAGTCGGGTATGACAATGGAACAAATAATTGAGCTTATACAGACATTATTACCTATAACAGTAACTTTGGGAGTGCTTGATTTAACGGGTACGTTTGAATTTTCGGATGCCGAAGATGATTATGACGAGTTAAAGGGCTTTGCAAATGATGATGGTAGTATAGGCGGTTATTTCGGCTGCACAAGCCGAGATACCACAATACCCATAACGTAGAGAGGAGGACATCAATGGCTATAAATTTTAAAACTATTTTGCCTTTATGGAAAAATGAAGGACTATCTCCAAGCAACGATTTGAGAAACGAAGGATTCAAGGGCGGATACAAGCCGCCTGCACATATATTTAATTGGTTTTGGCATTTGGTTACATCTGCCGTTAATGAGATACAGGCAGCTGTATCGGGAGTTGATGACAGAGTATCGGGAGTAGGTATTGTCTATGATGCAGATACTCATACAATCAAGTTAGGCGAAAGTGCGCACTCAACAGGAGGCAGTGGCGGCGGTACGGGCTATGTACTTACTGCCGCTACAGAGGATAAACTGGGCGGAGTCAAGATAGGTGACGGTCTTGACGCCGAGGAAGACGGCAAAACAAGCGTAAGAACAATCTCCAAAACAGAATTACAGCGTATTGCACAAATGCTAAAAAATGGAGGTGATGATAATGGCTAAATCTAAGTTAATATCGGCAGTACAAGCCATAATTAAGCCTGCAAACATAGGTGATACTGCAAGGTATATAGAGGACGGCAGCGGCGTTGCGCATCCTGTGGAGGATGTTCAGGCAAGGGAGGATATTTCAACGCTGCAGGCGGAAGTTGATAAGATGACCGTTGACGCTGAATTAAGCGATAAGAGTGAGAAACCTGTGCAGAATAAGGTTATAAATAAGGCGCTGGGAAGCAAGGCAGATACAGGGCACAAGCATAGCATCGATGATGTTGAGGAACTGAGTGGAACTCTTGCTGATAAAGCGGATAAGATTCATAGCCATGATTCAGCTACTACAGACAAAGCGGGATTTATGGTTCCAGAGGATAAAATAAAATTAAATGAGCTTTTTAATGCAAGAGATAATGTAGTATATGTCAAAGCCAGTGATACACCAACGGAATTTACACAATATGCAGAAAAATCAAACTATATAATTTATGATGATTTAGCAAGCGCTTTGGCTGCCAACAGTAACGCCGAATTTGCTGAAGTGGTAATTTTGCCAGGAACGCACGATATAGGATATATAAATATCGTCGAAAATTCTAAAAAATTTAAAAATTTGATATTAAGGGGATTTAGTCCGCTATATGCTTCTGAGTGTATACTGCAAACAACACATTCCCAAAGCACTATGGCGTTAAGAATAAATAGCGACAATATAGCTATTTATGACTTAAATATGCAGTTTGACAAACACATCTATGGGTTTGATACTATTGCAAAAAATGTTGTTTTTAAAAACATTATTTTAAAAACGGGCGGAAGCTACCTCGCCCTGCAAATTCAAAGAGCAGCAAACGTTGAAGTAAGCAATTGTTGTTTTGATGTAAAAAATGGAAGCACAGGACTTACTTTTGCTTGTATTGATATAGGCGCAACAAACTCTTTAAAACTTTATGGAAATACCTGCATTGCATTATATGACTATAGGTGTAGTGAACCGACCTATAGCATTATTTATGGTAATACCAATTTGGAAAAAAGAATATAAGTGTATTGTTTAAGTGAGGTGATTATATGAGTGAAAATAAATATCTAGACCTGAAAGGTTTGGACGAACTTGCGGCTTTAATAGGCGAATATCTGTCTGTTAAAGTTGATAAAGTAAGTGGTAAAGCTCTGTCAACTAACGACTTTACTAATGAGCTTAAGGCAAAGCTTGAAAGCATAGCCGAAGGGGCTAATAAGATAACGGTAGACAGTACATTGGATTCAGGGAGTGAAAACCCTGTACAAAACAAGGTCATTTTAACTGAGCTTAATAAAAAACTCAGTATAGCACAAAAAGGCGCTGCCGGAGGTGTTGCTGAATTAGGCGCAGACGGCAAGGTACCGTCATCGCAACTGCCTTCATTTGTAGATGATGTAACAGAAGGCTATTACTACAACAGCAAATTCTGGAAGGAAAGCGACCACACAACTGCAATAACAGGGCAGAGTGATAAGATATATGTAGACATTTCAACAAACAAGGTCTACAGATGGTCCGGGACAGTTTTTGTGGAAATATCTGCAAGCCTGGCGTTGGGTAATACCTCTTCTACGGCAGGACGTGGCGACTGGGTACAAGAAGCCTATACCCATGCGAACAGTCCCCACGCTCCTACAACGGCAGCGACACGGAGCGAAGACGGACTTATGAGCAAGACGGATAAGGCAAAACTGGACGACTTACAACCGATAACGGTGGAGGAAATAAGGAATTTATTCGGTAGTTAAAGGAGGATAGAAATGGAAAATGTAATTATTAACAAGGTTAATTTTATAGGCGGTATTATTGTAACGATATTTGCGGCAATACTGGGCAAATACTGGTTTTTATTTGTGGGTCTACTTGTGCTTAACATTGTGGACTGGCTTACAGGATGGTATTATGCTAGGATTAACAAGCTGGAGAGCTCCAAGGTAGGAGCGAGAGGTATTGTCAAAAAGCTGGGCTACTGGGTAATAATATTTATCGCTTTTTACATAGCGTATGCCTTTGTAAGATTAGGCGAGCTTATAGGCGTGGATTTGAGCTTTGCCATAGGCATAGGTTGGTTTGTGTTGGCAAGCTATCTTGTGAACGAAATCAGAAGCATATTTGAAAACGGAGTAAAACTTGGCTGGAATGTACCAAAGTTCCTTATAAGGGGACTTGAAGTAGCGGATAAGGCCATTGATGATTTAGCCAATGGCAAGGAGTGATAGATATGTATATTGATGGATTAGACTTGCCTTATTATAATATACCGTCAAATCCTGCCAATTATGGTGGATATAGGGCATTATCTTTCATAGAATACATAGTTATTCATTTTACGGGTAACAATGGCGATACCGACACAGGAAACGGTTCATATTTTGGTCGGACTGCAGTCGGAGTTGGATCTCATTTGTTTATCGATAATGATAGTTGCACTCAAAGCATACCGTTTGACCGCATCGCTTTCCATTGTGAGACTAAAGGCATGAAGTTTAAATGTGACTGCCGCAACGTCAATAGTATTGGCGTGGAAATGTGTAGCACTAAAATAAATGGACAATACGTTATACCAAAAGAAACGATGCTTAATACTATTAAGGTAGTTAAGTATCTGATGCAGAGATTTAATATTCCTGCAGAGAGGGTTATACGTCATTACGATGTTTGCGGTAAGCTTTGCCCAGAGCCTTGGGTAAGAGTAGCAAGTGAGTGGCAGGAGTTTAAAAAATTGATACAGGAGGAAAATGAAATGACAGAAGCACAGGTACGAGAAATAGCAAAAAAAGAGGCAAACGATATGGTATACAAGTACAGGGACAAGGTGTACAACGAAATAAGTGAAGTGCCCGAATGGGGCAAGGCTACTGTACAGAAGCTCTATGATAAAGGTATCCTCAAGGGTACGGATAAGGGACTGGAGATAAGCGAAACGCTGCTAAGAGTTCTTGTCATAAACGACAGAGCAGGAATATATAATTAAAAAAACAGGGTATGTACTTCGGTGCATACCCTTATTTTTTATTGCTAAAAATATTGACAAAAGTATATTATTTTGATACTTTAAATGTAGGGATAGACCTCAATATAATTTGTCACTTCTTAATAGGAGTGTGAGTTATAGTCATATTACTTAACAACTGAGATGTAAAATAAACTGGAGTGGGAGGGTTAAATGTCCTCCTTATAGAAAATTTAAAGGTGGTATAAGATTGTATTACATAGTTACAAAGACGGTAGATACAGATGGCAAGGTAGAATGCACCTTAACAGAATGTGAGGGGCAAATACCTAGTACTTCTACACTTAGTTCAGAGGGCGGCAAGTCAATCATTGAAACGTATTTTAATAAAAAAGAAAATGCAGAGTTATATGCAAAGGCGATAATTGCTGAATCCAAAGGTGAGTTGGATTTGCTCTTATCCAAAACTCTTGAGGGATTGAAGAGTAGAATAGGAACGAGTAAGTTAAAGCAAGTCCGGGAGGATGCTGGCTTATCTCAGTATCAGCTTGCAAAAAAAGTAGGAATTAAGAAAGAGTTTCTGCAATCTTACGAACAGGGACTTAAGCGGCTTTCTAAGATTGATGTAATCTTAAAAATCTGTTTGGCTTTGGGCTGTCAAATGGAAGATATAATAGACGAACCCGAAATATTAGGGTTGCTTGATAGATACAAAAGCAAGGATTAATATTATTCCTTGCTTTTTAACTTTGTAAAACATTATAAACAAATTCCTCTGTGCCTATATCAGAAAGAGTTGCCTTTGACTGGTCGGTAACGGCGGCAAATCTCTGGCTTATATATCTGAGGGACGCTGCAAGCTCGCCGTCCGGTCCGCCGAACTGAGAAATTATCACCTTGGCAAGAGCAGGATTGGTCTTTTTTATTTTAACGGGAAATTCAAGTTTCTTTTCATATATCCACATTATTGCTTTTCCTCCTCGCTTAATTCAAAGTTTGCTGAGCTCTGCCATGGCCAGGGCGTTTTTATCCATTCAAAGGTATCGCCCTTGTTAGAGGAACGGAAGGAATAGAGAGGTCCTATAAGCTCCTCGTACTTCATTCTCAGCATATCCGCTTCCTTTATTACGGAATTATACTTGTCGATAGCCTCCGTGTCGTCGGGATGAGTGTCCAGATAAAGCTGTAAATCCACAGCAATAAAATCCAATACTGTAAGTCGCTTTAATAACTGATTTTTATCCATAACTGCCTCCTATTTATATGGTTTGTATAAGCTCGGAAAGACCGTTCCGTTTACAAGGCTTTCCATAGGCTCGAAATAGCTGCATATTTTCTGTATGGGAACGTATGCAAATGCAAGCTCCTTTACCCTGATATATTCCTCAAAGGGCATACAGCCGGTATCGATATTCGTGTCAGTATTCATAATTCTCATAAATTCACCGCCTTTACAATGTCAATATATGAAATAAAGGCGGTTTGGTGCTTTTACATTATTGATTTTTATATCCGAATATTGTATAATTGCCATATAAAGCTAAATACAAAGGAGAAATACCATGGACAAAAATGCAGCTAAGATATTTTCCAGAATGTATCAGTCTTATGTAACGGGTGGAGACACATATACATATCAGTACAAGACGGATGCCCCCGATGAGATAGAGATAAATAAGGGTGCAATTCGTTTGCTTGAAGAGGAGGGCTATCTGAAAATACTCTCAATGGGCGACAAAAAGGCAAGGCTTGCCATAACGGACAAAGGCATAGATTACGGAAATGACAATTATTAAAAAATAAGCGGAAAGGGCATATTACCTTTTCCGCTTTATTTAATGTGTTTGGAATTGAATATTCTTATCAAAGGCTTATCGGGACATATCTTTCTGAGTATTCTGGCGGTATAGTAAGCGTCACCGGAGGCATTGTGGAAATGCTTGTCCTCATCTATTGTAATATTCAGAGCTTCCACGGCGTTTTTAAGTCCTATGGCACCGCCCTTGCTGAAGCCTATATATTTTGTGGCGATTTGTTGAATATCCACATATTTTATTATAACGGGGTCTTCTGTAAGCCTGTGATATGTTATGTTTCTGTATAGAGCCTTTATATCGCTGTAACCCCAAGTACCCAGCACAAGGTCGCCGTCCACAAATTTTCTGAATTTTGCATAGGCTTCGGGAAAGTTGGGAGCGCCGTAAAAATCCTTGCCGGTAAAGCCTGTTATTTTCTCTACATAAGGGTGTATGCGGGGATATATAATAGGCTTGATAAGAATATTGAAGGAGTCTGTAACGTTATACAGCTCATCTGTTTTTACTGCGCCTATCTGTATTATCTCAAACCGACATTTGGGGTCGACTTCGCTTCCTCTCTCATGGTCGCCGAAATCAAATGCCTGATTGAATTCCAAATCCAGAACTATCATTGTTCGACCTCCTGTGAGCATACTACCTTTTTGACTGTTTCCGCAAAGGCGGCAGCGGCTTTCGTCCTGTATGCGTTTTCTCTGTAAGCTATTACAAGAGTCCAGTTTAAATCAGAGCTGAGAGAGTAGTATTTAGGCTGCTTTGTAAGTCCTGCATACTTAACCGAAAACTCCGGTACAAGACAAAATCCCATGCCTGCGGCGGAAAGCCTTAAGGCTGTTTCTATGCCGGATGTCTCCAGAAGTACGTGAGGCTTTATATTTGCCTTTGCAAATATTGCGTCGGCAATTTGTCTGAGCCTCTGACTGGGATGCAGGAAAATAAACTGCTCGTCGCTAAGGTCTCTTATATCTATCTGGGGATAGGGCGTATCATTTTTTGTTGTATGCTTCGGCTCAAAGTCCGGAGGAGCTGCAAGATAAAGATTTTCCTTTATTATAGCCTCGTATTCGATGCCCTTGCTTTTGATAGGCAGATTCATCATACACAAATCCACCTGTCCTCTCAAAAGCATATCCTCCAGCACAGAGGAATTTTCCTCGGTTATTTCAAGCTCTATGCCGGGATATTCCTTTCTGAATACGGGCAAAATGGCAGGAAGAGGATTGTTTGCCTTTGATGGTGTAAGACCTATATTCAGGCGTCCCTTTTTCAAGCTGGAAATATCGTCAAATTCCTTGTGGAGATTTTCAATAATGTTTATAATATCCTTGATGGATTTTATATAAAGCTCTCCTGCGTATGTAAGAGAAAGGGGTATAGTGTTTCTGTCGAATATGGTTATGCCCATCTGACTTTCAAGCCTGTTTATATATTGGCTCAAGGAGGGTTGGGATATAAAGAGCTTCTTTGCAGCCTTTGAAAAGCTCTTTTCCTCGTTTATTGCCAAAACGTATTCAAATTCCTTTAAATCCATAAAAAAACCTCCTTATAGGATTAGCGTTATATATAATATATAAGAAAAAATATTTTATATAATTTCGTATTTATAGTACAATAAATTATGTATAATTACAAGTTTTTTATCGGTTTTTTTTCAAAAATTTCACAGGAGGTTTTAAAATGAGCAGACTTGATAAAATCAATGAGCTTATTGACAAGCTGCAGGCAGAGCCGACTACAGCCTACAAAAGACTTGAAAAACTGTTTGACGAAAACAGCTTTGTAGAGCTTGGCGCTTACAACAAGAACGCAGGAGTTGTAACGGGCTACGGAACTGTAAACGGCAAGCTGGTTTACGCATTTGCACAGGAGGGGGCTGTGAGTACGGACCATGCAAGAAAAATAGACGATGTATATTCTCTTGCTCTTAAAATGGGCTGCCCCGTAGTGGCGGTCATGGATTCCAACGGTATGAAGATAGACGACGGTCTTGACACTCTCGAAGCCTATGGCATAATGTTTAAAAATCAGACGGCAGCCAGCGGCGTTATACCTCAGATAAGTGTAGTATTGGGAAACTGCCTCGGAATAAGCAGCTTCCTTTCCATACTTTCGGATTTTGTAATAATGTCCGAAACAGGGGCAAAGATGTTTATGTCAAGCCCCAGCATATATTCCGGTCTTGAGGGTAAGGCTACTACCTACGAGGCTCTCGGCGGCGCTAAGACCCTTGCAGAAAACGGTGTAGTACACTTTAGCTGCCCCGATGAGGAGGAGTGCTTTAATAAGGCGAGAAAGCTCATAGATATGCTTCCCTCAAATAACCTTGATGACTTTTATCAGATAGAGCCTACGGACGACCTTAACAGAGAGGACGCCACTCTGAATACCGTTATTCCCGAAGATAACGTATCTCCCGTAGATATGGAATATATTGTCAAATCCATAGCTGATAACGGCGATTTCTTTGAAATATGCGAGAGCTTTGCAAAGGGGATACGTACAGGCTTTGTTCGTCTTGACGGTATTACGGCAGGCGTCGTTGCCAATAACGGACAGCTTTCCGCAGACAGCGCAAAGAAGGCAGGAGAATTTGTAAATATATGCGACGCCTTCAATATCCCCATAGTTACATTTACGGATATAGACGGCTATGTTCACAATGATACTAATGAACACAGCAATACAATAAAATACGGCGCTAAATTTATGTTTGCCTTTGCAAACGCTACGGTGCCGAAAATAAACGTTATAGTAAGAAACGGCATAGGCAACGCTTATCTGCTCATGAATTCAAAGCACATAGGCGCAGATATAGTATACGCATGGCCTTCAGCTTGCGTTGCTCTTATGTCAAGAGAGGCTGCCATTAATATTATGGGTACTTCAAGCGAAAGATATGACCAGGTTACATCACCTTATGAGGTGGCGGCAAAGGGATATATAGACGGCGTTATTATTCCCTCCACTACAAGAAAGAGAATTTTAATGGCTCTTGAAATGCTTATGACAAAGAGAGAAAATACTGTTTTGAGAAAGCATTCAAGCATAGAGTTTTAAAATACGGAGGCAATGACAATGAATTTACTGAGTATTTTACACTTTGAAAATATTGCCGAAGGTATTATGGTCACCGTAATAGGTTTTGGCGTTGTATTTGCGGTTCTTATTTTTATTAGTCTTATACTTATGATAAGCGGAAGGATATTCGCTGAAAAGTCTGACAAGGCAGCAAAAGAGCCTATAACACAGACTGAAAAAGCGACGGTAGTCGCAGCTGAGCCTGTAATAACCCAAGCAGACGATAAGGAGCTTATTGCCGTTATAGCCGCGGCGGTATCGGCATACGAGAAAAAGCCCATAAGTCCTGACAGGCTTGTGGTAAGAAGACTGAGAAGAGTAACAGGCTGGAACAAGGAAGCTCTTGCAGAACAGCAGAGTCGTTTATTTTAGGAGGATATAGAAATGAAAAATTATAGAATTACAGTAAATGGCAATGTATACGACGTACAGGTAGAGGAGTTAAACGGAGCAGCTCCTGTAAAGGCTACAGCTCCTGCGCCTGCACAGGCAGCAGCGCCTGTGGCAGCGCCCACTCCTGCTCCTGTCTCTGCGCCTGCTCCTGCTCCCGCATCCGGCAGCGGTACAAAAGTTCCTGCACCTATGCCCGGTACTGTACTTGATATTAAGGTGAACACAGGAGATAAGGTCGCTGCCAATCAGGTGGTAGCCGTACTTGAGGCTATGAAAATGGAAAACGACATAGTAACTCCAGTTGCAGGTACTGTTACAGCTGTAAATGTCACTAAGGGTCAGTCAGTCAATTCCGGCGATGCTCTTATTACTGTTGCAGAATAATCTGATGTAGTCAGGAGGCAGTATTATGTTAGATATGATAACGGAGGCTCTTGCCGGATTTTGGGCAAACTCCGGTTTTGCGCAGTTTTTTATAGGCGATAATTACAAATTTCTTATTATGATATGCGTTTCTCTGTTTTTCATGTGGCTTGCTATTGCCAAGAAGTATGAGCCGTTGCTTCTTCTGCCAATATCATTCGGTATGCTTCTTGCCAATTTGCCCAACAGTGGACTTATGAACGAGCCTATAAGAGAATTAATCGATGTACTTGGAATACAGATGGACCAGTACGGAAACGCTATTCCCATGCTTACGCAAGTTCCCGGCGAGGTATCTCAGAACGGTGGACTTCTCTACTATATTTTCCAGGGAGATGTGCTTGGTATCTTTCCTCCGCTTATATTTATGGGCGTAGGAGCGCTTACGGACTTCGGACCGCTTATTGCCAATCCCAAGAGCCTTTTGTTGGGCGCGGCAGCGCAGTTCGGTATATTTGCGGCTTTCCTTGGGGCGCTTTTGCTTGGCTTTGATTTGAATGAGGCGTGCTCAATAGGTATTATAGGCGGCGCAGACGGTCCAACAGCTATATTTACCACCACTCACCTTGCGCCTCATCTTCTTTCCAGAATAACTGTGGCGGCTTATTCCTATATGGCGCTTATTCCCGTAATACAGCCTCCCATTATGAAGCTGCTGACCACAAAAGAGGAAAGGGCAATAAAGATGGAGCAGCTCAGACCTGTTTCACAGAGAGAGAAAATACTTTTCCCCATAATCACGGCTATGCTTGTTATACTTATACTTCCCGATACCGCTTCTCTTATAGGTATGCTTATGCTTGGCAATCTTTTCAGAGAATCAGGCGTTACACAAAAGCTGGCAACTCACGCTTCAGAGGCGCTTATGTATATAGTGAGCATTTTTATAGGCGTGACAGTTGGAGCTACCACAAGGGCAGACCAGTTCCTTGAGCTTCAGACTATATTTATACTTGTGCTTGGACTTTTTGCCTTTGCCATTTCAACGGCGGCAGGTATTATATTCGGCAAGATAATGTGTAAGCTGACAGGCGGCAAGGTCAATCCTCTTATAGGCGCGGCAGGCGTTTCGGCAGTACCTATGGCTGCCAGAGTCGCTCAGAAGGTAGGTCAGGAGGAAAATCCCAACAACTATCTTCTTATGCACGCTATGGGTCCCAATGTAGCAGGCGTTATAGGCTCTGCCATAGCGTCGGGTATTTTCTTGTCATTCTACAGATAGGAGGTTATATATATGGCTAAGGCTATTAAAATATGTGACTGCACTTTAAGAGACGGTCAGCAGTCTTTGATTGCTACCAGAATGAGAATAGAGGATATGCTTCCCATTCTGGATAAAATGGATAAGGTCGGCTTTGGCGCCGTTGAGGTATGGGGCGGAGCTACATTTGATTCCTGCCTCAGATTCCTTAAGGAAGACCCATGGGAAAGACTGAGGAAATTTCGCTCCGCATTCAGCAATACAAAACTCCAGATGCTCTTAAGAGGTCAGAATATATTAGGTTACAGACATTATGCAGATGATGTTGTTGAGGCATTTGTAAGAAAAAGTATTGAAAACGGTATAGACATTCTGCGTATATTTGACGCTCTTAACGATGCCAGAAATCTTGAAACAGCCGTAAACGCCGTTAAAAAAGAGGACGGCGCACAGGCTCAGCTTGCCATAAGCTATACATTAAGCGACGTACACACTCTTGAATACTATGTAAATCTAGCTAAGCAGTACAGAGATATGGGCGCTGACAGTATATGTATAAAGGACATGGCAGGCTTGCTGCTTCCACAGGCGGCTTATGATTTGGTTAAGGCAATAAAGGAGGAGGTAGACCTTCCTCTTGAGGTACACAGCCACTATACAAGCGGTGTTGCCGCTATGACATATATGAAGGCTATTGAAGCGGGCGCAGATATTATAGATACGGATATGTCGCCTCTTAGCATGGGTACTGCTCAGCCGGCTACGGAGGTAATGGTAGCCGCTCTTAAGGACACGGAATACGCAACGGGTCTTGACGAAAATCTCCTTAAGGAAATTTCCGACTATTTCAAGCCTATAAGAGAAAAGGCGATAGAAAGCGGTCTTTTAAGCACAAAGGTTCTTTCAGTAGATATAGCGACACTTCTCTACCAAGTACCCGGCGGTATGCTTTCAAATCTTGTAAGTCAGCTTAAGAGCGCAAACGCAGAGGATAAGTATGACGAGGTATTAAAGGAGATACCAAAGGTAAGAGCTGATCTTGGCTATCCTCCTCTCGTTACTCCCTCAAGCCAGATAGTAGGCACACAGGCTGTACTCAACGTAATAATGGGCGAGAGATACAAAATGGTGCCAAAGGAAACAAAGGATATAGTAAGGGGTATGTACGGCAAAACTCCCGTACCTATTTCCGAGGAAATAAGAAAGAAGATAATAGGCGACGAAGAGCCTATTACGTGCCGTCCTGCCGACAATATAGAGCCGGAGCTTGAAAAGCTGGAGGCGGAAATGAAGGACTATAAGGAAAAAGAGGAGGACGTTTTAAGCTACGCTCTTTTCCCACAGCAGGCACTTGATTTCTTTAAGTTCAGACAGGCGCAGAAGTTTGGCATAGACCCCAAGCTGGCAGACGTTGACAATAAAGTTTATCCTATATAAAATTAAAGCCGACGTGTTTTTCACAGCGTCGGCTTTTAAATTTATCTGTATTTTTTAATATAAGCGATACCTACGGGTGTAGGACCTGTATGACAGCCTATTGCAGCTCCCAGATAGAGATTTATAACATTGTCGCAGTCCAGAAGCTCGGCAAAATTTTCTGCGCTTTCGCTTTGCTTGAACTTAAGAGCGCATATACTGTATAAGGACTTGTCCTCAACAGTGCTGTTGAATTGTTTCAACACCTCTTCCACAGCTTTTTTTCTGCCTCGTATTTTTCCGACGGGAACAACCTCTCCGTTTTCCACACGGAGTATAGGCTTTATATTGAGAATAGTACCGAGAAGGGCAGCGGCTTTGCCTATGCGTCCTCCCTTCTGCAAAAAGGAAAGGTCATCAAGAGTGAAAAATACTCCGCTTGTGCGTTTAAGCTCGTCAGCCTTTTTGTCAATATCCTCAAGGGATAAATTATCCTCAAGCATTTTGACTATTTCCAGTATAAGCAATGCCTGAGAGCCTGTGGCGCCTATGGAATCTATTACAAGAATATTGTTATCATAGCTGTCACTAAGTATGTCTGCCGCGGTAACGGCGCATTGATAACAGGTGCTCAGCTTAGAGGAAATGCTAACGTATATAATATCGTTATTATTTTTAAGCTCTTTCTCAAAGACTGAAATATAATCTGCCATGGGAGGGCAGGAGGTCTTTGGGGAGACGTCAGGCTCGCAGAGCTTATTATAGAATTCCTCCGGTGAAAGCTCAATATTTTCCTTATAATATTTTTCGTTGTCAAATGAAATATACAGAGGTATTATTGTAATACCGTATTTCTCTGCAAGCTCGGGGGAAATATCTGCCGAGCTGTCTGTAATTATTTTAACGGACATAAATTTACTCCTCGGTTATATTGATTCCTCTTGGCTCAACAGGCGTTGAGAAAACGATTTGAGTGCTTGTCTTTCCGAATTTCTGGAGCTTGCCTATAAAGGAATCCAGCTCTACGGTGCTTTTGAAGGCTACCTTAAGAAGCATACTGTACTCTCCCGTAACACAGTTACATTCCAATACGTTTGGAATAGCCGATACAAAGGGATAAAATTCCTTTTTCTGAGTAGGCTCCATTTCAAGATTTATAAATGCAGTAATATGATAACCTAATTTTTCCTTATTCACAATAGAGGTATATGCCTTTATGATACCCTGTTTTTCAAGATGCTCTATCCTTGTGGAAACGGCAGGGGAGGATAAAAATACATTTTCAGCTATTGCCTTAAGAGGCGTTCTTGCATTTTTTTGAAGCATATCCAATATTTTAATATCTATACTATCCATGTTTTACCCCTTTCTTTATAATAATGAAAAATAATTTAAAAATTTAAGCCTTAATATATATTACCATATTTTATTAAGTTTGTCTACTTAAAAAAGTAAAATATTTAGTTATTTGGGACAAAAACCGTTAAAACAATTTGCAAATGTGTTGCAACCTATATTTAGTCTTAATAAAAATTTAATAAAAAAATCAAATAAAACTATTGACTTAAAGTAAACTTCAAGCCTTACACTTTAATTACATAAAGTAAAAGCGGAGATATTTCAATAATTTTCCTCCCATTTCTGAAATTATGGCTTATATCTCCGATTTTACTTTGTTTTAAATAAAACAGCCGTAGGCAGCAGGCAGCCGAATAACGCGGCTTTACAAAAATTGCAAAAATTGTTATAATTAATTAAGAATTGCAATTAAATATAATTAATATAAAAAAGGAGGAAATATTTATGGCATGTTTTGTAGTACCGGCAGTTGAAGCAGTCGTAACAACTGTTGCAGAAAAGGTTATTGAAAAAAAGGAAAAGGACAGCGTTGAGGTGAAAACAAGGTTTTCAGAAAAATTAAAGTGGCTCAACAATATGCTTTGGGGCGGTTCTGCTCTTCTGGCATTTGAACACGTATGGCACGGCGAGATAGTTCCGTGGTTTCCATTTCTTACAAATGCAGTAGCTCCGGAGGCAAGAGCGGAAATGCTTCACGAAATGGCAACAGCAGGCAGCGCTATGGCAGTGCTTGTAACAGGAGTATGGGCGTGCGCCGTTGCCGTATCCATGTCTATTGAGAAAAAGACTGTAAAGGCTGAGGAGGAAGCATAATGACGCTGCTTATTACTGTATTTGCAGCGGTAATTTCTACGGCGGTATGGTATTTTACAGGTCTTGACGACAGTAAAAAATTAGGCGTACTTTCGCTTATGTACTGGGGCGCTTCCCTTATGTGGTTTGTAGACGCCGTATTTGAATATGCCGAGCTTAAGGCTGACTATTTCCGACCGTCGGCGGCAGAAATGCTCAACGATACATACTTAGGCTTGTCGGTAGTTGCCCTTGGTCTTGTTATATGGCTTGTAGTACTGTTTGTAAAAGACCCACAGGGCGTTGTGAGAAAAAGACTTGCTAAAAGATAAAAGGCGGTTCATACACCGCCTTTTATGTAGTGGAGGGAATATGAAACTTGAGTATTTTTTTAATAAGAACAACAAAATAGCTCTGGGATTTTCAGGCGGCGTAGATTCTTCTTATTTGCTGTATGCCGCTGTGAAATACAATGTCGATATAAGGGCGTATTATGTCAGGACACAGTTTCAGCCGGAGTTTGAGTATAATGATGCAATGAGAATCGCAAGGAATATAGGCGCAGAAGTCACTGTTATAGAATACGATATACTTAGTGACAGCAATATAACCCAAAATCCTGCCGACAGATGCTATTATTGTAAAAGAAGAATTTTCTCCGCAATATGCCAAAGAGCCGCAGAGGATGGCTATACCACAATAATTGACGGTACAAATGCTTCTGACGACGCAGGCGACAGACCTGGCATGAGAGCTCTTGGAGAGCTGAATGTAATATCCCCTCTTAAAGAATGTGGGCTTACAAAAGCCGATATACGCAAGCTATCGGAAGAGGCAGGACTTTTTACGTGGAATAAGGCGGCATACTCATGCCTTGCCACCAGAATAAATATGGGAAATGAAATAACGGCGGATAAGCTGAAAAGAATAGAAAACTCCGAAATGGTGCTTTTCAAACTGGGCTTTGACGATTTCAGAGTGAGAATGTATAACGACTCTGCAAGACTGGAGTTTACCGACAGAGATATTGAAAAGGCTTTTAAAGCAAGAGATGAAATAGTAGGGGAGCTTTCTCCTTATTTTGAGTATATAACTTTGGATATGAAGGGCAGGAAAAGTAATGGATAGAGCGGAAATAAGAAAAATACTTAACCTTGTTGCCGAGGGAAGCATGACGCCCTCTGAGGCGGAGCTTCAGCTTAAGCTAGAGCCTTTTCAAGAGTTGGGTTTTGCCAGTCTGGACCATCACAGAGGTATAAGACAAGGCGTATCGGAGGTCATATACGGCGCAGGCAAGACATGGGAGCAGATAGTCAAAATTGCGCAGGCGCTTAGAGAAAAAGGACAGAAAACTATACTTATAACAAGACTGTCAAAAGAAAAAGCAGACCGTATCAAAGAAATTATGGAAATGAAATACTATGGAATGGGAAATATCGGCATAGTAGGAGAAATACCCAAGCCCGATACGGAGGGCACTGTTCTTGTGGTAACGGGAGGCACAAGCGATATGCCCGTTGCGGAAGAGGCTGCCATTACCTGTGAAGCTCTTGGCAACAATGTCAGACGTCTTTATGATGTAGGCGTTGCGGGAATACACAGGCTTCTTGCTCATTCCGAGGATATTATGAAAGCAAGGGTCATAATAGCAATAGCAGGTATGGAGGGCGCTTTGGCAAGCGTTGTGGGAGGACTTGCGGACTGTCCTGTTATAGCAGTACCTACAAGCGTCGGTTACGGCGCTTCATTCGGCGGACTTTCCGCCCTTTTGTCAATGCTCAATTCCTGCGCAAGCGGAGTAAGTGTTGTAAACATAGACAACGGCTTCGGCGCAGGCTATATGGCAAGCATGATAAATCACATAGGAGGAAAATAGCATGAAAACCCTTTATATAGAGTGCAATATGGGCGCAGCAGGCGATATGCTTATGGCGGCTCTGCTGGAGCTTCATCCCGAACCCGAAAAATTCATAGAGAAATTAAACAGCATAGGCATACCGAATGTTAAAATAGAATATGAAAAAGCAAAAAAATGCGGTATCACAGGCACACATATAAGAGTGATGGTAGGCGGTGAGGAGGAAAGCGAGGAGCTTTTAGGGCATCATCATGAGCATCATGAACACCATGAACATCATCATCACGAACATCACCATGAACACCATGAACACCATGAGCATCATCACCACAGTAGCCTTGGAGATATAGAGCATATTGTTGGACATCTTAATCTTTCTGAAAAGGTCAGAGAAAATGTTATTTCCGTATACAGGCTTATTGCCGAGGCTGAAAGCAAGGCTCACGACTGCGATATAGAGAACATACATTTCCATGAGGTGGGAACAATGGACGCCGTTGCCGATATTACGGGAGTGTGTATGCTTTTAGACGAAATTTCTCCCGACAAAATAATAGCTTCTCCCATAAATGTAGGATACGGCAGCGTAAATTGCGCTCATGGAGTGCTTCCCGTTCCTGCTCCTGCAACGGAATATATATTAAAGGGTGTTCCTGTGTACAGCAATAATGTTGAGGGAGAGCTTTGTACGCCAACAGGCGCTGCTCTTTTAAAGCATTTTGCTTCTGAATTTAAAAATATGCCACTTATGAAAATACAGAAAACAGGCTACGGCATGGGTACAAAGGACTTTGACACGGCAAACTGTATAAGAGCCTTTCTGGGTGAAACGGAGGATAATACCGATAAGGTCGTGGAGCTTATGTGCAACGTAGACGATATGACGGGGGAAAGAATAGGCTTTGCTATGAACAGACTTCTGGAGGCAGGCGCAGCCGATGTATTTACCGTTCCCATAGGTATGAAAAAGAACCGCCCCGGTATACTGCTTACCTGTATATGCTCTGAGGAAAAAAGAGAGGAAATGGTAAGGCTTATTTTTAAGCATACCGCCACAATAGGCATAAGGGAAAACAGACTTGACAGATATGTACTGGACAGAACCGAAAAAACCATCGCTACGGAATACGGCAGCGTAAGAATAAAGGAATCAAAGGGCTACGGCGTTACCCGTACTAAGGCGGAATATACCGACCTTGAAAAAATAGCCCTTGAAAATGATATTGACATTTCGGATATAAAGCTGTGAAAAATACCGAAAAAGCCGAGGAAAATTTCCTCGGCTTTTTGTGTTGTAGAAGTGCCGACCATGCGAACATGGTGGAAGGATTGTAATTTCTGTCTATATCGACCCTTCAGTCAGCCACGCTCAAAACTATTCGTAAAGCTAACTGAAGCCGAGGCTGACAGCTCCATTGCAGCGGAAGAAGTATCCGCCGACACGTAGTGTCGCTTTTGCGAAGCAAAAGTGCTGAACCTTCTCGTAAGGGGAGCTTTAAGTTTACGCTTGCCAAATTCGCTTATTTACTTTGAAAGACGATACCTGAGCCATCCCCACAACCCCAGCCTCCCCTTCAGAGAAGGGGAGGGGGACCATGCGAAGCATGGTGGAAGGGTCGATTTTCTGCCTAAAAAACAAAAAACATCTCCATACGGAAATGTTTGTCACTTTTTGTCACTTTACATAATGTATAATTG
>CANRBC010000016.1 GCA_947628755.1 uncultured Clostridia bacterium | reverse complement strand
AAGTGCTGAACATTGCAGCGGAAGAAGTTATCCGCCAAGCCGAAGGCTTGCTTTTGCTGAAAGCAAAAGTGCTGAACTCTCTGAAGGGAAGGCTTGAGATAGGAGGGCTGACTTAGAGATTGATTTATCCCGTCATAAAAACAGACCGAGGGAAAACCTCGGTCTTTCAAGCGTGTCGATAAAATCGACACGCTTGAAAGAAATGCTTATTGGCATTTCTTTCAGTTATCTGTCAAAACTTTTACCTTCGGTAAAAGCAGGGCTTACGCCCTGTCGGATCAATCTTTCCGATTCAATGGTAGGAACCAGCATTGCACCGAAAGATTTATCGGACAGCCGAAGGCTGGCTTTCACAAAGTGAAAGTGCTGACGTGTTTTCCGCAATTTAGGCATAAATGCCTAAATTACAGAAAAGTTCCTGTCCTTTGGCTGCATAGGCGAGCAATAACACGAAGTGTTATGACCAGCCTCAGGCGGGCAAAGCTCGCCTTGCGGATTAAAGTCTGCGACGCTTTTTTGCAAGCTGTTCTTTATTTTAATTCGTATTTTCTGCCATAATATTGTTTTTTCGACAGTCTGAACAGACCGAGGGAAAACCTCGGTCTGTTTTTGTATAGATTATTTTGACATTGCTGCTCATTGGGTATTTATTTATCTCTCAATTCCTTTGTTTCAAGCCAAAGGCGATACATTTCTATTTCGGATTTAAGTGTCTTAAGGGCAAGAATTACAATGGAAATATCGTCAAGCTGTCCCAGTATGGGTATGAAGCCCGGGATAATATCGAAAGGACACAGCACATATATTATTGTAAATATTATAATGACCTTTGCGCTGAACGATACGGCTTTATAATCTCTTTTTACATAGTCCTTTATCATGCGGCAGGTCAGCTTAAAATCCTCGGCATATTCTCTGAGCCTATCGTCTATATTAAGTTGATTCAGTATATTTCTGAGTTTTTTCATACGCTCACACCCTTAATTGGCAGTAAGTACAAAATCGGCGGAGACCTGCTGACCGTCTACGGAAAGATTTATCTGCTTGGTCATATCCGCATAGCCCTCCAGCTTGGCGGAAACCAAATATGAGCCTAAGGGCAAGGTTTTCGTAACCGTACCCTTGCCCTCTGCGTTGTTGTTAATATATATTACGGCGTCGGCAGGTACTGCGTTAAGCGTAACGGAGGCAGTCTGCTGAGCCTTTACCATATTTATATTGAAGCTGTTTTCGTCTGCGTCTATGGTGACCTGACCCGTATAATCCTGATAACCCTCTTTGGTAGCCTTTATGTTGTAGGTACCGTATTCCAGAAGATTGGATTCCGTTGCGGAATACTCCTTGTCGTTTAAGTAGAGCTTAAAGTCTGTAACATTGGCGGTGATATTAAGCACGCCCGACTTTACCATAGCCTTTGCAAGATCCAGTATATACGGCTCTTTGGGATTTATATTTACTTCTTTTACAATATCGTCGCAGTTAGAGCCTGTTACCTTTACATTATATGTGCCCTCTGCAAGATATATATTGGGATTGCTCTTGTTTACGGTTTTCTTTTCGTTATTGACATAGACAACGGGATAGCTTATGGAGTTGAGGTTGCGCAGCTGGAGCTGACCGTGACCCTTCTGCACCTCTATGGAATATATTTTGTTTATCTTGCCGTTGTCATAGCCTCTTACCTTTACAAGGTCGAGAGGACTGAGCTGCTCAAAGGGTATTATTTCGTTATAGCGCTTTGCCGTTGTGATACCCTCTACGTATTTATATGTCCTGTCGGCGTGTTCCTTTGCCTCGCCTGTAAATTTAATAAGCTGGGCGGTCTTGTTTATGGTAATGCCGTAATCGGCAAATTCCCATGCGTTTTTACATTCCTTAAGCTCGCTTAGCTCCTTATCCTTATTGAAAACGTATGTATATATATCGCCTGCCGTAATGTTCTCAAGAGATACATTCTGCGGCATTATGCTGTTTTCCGTAACGGAAAGGGCGTTAGTGGTCTCATTCTTAAGATTCAGGAATGTAATAGTGCCTGCGCTGGCGTCTACGCTCTTTACAACGGCGTCTATATCCGAACCCATAAGGTTTGCCATTGCCTGTCCCGCAATATCGTTTGCGCTGAAGCGTTCGGTATTAATCTCGCCCTCGGAGTCGCTCATCATATATTTATATACAAATGAAAAGCTGCCTATACCCACTACAAGACCCATGATTATAACTATCACCATCATAACGGGCATCATGCTCTTTGCTTTTTTCTTGTGATTTGTCAGATCGCTGCTGCTTTTACTGTTCATAATAATACACTTCCCAACATATATAATAATCCTCAATTATATTTTAACCAGTATATGCTAAAATAACAAGTATTTTTTTTATTAATATTAAAAAAATGTAATCCATATTACATACTTTGCACAATATTATTAATTTTTTTAAGAAAATATCAAAAAAAACTTTTATTATTGAATAATTTATTGTATAATCATATTTGTTACAACAATTCCGATAATGCAAAGAAGTAAATTTATTAAGGAGTGTAGCTATGTATAAGATAGTGAAAAAGGAAATGCTGACGGATACCATTTTCCTTATGGAAATAGAAGCGCCCAGAGTTGCGGCGTCAGCATTGCCTGGTCAGTTTATAATTGTCAAGAACAGCGATAAGGGCGAGAGGATACCTCTTACTATATGTGACTATGATAAAGACAAGGGTACTGTTACAATAGTGACACAGGCCGTAGGCAAGTCCACAATGGAGCTTATGAGCTATAAAGAGGGAGAGTATGTAAGCGACTTCGTAGGTCCTTTGGGCAGACCAAGCGATTTGTGCGAGATGACAGAGGAGCAGCTTAAGTCAAAGAAAATAATATTTGTGGCAGGCGGCGTAGGCGCTGCTCCCGTATATCCACAGGTAAAGTGGCTTAAGGAAAGAGGTATTGACTCCGACGTTATTATAGGCGCAAGAACAAAGGATTTGCTTATTCTTGAGGATAAAATGTCAGAGGTCGCAACCAATCTGTATATCTCCACAGACGACGGTACATACGGCTACAACGGCAGAGTTACGGACTTGCTCAAGGACCTTGTGGAAAAACAGGGCAAGAGCTATAACCACGCCGTAGTCATAGGACCTATGATAATGATGAAATTTACATCTATGATGACAAAGGAGCTTGGTATTCCCACAATAGTAAGCCTTAACCCCATTATGGTAGACGGCACAGGAATGTGCGGAGCCTGCAGAGTAACCGTAGGCGGCGAGGTAAAATTTGCCTGCGTAGACGGTCCTGAGTTTGACGGACATCTCATTAACTACGACGAGGCTATGCGCCGTCAGACAATGTATAGGACAGAGGAAGGTCAGGCAAGGCTCAGATACGAAGAAGGCGCTACCCATAAAAACGGCGGCTGCGGTTGCGGAGGTGACAGATAATGGCTGTAAATTATACGAAAATTCCCGTAAGAGAACAAGACCCAAAGGTGAGAGCCACTAATTTTGAAGAGGTATGCTTAGGCTACAACGAGGAGGAGGCGGTACTGGAGGCATCCAGATGCCTTAACTGTCCCAAGCCTATGTGCGTAACAGGCTGTCCTGTAAATATAGACATTCCGTCTTTTATCAAAAATATAAAGGAAAAGGATTTTGAAGGCGCTGCCAAGGAAATAGCGAAATATTCTTCACTTCCTGCCGTATGCGGACGCGTATGCCCACAGGAAACTCAATGCGAGGGCAAGTGTATACTGGGCAATAAGGGCGACGCTGTTTCAATAGGCAAGCTGGAGAGATTTACTGCCGACTGGTCAAGAGAGCATAATATAGACCTTACGGCAAAGGACGCCCCCAAGGGCAAAAAGGTAGCCGTAATAGGCGCAGGCCCTGCAGGTCTTACCTGCGCAGGCGATCTTGCCAAAAAGGGCTATGATGTGACTATATTTGAGGCGCTCCACAAGGCAGGCGGCGTTTTGGAATACGGTATACCCGAATTCAGACTGCCCAAGGAGACCGTTGTGAAAACAGAGATAGACAATATCAAAAAGCTGGGCGTTAAAATAGAAACAAACGTAATAATAGGCAGAACGCTTACTATTGACGAGCTTTTCGACAAGGAAGGCTTCGAGGCGGTGTTTATAGGCAGCGGCGCAGGACTTCCCAAGTTCATGGGTATTCCCGGAGAAAATGCCAACGGTGTGTTCTCAGCCAATGAGGTGCTTACAAGAGTAAATCTTATGAAAGCATATCTTGACGACTATGACACACCTGTAAAGATAGGCAAAAAGGTGGCTGTAATAGGCGGCGGAAACGTGGCTATGGACGCTGCAAGAACGGCTCTCAGACTTGGCGCTGAAAGTCATATAGTATACAGACGTGCCGAGGAGCAGCTTCCCGCAAGAGCCGAGGAGGTACACCATGCCAAGGAGGAGGGTATCATATTCAACCTCCTTACCAACCCTACGGAGATACTTGTAGACGAAAACGGCAATGTATGCGGTATGAATTGTGTTAAAATGGAGCTGGGCGAGCCTGACGAAAGCGGAAGAAGAAGCCCTGTGGTAATAGAGGGCAGCGACTTTACAATGGAAGTGGATACAGTCATAATGAGCTTAGGCACTTCACCAAATCCCCTTATAAGCTCCAATACTCCGGGACTTGATGTAAACAGGAGAAAATGTATAATAGCCGAGGAGGAAACAGGACTTACAAGCCGCGAGGGCGTGTATGCAGGCGGCGACGCCGTAACAGGCGCAGCTACCGTTATATTGGCTATGGGCGCAGGCAAAAAGGCTGCCGCAGCTATAGACGAATATCTCAGTAAATAATTTTTTGCAAATGGAGTTGCTTTGTGGCAGCTCCATTTTAGCGTGTCGATAAAATCGACACGCTTGAAAGAAATGCTTATTGGCATTTCTTTCAGTTAGCTAATGTAGGAACCAGCCGTGTTTTCCGTAATTTAGGCATAAATGCCTAAATTACAGAAAAGTTCCTGTCCTCGGAGGAAGTGAATTCCTCCTGCGGATTAAAGTCTGCGACGCTTTTTTTGCAAACTGTTCTTTACTTGAAATTTATATTTCCTATCAAAATGTTATTTTTTCGACAGTCTGTTGATTTGTAGTCTTACGAAAGGCACAAAGCCTTTATTTTGGCTTGCTAAATACCATAAATTGTGTTATACTGAAAAACAAAGAATTGTAAATATAAAAGGAGCGTGTTATTAATGAAGAAATTTTTATCAATTTTACTGGCTTCGGCTATGGCTATGACTATGCTTACAGGCTGCGGCGGAAAGATAGGAGAAGCCGACGGAGAAACCGATGTAAATGTTGCGGACAATGTTAAGATAGGAATTGCTCAGTTTGCGCCTCACGGTTCTCTCGATAACTGTGTAGAGGGCTTCAAGCAGGGTCTTGCCGAGGCAGGCTATGTTGAGGGCGAAAATCTTGAAATAGATTTCCAGAATGCCCAGGCTGATATGGCAAATACCAATCAGATAGCTCAGAGCATGGTTGCGGCAAATGTAGACCTTATATGCGCAGTTGCCACACCTATGGCGCAGGCTGCCTACAATGCTGCTCAGGGCAATATACCCGTTATATACACGGCAGTTACAGACCCCGTTGCGGCAGAGCTTGCCAATGAGGACGGCTCAGGCGTAGGCAACGCTACAGGCACAAGCGACAAGCTAGCAGTAGACGCTCAGCTTGAAATGATAAGAAAATTCCAGCCCGACGCCAAGAATATAGGTATACTCTATACCACAAGCGAGGCTAACTCCGTAAGCGCCATAGAGGAATACAAGAGCCTTGCGGGAAATTACGGCTTTGAAATAGTTGAAAGCGGCATAAGTCAGTCCTCCGATATTCCTATGGCAGCGGCAGACCTTGCTTCTAAGGTAGACTGTATTTCAAACCTTACGGACAACACAGTAGTAAGCTCACTTCCCGTACTTCTGGACGCAGCAAAGAATGCGGGTATCCCCGTATACGGCAGCGAAATAGAGCAGGTAAAGAACGGCTGCGTTGCTACTGAGGGTCTTGACTATATAGCATTGGGCAAGCAGACAGGCGCTATGGCAGCAAGAGTATTACAGGGCGAATCCGCTCAAAGCATACCTTATGAAACTATTTCCGAATACAGCCTTTACATTAACTCAGAGGCTCTTGCGGCTCTTAACATGGAGTGTCCCGAGGAGCTTAAGGCAAACGCCGTAGAGGCGGCAGAGGCAGAGTAAGGAGAATTAACTATGGCATTGGTGCTGAGTGTACTGGAGCAGGGCTTTATATACACAATACTTGCTCTGGGCGTGTATATCACATACAAAATACTTGATTTTCCCGACCTTACGGTAGATAGCAGCTTCCCCTTGGGAGCTGCTGTCTGCGCTGTTATGATAAAAGCGGGAATAAATCCCTATATCACATTGCCCGTTTCATTTGCAGCGGGTGGTATCGCAGGTCTGGCAACAGGCCTTATTCACGTTAAATTCAAGGTAAGGGATCTACTTTCCGGTATTATTACCATGACTATACTCTATTCCATAAATCTCCATATTACAGGCAGTCAGGCAAATATGCCTATTTTCAGCGACGACAATATATTCACCCTTTCGCCCTTTGCGGATAAGCTGGGAAAATATAACAAGGTCGCCGTTATTTTCATAATTATGCTTATTTGCAAAATACTTATGGATCTTTATCTTAAGACAAAGTCCGGCTATCTCCTCAGAGCCGTAGGCGACAACGATACCGTTGTGACCGTGCTTGCAAAGGACAAGGGCATTGTAAAGATAATAGGTCTTGTAATAGCCAACGCTCTTGTAGCCCTTGCAGGCTGCGTAATGTGTCAGGATCAGAGATTTTTTGAAATATCAATGGGTACGGGTACAATAGTTATAGGACTTGCTTCCGTTATAATAGGCACAAATGTATTCGGCAAGCTGAGTTTTATAAAGACTACCACATCTGTTATAATAGGCTCTGTAATATACAAGGCTTGTGTTGCAATCGCTATATGGATGGGTCTTGCCGCCATAGATATGAAGCTGATAACGGGCGCGCTTTTCCTTGTTATACTTGTTCTGAGCAATTTCAGAAAGGCAGGTGTCGACAATGATTAAGCTGGCGCATATAGACAAGACCTATAATCCAAATACTGTAAATGAAACAAAGCTGTTTACGGATTTTAATTTGGAGGTAAAGGACAACGAATTTGTAAGCATTATTGGCAGCAACGGTTCCGGAAAGACCACACTTCTCAATATGATATGCGGCTCTATACCCATAGATAATGGAGAAATACTTATAAACGGCGAAAGCATAAATAAGCTAAGCGAATTCAGGCGCTATAAGAGAATAGGCCGCGTGTATCAGAATCCCGCCATGGGTACTTGCGCCAATATGACAATACTTGAAAATATGTCCCTTGCCGACAATAAGGGGAAAATATTCGACCTTAAATGGGGTACTAACAAAAAAAGGATAAAATTCTATAAGGAGCAGCTGGCGCAGCTGAATCTGGGACTTGAGGATAAGCTGGGCGTAAAGGTAGGCTTGCTCTCAGGAGGACAAAGACAGGCTATGGCTTTGCTTATGTCCACTATGACGCCCATAGATATACTTATACTTGACGAGCATACAGCCGCTCTTGATCCTAAAACGGCTGAAATAATAATGGCGCTTACAGATAAGATAGTAAGAGAAAAAAATCTGACCACAATTATGGTAACTCATAACCTTATGTACGCCCTTGAATACGGCAGCAGACTTATAATGATGCACGAGGGCAACGCCATTATGGATATAGAGGGCGATGAAAAGCGCTCCGTCGTAGTAGACGATATATTGGATATATTCAATAGGATAAGTATAGAAAGAGGCAACTGATAAATTGCAAGGAGACCCGATTGGGTCTCTTTTATATTGTGAGAAGACAATATAATAACGTTTATCCAACAAATTGATTGAGCAGATACTGTTTATTTAAACTTTAACAGAAGTATGCAAATTAAACGTTTTATCGACATGGATGTTGCGGTGAATTTTTGTTTATCGTAGTAAATTCGACCCTATCGGCAGCCCAACGAAAAAGTATTTTTTACTCTCAGAAATGGTTGGGCTGCCACTTCCCCTTCTCTGAAGGGGAAGCTCAGGAGTACATTCTGCCCATTTCTTAGTTAGTAATAAAGTTAATTTTTCAACATTATTAAAGCCTTTAGAAAGCGTATTCCTAAGGCTTCCCTTCAGAGAAGGGAAGCTGTCAGCCTCGGCTACAGCTAAGTGTAACGAATGGCTTAGAGCGGGGCTGACTGAAGGGTCGATACTCATATAAACAAAAATTCCCCCACAAATCAAACAAATCTATCACATTATGTCTTTTCATTCACAGGTCATATTGCCGCAGCTCCATTTGCAACAAAAAAAGGCGTTCCCAAGAACGCCTTTTTAACAAGAGGATCCTCCCCCAAAGTAATCCTCCTGTTTGCAGTAATTAATTTTCTTCGTCGTAGGCAACTGCCTTGTCAAAGAGTTCCTCCACTTCCTTATCGGGAGCTTTGGTAATAAGGGCTACAACGATACCTACTACAAGACCTGCTATGAAGCCGGGTATTATCTCGTATATGTTTGTTGCGCTCTTGAGATATATGAACCAGCCGATGTCTACTATTGCGCCTGCAAGTATTCCTGCAACTGCGCCCTGGAAATTAAATCTTTTCCAGAAAAGGCTAAGCATTATAGCAGGACCGAAGGATGCGCCAAATATGCCCCATGCATTCTCAACAAGAGCCATAATTGAGCCGGAGTTGGGATTGGATGCTACAAGAAGCGCTACCACAGCTATTGCAAGCACTACTATACGGCCTGCCCAAAGCATTTCCTTGTCGCTTGCCTTGTCCTTTCTGAACACAGGCTTGTAAACGTCGCTGGCAAAGGCTGAAGCAGCAGCAAGAAGCTGACTGTCCGCTGTGGACATAGACGCCGCAAGTACAGCTGAAAGAAGTATACCGGAAACAACGCCCGGGAATATAGCTCTTACCATATTTATGAATACAAGCGAATTTTCATTAACAGCGTCGTCATAGCCTAAGAACATACGTCCCACAACGCCGACTATGGCAGCGAATATAACTATTATAAGAGTCCATGAAATACCTATCTTGGCAGACTTCTTAAGTGACTTCTGAGATTCAAGAGACATGAATCTGATAATGATATGAGGCATACCGAAGTAGCCGAGACCCCAGCCAAGACCGGATACTATATCCGTCCAGCTTGCAAAGGGATTCCAATAGCCTGCCTCAACGGGAGCTATTGCGCTTGTGTCAAGCATAGCGGCTGCAAATATAGGAGCTATGAGCAGAGCCGCAAGTATAAGAAGACCCTGGAAGAAGTCTGTCCAGCATACTGCTGAAAAGCCGCCTAAGAATGTATAGCTTATTATAATGAAAGCTGCTATGTACATAGCCACATTGGCGTCTATGCCTATAACCGTGTGGAAAAGAGTACCGCAGGCTTTAACGCTTGATGCGGCGTAAATAGTATAGGCTATAAGGAAAACAACTGCGCATATTATCTGCAATACCTTTGATTTTGAAAGGAATCTGTTTGTAAGGTACTGCGGAATAGTTATGGAATCGTTTGCCACTATTGAAAAGCGGCGAAGTCTGGGCGCCTGGAATATCCAGCTTAATGTATAGCCGATAGCCAGACCTACTGAAATCCATACCTGACCAAGACCCAAAGCGTATATAGATGTAGGCAGACCCATAAGCACCCATGCGCTCATGTCGGATGCGCCTGCTGAAAGAGCCGTTACCCATGGTCCCATCTGACGGCCGCCTAAGAAATAGGTCTTTTCACCGCCGTTTCTTGTCTTTACAAAAAAGAATATGCCTATCGAAAGCATAAATAAAAGGTATAATATAAATACCACAACTTCGGAAATGTTCATTCCGTTCATAAAAAGTTCCTCCCTCAATTTATTTTTTTATATACATTTAAGTACAAGTATACACATTTTTATGCCATATTTCAAGGCTTAAAATAATTATTATGCAATTTTGTCATAAAAGGTATGAGATTTTGTAATAAATTAGTTATTTTGTTCATTTAATTCCCAAAGTTATGCCAAATTTTGTTATATTGAGACTTGATAATATTGTAACAGCTGTGGTAAAATTATGGGTATGTTATTGTTAAGGTAAATTTGCGCTTGCCTTCCTTTCAAAAGGACGGCAAAACAAACGCCTATTTACAATTAAACAGAAAATAAGAGAAAGAGTGACATTATGAAAATTACAAGAGATGATATAAGGAACATAGCCATAATCGCCCATGTAGACCACGGCAAGACTACTCTTGTAGACGAGCTGCTGAAGCAGAGCGGTACTTTCCGTACCAATCAGGTGGTAAGGGAAAGGATAATGGACAGCGGAGACATTGAAAGGGAAAGAGGTATAACAATACTTTCAAAGAACACCTCCGTATACTATGAGCATACAAAGATAAACATAGTGGATACTCCGGGTCATGCGGACTTTGGCGGCGAGGTAGAGCGTGTGCTTAAAATGGTAAACGGCGTAGTCCTTGTGGTAGACGCTTATGAGGGCGCTATGCCTCAGACCAAGTTTGTGCTTAAGAACGCTCTTGCTCTCGGTCTGCCCGTTGTTGTTTGTATCAACAAAATAGACAGACCCGAAGCCAGACCCGACGAGGTTGTAGACGAGGTGCTGGAGCTTTTTATGGAGCTTGACGCTACTGACGAGCAGCTGGATTCGCCCTTTGTATTTGCATCAGCCAAGTTGGGCAAGGCTGCCATGTCATACAAAGAGGCTCTGGAGGCGGACAATATGAAGGCGCTCTTTGACACCATAGTAGAGCATATACCCGCTCCCGAGGGCGACCCCGACGCAGGCTTGCAGATGCTTGTCACCACAATAGACTACAACGAATATGTAGGCAGAATAGGTATAGGCAAAATAGAAAACGGCACAGTCAAGGTAAATGACGACGTGTGCATAGTCAATTATCACGACCCGGATAAGAATATAAAGATAAAGGTATCAAAGCTCTATGAATTCGAGGGACTTGAAAGAGTTGAGGTAAGGGAATCCACAGTTGGCTCTATTGTTGCCGTAACGGGTATGCCCGATATTCACATAGGCGATACAATAGCCTGTCTTGACGACCCTCAGCCCATAGAGGTAAACAAAATAAGCGAGCCTACTCTTTCAATGACGTTCAGCGTAAACGACTCGCCCTTTGCAGGACAGGAGGGCAAGTATGTAACAAGCAGACATCTGCGCGAAAGGCTTATGAAGGAGCTTAATACCGACGTTTCTCTGAGAGTGGAGGACACAGACACCACAGAGGCATTTAAGGTAAGCGGCAGAGGCGAGCTTCACCTTTCAATACTCATTGAAACAATGAGAAGAGAGGGCTACGAATTCCAGGTATCCCGCCCACAGGTGCTTTATAAAACAGTAAACGGCAAACGCCACGAGCCTATGGAAATGGCTACCATAGACGTACCCGAGGAATATGTTGGCACGGTTATAGAAAAGCTGGGCACACGCAAGGGCGAAATGGTAAATATGCAGCCCGGACAGGGCGGCTATACCCGTCTTGAATTCAATATACCCGCAAGAGGTCTTATAGGCTACCGAAACGAGTTTTTGACAGACACAAGAGGAAACGGTATACTCAATACCATATTCAACGGTTATGAGCCATACAAGGGCGATATTACATCAAGACCACAGGGCTCTCTTGTAGCCTTTGAAACAGGCGACGCCGTTGCCTATGGTCTTTTCAACGCCCAGGAGAGAGGCGACCTTTTCATAGGCGCAGGCACTAAGGTATACTGCGGAATGGTAGTGGGCAGAAATGCAAGAGCCGAGGATATAGACGTAAACGTATGCAAGAAAAAGCAGCTTACAAACACAAGAGCCGCCGGTTCTGACGACGCTCTTAAGCTGACTCCTCATATTGTAATGAGCCTTGAACAGTGCATAGACTTTATTACAGACGACGAGCTTGTGGAGGTAACTCCCGAAAGTCTTAGAATAAGAAAGAAAGTGCTTGACCCATCACTGAGGAAGAAGCTGGCTGCCAGAGGAAGGTAATTTTTATGAGCAAAAAAGGCAAAAAAGGCGGAGGTTCTTTTATAAAGCAGGCGGCTATACTGGCAGGCGCAGGTATACTTGTCAGAATAGTTGGCTTTTTATACAGACTTCCTCTTACCAATATGATAGGCAATGAGGGAAACGGTATTTACGGCGCAGGCTATAATATATACAACTTTTTCCTTATTATGAGCTCTGCGGGACTTCCCGTTGCCATATCCAAAATGGTTTCCGAGAGAGTTGCTCTGGGAGAATATACAAATGCAAAAAAGGTGTTCAGAGTATCCATGACGGTAGCAGGCTCTCTGAGCTTTCTGTGCGCCATGTTCATGGTATGCGGCGCTTACGCCGTAGGGCGATACTGCGAAATGATAGGCAATACGGACAGTATGTGGTACTTGAGCATAGGCTGTATATACACCCTTGCGCCTACTGTATTCATAGTAGGCATTATGGCTGTGTTCAGAGGCTTTTTCCAGGGACTTCACACCACTGTGCCTACGGCTATGTCACAGCTTATAGAGCAGATTTTTCACGCTGTTTTCAGTATACTGCTTGCATATCTCTTGCTGGATATGGGCGTTGAGTATGCGGCGGCAGGCGGTACTGCCGGCACAGGCATAGGCGCTCTTGCAGGACTTGTACTGCTAGTAGCGGTATTCTATGCCACTAAGAAGCAGAGAGATATGGAGTTTTCACGGGACAAGGGCGATTACAGAGTACAGAGCTTCAAGGAAATAACAGTAAGCCTTATTAAAATAGCTGTGCCTATTATTACAGGCACGGCAATATTCTCAATGACAAATCTTGTGGATATGATAATGGTAAACAGCAGGCTTGCGGCGGCAGGCTTTGCACCAAATAAAATAATAGACCTTTACGGTCAGCTCAACGGCAAGTATGTTACGCTTACGACGCTTCCCGTTGCCATATCCACCGCCATAGCTACGGCTGTTATACCGAGTATAGCCGCAAGCGTTGTGCGTAAGGAAAAGGAAATAGTACAGTCCAAGGTGGATACCACTCTAAGGATAACAATGATGATTTCAATACCTGCTGCGGCAGGTCTTGGAGCCTTGGGCACGCCTATACTGGCTATGCTCTTTCCCAACTATCCCGAGGGCGGAACTCTTTTGCAGGTAGGCTCATTCAGTGTTATTTTCCTTTCACTGAGCCAAATTTCAACAGGGGTACTGCAGGGTATAGGCAAGGTAAAAACTCCCGCCTTTAACGCCCTTATAGGCGCTCTTACAAAGATACCCTTTACCTATGTATTGGTAGCCATACCTTTCATAAACGTAATAGGCGCGGTGCTTAGCACGACTATATGCTACATAGTATGCTCTCTTCTCAATTTCAGAGCGCTTATAAAGGCTACGGGCGTTAAGCCGGACTTTGTAGGTATGCTTGTAAAGCCCGGAATTGCCTCTGCGGTAATGGCGGCTGCCTGTATAATTGTATATAAGCTCATTTATTTAATAGCGCCCCACAATACATTGGCAACGCTTTTTGCCATAATAGCAGCCTTGGCGGTGTACTTTGCCGTTATGGTGCTTATAAGAGGACTTAACAGAGAGGACTTACAGCTTATGCCGGGCGGCAGCAAGCTCATACCTATACTTGAAAAAATGAACAGAATATAAAACACTATACAAAAAGACGCTGAAACTGATTTCAGCGTCTTTTTCTGTTATAATCTATCATTTCGCGTATTTCCTTAGCTCTGTTTTCCTCTGCAGGACCATATTCCCTGTTCATAGCGTCTATTATGGCGTCGAGCTGCTTACGGCAGTAGTCCAGCTCTATACTTACCTTATCCACGTCCATCCACTTGTTCTGACCGGAAAACATTTCTATATATGCCAGTACACGGGAAATATCGCTTCTGAATTTTCGTATACTGTCCAGAATAGGCTTTTTAATTTTTCTTTTTCTTGGGTTTTTGTATCTCGAATCCATCTCAGCACCTTTATACGATTATTCCGCCGCCTGCTACATATTCGCCGTCATAAAACACAGCCGCCTGTCCCGGAGTAACTGCCCTCTGAGGCGTATTGAATACAGCCTCAACCATATTCTCTCCCATAGGTCTTATTATACAATTCGCCTTTGGCTGTGTATAGCGGAGCTTTCCCTGTACGCGTATTTCCCACTGGGGCATATCAAGTCCCATAGGGTTATAGTCCCGAACGATTACCTTTGTTCTGAATAGCTCTTCATTGCTGCCAAGCACCACGCGGTTGTTTTCAGCGTCTATGCTTGTAACATAGGCGGGAACGCCCAAGGCTATGCCCAGTCCCTTTCGCTGACCTATAGTATAGGCGGTTATGCCCTTATGCCGTCCCAGTATATTTCCCTTGCTGTCCGTAAAATCTCCTTCGGGTATAGCTGCGCTTGTATTTTCTCTTATAAATCCGTTGTAGTCGCCGTCGGGCACAAAGCATATATCCTGACTGTCCGGCTTGTCTGCGACTTTCAGACCTATTTTTCTTGCGATTTCCCTTATCTCCTGCTTGGAATATTCCCCAACGGGCATAAGGGTGTGGGCAAGCTGATATTGTGTAAGAGCGTAGAGGGCGTAGGTCTGGTCCTTGCTGTCGGCAGTCTTAAGGGTGTATCTGCCCGTATCGGGGTGCTTCACCACCGTTGCATAATGCCCTGTGGCAATATACTCCGCCCCTATCTCAAGGCTTCTGCTCAGAAGAGACTCCCATTTCAGATAACGGTTGCAGGCTATACAGGGGTTAGGCGTAACGCCCTTTAAATACCGGTCTATGAAATAATCTATAACCTTTTCCTTGAATTCCTTCTTAAAGTTAAAAACATAGTGAGGTATGCCTATTTTGTCGGCAACGGCTCTTGCGTCCTCGGTTGCCGAAAGTCCGCAGCACAGACCCTCCTCGTCTGCGCCGTCATAGAGCGCCATTGTCACGCCTATGACGTCATAGCCCTTTTCCTTAAGGAGATATGCGGCAACAGAGGAATCCACGCCTCCCGACATACCTACTACCGCTTTAGTCATATTATTCCTCCTCGGGAATTTCCTCGTGCTCGCTTATATCGTTTACAGGCTCTTTAAGACCCTCTATAACTATGCCGTTTTTCTGGGCATAGTCCCAGAGAGCAGCGTGGAGAGCCTCCTCTGCAAGACATGAACAGTGTACCTTAATAGGCGGAAGTCCGTCGAGAGCCTCCATAACAGCTTTGTTGGTTATCTCCATAGCCTCCTGTATGGTCTTGCCCTTTATAAGCTCAGTAGCCATAGAGCTTGTGGCAACGGCAGCGCCGCAGCCGAATGTCTTGAACTTGGCGTCCTTTACTATATTGTCCTCTATTTTGAGATATACCTTCATAATATCTCCGCACTTGGCATTGCCTACGGTACCTACGCCGCTTGCATCTTCAATTTCTCCTACGTTTCTGGGGTTCATAAAATGGTCCATTACCTTTTCACTGTACTGCATATTCATCATTCTCCTTATTTATTATTTCTCAGCACTTCCTCATAGAGAGGAGACATCATTCTCAGTCTTTCTATAATAGGAGGCAGCTCCTGTATAACATAGTCTACCTGCTCCTCCGTTGTAAAATGTCCCATAGTAAGTCTTACAGAGCCGTGAGCCTTTTCGTGAGGAAGACCTATTGCCAGAAGCACATGGGAGGGGTCGAGAGAGCCGCTTGTACAAGCGCTGCCGGAGGAGGCGCATATACCCTTGTAGTCCAGAAGAAGAAGTATGCTCTCGCCCTCTATATATTCAAATGAAATATTTACATTGCCGGGAAGTCTTTTTGTCGGGTGACCGTTTAGTCTTGAATATGGCACTTTTTCAAGTATGCTGCCTATGAGCTTATCTCTCAGAGCGGTAAGCCTTGGCATTTCCGTATCAAGCTCCTTTACCGCCAGCTCAGCCGCCAGTCCCATACCTATAATACCGGGGACGTTTTCAGTACCTGCCCTTCTGCTTCTCTCCTGGGCGCCGCCGTGTATAAGGGGAGTTATCTTGATACCCTTTCTCATATAAAGAGCGCCTATGCCCTTAGGTCCGTAGAACTTATGACCGCTCATTGAGAGCATATCTATATTCATAGCCTTTACATCAATAGGCACATGACCTACTGCCTGAACGGCGTCGGTATGGAAAAGTATGCCTTTCTCCCTTGCAAAAGCGCCTATTTCAGCAATAGGCTCTATTGTGCCTATTTCGTTGTTGGCAAACATTATGGTAATGAGTATGGTATCCTCTCTTACGGCTTTTTTGACATCCTCCAAGGATACAAGACCGTATTCGTCAACAGGCAGATACGTTACCTCATAGCCTTTTGTTTCAAGGTATTCGCAGGTGTGCAGCACAGCGTGATGCTCTATGCAGCTTGTTATAATATGCTTGCCTTTATTTGCATAGCTTTCAGCAACGCCTTTTATAGCCCAGTTGTCTGCTTCTGAACCGCCTGCGGTAAAATATATTTCGTTTGTTTCTGCGTTTATTGCCTTGGCTATCTGTTCTCTTGCCTTTTCCACAGCCGTTTTGTTTTTCTGAGCTATTTTATAAATGCTTGAGGGATTGCCGTAGCTTTCGGTAAAGTAATGCGCCATAGCTTCTGCGACCTCCGGTCTTGCAGCCGTAGTCGCAGCATTGTCAAAATAATATTCCATTTTACTCTCTCCTTATTTATCAACTAATTCTGCTAAAGATATATTGTCGGCAGTTTCGCTTACGCTGTCGCTGAGCCTTGCCCATACGCCCTTTGTAACGCAGGTATCGCAGTCTCCCATACCGCAGCTCTCGCTTCCGGAAAGACATTCCACCAGCTGAAGAGGTCCTTCAACGGCGCGCAATACGTCGCCTACCGATATATTCTCCGCTTTTTTATTCAGAATATATCCGCCCTGTGCGCCTCTTGTGCTTTTTACAAGCTGGGCTTTCTTGAGAGGGGCTATAAGCTGCTCCAAATAGTTTTCGCTTATGCCCGTTCTCTCGGCTATGGATTTAAGAGAAACACAGGTGTTGTTTCTTGAATTTACAGCTATATCCACCATTGCCTTAAGACCGTAGCGCCCTCTTGTGGATATTTTCATAAAATCACCTTCTTTTAATTCCGACTTTTTAACTCGGCATTGATATATTAACACTATTATATGTAAATGTCAAGTATTTTAGTCGGAATTATACAGCCCTATATTTTTTTAAATACAGAGAAAAAAATATGTAAAGCACGCTTGACATTTATAAAATATATGCTATAATGAAAATGTAAAGCATATTTTACACAAGGAGGCGGTGCTGTGGAAAACAGAATAAAGGAGCTAAGAAAACAAAAAAACATTACTCAGGAAAATCTTGCCGATGCCCTTTCCGTAACAAGGCAGACCATAATATCCCTTGAAGGCGGAAGGTACAACGCTTCGCTGCAGCTTGCCTACAAGCTGGCAAAATTTTTCGGAGTAAAAATAGAAGACGTATTTATATTCGAGGAGGAATAAAAAATGGATTATAATAAGAAAATAAAACAAAGGATAATTATATCTGCCGTGTATGCAATACTTGGTATAGCAATTACAATAAGCGCCAATATTTTCGGCGACAAGGTCAATGGGGGATATTTGTACTCTCTGGGCTGTGCGTTTACAATATCGGGAGCTGCTCTTCTCGTAAAGTTCATAAGGATAAAGAGAAGTCCCGAGCTTATGCGCAAATTCGAGGTCTCCGCAAGGGACGAAAGAAATATTATGATAGCCGATAAAGCAAGGGTATATGCCTTTGGCGCATACAGTATAGGCGCAGCCACAGCCATAATAATATGCAGCATATTCTATATGCAGAGAGAGGCTCTTATAGTGGCGCTTAATCTGTGCGCTCTTGTGCTTTTGTACGTTTTATTCAGCATAATACTTCACAAAAAATATTAAAGGAGGCGTCTGTATGAATCTGTTCGACATAATGGGTCCCGTTATGGTAGGACCCTCCAGCTCTCACACCGCAGGCGCTGTGCGTATAGGCAGAGTAAGTCTGCGTATACTGGGGGAAAGAGTAAAAAGCGCCAAAATACATTTCCACGGCTCTTTTGCCCTTACGGGAGTTGGACACGGCACAGACAAGGCTGTGGTTGCGGGACTTATGGATATGGAGACCTACGATATAAGGATACCCCGAAGCTTTGACCTTGCAAGGGAAAGAGGAATGGAGTTTACAATAGATACCGTTGACCTTAAGGACGCTCATCCAAATACTGTGCTTATGGAGCTTAAGGGCGAAAGCAAGAGCATAAAGGTACAGGCGTCCTCCTTAGGCGGAGGACGTATATCCATAGACGAGATAGACGATATAAAGACAGGCTTTACCGCAGAATATCCCACCCTTGTGGTACACAATCTGGACAAGGCGGGACACGCCGCCCAGGTCACAAAAATGCTTGCAGAGAAAAATATAAACATAGCCTCTCTCCGTTCATACAGAGATAAAAGAGGAGGCTTTGCCATAATGGTAGTTGAGACAGACGAGCCTATACCTGTTGAAGCTATATGCGAGCTGGAGAAAAAGGAAGGCATAATAAAAGTGACATATATAAATGTTGTATAGGAGGTATGTTATGGCTTATAAAAGCGTCAAAGAGCTTCTGGAGCGCTCCCGTGAAACGGGCAAAGAGGTGTGGCAGCTCATAATGGAGGAGGATGCCAACGACAGAAATGTGGATACGTCGGATTCCTTTGAAAAGATGAGGTCTATGTGGAGGGCTATGAAGGCATCCTCGGACAGCTATGACCCGTCTCTCAAATCCTCTTCGGGACTGTCAGGAGGCGACAGTCAGAAGATAAGGGAATACAGGGAAAAATGTGTAAGCGGAGAATTTATGGGTGAAGTTATTGCAGAAGCCATAGGCATGGCTGAAAGCAACGCCTGTATGCGCTGTATAGTAGCCGCGCCTACGGCAGGCTCATGCGGCGTTATTCCTGCGGTACTCATACCATACGTAAGGAAGCATAATACAGATGAGGATAAAATAATAAAGGGGCTTTTCGTAAGCGCAGGCTTCGGTCAGATAATAGCGGAGAGAGCCTTTATAGCAGGCGCTCTGGGCGGCTGTCAGGCAGAGATAGGCTCTGCCTCCGCTATGGCAGCGGCTATGCTTGTGTATTTGCAGGGCGGCAGTCCCCGACAGTCGGCGTCGGCTCTTGCCTTTGCTCTTAAAAGCCTTCTGGGACTTGTGTGCGACCCTGTGGCGGGTCTTGTGGAGGTGCCTTGCGTAAAGCGTAACGTAATAGGGGCGGTAAACGCCATAACGTCTGCGGATATGGCTCTTGCGGGAATAGAGACAATGATACCTGCCGACGAGGTAATAGACGCCATGAGAGAGGTAGGCATATCAATGCCCTCTTCTCTCAGAGAAACAGCCGAGGGCGGACTGGCGGCAACGCCTACTGGCATTGAAATAGCCGAAAAAATGCCAAGACTTAAATAAACGAAAAGCGTATTCTGATTTTGGGACTGTTATTTGGACTTTATCTATATAACAGTCCCTTATATATTGCGGCGGGAGGGGTATAGCTTTTATGCTCTGCCATACCGACTGTTTTTATTGCAAAAAACCTTAAATACTATTGACAAAACAGGCAAATGCGTATAAAATGTTAGGAGGCTAACATTCGGGGTTTAATGAGGATATAAATATGAAATGTGAAAATAACGAAATAAAGCATATAGGAAAGAGGATACACATAGTTTCCAATCAGATAAAGAGGAAAATGGACGGGGAGCTTGCAGGCTTCGGGCTTACTCACTCCCAGAATATAATACTCACATATTTGGCAAGAAATTCCCACAGGGATATTTTCCAAAAGGATATAGAGGAGGAGTTTGACATAAGGCGCTCAAGCGTTTCCTCCATACTGACTCATCTTGAGGAAAAGGGCTATGTTTCAAGGCAGAGCGTGGACTATGACGCAAGACTTAAAAAGCTCATCATAACAAAAACAGGACTTGCAGCCGTAAGTAAAATGCACTCTGTCATAGTGGATTTTGAAAAAAGTGTGGAGAAGGTTCTTAGTCCCGAGGAAATAGATACGCTGTTCGCTATACTGGACAAGCTCTCGGAAATCGCCAACAGACATGAGGATAAAAACGAATAGCAGGAGGACATAACAATGGCTGAAACAATGAGAGAAAATAAAATGGGTACAATGCCTGTAAACAGGCTTCTTATATCTATGGCGCTGCCTATGATGATTTCAATGCTGGTGCAGGCGCTCTATAATATAGTAGACTCAATATTTGTGGCAAAGTACAGCGCAGCCTGTATGACCGCCATATCTCTTGTATTCCCAATGCAGAGCCTTATGATAGCCTGCGGTACGGGTATAGGCGTAGGTATGAACGCCATACTTTCCAGATACCTGGGCGCAAGAGATCAGGAGGGCGTAAATAAAACGGCGCTTAACGGTGTGCTCTTGTATATAGTGTGCTTTTTGATATTTTTCCTAGTGGGCATGACTATTGCAAGACCCTTTATGGCTGCCCAGGCAAGCTCAAAGGAAATAGAAGACGCCGGTACGGTATATTTGCAGATAGTATGCTGCGTAAGTGTGGGAATGTATATGCAGTTCTGCTTTGAAAAGCTGCTGCAATCTACGGGAAAGACCATATACTCTATGTTTACACAGCTTACGGGCGCTGTTATAAATATAATACTCGACCCTATACTTATATTCGGACTTCTGGGCGCTCCCCGTATGGGTATGGCAGGCGCTGCCCTTGCCACTGTCATCGGTCAATGTGTGGCAGGTATATTTGCCCTAGTGCTGAATATCAAGGTAAATAAGGAGATACAGTTTAATCTGAAGGGCTTTATGCCAAGCAGGGAAACTATACTGAAAATACTCTATATAGGCGTACCCTCAATACTTATGGCGTCAATAGGCTCTGTAATGGTGCTGGGACTTAATACCATATTCTCTCACATGACCATTGTGGACACTACTCTTGAGCTGACAGAGGCAAGAGATACCGCCATAGCTATATTTGGCATATACTTCAAGCTGCAAAGCTTTATATTCATGCCTGTATTCGGTCTTAATAACGGTATGGTGCCTATTGTGGCTTTCTGCCTTGGCGCAAGGAAAAAGGACAGACTTGTTAAGACGGTAAAGCTCAGTATAATTTACGCCTTTTCTCTGCTATTTATAGGCACTGTTATTTTCCAGCTTATACCCGATGCCCTTCTGGGACTTTTTGCCAATGAAAGCAACCTTGAGCATATACTTTCAATGGGTGTTCCCGCTCTTAGAATAATAAGCATACACTTCCCTATTGCCAGCTTCTGTATAATAAGCCTGTCAATGTTCCAGGCTTTGGGAAACGGTCTGCTTTCAATGTGCGTTTCATTTATGCGTCAGCTCGTAGTGCTTGTGCCGGTGGCATTCCTTCTTTCACTTACACAGCACGTAAGCAACGTATGGTTCGCATTTGTTGCAGCCGAGTGTATTTCATTTACCCTCTGCGCCTTTGCATTCAGATATATGTATAATAAAAATATAAAGCACCTTGGCGAAGCGGCGTGATTTGTATTTTTTCTTATTAATGTTTTATTGATATAAAAGGGCTGTTGTGTTGGATTTTAGTTTATATGAGTATAGACATCTCTGTCAGCCTTACGGCTGCCACATCCTTGGACGCATAGCGAGCATTGCATAGCAATACGACCAGTCCTTGCAGGGGAGGTCTCCTGTTGAGGAATTTATATAATTTCCCGAATCTGTTCACAAAAACAAAATCCCCCATAACTCAAAAAAGCCGCCGCATTACGACCTTTTCTCCATAGGTCATAACGCGACGGCGTCTTTAACATAAATTTTAAATTTTAATCCCTGTCTATATCCTTATCATATATATTGCCGTTGGCGGCGTCTATCTGATACTCGTACTTTGTATTGTCAAGGGCAAATTCCACCTCATACACGGCTCTGCCGTCTTCTCTGTCGTTGTGAGAATATATATATCTTACGCTTGTCTTTGAAATACCTGCGTCCTTAAGAGCTATATTTTCAGCCTCGGCAGCTGTTATGCCATTGGCTGTCGTCTGCTGTGTGCTCTGCTGAGCCTGAGTATTTCCGCCGAATATATTGTTGTAATAGTCAATATCCGTCTTAAGTATCCTGCCCGTTGCGGCGTCTATATCGTAGTCGTATTCTTTACCGTTGCTTCTGAATTCCAACTCGTAAATTTGTCTGCCGTCGTCATAGTCCTGCTTTGCCTTAACGAAATCGGCAGTTGTAAGTCCTGCGTCCTTAAGAGCGATGTTCTTTGCCTGTTCAAGAGTTACGGCAGTAGACTGAGCAGTCTGCGGCGCAGTCGTCTGAGCGCCTGTATTTGGCTGAGCTGTCTGACCTACGGGAGTAAGCACTACCTCATACTGCTTCTGATTATATGTGAGCTGCAGCTTGGCAACGCCGTTCTGCTCCACTACCTTCATATTGAAGTTGTCTGCAACGCACATGTGTACGGATACCAGTATAAGAGCCACAGCCATACATAGTACAAAAATATTTCTTGCAATTTTCATAAAATCACCCTTTCTTATATTATATTTCTATCTTAAATTTAACATATTTATGTGAATAATATATAAACAAAAAATTAAAAATACCTGACAATGCAGGTATTTTTAAAATCATTTCTTCTTTAATGAAGTTATCAGCTTTATTATGACAAGCACCGCCGTCAGAATTCCCGTAGCGACGCCTACTATTATAAGCAGAGGAAGGGGAAGCCTCTTGCTCTTAGGCTTTTCCTCCGTGTTTATTTCGTTTACGGTTATGTCTGCCACAAGTCCGTAAATGCCGCTGTCGTAGGTGACCATATAGTCGGATATTTCTATTGCCACGTTCTTGCCGTATTTTTCTCTTATTGATGCAATGATTTCAGGAGGAATCTTGCCTATGGTCTTTATGTTGTTTATAGGCTCTATGTACTGTACCTCTATACAGTTTTCGCTCTCGGTGTTTTCATTTGTAAGAAGTATGTCCTCCTCGGTATTCAGATTGGCAAGTATTGTCTGAATTTCGGGAGTATCTGTGTTCTGTATCACAGCGTTGAATATTTCCATAATTAAATACCTCCTTTAAAATAAATATTAGTATGCTTTACCCCAGTATACCATAGTTTTGGCAGGCTTGCCACAGCATACGCACTTGTCGGAGATCTCCTCCTGCTCAAAAGGCATACACCTTGACGTAGCTGTGGTCATTTCCTTTATCTTAAGCTCGCACGCCTCGTCGCCGCACCACATAGCCTTTATAAAGCCCGGAGTTTCCTTAAGTATCTTGGCAAACTCGTCCATGCTTGTGGCAGTATAGGTATGGGCGTCTCTGTGCTTTCTTGCTCTTTCGAGCATATCCCTTTGTATGGTATCCAGAAGCTTTGAAACCTCCTCGGCAATATTGTCGAGGCTTACGGTTATCTTTTCGCCTGTGTCACGTCTTGCAAGCACAGCCTGATTGTTTTCTATATCCCTAGGTCCAAGCTCAACTCTTACGGGAATACCTCTCATCTCGTGTTCGCTGAACTTCCAGCCCGGTGACTTGTCGCTGTCGTCCAGCTTAACTCTGGCAACGGCGGAAATTTTCTCCTTTATTTCGGATGCCTTTTCAAGCACGCCCTCCTTTTTCTGCATGATAGGTACTATTACTATCTGCTCCGGCGCTATTCTTGGCGGAAGCACAAGCCCGCTGTTGTCGCCGTGTACCATAATGACAGCGCCTATTATTCTTGTAGACATACCCCATGAGGTCTGATGAACATACTGCAGTTTATTGTCCTTATCCGTATACTGTATGCCGAAGGCATGAGCAAAGCCGTCGCCGAAGTTATGGCTTGTGCCGGACTGGAGAGCCTTGCCGTCGTGCATGAGAGCCTCTATTGTATATGTGGAGTGAGCGCCTGCAAATTTTTCCTTATCGGTCTTTTTGCCCTTTATCATAGGAATTGCCAGCACCTGCTCGCAGAAGTCGGAATATACGTTAAGCATCTGTATAGTCCTCTCCTCCGCCTCCTCGGCCGTAGCGTGAGCAGTATGACCCTCCTGCCACAAAAATTCCATAGAGCGCAGGAAGGGTCTTGTAGTCTTTTCCCATCTTACCACTGAGCACCATTGATTATAGAGCTTGGGCAAATCTCGGTAGGACTGCACTATATTTGAATAGAGGTCGCAAAAAAGAGTTTCTGAAGTGGGTCTTACGCAAAGCCTTTCCTGGAGCTTTTCCATACCGCCGTGAGTTACCCACGCTACCTCGGGAGCAAAGCCCTCTACATGGTCCTTTTCCTTCTGCAGGAGGCTTTCGGGTATGAACATAGGCATATATACGTTCTCTACGCCTGTAGCCTTAAAGCGCGCGTCCAGCTCCTTCTGTATATTCTCCCATATAGCATAGCCTGCGGGACGAAGTATCATACAGCCTCTTACGCTTGAATAATCTATAAGCTCAGCCTTTTTTACAACATCCGTATACCATTGGGCAAAATCCTCCTCCATAGAGGTGATTGCCGTTACCATTTTATCCTTAGCCATTTTTATTTCTCCTTATTACATTTATATAAAATAAATTTTAATACGATAAAGGGGATTTGTCAAGGTGTTTGGAGGGATAGGCAGTAAAAGAAATACCGCTTATCTGCGTATCATGCTCTCAAACTCCTCCTCGCTTATAATGGGTATGCCCAGTTCTTTAGCCTTTTTGTTTTTGGAGGAGGTGGAATTGGCATTGTTGTTTATAAGATAGTCGGTTTTGGAGCTTACGCTTGAGGCTGCCTTTCCTCCCAGCTTCTCTATATGAGCCTGAAGCTCCTTTCTGTTCTTATATATATGAACGTCGCCTGTTATTACAAAGGTTTTGCCCTCCAGAATATTCTCACCGCTTTCCTCCTCAGGAATAAAGGAAATATATTCCATAGCTTCGTCTATAAGCCGTATATTTTTCCCGTGGCTGAAATACTTGCGAACGGAATTGGCAATTACCTCGCCGAAGCCGTCTATTTCAAGCAATTCATCTGAACTTGCGTTTCTTATTTTATCCATATCGTATTTATATTTCTTGCACAGCAGCTTTGCATTGCTCAGTCCCACATTGTTTATGCCAAGAGCATATATGAAGTTTGCTATATGGACATTTTTGCTTTTTTCTATTGCGGATATGAGATTGCCGTAGGATTTTTCGCCGAAGCCCTCCATTTCCATAATCTCATCTCTGTATCTGTCAAGTCTGAACAAATCCGTATAATTGTCTATAAATCCCTTTTCCACGAATTTTTCTATTGTTGCCTCGGAAAGCCCCTCTATATTCATGGCGTCCCTTGACACAAAATGCTCAAGGCTCAGCACCCTCTGTGCCTTACAGTTGGGATTAGGGCATTTAAGCGCCCTGCCGTCTCTCAGACTTATTATTTCAGTCTCCTCACCGCAGACGGGGCATATCTTGGGTATATCTATATTTCCGCTTTGGGTCATATTTTCAGCTACCTGGGGTATTATCATATTCGCCTTGTATACCATAATGGTATCTCCTATGCCCAGCTTAAGATTTTCCACAATGCTCAGATTGTGGAGAGAAGCTCTGTTTACAGTAGTGCCCTCAAGCTCCACCGGCTCAAATACCGCTATGGGATTTATAAGTCCCGTTCTTGATGTGCTCCAGTCTATGGAAATAAGCCGAGTTTCCGCCAGCTCATCCGCCCATTTGAAGGCTATGGAATCTCTTGGAAATTTGGCTGTTGCGCCAAGGCTTTGGCTGTATTCCATACTGTTGTAGGTAAGCACAAGACCGTCTGTGGCGTATTTATTTTGAGGTATCCTGTTTTCAAATTCCCTTACGCTTTCCTCTATATTATCGGAGGTAACTATTTTTCTTTCAACTGCCGTAAAGCCCATTTTTTCAAGATAATCCAGTCTTTCCGCCTTGCTGTCGCCAAAAGTCATGCCCTCTGCTTTTACAAGAGAAAATGCTATGAAGTTCACATTTCTGCCTGCGGATATTTCCGAATTGAGCTGCCTTACCGTTCCACTGCACAGATTACGCGGATTCTTGTATTTTTCCTCCGGCGCAAGATTTTCGTTTATTCTGTCGAAGTCCTCAAAGGATATGACCGCCTCGCCCCGTATGACCATTTCGCCCTTAAAGCCCAGCTTAAGAGGTATATTTCTGAAAAACACGGCATTGTGAGTTATATCCTCGCCTATTTCACCATTGCCCCTTGTAACCGCCTGGACAAGCTCTCCGTTATTATAGGTAAGCACTACGGTCAGTCCGTCCATTTTGTAGGAGAGTATGCCCTCCTCGCTTCCCAGAAATTCCTTGAGCCTGCCTACCTCCTTTGTCTTGTCGAGAGAAAGCATACGGCTTTCGTGCCTTACCTTTGTAAGAGCGCTCAGCACCTTATGTCCTACATTCCTGGTGGGACTGTCGGAAAGCACTATACCCGTTTCCGCCTCCAGTGAAACAAGCTCGTCGTAAAGCCTGTCGTACTGAAAATCGCTCATTATCTCGCTGTCCTTCTGATAATATGCCTCCGACGCTCTGTTCAGTATATCTATAAGCTGCCTCATTCTTTCCATAGTCATGCTCCTTTCCCTTATATTAGTATAACTCATAAGGAAAAATTAATCAAATGAAATAAAGATTTATATTTCCCAATACCCAAACAAATTACTTTACATTAGATAACTGAATCGGAACATAGTTCCGATATATATTTCGGCGCAATAAAAAACCCCGATAAAAATCGGGGTGTTGTCTGCTGTAAAGCTCTAAAATGGAAGTTAGAAAGGGTAGGGGGAGAACTTCATTAAAGAGCTTTAGGTAAAAGATTGACAACTTGTTTATCAATCTAGGTGTATTATATAACATATATCATATAAAGTAAATAGTTTTTTTGTAAAAAAAATTAGAACTTTTTATGTAAAAAAATGCGGAATAATGCCTAAAATTAATAAAATTTACAAAATCTCCGCCGCGCTGCCGCAATTTATGAATAAACTGTTAAATTATTAAACAAATTCATCATAATCACAGCAAAATACAGATAATTCCGCCGCTTCCCTCGTTAATAATTTTTTGCAGAGACTCCTTGAATTTGTACTGAGTATCCTCAGAAAGGCGCATGAGCTTTGTATTCAGGTCGTCGGTTATAAGCTCCTTGAGAGTTCTGCCGAATATACTGTAATCCCATATACTGTCGGGGTCGCTGTCGTACCTTGAGCTGAGATAGCTCACAAGCTCATTGGACTGCTCCTCAGAGCCTACAATAGGCGCAACAGACGTCTTTATATTGGTCTTTATAAGATGTATGCCCGGAGCCTCCGCCTTTATTTTTATGCCGTAGCGTCCCCCCTGCTTAAGCACTTCGGGAGGCTCAAGCTCCATATCCTCCACAGATGGCGTAACTATGCCGTAGCCCTTTTTGTTTACCTCGTCAAGAGCGTTCTTAATCTTGTCATATTCTCTTTTTGCCTCGGAAAGCAGCTTAATAGTAGATATAAGCTCAAATTCGCTGTTTATTTCCGTGCCTGTGGTTTCAGTAAGCACATCGTAAAAAAGATTGTCGTTTAAAAATACCTCTATAAATGCCCTGCCCTGACCCAAATCAATGCTTTCGGAATATATTTTCTTTACATTTTCATTGGCGCTGAGCGTTTCCGCAGCCTTTGGCACATCTCTTATGCCCTTTATGCCCTCTGCCATTTCCTTTACAGAAGCAATAAGGCTTTCCTTAAGGTGATAGCTGTCGTCCATGGCTTCAAGCCACTTCGGTATGGCAATATCCACCTCGCCGAGAGGAAAGGCGTAGAGAGCCTCCTCAAGTATGCCGTTTATGTCCTCCCCAGTCATTTCCTTACAGCTTACGGCAAGCACAGGCATCTTGTATTTATTCTCCATTTGCCTTTTTATCTCCTGTGTTTTCTCCGAGGACGGGTCGGCTGAATTCAGCACTATTACAAAGGGCTTGCCTGTATCCTTTACCTCCTTTATAATAGCCGCCTCGCTTTGTATGTAATTTTCTCTGGGAATATCCGTAATACTGCCGTCGGTGGTTATTACAAGACCTATTGTCGCATGGTCTTTTATTACCTTGCGTGTTCCCAGCTCTGCCGCCTGGGCAAATGCCATTTTGCTCTCCGCCCAGGGAGTGGACACCATTCTTGGACTGTTGTTCACAGTATGTCCCCCTGCGCCCTCTACTATATAGCCTACACAGTCTATAAGCCTTACGTTAAGCTCCAGACCCTCTGCGGGACTTATGGTCACAGCCTCGTTAGGCACAAATTTAGGCTCTGTGGTCATTATGACAGTACCCTCCGCCGACTGGGGAAGCTCATCTCTCGCCCTTGTCCTTACATAGTCGTTTTCAATATTGGGTATAACAAGCTCTTCCATAAATTTCTTTATAAAGGTAGATTTTCCCGTTCTCACAGGACCGACTACGCCTATATAAATATCTCCGCCTGTTCTTTCCGCTATATCCTTATATACATCATAGCTGTTCATATCATACCTCCGTTCAAAGCTATAAACATTGTATGATATTAGCCCCTTAAATATGAGATTTTGAACTTTATGAAATATTAACAAAATTTGAACATCAAATTTGTAGGTTGTCACTAAATTTGCTTTCTGCTTTACATAAAAATTACTCCAATGTTAAAAAAATGTAACACAAAGCCGTTTTTTTACAGTTTTAACCCCTTTCAACGGCTTTAACTGTGCAAAATTTACAAAATAAACATACAAAAAATAAATTTGACAAAACTTCATTTTCAAGTTATTATTACATTGTAACAATAAATTTTTGGTGGTTTATCCAGATAAAGGGAGGTAAACAATTATGAAGAATTTAACACTTAAATTAGACTCAATTGATAAGGTTAAGGATTTTGTAAATATCATTAATACTTTCGATGGTGATTTCGATCTTGCATCTGACAGATATGTAGTTGATGCAAAGTCTATTATGGGTATATTCTCATTAGACGTAAGCAGTCCTATCCGTCTTGACATTCATGATGACGCAGCTTATGACGCTGTAAAGGCTGCTTTAGGCAAGTACGAAGCATAAATTAAATGACTTATATACCAAAGCCCCGCTTTATGCGGGGCTTTAGACTGTCAAGAATTCAATGTTGATAAGGGTTGTCGCGTTAAATTTTGGTTTATCTTAATAGAGATTTTTTTGTTTTAAAACGACCCTTCCACCATGCTTCGCATGGTCCCCCTCCCCAGCACTTTTGCTCCGCAAAAGCAAACCTACGGTTTGTCGGATAGCTTTCCGATGCAAACCTCCGACGCCTGCAATAAAACACGTTGCGTTTTATTGCAAGGCTAGGGGAGGCAGGGGTGTTGGCAACGGCTCAGGTATCGTCTTTCAAAGTAAATAAGCGACTTTGGGCAGCGTACACCTAAGGCTCCCCTTACGTGAAGGGGAGCTGTCAGGCACGTCAAAAATTCCAAATTAAGATATTTTTGAACGTGCCTGACTGAAGGGTCGATATGCATATAAACAAAAATTTAATTCTACAAACATTCCCCCATATTTTTACATAAAAAAGGCTGTGTTGACACAGCCTAAAAAAGCCGAGTTCTTGTACCGCCCACAGAGCGGTACTTCCTCGGCTTTTTATTTCGATATTTTATTTCTCGAAGGTATAATTATTTATCCAGATAAACAGTACCGTCGTTGCTGTCGATAGTTACCATAAACTGGTCGGGAAGAGTGGATTCCACATTAATATCACACCATACGCAAGGTACCTTAAGCTCTCTTGCCAAATCAACGGCGTGAGAGAAGTCAAGGGACTTGTCCTCAGAGCCTACTATAATAGCTGCAGCTCTCATCATATAAGGTATAAGACCCTTATCGGGATTGGAGGTCACGAAAATATCGCCCTTTCTGAAATGGAGCTTAGCCTCGTCGATAGTGGTGCAGATATTGGTATGAGCAGTAATATTTTTGCCCTTTATCATAGGTCTGCCCTTTACAAGTATATCGCCTACAATACCTACCTTAATGGTATTGGTAGAGCCTGTGGTTCCAAGAGGAGTACCGCCTGTGAATACCATAAGCTCGCCGTTTACGGCAATTTTGTTTTCAAGAGCTCTGTTGGCAACGGAATCGAAAAGGAGAGATATATTCTTCTTTTCAAATTCTACAAGCATAGGTATACAGCCCCATATAAGGTTCATCTGTCTTAATGTTCTTTCAAGAGGTGTGCAGGCAAGTATAGCCGTAGCGGGTCTGTACTTTGCAACCTCCTTTACAGCACGGCCGGAAAGAGTAATAGTGCCGACCAAGGCTGCATTCAAATCGTGAGCAGTAGTACAAGCAGAGTGACTTACGGCGCTTGTAATATTCTTGACTGCAACAGACTTTGAAAAGCTGGAGTTGAATCTGTCGGTATAGTTAATAGACGCCTCTATTTTTCTCGCTATTCTGTCCATAGCCTTGACTGCCTCAACGGGATAATTGCCCTGAGCCGTTTCGCCTGAAAGCATTATAGCGTCGGTAAGGTCGAATATAGCGTTGGCAACGTCGTTTACCTCGGCTCTTGTAGGTCTGGGATTTTCTATCATGGAGTTGAGCATCTGAGTGGCTGTAATAACCGGCTTGCCCTTGTTTATACACTTTTCTATAAGCATTTTCTGAACAAGAGGAACCTCCTCAAAGGGGATTTCAACGCCCAAGTCGCCTCTTGCTACCATAACTCCGTCGGCTACTTCAAGTATCTCGTCTATATTGTCTACGCCGTCTCTGTTCTCTATCTTGGCAATAATATGCACATCTCTGCCGCCACAGTCCTCAAGAACTCTCTTTATCTCCAGAACGTCCTTTGCAGAGCGTATAAAGGAGGCTGCAATATAGTCTATACCCATTTTAACGCCAAACTGTATGTCTGATATATCCTTTTCCGTAAGAGCAGGCAGATTAATGTGTATATTAGGCAGATTCACGCCTTTTCTGTTGCCCAGTATGCCGGAATTAATAACGGTACAGTTAACGTCGTTGCCCTCTATTTCGTCTACTCTAAGCTCAATAAGTCCGTCGTCTATAAGAATGGTAGAGCCTACTGAAAGGTCGGAGGTTATCTCCGGATAGGTAACGGCAACCCTTGTATTGTCACCGACTATATCGTCTGTGGTAACGGTGAATTTCTGACCGGTTTCCAGCTTTACCTTTTTGTCGTCCTTAAGAGTCTTAGTCCTTATTTCAGGACCCTTTGTATCCAATATAATAGGTATAGGAGCGTTAAGCTCTTCTCTTGCGGCAATAAGGTTCTTCATTCTCTGACCGTGCTCGTCATGGTCGCCGTGAGAGAAATTAAGTCTTGCAGCGCTTATGCCTGCTTTGATAAGGGCCTTTATCTCCTCCACGCTGTTGGAAGCAGGACCGAGAGTAGCCACTATTTTTGTTTTTCTTTTTCTTGACTGCATAAAAATCCTCCTTAATTTATGTTAATTTAATTACATTTTAACATACTTTACGGAAAAAAGCTATATAAATATGTAAAAATTAGCATTTGTTTCGGCGCAGGGAAATTAACAGTTTGTTAAAATAATAATAAAATTATTAACAAAAATTTCTTAATTTAATTCAAAAAAAACTTAATTTTGTATTGTATTTTCAACAAAAATGTTATAGAATTAACTTGGATTTTAAATAACAGTTTTTATTTCATCTCTCATGATTCAAAAGGAGGAATTATCGTGAATGGTTTAATCATGATGGTTATTGCAATCATCGTATTAGGCGGAGCCTATCTCATTTACGGAAGATACCTTGCAAGACTTTGGGGTATTGATGAAAATGCCAAGACTCCCGCTTATGAATTGGAGGACGGTGTGGACTATGTTCCTGCCGACACCAATGTAGTGTTTGGTCACCAGTTTGCATCTATTGCAGGCGCAGGTCCTATCAACGGGCCTATACAGGCAGCTATATTCGGATGGGTACCCGTTCTTTTGTGGATACTTATAGGCGGCGTATTCTTCGGCGCTGTTCAGGACTTTGCATCAATGTATGCTTCTGTCAAAAACAAGGGCAGAACTATCGGATACATAATCGAGCTTTATATAGGCAAGACCGGTAAAAAGCTGTTCATGATATTTACATGGCTTTTTTCAATACTTGTAATCGCTGCTTTTGCAGATGTCGTATGCCAGACCTTCAACGGCTTTGCTGCAGACGGCATTACTACCGTTGAGGCAAACGGTCAGGTCGCTACAACAAGCTGTCTTTTCATAGCGGCAGCAGTAGGACTTGGAGTTTTCTTAAGAAGAAGCAAGCTCAATAAATGGATAAACACACTTGTTGCCATAGTTATTCTTATTGTCTGCATAGCCATAGGTCTTCTCTGTCCTATATATGTTTCTGCAGGCGCATGGCATCTTATAGTATTTTTGTATATTGCGGTAGCTTCAATAGCTCCCGTCTGGATACTGCTTCAGCCAAGAGATTATCTTAACAGCTATCTGCTTGTAGCCATGATAGTTGCAGCGGTTCTGGGTGTGCTCGTTGCCAACCCCACTATGGAGCTTGCAGCATTTAACGGCTGGAATGTAGGCGGTCAGACACTTTTCCCATATCTTTTCGTTACTATTGCCTGCGGTGCTGTTTCGGGCTTCCATTCACTGGTTTCTTCCGGTACGGCTTCAAAGCAAATCAAAAACGAGAAGAATATGCTTCCCGTAGCCTTTGGCGCAATGCTTATGGAAAGTATGCTTGCAGTCATAGCTCTTATAGCGGTAGGCGCTGTTTCAAAGGGCGGAGTTATTCCCGACGCTACTCAGCCTATTATATTTGCCACAGGTGTTGCTTCCTTCCTTGTTAAGCTGGGAGTACCCGAGGGTATAAGCATGACTCTTATTACTCTTTCCGTATCTGCTTTTGCTCTTACATCTCTTGACTCTGTTGCCAGAATAGGCAGACTTGCCTTTGAGGAATTCTTTGTAGACGCAGATACCGACGATGCCGATTTAGGTCCTGTTGCCAAGGTCTGCACCAACAAGTATTTTTCAACAATAGCTACTCTTGCAGTTGCCTTTGCTCTTGCCAAGGTAGGCTATAAGAATATATGGCCGTTATTCGGTTCTGCCAATCAGCTTCTTTCAGCTCTTGCTCTTATTGCCTGCGCCGTATTCTTTAAGAAGACGAACAGACAGGGCTGGATGCTGTGGATACCTATGATAATGATGCTCATAGTTACCCTTTCAATGCTTGGCATTACCATATATACTAAGCTGTCAGGACTTATTGCCATGACTACGGAGAATGTAGGCGGCGACGCTTTACAGCTTGCCTTTGCTATCGCTCTGTTCATACTTGGTATAATAGTATCAATAAGCGGACTTAAGGCTCTTGCCGAAAAGGTAAATACCGCTAAGGCATAATAAACGCAATAAAAATAAATATAAAACAAAAACCTCGGCTTTTGAGGGTTCAACGTAGAGATTTACAAAAACAAGTAAATTTAAGCTGACAACCTTCAAGTGAGGCAAGAGAAAAACGACCATGTAAGAGTGTAATGCTCCTGCATGGTCGTTTTCTTTATACCCAAATTGAACAATAATCGGCGTGTATATTTGTCCATATTTTGGGGTAATCGGCTTGCTATTTTTGTGGTTTAGAGCGGATGTCACTACTAAATTAGAGGAGGACTTCACTATGACAGTCAATTACAATGTGACAATGACAGGCAAATCGAATTAAAATAACAAAGGAATAGCCGCGCCGGGAATAACACCCTAATGCTAGGTAGTGATTTTCTAAAAACACGAGAATTTTTAATCGGCACTCTTCAAGCGGAGGCACAAACTAAAGACTATATCGAAGGATAAAATCATTAGTGTGTTTTTTGCCGCTCTCATAACAATATTCTCAAAATAAGGATTTATTTGCGAGAGCGCATTGCTTTTTGCTGCATTTTGTGCTATACTTCTATTGAAATCTTCTGGAGGTATATCTGATATATATTGAATATACAAAGCTATGGAAACTGCTTGTTGATAAAAAACTGAAGAAGAAAGATTTAGCATCAATTACGGGACTAAGTAGTTCAGCGATTTCAAAGCTTTCAGCCAATCAGAATGTAAATACGGAAGTATTAGTGAATATATGCTGTGCTCTACAATGTGGCATATCTGACATAGCCGAAATCGTGATAACGGAGGACAACCACTGATGGGAAACACAAAAAGTGACCGTCTTTCAACATATGCAGAAATAAAAAAAAGACTATCTGGGTACTCGTTTTCTGAGATTGAAGATGGGATTATGCGATATTGCTTGAATGACTATCAATGTAATGATAATTATTATGATTCCAAGGAAGCAGCTGAAATTGAAGAAATTCTTAAAAATACAAGTATAGAGACAGATTTAGAAACAATTATAGAGTTGTTTGAATCTCTATTGGAAGAAGACAATAAGTATGAAAATGGGATTGTATTCACACCACAGTATATTGCAGAATATATTGCGGCTAACCTTTTTGAAAATTTGTCAGAGTATAGTGAGAATTTATCTATAATTGATCCCGGCTGTGGCTGTGGAATATTTCTTATCACAGCGGCAGAAATGATTTCGTCAAGATTCAACATAAGAATAGATACGGTTGTTAATAATAATATCTATGGAATAGACATCGACAAAGATAACGCTCGTCGGTGTGTTCTTGTTCTACGTCTTTTATGTGCGAAACACGGTTGTGATTACCAAGCAGTAAGGCCTAACGTGCTATGTCGTGATAGTTTAAAATGTAACTGGGCAAAAGAATTCGGACTACAATCATTCGATTACATAATAGGCAATCCTCCGTATGTTAATCCGCATGATATGAATAAGAAGACAGTAAAATATCTAAAAGAAACATTTTCTACGACCCGTAACGGAGTTTTCAACATATTCTATGCATTTATTGAGTATGCAATGAGCTTTCTTGATGTACATGGACTTCTTGGCTATATCATTCCGAATAATTTTTTGACCATAAAGTCCGCACTCGAATTGCGTGAATACTTGCAAGCGTACCGCTTACCAAAACGTATTCTTGACTTCGGAGACAATATGGTTTTCAAACCGATGCGTACTTATAACTGTATCATCATTCTGTCCAAACAGAACGACGAAGAATTCGAATATTGTACAATGGAAAAAACCGAGGATATCAAAAAGAGAATAGTCACCTTATCATATGATAAGATGCCGTATGATAGCCTTGATAAAAATGGATGGAGGCTGGTCGATCAAGTCACATTTAGAAATTTGCGAAAAATCGAATCTCAAATGATTTCCATTAAAGAATTTATCAGAACGGGGATCGCAACCTTACGAGATGGCGTATACTTAGTTGATTGTGACAGTAAAGGCTATTTCAAACAAATAGGAACTCAAAAAGTGTATATTGAACCCGGTCTCGTAAAACCCATTTATAAAATTCCGGATTTGAAGCAGCACGACAATATTGATGACGCTAAAAGATTTATTATTTTTCCATATGTAAAGAGTAAAGCCGGTTACACGCTTATAGACGAAAGCGTTTTTAAATCAGAATTCCCGCTTACATACTTCTGCCTATCTCTGCAAAGAGAGGAACTTGATTCAAGAGATAAAGGGAAAGGCAATCCTCAAGGGTGGTATGCATATGGAAGGACGCAAGGCTTAAACAAATATGGCAAAAAACTCCTTTTCCCTACGTTTGCAAACAAACCCAAATTTATTTATGTCGATAATGAAGATGCACTTTTTTGCAATGGGTATGCGGTATTTGAGAATGATAGATATAGCTTGGATGTATTGCAGCGGATACTAAACTCTCGGCTTATGGGTTATTACGTTAGCAATACAAGCTATTCAATTGAAGGTGGTTATTTTTGCTATCAGAAAAAATATGTTGAACGCTTCTCGCTTCCATGGTTTTCAGAGCACGATATCGAAATCATATTAAATGCCTCGGATGAGAAACTTGATGCATTTCTGTGGAATTATTATAACCTTGAGTGAGGAAATCATTATTGTGATAAGTTACAACAGGTTATGGAAATTGCTCATTGACAGAAAGATGAAGCGTGCAGATCTTGTTTCTGGTGCGGGCATTAGCACATGGGAAAGAATGAATCTGTTTCGCTGGAAATCATTGAAAAAATATGTAAATATCTTGAATGCAACATTAAAAAAGTAGTCGAAATATTGTAAATACATACCACCCTCACACTTCAATTGTAAGGGTGGTATGAAATAATACGAAGTCATGCCATTAGATTCTGAATATTATATCTTTCGGCATAGACATTAAGTATATCATCTACAAAGTCGTGAAAATTCAAGGATGCGTATTCAATACCAAATGATTGTGAAATATAGCCCGCTTTTTTGAGCTCATCACTATTTCTGAAAAGATACGGCTGCGGGCGATTGAAATCAACAATTAACAGAGCACACCTTTCATACGCATAATCACCACCGCCGGTTGGTCTGTTATTTATCGAATCAAAGAAACTTATGTATTTTTCAATGTTTGTCTGCCTGTCGCGGAATCCAACTCGATTTCTTTTTACCAAATCATCGTCATATTCATGAACCGGGATTAAATAAACCTCACCGAGTACGATATCCGGGTAACGAATATGAAGGTTTTGTGCTTCAGCAAAAGTTCTTTCAAACAAAGTATCAGAATTTTTAGCGAGGCTGCTCATTTGGCTTCTAACATTGATTACTAATGTGTTGGTGGAATAGTCAAAGCCGTAAGGATCATTTTTTCCCTCAAATGCCAGTGGTCCCCAGTTTATGGTTGTAGGTGATTTCCTAATATTAGAGGGTACAATACATATGTCTTGATCCTTCTGCTTTAGAAATCCAGCCATTTTTAATTCTGGTTTTGTATCACCGAAGTGAGGATAAATGTTGTTACGATTCACCCCAGCTTGTATGAATTCATATTTGACCGCGTCATGAATCAAGTTAATAAGTCCCGATGAACGAATCATTGATTCCTTACCTTTTGCGCCTCCCGTAATAATTGAATTCTCAATTAATCGCTTGAACTCAAGCAGTTGTTTGTCTATAAATGCCATAGTAATTTCCTCCTTAAATAACAACGTTTTTGGTTAACATAATAAAAAATGCGGGACACATGGACTTGAGTATTTTGTCAATATCGCCGCCGCTTGAGGAGCCAATGAAACTTTCAATGAATATATCGTATTCCATCGGCTTAATTTCAGAAATCTTAAACCACATGGCGGGCTGCTGTTGAATGTTATGATAATATTTTGGATATGCGCCTTCTTTTTCGCTAAGGTTATTTTCAATGGCTTTATAACGAGCAATATAAATACCGTCCTTAGAAATACCGGAATTATTAATGAAAAGAATTGGCGCACATGAAGAAATTGTATCGTACTTAATATTGTTTTTGCCAAATCTGCAAAACTAAACGAAATCGATGGAGTCAATAATCTCTTTATGCGTATTGAAAAAATCTATGCCTGCTGGGGTTTTGATTTTTATCAACGGGAATATGCTATTGCCTTTTATTTTCATTGTAATTCATCAAAATCAAATAACTCACTGAGCGTCACACCCAGCCCATCAGAAATTTTCTTTATATTGCAGATAGCAATGTTCCACCTACCAGCCTCTACGGATGCAAAGTAGGTTCTGTCCATACCTATTTTCAGCGCGAACTTTTCTTGGCTCAGCCCGGTTTTCTGGCGCAGCTCACGTATTCGTTTACCTAAGTCTTCAGTAATCATAGAGATACACCTCCATATTAATATTATATGAGTAAACGGAGTTTGAGGCAACGGGCTATAAGCAACAAAAAGAAAGAACGAAGCAAATTTTACACTTCAGGCATAAATATAAGATATTGAAGCTATAAAGAAAGCCTCGTTGCTGTACCAATTTGTGGTATCACAACGAGGATTATTTATTGTTGTTCCCTTTTTTCTTTCGTGATATGCTCCGGCTTTTTGGTTATTCCTCTCTCTTTTACAGTTCGGATTGTCGCAATACCGCTGTCTGCTGGAATGACGGACAAAGTATTCCCCACAGGTCATGCAGGTCAGAACAGAGCCTTGAGACTCGAAATAGTTCAAATCTTCATCAATCGGTGGTGCCACATCCGCTACCAGACGAGCAAAAGTATACCATGCTATATCGAATACAGATTTCACATCGGCACCCATCTCAATTTTGCCGGTTTTTTTGTTTTTATGGAGCCTTATCCTTATATCCTGGAAAGTCTCCAGAACATCGGACATGAGATTTTCATACTTTTGTTAAATTCTGCAAGGTACTTATCGTCCGTTTCGCAATGACGAAATTTCTCAAGGAATGGCCTGCTGTCACAGATTCTTCCTTCATAAGCAGAAAAACGGCGAGAAGTTTCGCAAGCTGTATAGCAATGGCGATTGGAGTGATTACAGTTCCCAGACCGAGCGCGTAGCCGGCTACAAACTCCAGCGCATCTGCATCGTATGGAACTGTCTGCCCACTAAAAGGCAAGAAAAAACGACATAGCCACATTTCACGACTATGCCGAATTTCCCAGAGATCATAAATTACTTAGTTGTACCGCCTTTGCCGGGGGATATTTTTTTAAGCTACCGATCCGATTCGAACGGACGACCTGCTCATTACGAGTGAGCTGCTCTACCTGCTGAGCTACGGTAGCATATAACAAAATTAATTATATAGCATTTTCGTGAAAAAGTAAACAATAAATTTATTTTTTTGATTTGTAACAAAAAAAACAGCCTGTCATATATTAATAAGGGAGGTGTACAGCTTCTCTATTAATTTTTGAAGGAAGTGGTCATTATGGCAGGGTGCAGATGCAGCAATTCGGCTAATAATACATTCGGAAGAAACTGCTGCTGCGGTCAAGGACCTGTGGGTCCACAAGGTCCGGCAGGTCCGCAGGGTCCGAGAGGTCTTACGGGAGCCCAGGGCGCACAAGGTCCGCAGGGTCCACAGGGGGCTCAGGGCGCTCAGGGTGCGCAAGGTCCACAGGGCGCACAAGGTCCGGCAGGTCCGCAAGGTCCCGTAGGTCCGCAAGGTCCGCCGGGCTCTTGTGCCGCCGTTGATTATTATAACTCTGTGACAAAGGGAGAGAAGGTCAATGTAGAAACGGATACGGCAGTACCCTTTACCACAGAGGGAGCTGTCTCAGGCGACGGTATAACCTCTGACGGAAACGGTGGATTTACCATTGCCGAGCCTGGATATTATCTGGTACAGTTCAGCATAGCCTCAGACGACGAGGCGGAGCTTGCAGTCGCAGTTGACGAAACGCCTGTATCCTATACGGCTGTTGAGAAAGGTGCAAAAGCTCCGACTGTCACGGGTACATTTGTTATAAACATAACAGCTCCCGATTCTGTTATTACAATCAGAAATGTGGGAGACACTCAGTTTTCTCTTACACAGGGAGATGCGGAAACGCCCTCCGTATCTGCGTCTGTTGTAATAGTAAGGCTCTCGTGATAAAGGCTCGGCTCATTTGAGCAATAATCATAGTCAGGGAGGATGGGTAAACTGTCCTCCCGACTTTTTGAGAGGGTAGGTAGTATGAAAGGATACAGTATAGCCGTGTATGCAATATGCAAAAATAAGGAAAAATTCGTGGATAAATGGCTTGAAGCTATGAGCGAGGCAGATGAAATATATGTTACGGACATCGGTTCCGAGGACAATACCGTTGAAAGGCTTATATCGGGAGGGGCAAATGTGCAGACTGCCGAGCTGCCTAAGCTGCGCTTTGATACGGCAAGAAATATATCTCTCGGCTTCGTGCCTGCCAATGTGGATATATGTGTTGCTGCAGACCTTGACGAAACTTTTGATAAAGGCTGGAGAGAGCTTCTGGAAAATGTATGGGAAAGGGATACATCAAGGCTAATGTACACATATACATGGAATATTGCTTCCGAAAGAGGCGGAAAAGTCGTGTTCACGGGAGATAAGATTCACAGCCGAAAAGGCTTCAGGTGGGTATATCCCGTTCACGAGGTTCTTATGTATGAAGGGGAAGGACCCTATAACTGCGTAACAGAGCCAAGGATACATTTAAACCGCTTCTCCGAGCCTCTTAGCCCTCAGACACAGTATATGGAGCTTCTTACATCGGCATTAAAGGAAGAGCCGGATAATGCCGAAAACGCCCATTATCTTGGGCGTGAGCTTATGTTCTACGGCAAGTGGAACAAGAGCATAGAGGTACTTAAAATGCACCTTAAAATGCCTTCTGCCGCCCACAGGGATGAAAGAGCCGCATCTATGCGCTATATAGCAAGATGTTACAGGGCGTTGGGAAACTATAAGGAGGCTGAAGGCTGGCTTTACAGAGCCATAGCCGAAGCTCCGTATACCCGCGAGCCATATATGGAAATGGCTTTTTTGGCTTATGAGCTTAAAAAATGGTATATGGTATACGCCATGACAACGGAGGCGCTGAGAATAAAGGAAAAATCTCCGACCTATATAAACGAGAGCTTCTGCTGGGACAGCACCCCTTATTATATGGTGTCTGCCGCCGCCTTGAATATGGGCATATACAAAAAAGCGGATAAGTATACGGAGGAAACTCCCGAATTATCACCTGAATAATGAAAGGCTCGGCAATAATGAGAGATTTATCGGAAAATATATTTAAAGGAAAAAGCGGCATTGCTCTGTACAAAATCATATATCAGCAGTATAGCTATGCCGATTCTCCTTAAGTCGGCGCAGCTGTGTTAATGCAATATTGACTGCGCCGACAGCTTTTTTTGGCATTTTCCGCAGAAAATACATATTTACTTTTTTGTTGAAAAATGCGATGGTTTGTGATATAGTATATAAGGATAAAAAGTTGGTTTAAACATTTGTATTATGAATATATTTATTCAAAGGGAGTCTTTACTATGGGTAATTATAGGGCTGGTATTGATATAGGTTCAACTACTATCAAGCTCGTGGTATTAGATGAAAAAAACAGCATAATTTTTAAGGATTACAGGCGTCACCGCTCCAATATACAGGAGACCCTGCTTGGTCTTATAGAGGACGCCAAAAGGGATTTGGGCAATATAGAATTTACCGCCATGATAACAGGCAGCGGCGGCCTTTCCATAGGCGAATGGATAGGCATACCCTTTATACAGGAGGTCGTAGCGGTATCCAATGCCATAGATTTCAGAGCGCCTCAGACAGATGTCGCCATAGAGATAGGCGGAGAAGACGCCAAGATAATATATTTTACAGGCGGTATAGAGCAGAGAATGAACGGTATATGCGCGGGAGGTACAGGCTCTTTTATCGACCAGATGGCTTCACTTCTGCAGACAGACGCCGAGGGACTTAACGAATATGCCAAGAGCTACAACGTTATTTACCCCATAGCGGCGCGCTGCGGCGTATTTGCCAAGAGCGATATTCAGCCTCTTATAAACGAGGGCGCTGCCAAGTCCGATTTGGCTGTATCTATATTCCAGGCTGTTGTTAATCAGACAATAAGCGGTCTTGCCTGCGGCAAGCCTATAAAGGGCAGAGTGGCGTTTTTGGGCGGTCCTCTCCATTTCCTTACGGAGCTTAAGGCAAGATTTGTAGATGTGCTTGATTTAGGAGACGACGAGGTAATAGAGGTAGAGGATTCTCACCTTTTTGCCGCCATGGGCTCTGCCATTTCATCTGAAAGGAATGAGGATACATTTGACTTTGACAGGCTTATTGCCAATCTTAAGGGCGAAAAGCACATTACAATGGAGATAAACAGACTTTCTCCTCTTTTCAGAAATCAAGAGGAATACAAAGCCTTTAAGGAAAGACACGACAAGGCGAAGGTGAAAAAGGGCGACCTTGACAGCTATAAAGGAAACGCTTATCTTGGCATAGACGCAGGCTCTACTACCTCCAAGCTGGCGCTTATAGGTGAGGACGGCGATTTGCTCTATTCCTTCTATGCAGGAAACGAGGGAAATCCCCTTAAAATGGTAATGAACGCTCTTAAGCAGATATACAGCATACTGCCCCAAGACGTTGAGATAAAGAAAGCCTGCGTTACAGGCTATGGCGAGGGTCTTATCAAAGAGGCTCTTATGGTGGATCTGGGCGAAATAGAGACCGTTGCCCACTATAAGGCGGCGGCATTTTTCGACCCAAAGGTGGATTTCATACTTGACATAGGCGGTCAGGATATGAAATGTATACGAATAAAGGACGGAGTTATAGACAGCGTGCTTTTAAACGAAGCCTGTTCGGCAGGCTGCGGCTCTTTTATAGAGACCTTTGCAAGAAGTCTCGGACTGAGCGTACAGTCCTTTGCCAAGGGCGCGTTGTTTGCCAAAAGTCCCATTGACTTAGGCTCACGCTGTACTGTATTTATGAATTCCAGAGTAAAGCAGGCTCAGAAGGAGGGCGCAGAGGTTGCCGATATTTCAGCGGGTCTTGCCTACTCTGTTATAAAAAATGCCCTCCAGAAGGTAATAAAAATAACCGACCCTACGGACCTTGGCGAGCATATAGTAGTACAGGGCGGCACATTCTATAACGAAGCTGTACTCAGGAGCTTTGAGCTTATTTCCGAAAGAGATGCTATACGCCCCGATATAAGCGGTATAATGGGCGCTTTCGGCGCAGCCGTTATAGCCAAGGAAAAATATGTCGAGGGCGAAAGCTCTACTCTCCTTACGGCAGACAAGCTGGAGGATTTGGAGATAACTACGAGCTTTACACGCTGCAAGGGCTGTGGAAACAACTGCCTGCTTACAATAAACAAATTCAGCGGAGGCAGACGTTTTGTATCGGGCAACCGCTGTGAGAGAGGACTTGGCAAGGAGGCTTCAAGAGGCTGCGTTCCCAACCTTTTTGAATACAAGTACGAAAGGCTTTTCAACTATGAGCCTATACCCGAATCTGCTGCCAAAAGAGGCGTTGTGGGCATACCCCGCGCCCTTAATATGTATGAGGACTATCCTCTTTGGTTTACGTTCTTCACAAAGCTGGGATATAGTGTAAAATTAAGTCCCAAGAGCAGCAGAGGAGTATACGAGCAGGGTATAGAGTCCATACCAAGCGAATCCGCCTGCTATCCTGCCAAAATAGTACACGGTCATATAAAGAGCCTTATAGACGACGGAGTTAAATTCATATTCTATCCCTGCGTTGCCTATGAAACAAAGGAAATAGCCTCTGCGGACAATCATTACAACTGTCCCATAGTCACAAGCTATCCCGAAAACATAAAGAATAACGTAGAGGATATAAGAGAAAAAAATATAGATTTCAGAAACCCGTTTTTCTCTCTGGGAAATGAAGATGTTCTTGTAAGGCGTTTACAGGAGGAATTCCCCGAAATAGACAAGACTGAGGTTGAAAAGGCTGCAAGAGCAGGCTGGAAGGAGCTTATGTCCTTTAGAGAGGATATGCGCAAAAAGGGCGAGGAAACCCTTGAATATATAAAGGAAAACGAAATGACGGGCATTGTCATAGCGGGACGCCCCTATCACGTTGACCCGGAGATAAATCACGGTATACCTGAAATGATAGTGAGCTACGGCATAGCCGTGCTTACAGAGGACAGCATAGCTCATCTTGGCATGGATAAGGTGCCGCGTCCCCTTAACGTAAGAGACCAATGGGCATATCATTCAAGGCTATATGCTGCTGCGAGCTTTGTAAGAGAGCAGGAGAATATAGAGCTTGTGCAGCTCAACAGCTTCGGCTGTGGTCTTGACGCCGTTACTACCGACGAGGTACACGATATACTTGCGGCTTCCGGCAAGATATACACCGTTCTTAAAATAGACGAGGTAAACAACTTAGGTCCTGTAAGGATAAGGATACGTTCACTTTTTGCGGCTCTTGAGGAAAGACGCGCAAAGAGCTTCAGACCTCATTCTCCCCTTAAGAACAGGGAGAGGATACTCTTTACAAAAGAGATGAAAAAGAACCATACCATACTTATGCCTCAGATGTCGCCTATACATTTTGATATTGCAAAGTCTGCCATGGAGAACTGCGGCTACAATATAGAGCTTATGCCTGCCATAGACAAGGACTGTATAGATATAGGTCTTAAATATGTAAACAACGACGCCTGCTATCCTGCTCTTATTACAGTGGGACAGCTTTTAAAGGCATTACAGTCGGGCAAATACGACCTTGACAACGTTTCACTTATGATAAGCCAGACGGGAGGCGGCTGCCGTGCCACCAACTACATTGGCTTTATAAGACGAGCGCTCAGAAAGGCGGGTATGGGGAATATTCCCGTTATTTCCGTAAATGCAAGCGGTCTTGAAAAAAATCCCGGCTTTAAAATCACTCCGAAGCTGGCAATAGGTCTTTTACAGGCTGTGCTTTACGGGGATTTGTTCATGAGGGTGCTCTATAAGGTAAGACCCTATGAAAAGGTAAAGGGCTCTGCCAACGCCCTTTATGAAAAATGGAATTCCGTCTGCAAAGAGGCGGTAAAGAGAAGAAGCTACAAGGAATTCAAAAGGAATGTAAAGGCAATAGTTAAGGACTTCGACGAGCTTCCTCTTGATGAGAGCATTGTCAAGCCAAAGGTAGGCGTTGTGGGAGAAATACTTGTAAAATTCCACCCTACCGCTAACAACGATATTGTTACTCTCCTTGAAAAGGAGGGCGCAGAGGCTGTCGTTCCCGATTTGCTCAATTTCTTTACCTATAGCCTTTATAATGCTCAGTTCAAGGAAAAATACTTTGGCATGAAGCACAGCACTACGGTTATGACCTCTGCAGGTATTAAATTTATAGAGGGTTACAGACGTTGTATGAGCGACGCCCTTAAGGAAAGCAAGCGCTTTGAACCGCCCTGCGATATTGCGGAGCTGGGCGAAATGGCAAAGGATATAGTCAGCCTTTGCAATCAGACAGGCGAAGGCTGGTTCCTTACCGCCGAGCTTGTGGAGCTTATACACAGCGGCGTGCCTAACAATATATGTACTCAGCCCTTTGCGTGCCTTCCCAATCATGTTACGGGCAAGGGCGTCATAAAGGAGCTTAAGCGCAGAAATAAAAACAGCAATATCGTTGCCATAGACTATGACCCGGGCGCAAGCGAGGTAAATCAGGTCAACAGAATAAAGCTGATGCTTTCTGCCGCCGAGAAAAATCTTGCACGAGAGGTCGCAGCCGCAAGAGAATAATCAATAAAATGTCAGCCCAAGCGCTGATAAAATCGACATACATGGGCGCTGCGGCGATTATTTTACACTATCGTCAGATACTTCTTCTGTGCAATGTTCAGTAATTTTGATATTTCAAAAGCAAGTCATCGCCACAACCCTAGCCTCCCCTTCTATGAAGGGGAGGCTTGAAGTGGAGAGGCAGCAAAAATCTACCGTATTTTACACGGTATTTTTTTATGCTTGTAAAATAGGCGGAAATGATTTACAATGAGGTTATAAACCTTAAAGGAGGAAGTTATGAAGGCGATAGAAAATGCAATAATAATTTCAAATGAATTTATAAGTGAAAATATATGCAGTCTGGTGTTGAAATGCTCCCACATTGCAAGAGAAGCAAGGGCGGGACAATTTGTGGAGGTGTATCCCGACAACGGGGCGAATCTTCTTTCAAGACCCATAAGTATATGCGAAATAAACAAGATACAGGGAACTATACGCCTTGTATTTCAGATAGTAGGAAAGGGAACGGAGCTTTTTTCACAGCTTAAAGCAGGCGACGGTCTGAGGGTGCTTGGTCCTTGTGGCAACGGCTATACCCTTACGGAAAATGTAGAGGATACGGCGCTTCTCGTAGGCGGCGGCATAGGCATACCGCCTCTTCTGGAGACCTGCAAGCAGCTTAATTGCAACAAAATAGCCGTACTTGGATACAGGACAGGCTCTTTCCTTGCCGACGAATTCAGAGAGGCAGGCGCAAGGGTATATATTGCCACAGACGACGGTTCTCTCGGCTTTAAGGGAAATGTTGTGGAGCTGCTGAAGGCGGAGGATATTTCAGCAGACATTATATACTCCTGCGGTCCTAAAGTAATGCTTAAGGCTCTTTCCCAATGGGCGGAGGAGAAAAGCATAAAATGCCGAGTTTCCATGGAGGAAAGAATGGCGTGCGGCATAGGCGCTTGCGTAGGCTGCGTCGTTCCCATAAGGGAAAATGACAAGGTGGTATACAAAAAGGTGTGCAAGGACGGTCCTGTGTTTGACAGCAGGGAGGTGTGTTGGTGATGAATACTAAGGTGAATATATGCGGTGTAGAGCTTAAGAATCCCGTAATGACAGCCTCCGGTACTTTCGGCAGCGGCAGGGAATATTCCGAGCTTACAGACCTTAATAAAATAGGCGCTGTTGTTGTAAAGGGCGTAGCGGCAGAGCCCTGGCAGGGCAATCCGCCTCCGAGAATAGCCGAGGTGTACGGCGGTATGCTCAATTCCGTAGGCTTGCAGAATCCCGGCGTAGACTACTTTATAGAAAACGACATTCCTTTTTTAAGGCAGTACGACACCAAAATAGTTGTAAACGTATGCGGTCATTCCATAGAGCAGTATAAGTCGGTTACAAGAAGGCTGAGAGGACAGGATATAGACCTTCTGGAGTTGAATATTTCCTGTCCCAATGTAGACGAGGGCGGTATGTCCTTCGGCACAGACCCCGTTATGGTGGAAAAGGTAGTGTATGAGGTGAAAAAGGAGGCGGATAAGCCCCTTATAGTAAAGCTCAGTCCCAATGTAACCGATATAACGGCTACTGCCAAGGCGGCTGTAAAGGGCGGCGCAGACGCTCTCAGTCTTATAAACACTCTTACGGGAATGAAAATAGATATTCACAGAAGAGCGCCTGTGCTTTACAGAAAAATAGGGGGAATGAGCGGTCCTGCGGTAAAGCCCATAGCTCTGAGAATGGTATATGAGGTATGCAGGTGCGTAGACGTACCCGTTATAGGCATGGGCGGTATTTCAAACGGCGAGGACGCCATAGAGTTTATAATGGCGGGAGCAACAGCCGTTGCCATAGGTACTGCCAATTTCATAAACCCCACGGCAACGGCAGATACCGTAAAGGGCATAGAGGAATATATGGCGAAATACGGTATAGAGGATATAAGCGAAATAAGAGGTATAATAGAATAGGAGGATGTATATGAAAAGATTCAGAGTATTCCTTGCAATAGCTGTGGCTGTTTCTCTTGTATTTACAGGCTGCGGCAAAAAGACTGAGGAAAGCGGCACAGAGCCTACCTCCGAAGCAGCGGAAAACAGCGGAGAAGCCGACGCCGTTGCAAAGGTAGTAGATGAACTGGATTCTCTTTCACAGCAGCTTAAGCCCCTTGTGGAAAATGCTTTTCAAAAGGGTATAATGGACAAGACAAGATATGACGAATTCAATCACTATCTCAAGAGAATAAGCGATATTAAAATAAGTAAGGGCAGCTCCGACGCTGTAAAAAAGGAGCTTAGCAAAATAAAGGAGGAGCTGGCGGTAATAGCCTCTCAGGTATCCGCCTCAAACGACGTAATAGACTCTCTTGTAAAGCCTGCCGACGCCATAAAGACAGAGGACGGCGATACGGCAGAGGACACAGCGCCTGCAGAGGCAGCGACCGAAGCTCCCGCAGCTCCCGTTAAAAACGAGCCTGTAACACTAAAGGCAAAGGTAAGCGAATTTTCTGCGGACTATATTTCATTTCAGAACGAATGCTCCAGAAGAGTTGACTTAGGCGAAATAACGCAGGAGGACTATACTCAGCTTTTAGACCTTGGCATAAGACTTGCCCAGCTTAAGGAAAAGACCGATGCAGGTCAGGTAAATCAAGGACTTGAAAACGAGCTTAACAGCATAAAGGATACTGTTCACAGCATTGCCGTAAAGGTAAACTCATCTCTTGCCGCAGAATTTGAATAATATATATTGCAAAAACCGTAAACAGTGATATAATCTAAATATAAATACTTTAACGGAGGGGAATTCAATGAAAAAAAGATTGATAGCGTTGATATTGGCAGGCGTTATGATAACCGTACCTGCCCTATGCACTTATGCGGAGGATACAGCTGTTTCCGGCAGCGAGGAAAGCACTCAGTCGGATAGCGATACCGAGCAGCAGACCGAGCCGGAGAAAGAGCCGGAAACCGAAAAGGAAACGGAAAAGGAGACCGAAAAGCCTACTGAAGCGGCTACTGAAAAGCCTACTGAAAAGCCTACAGAGAAGGCTACAGAAAAGCCTACGGAGGCTACCACAAAGGCTCCCGCCTCTTCAAGTTCAAGCTCAGGCTCAAACAACAGCTCAAGCAATAGCAACGTGTCAGTAGACAGGGATATAGATATTGATATAGACGAGGAAAAGAATCTGTACAACTATGTGGACAAGAAGTTCAGCTCAAGCGAATACAGCTGGAGGACAAGCAATTCCTCAATAGTATCTGTAACCTCAAGAGGCGTTATAACAGGCGAGAAGAAAGGCTCTACCACAGTAAGGGCAACTGCCAGCGAAAACGGCAGGAACTATGAATATAACTTTAACGTAAGTGTTTCGGGTTCAAGCTCAAGCTCAAATTCAAGTTCCAAGAAAATAACCGTAGCCGTAGACGGCACAAAGAATCTCTACACCTATGTAGACGACGACTATGAAGCCCGTGACTACGACTGGAAGTCCAACGACTCCTGCGTTACCGTATCAGCAAAGGGCGTTATAACAGGCGTAAGAGAGGGTACTGCAAAGGTAACGGCTACTCTCGACGATGACGACGGGGATCTCAGATATACATTTAACGTAACCGTAGGCAGCGGCGGAAGCTCATCCTCAAGCGTAAAGGAAAAAACAAGCTGGGAATTCTATTTAGGCGAAAATGACAAGGTAGACGTAAGCGAAATACTGGAGGACGACCCTGACGACTACGACTGGGATGTGTCTGACGAAGACGTTGCTGAGGTAAACGAAAACAAGGGTATAATAAGCGCCGTTGACGAAGGCGATACTAAGGTAACCGCTGATGGCAGTACCGATTATCGCTTTACTATAAATGTTGACAGAGATTACACCTTCGAGGAAATGTCCTTAAGCGGCACTTCATCAAAGAGCGTTGAAAGGTATCTTGACGAGGACGTTGACGAATACGAATTTTCAAGCGACAGAAAGGAAGTCCTTACGGTAAACAAGGACGGCGAGGTAACAGGCGTTGCCAACGGTATTGCAACTGTTCTCTGTGAGCACGAGGACGGAGATATTGTGCAGATACTCGTAACGGTATCCGGCATCTCAAAGGCTGCGACTACCACCACAAAGGAAACGTCAACAGAATCTACTACAATAGATTTGTCACTTTTCCAGCCTGCTTCAAATCCTTTTGCTCAGTCAACAACGCCTGCCGTTTCATTTAATGACATTTCTCACAGACCATGGGCGACAGCCGCTATTGGCAATATGGCTGCTAACGGAATTATTGTAGGCACGGGTCAGAATAAGTTCTCTCCCGATGCAAATACAAAGAGATGTGACTTTGCCATAGTGCTTACTAAAATACTTGGCATAGATAATGATGTTGCCGCAAGCAATTACAGCGACATACCCTTCGGCTCATACTATGCTAACTATGTAGGCATAATAAACAAAAGGAATATAGGCTCAGGCATTAAGGACAATAAATTCAAGCCCGACGAATATATTACAAGAGAAGATATTATGGTAATGACCTATAAGGGACTTGTTTCAACGGGTCATTCCTTCAACACCGACATTTCCTGCCTTGACTCCTATACCGACGGAGAGGATATTTCAGCAGGAAACGAAGAGGCTGTAGCTGCTCTTATAAACGGCGGCTATATTACAGGCACTTCCGCTACCACTCTTGAGCCCGAAGCTAAGATAACAAGAGCTCAGATGGCTGTATTAATGAATAACGTATATAACAAAATCTGATAATATATACACAAAATAAGAAGCTGCCGCGTTATGACTTATGAGTAAGGGTCATAACGCGGCAGCTTTATTTAATTTATGGATGAATTTTCGTCTACTTTTTAATACCAAATTTAATCGCAGCTTCCGTTATCCTCGCAGAATTCCACCTTTTTGCCGTCAAGTATAAGATTCGTGGTTCTTACGGCGCACATTTTGCCGCACATAGAGCAGGTGTGTCTTTCTGCAGGAGGTACGCTTTCATAGTATTCCCTTGCCTTATCGGGGTCGGCTGCAAGCTCAAACATTTTATCCCAGTCAAGAGCATGGCGGGCGTCGCTCATGGCGTTGTCTCTTTCCCTTGCGTGGGGATATTTCTTGGCAATATCCGCTGCATGAGCAGCTATTTTGCTTGCCATAATGCCCTCCTTAACATCTGCTGCGTCGGGCAGTCTTAAATGCTCCGCAGGAGTTACATAGCAGAGGAAATCAGCGCCGCTTGCCGCCGCTATGGCTCCGCCTATTGCCGATGTGATATGGTCGTAGCCGGGGAACATATCCGTAACTATCGGACCTAATACATAGAAGGGAGCGTTATGGCAAAGTCTTTTCTGCAGCTTCATATTTGCCGCTATCTCGTCCATAGCCATGTGTCCCGGACCCTCTACCATTACCTGAACATCCTTATCCCATGCTCTCTTTGTAAGATAACCAAGCTCTATAAGCTCCGCTATCTGTCCTGCATCTGTGGCGTCGTCCATACAGCCGGGTCTTAAAGCGTCGCCCAGACTTATGGTAACGTCGTATTTCCTCAGTATATCCAATACGTCGTCGTAAAATTCAAAGAAAGGATTTTCATTTCCCGTCATTTCCATCCATGCAAAGAGCAGAGAACCGCCTCTTGAAACTATGTTCATTCTTCTCTTGTCTCTTTTGAAGGCTTCAACGGCTCTCCTGTTTATTCCTGCGTGTATAGTCATAAAATCTACGCCCTCTTTTGCATGGGCTTCAACTACCTCAAGGAATTCCTTTGCGGTTATTTTCATAAGGTCCTTTTCAAGATAGCCAATAGCGTCGTACATAGGCACTGTGCCTATCATGGCGGGACTCATTGCCACAAGCTGCTGTCTGAAGGTATTTGTCTTGCCGTAGTTGCTTAAATCCATAATAGCTTCTGCGCCGTAGCGTATCGCCATATTTACCTTTTCCATTTCAAGGCTGTAATCCTTGCAGTCTCCGGATATGCCCAGATTTACGTTTATCTTTGTCCTCATGCCCTCCCCTATGCCTTCGGGACTTAAGGATTTGTGGTTTATATTGGCAGGTATACATACAGTGCCCTTTGCCACAAGCTGTCTTATTTCCTCGGGAGTTTTATACTCCTTTTTTGCCACTGTTTCCATTTCCTTTGTAATGATGCCTTGCTTTGCGGCGTCCATTTGTGTTGCGTAAGCCATAATATTCCTCCTTGTCTTTTTTCGTCTGAGCCCGAAAAACGGTTATTTTAATCCTTATTGATTTTGTAGCAGTGATTTACAGGACCGCTGCCCTTACCCAAATCAAGTCCGTCGGCAAGAGCCCCTGTCAGATATTCCTTTGCATTTTTTATGCTGTCTGCAAGGCTTTTGCCCTTTGCCAGATTACAGGCTATGGCGGAGCTTAAGGTACAGCCTGTGCCGTGAGAATTTTCCGTATCTATTTTAGTACCCTCGAATATGTATATTTCTCCCTTGTCGCAAAGAACGTCAGTGGCGTTTTCCGTACCGTGACCGCCCTTTACCAAAGCGGCGCAGCCGAACTTGGCATAAAGGTCGATAGCCGCCGCTTTCATATCCTCTATGTTTTCTATATTTCTTCCCAGAAGCACCTGAGCTTCGGGTATATTGGGAGTTATGACATCTGCCAGGGGTATAAGCCTTTCTATAAGGGCAGACATGGCGTCCTCCTTAAGGAGAGGACTTCCGCTTGTGGCTACCATTACGGTATCCAGCACAATATTTGCCGGTCTGTATTTCATAAGAGCGTCGGCTATTGTTTCTATAAGCCCTGCGTCGGATACCATGCCTATTTTCACTGCATCGGGAAAAATATCCGTGAAAATACAATTCAGCTGATTATCAAGAAAGTCCGAAGTGCTTTCCAGCACGCCGTAAACTCCCGTAGTGTTCTGGGCGGTAAGAGCGGTTATTGCGGACATGGCGTACATACCGTAGGCGGTTATTGTCTTTATATCCGCCTGTATGCCTGCTCCTCCGCTGCAGTCGCTTCCCGCTATTGTCAATACCTTATACATTATCCACCTCATTAAAAAAAGCTCCGGCGCAAGACCAAAGCTGTTACTTAAAGATCCTGCTCCCTTCCACGGTATTGGCCGTCAGGTTCAAAGGGTCGGCAGCAAGCTGCCCTCTCAACATTAAAGTTCCCCTGCAATACGATATTAGCTTATGTTGATTATAAACCTTATATTACCATTTGTCAAACAATAGTTGATAGTCATATTTACCAAGTTTTTCTGCCCTAAATATAATATACAAAAACTACCGTAATGTTGATTTTTGTACAATTTACATAAATTTCTTTAATAATTATAATGCAATTTGCCAACAATAACAATACATTTTAATACTTTATGAAATAAATTCGATAAAAGTTCATAAAAAATTAACCAAAATTACTTTTTTTGTTGTAATTTACCAGTAAAGTATGTTATTATAATAATAAATAGAGAGACAGCTAATCCAAATCGTATCCAAGGCTGTTTCCAAAGCGCATTTGTGCGCTTCTACATATTATAGGGAGGGATCAAAAGCTATGCGTAAAAAAGAAATGATGGCTATGCTTCTGGCCGGCGGTCAGGGCAGTAGATTAGGTATTCTTACTATGGACAAAGCTAAGCCCGCCGTTGCTTTTGCCGGAAAGTACAGGATTATAGACTTTCCTATGAGCAACTGCGTTAATTCCGGCGTAGATACGGTAGGCGTTCTTACTCAGTATCAGCCCCTTACGCTTAATCAGCATATAGGTATTGGCGTGCCATGGGATTTGGATACCAAGAACGGCGGTGTATCCATTCTTGCGCCGCACCAGAGAGAGGGCGAAAGAGGCGAGTGGTATTCCGGTACAGCAAACGCTATATACCAGAATATCGACTATATCGACGCTTGCAGACCTGAGTATGTGCTCATTCTCTCAGGCGACCATATCTACAAGATGGACTATGCTGCTATGCTTAACTTCCATAAGCAGAACAACTGTGACGTAACCATAGCCGTTCTTGAAGTAACTATGGAAGAAGCAAGCCGTTTCGGTATAATGAATGCCGATGAAAACGACAAGATTTATGAATTCGAGGAGAAGCCGGAGCATCCCAAGAGCAATCTTGCCAGCATGGGTATATATATATTCACATGGGATAAGCTCAGAGCAGCTCTTATTGAGGACAACAAGACCCATGCGGACAGCGACTTCGGTAAGCACATAATTCCCGCTATGCTCAACGATGGCGCTACGCTCTATGCGTACCGCTTCAAGGACTACTGGAAGGATGTTGGAACTATTGAATCCTACTGGGCAGCAAACATGGAGCTTATAAGAACTCTTCCCGAATTCAACCTCTATGAGGACTTCTGGAAAATATACACCAACAGCAACTATCAGCCGCCTATGTACACAGGCTCAGATGCTGAGGTAAAGGCAAGTATAGTTTCCGAGGGCTGCCAGATATACGGCTCCATAGAGCATTCCGTTATAAGCAAGAGCGTAAGCGTAGGAGAAGGCTCTGTTATAAAGGACTCTATAATAATGGAGGGCTGTAAGATAGGCAAAAATGTTCATCTAGACAGATGTATAATCGACCAGAACACAGTTATAGAAGACAATGTTTCAATGGGCGGCGGAGATAATACGCCTAATGAATTGAAGCCTAATATTTATAACACAGGTATCACCGTTATAGGAAGCAACACTCTTGTGCCCGCAGGTATCGAGGTAGGCAAAAACTGCGTTATCTACGGTAAGACAAGTAGCGAGGACTATGTAGACAACAAACTTCCCAGCGGTCAGTCTGTAATTATCGAGGGGGCGATGTAATGAAAGCGATAGGTATTATTCTTGCCGGCGGCAACAGTGAAAGACTTAAATCTCTTTGTAAGGTAAGAGCAATAGCGGCTATGCCTGTTGCAAGCTCATACAGAGCTATAGACTTTACATTAAGCAATATGTCAAGCTCCAATATAAAGAAGGTTGCTGTAATCACTCAGTTCAATTCCAGAAGCCTTCACGACCACCTCTCTTCAGCTAAGTGGTGGGATCTTGACAGAAAGGAAGGCGGTTTATACATATTTACCCCATTCCTTTCAAGCGACAACAGCTTCTGGTTCAGAGGCGTTGCAGACTCTATATATCAGAATATCTCATTCCTTAAGAGAAGCCATGAGCAGTATGTTATAATAGCTTCCGGCGACGCTGTATATAAAATGGACTATAATAAGGTCCTTGAGTACCACGTTGCAAAGGGCGCTGACATTACAATAGTTACAAAGGATATGGCAGGCACAGGCAGAGATGTTCACGACTTCGGCGTTATGACCTTCGACGAGGATATGAAGCTCACCTCCTTTGAGGAGAAGCCTATTGAGCCTAAGAGCACAAATATTTCTCTGGGTATATATGTTATTTCAAGAACGCTCCTTATTAAGCTCCTTGAAAACACTATTCCCAAGGGTTATTATGATTTCGTAAAGGATATTATTCTGAGGAACAGAAGTCATCTCAACATTTATGGCTATCAGTTTGACGGCTACTGGAATACTCTGAACAGTATTCAGGCTTATATGCAGACAAATATGGATTTCCTTAATTCAGATGTCAGAAGCATACTTACCACCGAGCCTTATATCGATACCAAGCCAAGCGACGACCCTCCCGCAAAGTTCAATACCGACGCAGAGGTAAAGAATTCGCTTATAGGCACCGGTACTATTATTGACGGCAGCGTAAAGAATTCTGTGCTTTTCAGAAAGGTTACCGTTTCCGAGGGCGCAAGAGTAAATAACTCCGTTATAATGAAGAGCTCCTATATCGGCAAGAACTGCGTTATAGACAACGCTATTATCGATAAGGAAGCTGTTATAAGCGACGGCAAGCAGATAGTGGGTACGGCAGACGAGCCTGTTGTAATCACTAAGGGTCAGGTCGTTTAAATAAAATTAATATATAAAAATAGCTGTCGCGTTATGAGCTGTAAGTAAAAGGCTCATAACGCGACAGCTTTTGTTTTTTGGGGATAAATTTTTGTTTATATTAGTGAAATCGACCCTATCGGCAGCCCAATACAATATTATTTTAAATTCAAGTAGTTGGGCTGCCACTTCCCCTTCTCTGAAGGGGAAGCTCAGGAATACATTCTTCTCATTTCTTAGTTATAAATAAAGTTAATTTTTCAACATTATTAAAGCCTTTGGGAAGCATATACCTAAGGCGTCCCTTCAGAGAAGGGAAGCTGTCAGCGCAGTCAAGGGCTTTGGAACAATAAAACTTTGAACTGCGCTGACTGAAGGGTCGATATGCATATAAACAAAAATTTATCTAAAAATCATATAACGCTGTTGCATCATGACCTTTTACTCATAAATCATAATGCGACAGCTTTTGTTTTAATAGAGGAAATTAGGGGTTATAATATTGACATCTCCACAGCATACATAAGAATAGGGTGGTTGTCATAAAACCACCCTTACTTTATCTGCCAAAGTCATTTCGTTTTCCGTAATATTGCAGTCGTATGCCATTATTTTTACCCCTGCTTTTTCCGCATTTTTAAGGGCAAGAGCAAACTCTCTGTGGGTTTCGCTGTTTGGGGTAAAATAATTTACGTCCTTCATCTGCACTACAAATATAATACAGGCGTTATAGCCCTCCTCTACCGCCTTTGAAAGCTCGTTGATATGCTTTACGGCTCTTTCGCTGGGAGCGTCGGGAAAGCTGACAACGTTATTATTTTCAAGTGTCACGCCCTTCACCTCTATAAATGTCTTTATATTCCCCTGCTCTATATAAAAGTCAAAGCGCGAATCGCCGTATTGGCACTCTCTTTTTATGAAGGTGATATTTTCAAACAGCCTGCCCTCTCTGAGCGCCTCCTCAACGACCTTATTAGGCGCTTGGGAATCCATATTTATGAGCCTGCCATTCTTATTGACGGTAACAAGAGAAAATTTCGTTCTCCTTTTATTATCTCCACTTGGTTCAAGGTACACCTCTGCTCCCTTTACAAGAAGCTCTCTGCACCGTCCTGTGTTCCTGACATGGCATATCTCCCTTTTACCGTCTATTTCCACCTGGGCTATAAAGCGGTTCTCACGGAGTATGAATTTACCCCTTACTATATTTCTATATTTCATTTCCTTATCTGACCGTTTCCGTATATTACATACTTTGTAGTGGTCAGCTCCTTAAGTCCCATAGGTCCTCTGGCATGGAGCTTCTGAGTGCTTATGCCTATTTCTGCGCCGAAGCCGAATTCGTTGCCGTCTGTAAATCTTGTAGAAGCGTTTACATACACGGCGGCGGAATCTATTTCGTTTAAGAATCTCTGGGTATTTGCATAGTTCTGACTTACTATACACTCGGAATGTCCCGTTGAATATTTTGCAATATGTTTTATAGCCTCGTCAATGCTGTCAACTACCTTTACGGCAAGTATATAGTCCAGATATTCCGTTGCCCAGTCCTCCTCTGTGGCAGGCTTTACATCGGGAACAATTTTTTGCACTCTCTCGTCGCCTCTTATTTCAACGCCCTTTTCACGAAGAGCCGAAGCTGCGACAGGAAGTAATTTTTCGGCTATATTTCTGTGGACAAGAAATGTTTCCGCAGCGTTGCATACTCCCGGGCGCTGAGCCTTGGCGTTTACTATAATGTTTACAGCCATATCTATATCAGCGCTTTCGTCGGCAAATACATGGCAGTTGCCTACGCCTGTTTCAATAACGGGGACTGTGGAATTCTGAACTACGCTCTGTATAAGTCCTGCTCCTCCTCTTGGAATAAGCACGTCTATATATCCGTTCATTTTCATCATAATATTGGCGCTTTCCCTTGATGTATCCTCCACAAGCTGTACTGTATTTTCGTCTATTCCTGCCTCAGACATAACGCTTTTGAATACCTCTACCACAGCCCTGTTTGAATTTATTGCCTCCTTGCCGCCTCTGAGTATAACGGCGCTGCCTGCCTTTATGCAAAGTCCGAAGGCGTCCGAGGTGACATTTGGGCGAGCCTCGTATATTATGCCTATTACGCCCATAGGCACTCTTTTCTGCCCTACTATAAGTCCGTTGGGCAGAGTTTTCATATTTTCAAACTGACCTATGGGGTCGGGAAGCTCTGCTATCTGCTCAAGTCCCTCCGCCATTGAAAATATTCTGTCCTTACTTAATGTAAGTCTGTCCATAAGAGAGGGCTTAAGCTCTGCTTTCCTGCCGTTTTCAAGGTCAACGGCATTGGCAGACAGTATTTTTTCGCAATTATTTCTCAAAGCCCTTGCGCAGTCCGAAAGCAGTCTGTTCTTATCCTCTGTTGTAAGTATTGCAGCTTCTCTTTTTGCCTTTAAAGCGTCCTTTCCCATTTCTATAAGAGATTTCATATTATTCTCCTTTCCGTCGCTATATTGTCCACCGCTATATCGTATTCGTCACGGGGCAGACTGTCCGTCAGCTGTCCCTCATAGCAAAATCCCACAGCAGCCATATATGGATTTTGGCTTAAATATCTGTCGTAATATCCTCCGCCGTAGCCAAGCCTGCAGCCTCTGCTGTCAAAGGCAAGTCCGGGTACGGCTATAAGCGTGTGTTCATCTGATACCAGCACCCTTTTACTGCTGTATTCAGGCTCTTTTATGCCGTATTTACCCGACTTAAGCTCATTAAGGGAGGTAATTTCCACAAACACCATTTCTCCCTTTTCCAGTATAAGGGGAACGGCTGTTTTTTTGCCGTCTTTAAGCGCCCTTAATATAAAGGGTATGGTATCTATTTCAGTGCCATAGCTTACAAATGAAAATATACTTTTGGCGTTTTGGTATAAACGGGAGCTGTATATTTCCTCTGTAACGCTTGATTTTGCTATATTTTTTCTTATTTCCTTGTATTTTTTTCTCAGCTCTGTTTTATTCATTTTTCTTGCCTACAAAAAGCGTGCCTATTCTGCCGCCCTCAAGTATATCGTGTATTATATCGGGACTTTCTCCCGAAGCGATAACCATATCTATACCCCTTTTGCCCAGAAAATCCGCCGCCTGTACCTTTGTTATCATACCTCCCGTGCCGAATATAGAGGCAGAGCCTCCCGCAAGGGAATATATATCGTCGGTTATTTCCGGCACAACATCTATTATCTCGGCATTTTCGTCCTTTTTGGGGTCTGCCGTGTACATACCGTCTATGTCCGAAAGTATTATAAGAAGGTCTCCCTTTACAATAGCCGCAACATAGGCGGAAAGCGTATCGTTGTCGGAAAACTCGTTGAACTCGTCTGTGGCTACGGTATCGTTTTCATTGACAATAGGTATTACATTCAGCTCAAAAAGTCTGCTGAATGTATTGCTGGCGTTTCTCTTTTTGTGCTCGGCGTCGAACACAGGCTTTGTAAGAAGTATCTGGGCTATTTTCTGATTGTATTCGCCGAAAAATCTTTCATACATCTGCATAAGTATAGCCTGACCTACTGCCGACGACGCCTGCTTGCCTATTACGTCCCTTGGTCTTTCCTCAAGTCCCAGCTTTTCAGCGCCTACGGCAATAGCTCCCGATGACACCAGCACCACGTCTATGCCTCTGTTTCTCAAATCCGTAAGCACTCTGGCAAAGCGCTCCATTTTTTTAAGATTGAATTTTCCGTTTTTATAGGTAAGAGAGGTAGTGCCTACCTTAACTATTATTCTTTTATAATCGCGTATTCTCTCTCTGTAATTCATTTTTTACTCTCCCGTTTCTGATATTAAGCATTATTACTGCCGAAAATATAAGCATTATTCCAATAAAAGACATAAGCGTAAGCCTTTGGTCAAGTATGAACACGCTTATAAGCACTCCCACCGCTGGCTCTATTGTGGCAAGTATGGACGCCGTTCCCGATTCCACTCCCGAAAGTCCCTTTGTATAGAGTATAAAGGGCGCTACCGTAGAAATAAGTATTATAAGTACCGCAGGTATGTATCCCTCGGGCTGTGAAAGAGCCGCCGTCATTTCATTTAAGTTCAAAAGAGTCACAGAGCCTATTGCCGCAAATATAAACGTGTATAACGTAACCGTGGCGTCGCTGTATTTATTAAGGGCAAAGCGGCCGAATATACTGTAAAGTCCGTAGAAAAGTCCCGAGCCTATACCGCATACTATACCGAAAAGCGTACCGTTTATATCGCCGCCTGCAATACCCGTCACAAGGGCGCAGCCCGATACCGTCATAACAAGAGCCACCAGCTTCATAGGCGTTATCCTTTCCCTAAAGAATACCGCCGAAAGGAACACCACAAACACAGGCGCAGTATAGAGCAGAACCACCGCTATTGCCGTAGTACACTCGTTCATAGATGTGAAAAGACACCAGTTGAACCATACGAAGCTCACGATACCCGTACCTATAAAATATTTTATATCCTTAAGCTCTATTCTGAAAACGCTTCTGTCCTTTATAACAAACATAAGCGAAAGCACCGCCGCTGCGCCAAAGCTCCTGAGCGCCACAATATTCCCCGGGTCAAGACCTGCCGCCTTAAGCTCTGTGGAAAACAGACTTATAATGCCCCAGAGCACCGCCGCTGCCGCTATGTATATACTGTACATTTTCATCACTCTTTTCATTTCATATCAATATACCATATTTCAACACGCATTTCAATAAAATAAATTTGAATTTTTTATGTGGACCTGCAATATTTCAATATTGCCGCATAGAATTGAAATGTATTAGAAATTGGAGGTAACTTATATGGGTTGCGGTAACAACAATACTTTATGGATAATTATCATTCTTCTTTTCTGCTGTGGTAATAACAACGGAGTGGGCAATCTCTTCGGCGGCTGCGGCAACGACTGTTCATGGATAATTATTCTCATCCTTCTTTTCTGCTGCTGCGGAAACAACAGCATAGGCGGTATATGCGATAATAAGTGCTGATGATTTCCGAGGGACTGCCGCATTGAATTTTTGTTTACGAGAGTTGTTTATCGACCCTTCAGTCAGCCCCGCTCTAAGCTATTAGTTACACTTAGCTGTAGCCGAGGCTGACAGCTCCCCTTCTCGTAAGGGGAGCCTTAGGTGTACGCTTTCCAAAGTTGCTTATTTACTTTGAAAGGCGATACCTAAGCTGTTGTCAATACCCCAGCCTCCCCTAGCCTAGCAATAAAACGCAACGTGTTTTATTGCAGGCGTCGGAGGTTTGCATCGGAAAGCTATCCGACAAACCGTAGGTTTGCTTTTGCGAAGCAAAAGTGCTGGGGAGGGAGACCGCCGTTAGGCGGTGGAAGGGTCGTTTTAAAACAAAAAACAATCTCTATTGAGTTAATCAAAAATCCAGTCATAAATCAAAAAAGCTGTCGTATTATGACCTTTTTGTTAATATGTCATAATGCGGCAGTCCCCAAGCCTATGTAAAAATCTCATCCCGACAATATTCCTCCCATTTTATTAAGATAAACAAAAATCTTTATTAAGACAAATAAAAAAATATAAATACCTATTGCATACCGCATACAAAATCTGTTATTATATATAGTGATAATTTATGATTAAAAAAGCTATATAATACAGAGGTGTAACAACAATGGGTTTTTTAGAAAAAATATTCGGCAATTACAGCGAAAAAGAAATAAAGAAAATAATGCCAGTAGTTAAGCAGATCAACTCTCTTGAGCCAAGGTTTGAAGCCTATACCGACGAGCAGATCAGAGCCATGACGGACGAATTCAAGGACAGGCTCTCAAAGGGCGAAACTCTCGACGACATACTGCCCGAGGCTTATGCCGTAGTAAGAGAAGCGTCAAAGAGAGTGCTTGGTTTAAGACATTTTGACGTACAGATGATAGGCGGCATAGTTCTCCATCAGGGACGTATCGCCGAGATGAAAACAGGCGAAGGTAAAACTCTTGTTTCCACTTGTCCTGCATATCTCAACGCCCTTACGGGCAAGGGCGTCCATATCGTAACGGTAAACGAATATCTTGCCAAAAGAGACGCCGAGGAAATGGGACAGGTACACAAATTCCTTGGACTTACCGTAGGCGTTATTTTCCACGACCAGGAAAGACCCGAACGCCAGGAAGCCTATAACTGCGATATTACCTATGCTACAAACAACGAGCTGGGCTTTGACTATCTGAGAGATAATATGGTTGTATATGAAAAGGATCTTGTGCAGAGAGGACTGCCCTTCGCTATTATCGACGAGGTGGACTCCATACTTATAGACGAGGCAAGAACTCCCCTTATTATTTCCGGTCAGTCAGACAAGTCCACTAAGCTCTACGAGCTGGCGGATATATTTGTAAAGGGTCTTACAAAGGGTCGTATACTGAACGAGGACGAGGCTATGAATCCCCTTATGCGCGAGGAGCTTAAGGAGGAGGGTGACTTTGTTGTAGACGAAAAGGGAAAGACATCTACTCTTACTCAGGAGGGTGTTGCCAAGGCGGAGAAGTTCTTTAATGTAGAGAACCTTTCAGACCCCGACAATATGGCTCTCCAGCATCATATCAACAACGCCCTTAAGGCAAACTACAATATGTTCAAGGACAAGGACTATGTAACGGAAAACGACAAGGGCGAGCCGGAAATAGTTATAGTAGATACATTTACGGGACGTATGATGCCAGGCAGAAGATATTCCGACGGTCTGCATCAGGCAATAGAGGCAAAGGAGCATCTGGAGGTAAAGAGAGAAAGCAAGACTCTTGCTACTATTACATTCCAGAATTTCTTCAATAAATACGAAAAGAAATCCGGCATGACAGGTACTGCCCAGACAGAGGAGCAGGAGTTCAGAGCCATATACGGCATGGACGTTGTGTGTATACCTACCAACGAGCCTGTAATACGTAAGGACTGGAACGACGTGGTATACCAGACGGAAAAGGCAAAATTCAAGGCTGTCGTAAAAGAGGTAGTGGAATCCCACGAAAAGGGTCAGCCTGTGCTTGTAGGTACGGTAAATATAGAGATTTCAGAAATGCTTGGCAATATGCTTAAGCGCGAGGGTATCAAATGCGAGGTGCTCAACGCCAAGAACCACAGGCGCGAGGCTGAAATAGTTGCCAAAGCCGGCGAATTAGGCGCTGTTACCATAGCTACCAACATGGCAGGACGTGGTACTGATATAAAGCTGGGCGAAGGCGTTGTAGAAACAGGCGGACTTAAGATAATAGGTACAGAAAGACACGAATCAAGACGTATCGACAATCAGCTGAGAGGTCGTTCCGGACGTCAGGGAGACCCCGGTGAATCCAGATTTTACTTATCCCTTGAGGACGAGCTTTTAAGGCTTTTCGGCTCTGAAAAAACAGGCGCTATGATAGCTAAGCTGGGACTTCCAGAGGACGAGCCTATTGAGGCGGGTCTTCTTTCAAAGACTATTGAAAACGCCCAGAAAAAGGTAGAGGGCAACAACTTCTCCGCAAGAAAAAGACTTTTGGACTACGACCAGGTAAATAACGAGCAGAGAGAAATAATATATGCAGAAAGGCGCGAGGTTCTTTCCGGCAAGGATATAAAGGACAAGATACTGAATATGGCTCATTCCGTTATTCAGCGTCTTGTGGATACCTACTGCACCGACGAGCAGGATACTACCGTATGGGATATGGCAGGTCTTAATGAAAAGCTCAGAGATATATTTGCATTTTCCGAGTTTTTCAAGCTCTCCGACGAAGACAAGGATAATATCACCAAGGAAATGCTTGTTGAGAGAATATACGACAAGGCTCTTGAAAAATATGCTTCAAGAGAAGCCGAATTCGGCAGCGAAATGATGAGAGAGCTGGAAAGAGTTATTACTCTTAAGGTAGTTGACAGCAAGTGGATGGACCATATAGACGATATGGATCAGATGCGCCAGGGCATAATGCTTCGCTCCTACGCTCAGAGAGATCCCCTTATCGATTATCAGTTCATAAGCTACGATATGTTTGAGGAATTGAATCACAACATACAGACTGATATTGTAAAGGGTATGTACCATGTAAGGGTAGTTGTACCCGACGAAGAGCCTAAGAGAGAGCAGGTGGCTCAGCCTATGGCTACCAACCGTGACGAATCTGCCGTAAACGCTCCAAAGGTAAGGAAAGAAGCCAAGATAGGCAGAAACGACCCATGTCCCTGCGGCAGCGGCAAGAAATATAAGCATTGCTGCGGCAGAAGCGCATAAAATTACAGAGGGTAAACTCTTCTGTAAATCGTAAAGCAAAAAGGAATGATATTATGATACTTGAGCTTGAACAAATGGCAACGGAGCTTGCCCCTTATTCCAAAAGCGTTAAGGAGCTTGCCGCCTCTCTCCATATAGACGAGGCAAAAGAAAAGGTGGAGGAGCTTGAGGAAATAGCTGCCGACCCGGATTTCTGGAACGATATGGAAAAGGCGCAGGCAACATTACAGCAGACAAAGCAGCTTAAAAACAAAATAGAGGGCTATGAGGGACTTGCCGCCGACTATGATGACCTTATGACCATTATAGAAATGGGAAACGAGGAGGACGACGAGAGCATAGTTCCCGAAGCCAAGGAGCTAAGAGCAAAATTCGAGGAGAAGTTTGAGCATTTCAGAATATCCACTCTCCTTACGGGACAGTACGACCATTGCAACGCCATAGTCACTCTCCATTCGGGAGCAGGCGGCACAGAAGCCTGCGACTGGGTATCCATGCTATACAGAATGTATACAAGATGGGTGGAAAGAGAGGGCTTCGGCTTCGAGCTTATGGACTATCTGGAGGGAGACGAGGCAGGCATAAAGTCCGTTACATTTATGGTGACAGGGGAAAATGCCTACGGCTATCTCAAGGGCGAAAAGGGTATACACCGCCTTGTGCGTATATCTCCCTTCGACTCCAACGGCAGACGCCACACCTCCTTTGCAAGCTGCGACGTTATGCCTGAAATCGACGAGGATATAGAGGTGGATATAGACCCCGACGATTTGAGAATAGATACCTACCGTTCAAGCGGCGCAGGCGGTCAGCACGTCAACAAGACCTCCTCTGCCATAAGAATAACCCATATACCCACAAATATTGTGGTACAATGCCAGAATGAAAGAAGCCAGTTCCAGAACAAGGATATGGCTATGAAAATGCTGAGAGCCAAGCTCTATGAGCTAAAGCTCAAGGAGCAGGGACAGATGCTTGAGGATATAAGAGGCGAGGTAAAGGATATTGCATGGGGTTCTCAGATAAGAAGCTATGTATTCCACCCCTACAATATGATAAAGGATCACAGAACAGGAGCGGAAACGGCTAATGTTCAGCCTGTTATGGACGGAGATTTGGAAATGTATATAAACGCTTATCTTAAGTGGATAAACGGATAATCGGCTCATAGGGGAGCGCCATTTATACAAATGCGCCGCTCCCTTTTTATATTTACATACAAGAGGAAAGACTATGGATAATGAAATAAAGCAAAGGGTATACGACAAGCTTAATGAATTGAATATAAATTACACTGTGGACGAACACGAGGCAATATTCACAATAGATGAGCTTGACAAAAAGGGAATGTATAAAAAGGGCGAAATATGTAAGAATCTTTTTCTGCGTGACGGCAGCGGAAAACGGCATTTTCTTTTGGTAGCGCCGGGACATAAGGAGGTAGACCTTAAGAGCGTAAGGGCGCAGATAGGCTCAAGCCGTCTGAGCTTCGGCTCTGCCGAAAGGCTTATGAACTGTCTTGGACTTACACAAGGCTCTGTATCTCCCTTCGGCGTTATTAACGATAAGGAATGTCGTGTCGAGCTTGTTTTCGACAAGGAGCTTAAAAATATAGACGTTCTCGGCTTCCACCCCAATATCAACACCGCTACCGTGTGGCTTAGCTTCAACGATTTGCTTAAGGTTATAGAGGACAACGGAAATACCACGCATTATGTGGAGTTGTAGATAAATTCAAGAGTGTATGCTGATTATAAACCGATAATAGATATAAAATCCTCACTCAGTTGTATCCTTATATCATTCAAAATATCTTCATACAAAATATAAAGAAGCAGCCTCATGAACAATTGATATAATCCCCTTAAAGTAGACAATGGAAATAACAAAAATTCCAAACTACATTAAGGGGATTTTAGTATGGGAA
>CANRBC010000015.1 GCA_947628755.1 uncultured Clostridia bacterium | reverse complement strand
TCCCATACTAAAATCCCCTTAATGTAGTTTGGAATTTTTGTTATTTCCATTGTCTACTTTAAGGGGATTATATCAGGAGGTAGCGAGGACAGCTTTTTTCTCTCTAACCTCTCCTACAATAGGTTTCAGCAAAAGCAAGTCTTACGGCTTGGCGGATAACTTCTTCCGCTGCAATGCCAGCCCTCCCAACAACCCCAGCCTCCCCTAGCCTTGCAATAAAACATAACGTGTTTTATTGCAGGCGTCGGAGGGGAGGGGGACCATTTCAAGTAATGCTTGCATTACGCAGAAATGGTGGAAGGGTCGATTACGCCTTAATTTACAAGCGACATTTTCTGTATCTTTTCAATAAACTTTTCCGTAGGCTTAGTAAGCACGCGATATTTTTTCCATATAAGGCTCATAGCCGCATTTCTTACAGGGTATAGAGGACGAAAGCACAGCTCCGAGCTGCCGCTTGTATTTATTATATTATCCAGACATATAGCGTAGCCAAGACCCTCCTCTACCATAAGGGAAGCGTTGAATATAAGGTTATAGGTAGCCACTATCTCAAGCTCCGAAATATCCTTTCCTATCCAATCTACAAACTCTCCGTTGCTCTCCTGCTGCGATATTATAAGAGGCTTGTCCCTTATATCCTCCGGCGTTATTTTATCCTTGTGGGCAAGAGGAGAGCTTTTTTTCATAAGCACTCCCCATATATCCTTATAGGGCAGCTCCATAGAGTTGAATTTCTTGTTGTCTGCCTCGCCGAATATTATTCCGAAATCTATAAGTCCCTTGTCCAGCTGCTCAAGAACATATTCCGAATTGCCGCTTGAAATATGGTAGTGTATACCGGGATATTCCTCATACAGCTTTTTTGCAGCCTTTGCAATGAGCCGCACGCCCTCCGTTTCGCCTGTTCCTATATATACGTCTCCCATTATTACGCTGTCGGAAAGGGCAATCTCCTTTCTTGTTTTCTGTACAAGCTGCATTATTTCCTCGGCTCTTTTTCTCAGTATCATTCCCTCGTCTGTAAGCGTCACCTTTCTTGAGCCCTTTGTTCCCCTTATAAGAAGCTGTTTGCCAAGCTCCTTTTCAAGCGCCTTAAGCTGCGTAGAAAGCGTAGGCTGCGAAAGGTGCAGGGATTCTGCCGCTCTTATAATGCTCTGTTCTCTTGCTACTGCCAAAAAATACATAAGTACCCTAAGCTCCATGCTATCATCTCCTTTTATATAAGTATACCATGATTTTATATAGGTTTCAACTATACAAATCTATTATTTATAAGTATTTGCTATTATTAAATTTTTGGAATATAATACAGATAACAAAAAAAGGTCGGTGATATAAATGAAAATACTGCAGAATACTCCCAAGGAGGATATTATACAGAATATGAAGGACGCAGGCTGCAGCCGCGATACCATAAAAAGCTGTATGGACTGTATGGAAAAGGGCAGCATAGAGGAGCTTCTTAAAAAGCTTGATAATCACAGAGGAGCTTTGCTGAATAAAATACATGAGGGCGAAAAGCAAATAGACTGTCTTGACTATCTTGTTTATCAGATAGGAAAGCGTTAAGGAGGGCGTAATATGAATATAATAGAAAATAAAAGCTACGACGAGGAAAGAGCCTTATACGGAGAGGAAAATATAACTGTAAAAAGCTGCGCCTTTGACGGTCCTGCCGACGGAGAAAGCGCTTTTAAGGAGTGCAAAAATATTGAAGCGGAGGGCTGCTTTTTCAATCTGCGCTATCCCTTCTGGCATGATAAGGGCGTTGTAATAAACGACTGCGAAATGACGGATAAATGCCGCGCCGCTCTTTGGTATTCGGAGAATATCGAAATAAACAGAAGCAATATACACGGCATAAAGGCGCTCAGAGAATGCGAAAATGCCATAATAAGAGGCTGCGACATAGTATCTTCCGAATTCGGTTGGTCTGTAAGAGGCATAACCATGGAGAATACAAGAGCCAAAAGCGAATATTTTATGCTCCGCTCCGAAAATCTTCGCTTTAAAAACGTAATTTTTACAGGCAAGTATTCATTCCAGTATATAAAAAATGCTGTTTTTGAAAGCTGTGTATTTGACACAAAGGACGCCTTTTGGCACGGCGAAAATATAACCGTCAGAAACAGCATTGTAAAGGGCGAATATCTTGGCTGGTATTCCAACGGTCTTAAACTTGTGAATTGCAAAATAACGGGTACTCAGCCATTGTGCTACTGCAAAAATCTTATGCTCATAAACTGTGAAATGACGGATACGGACCTTGCCTTTGAAAAATCCGAGGTCGAGGCGGATATTACAACAAGAGTGGACAGTATTAAAAATCCCCTTGCAGGGCATATATATGCTCCGGAGGTAGGCGATATAATAATGGACGATGATAGAGCCAAAGGCAGGGTCATAACGGGCATAAGAAAGTGTATATGCTGCGCATAGTAAAGGAGGATAAATATGAAGCTGTTGTTTATAGCTCCCTTTATAGCCGCTCTTATTGCGGCTTCGGGCTGCAAGGAAACGCCTGTAAGGGATACGGAAGCAGAGATCGTTGAGACAGTACAGGAAAACAAGGAGGAGAACAATATGAAAATATATATAGGAGATAAGGAATTTACGGCAACTCTTGCAGACAATTCCTCTGTGGAGGCTCTGAAAGGACTTATGGCAGATAAGCCTCTTACACTTGTTATGAGCGATTACGCAGGCATGGAAAAGGGCGCTGACATTGACGTTTCTTTGCCAAGAAACGACGAGCATATAGACGCTAAGCCCGGCGATATTATACTCTATCAGGGCAGGACGCTTGTTATATACTATGATACCAATTCATGGAGTCTTACACCGATAGGAAAAATACACAATGTAAATGAAAATGAATTGAGAAAGGCTCTGGGCAAGGGAAATGTAAAGGTGACCTTTTCTCTTGAATAAAATAATTGACAGAGACAGCGCTTTTAATATAGAATATAATCAGTACAAAAATAAAGGGGGTTCTCTGCTATGAAAAAATTAGGCTTCGGATTAATGAGAATGCCGCAGACGGATAATACAGACCCTGCGGCTGTGGATGTGGAGCAGGTCAAAAAAATGGTGGATTTGTTTATGGAAAACGGATTTACATATTTCGATACCGCATGGATGTACAACGGCTTTGCCAGCGAAAATGTTGCAAAGGAGGCTCTTGTAGAGCGCTATCCAAGGGACAGCTTTACATTGGCGACTAAGCTCCATGCAGGCTTTTTCGATTCTCTTGAGGACAGAGATAAGGTATTCAACGCCCAGCTTGAAAAAACGGGAGCAGGCTATTTTGACTATTATCTTCTTCACGGCATAGAGGAGGCCATGTATCCCAAGTATGAAAAATTCGACTGCTTTAACTGGCTTATTGACAAGAAGAAAAAGGGACTTGTAAAGCATATCGGCTTTTCTTTCCACGATACTCCCGAGCTTCTCGACAAAATATTTACCGCGCATCCCGAAATGGAATTCGTTCAGCTACAAATCAACTATCTGGACTGGGAAAGTCCATGGATACATTCAAGAGGCTGCTATGAAACGGCGGTAAAGCACAATAAACCCGTTATAGTTATGGAGCCTGTCAAGGGCGGCACACTTGCTTCAATGCCCCAGGAGGCAGAGGAGCTTCTGAAAAACTATGCGCCGGATATGAGCCTGCCAAGCTGGGCAATACGCTTTACGGCAGGTCTGCCCGGAGTAATGGTGGTGCTTTCGGGAATGTCAAGCCTTGAGCAGATGAAGGACAATATCAGCTATATGAAGGATTTCAAGGCTCTGAGCGAGGCGGAAACAGAGCTGTGCTTCAAGGCGGCTGAAATAATAAATTCTCAAATCGCAATACCCTGTACAGGCTGCAGCTATTGTACCGAGGGCTGTCCACAGCATATTGCTATACCTCAGTATTTTTCACTATACAACGAGGATATGAGAGAAAGACTTGAGGAAAAGGGCTGGACTGCCAATTTTACAAACTACGATATTCTCAATGACAAATTCGGCAAGGCGTCTCAGTGTATAGCCTGCGCACAGTGCGAAGCCGTATGTCCTCAGCACTTGCCTATAATAGAAAATCTTAAAAAGGTCGCAGAGCATTACGGTAAATAAGATTATCACAAAATATATAAAATTATGAGCTGTTTCGTTATGATTTATGAAAAGAATCATGATGGGACAGCTTTATTTGGTTTATAAATTTTTGTTTAGGTGAATATCGACCCTTCAGTCAGCGCAGTTCAAAGTTTTATTGTTTCAGAGTCTTTGACTGCGCTGACAGCTTCCCTTCTCTGAAGGGAAGCCTTAGGTATATGCTTTCCAAAGGCTTTAATAATGTTGAAAAATTAGCTTTATTGCTTACTAAGAAACGAGACGAACGTATTCCTGAGCTTCCCCTTCAGAGAAGGGGAAGTGGCAGCCCAACCATTTCTATGAGTTAAAAATACCTTTGCATTGGGCTGCCGATAGGGTCGACTCTATTACGTTAAACAAAAATTTCTCCCCCTATTTATATTTTAAGACAAAAATCAACAGGGCATTTCCGTGCCATACGCTTGAAAAGAGGCGGTTTGAAAAACCAAGTATATTGACATAATCTGAATTATAAAGTATAATTAAGCATAAACTAAAATAACAAAAATGGGGATATTTGTTCCCTGATAATTATATAGGCGGCGGCTTCGTCAAATAATATAGGTCAGGAGAATTATAATGAAATATGATAAGATAATTATAGGAGCGGGGCTTTATGGATTGTATTCAGCCTTGTTCTGCGGGGAAAAAGGAGAAAATATTCTTGTGTTGGAGTGCGACAGCGCTCCTTTTAAAAGAGCCACTTATATAAATCAGGCGAGAGTTCATCAGGGCTATCATTATCCCAGATCCATATCTACCGCTATGAAATCGGCAGGATATTTTGAAAGATTCAACAGAGATTTTGACTTTTGTATCAATCGTGAATTCACTAAAATATATGCTACGTCAAGTGAATATTCATGGTCAAGCGGAGAGCAGTTCAAGAAATTCTGCGCCGCAGCCGGTATTTTCTGCGAGGAGCTTCACCCCGAGCGCTTTTTTAAAAAGGGAATGTGCGACGGAGCTTTCCTTACGAGGGAATATACCTATGACGCTTCAATACTGAAGGAGTATTATCTGGACAAGCTGTCTGCTCTCAAAAATGTAGAGATAAGATACAACACGCTTATAGAACGTATAGACAAAACGGATGATTCCTATGTTATAACCACATCGGACAAGGAAGGGAAAAGCAGCCTTGAAACGGGCTTTCTCCTCAATTCCACATACGCCTCTACAAATCAGATACTTGATATGCTGGGTTATGACAAATTCAAGATAAAATACGAGCTGTGTGAAATAATACTTTGCGATGTTAATGATAAGCTGAACGAATATGGCTTTACGATAATGGACGGACCGTTTTTTTCAATTATGCCCTTTGGCAAAACGGGAATACATTCGCTGACCTCCGTTACATTTACTCCCCACCAGTCCTGCTTTGAAGAGCTGCCTACCTTCGACTGTCAGAAAAACAGCCAAGGCTACTGTTCACCGACGCATCTGGGCAACTGCAACGATTGTATTGCCAAGCCGAAAAGCGCCTTCCCATATATGGCGAACCTTGCGAGGAAATATCTTAAGGACGATTATCAGTTCAGTTACAGAGGCTCTCTCTATTCAATGAAGCCTATACTCATGAGCTCGGAAATAGACGATTCAAGACCGACGGTAGTGCGTGTGTATTCCAAAGAGCCTACCTGTGTGGGAGTTTTGTCGGGAAAGATAAATACAGTTTACGATTTGGACGAGGTGTTAAGCTAAAATGTATAAGGAAAAAAATTTTATATCCGCCGTTGTATATGTGTACAATGCGGAAAAAAATATATATGATTTCTTGAAAATGCTTATGGGAGTTCTGACGGACAACTTTGAACATTCCGAGATAATATGTGTAAATGATTTTTCGTCTGACAAAAGCTGCGACGAAATAAAAAGAGCTGCTCAGAGCAATGAAAACACAGTAGTTTCATTAATCAACATGAGCTATTTTCACGGACCGGAAAGCGCCATGGCAGCAGGAGACGATTTGGCAATAGGCGATTTTGTATTTGAGTTCGACAGGGCGGTATGCGATTACGACAGCTCGGAAATAATGAACATATACAGAAAGGCTCTTACAGGCTACGATATTGTAAGCGCCTCTGCGGACAGACCTCAGAAGTTCAGCTCATCGCTGTTTTACAGTCTGCTTTACAAATTCTCAAACGGAATAGAAAGACTTAATTCTGAAACCTTTAGAATACTCAGCAGAAGAGCGTTAAACAGAATAGACAGCATTAACAAGACTATACCATACAGAAAGGCGGTCTATGCAAACTGCGGTCTTAAGGCGGCAAATGTAAAATATACCGCCGTAAACGATTCCGGCAAGAAAAGAACGGGCAAAGAGAAAAAGTACAACCTAGGGCTGGCTGCCAATTCTCTTATACTCTTTACCGACGTAGGTTACAGATTTTCCATAGGTATGGCGTGCCTTATGATGGTACTGGGCATATTTATGGCGGTGTATAGCTTTTGCATATACTTCCGCAGCAGTCCCATAGAGGGTTGGACGACTACCATATTGTTTATGTCGGCGGCGTTTTTCGGACTGTTTTGCGTACTTGCCATTATTATAAAATATTTGCAGATAATCGTTAATCTTATATTCAGAAGAAAACAGTACAGCTTTGAAAGTATAGAAAAGCTGACAAAATAAAGGAGAAGGCTATGAAAGCATTAGTGGGATATACAGGCTTCGTAGGAAGCAATATTTGCGACAAGGAAAAATTTGAGTATCTTTTTAATTCAAAGAATATTGAAGACGCCTATGGGCTTTGTCCCGAGCTTCTTATATATTCGGGCGTGCGGGCGGAAAAGTATATTGCCAACAATTTCCCCCAAAAGGATATGGACTCCATAATACAGGCGGAGGAAAATATAAAACGCATATCTCCCGAAAGGCTTGTGCTTATATCCACAATAGATGTGCTTAAGGATTCAAGGCTTGCCGATGAAAATACAAATGTAGTTCAGGAGGAAAAAAATGCCTATGGCTACAACAGGCTCCAGCTTGAAAAATGGGTAAGGGAAAATTACCCCGACGCTCTTATAGTAAGGCTGCCGGGACTTTTCGGCAAGAATCTTAAAAAGAATTTTATATATGATTTTATAAACGTTATACCCTTTATGATAAAGGAAGAAAAAATGAAGGAGCTTGACGACGACTATATTAAGAGCCGCTATATACTGCAGGATAACGGCTTCTACAGACTGGGGGATATTACAGGGGAGGAAAGGGCTGCTCTTAAGGAGCGCTTTAAGAAAGCAGGCTTTACGGCTCTTGCCTTTACCGACAGCAGGAGCGTATTCCAGTTTTATCCCCTTTCAAGATTGTGGAAGGATATAGAGCTTGCTCTTAAAAATAATATAAGGCTTCTCCATTTGGCAACAGAGCCTGTATCGGCTTCGGAAATATACAGGTATCTTACGGGACAGGAATTTGTAAACGAGCTTTCCGCTCCTCCCGCATACTATGATTTCAGAACGGTATACGACAGTATTTTCGGCGGTAAAAACGGCTATATAGCATCTAAGGATGAAATTATGAAAAGCATAAAGGAGTTTGTGTATAATGAAAACAATAATTGAAAATAAAAAATTCATCATTATAATAAAGCTCGTTTTATGTGTATTGACGTTTATAGCGGGAGCAGGGGCTTATTTCACCGGTCTTCTTTCAGAGAATTCGGCTCCTGCTTTAAAGGGTGTATTTGTTCTTACGCTGTTTTTGTTTATTTTCTATACAATATTTAATTCAGAAAGGGTATGGAAATCCTTTAAAGATAAAAAGAATGCCTACACAATATTATATGCTGTGTGTGGAGCATTTTTTGTGTTGTCTCTTTTTAATCCTCTTATGCCCGAGCTGATTACAGTTACGGAATTTAAGAGGATAATTGGTCAGGGTGTTATAAATGATTATGACTGCCAGAAGGTAATAAGGAATTTCAATATATGCTTTGTTGCCTTCGGAGCGCTTACGGGAATTTTGTGCCTTGGCGTAAACTATCTTAAAAACACAAGGACATCTGAGGCAAATATGCAGGTATGGAAATATCTGGATAATGTAATAGTTATATGCGCAATAAACTGCATACTTAAGGCAATAATGTTTTTCAAAAACGGCGAGACGGAAAATACGGGCGGCTTTTGCTCTTCTTATATGCTTTTTATAATTGTAGCGTCAGGCTTTGTATATCTGCTGACGGAGATGGATAAGAAAATTTCCCCTCAGAATTATATTAAATATATCACCGCCTTATTTGGACTGAGCGTTGCCTTTGCGCTGACTGTTCCCGAAGTGTGGGCAAGAAGCGACGGAAGGCTTTGCATTGCAATATGGGCGGTGCTTATAGCGCTTATGATAGCCGCAGTATTTTTGGGACTGGCAGGCGGCAAGGACAAACATGAGAATCTTATGAACTGCTTTATAATAATGCTTTGCGCGATTCCGCTTGTTACATCATTATATATTGAAGCAGTAAATGTGCTTAATCAGTATAGTATATTTGTAGCGGCTGTGAGGGACACCTACTTAATAACCACGGTTGTCGTTATAGCAATAGGCACGGCAATAATTTATTTTGCTTCAAGGCTAAGAAAAACAGATACCATTGACTGGAAAAATGTAGGCTATATTCTGCTTATACTGGGTATCGTTTCCTTTACCGTGCAGCTTGACCTTGTAAACCTACAACCGAATCATGATTATGAACTTGCCAACAGTAGCGTGCTTATAAACGATTTTCTCAGATATGGCAAAATACCTGTAGTGGAGCACTACGGCGGACACATGCTTTCGAGATTTATGGGCGGCGTGACCTACGGTATTATAAACAATGACTTTGCAGGCGCAATATATTCACCATATAGCATTTACCATGAGGTATTCGGAGCGGTACTTTTATATTTGCTTGTAAAACGGCTGTGGAACAAGGATATGGCTTTATATACCGTATTGTTCATACCCTTCAATGGAAATCTGCGTTGGGAGACCATAAGTTTTGGTATGCTTATATGCTTTGCTGCCATGTCATTTGTAAAAAAGAACACATATCCCAGAGCCATTCTTATATGGTTAGCTTCAGGTTTATGTATACTTGACCGTTTGGATTTGGGCTATGCCTTTACTCTGGGCGCAGTTATTGCGTTGGCGATTTATTGTATTGCGGATAAAAACAAAAGGGCGGCGTTAAAGCTGCTTGTCACATTGGCAATAGTAGGGGTTATAGGAGTTGCTTCATGGTTTGCTATATGTATGCTTAAGGATATTTCACCTTTGACAAGGCTGAGAGAGTTTATAGAAATAAGCGCTTCTAATTTAAACTGGGCATATTATGGCATAGGGCATACGGAACTGAGTGTTTTCTCATGGGCATATATACTGATACCTGCGACTGTGGAAATACTCCTTTTGTATATTGTATTTTCAACAGGCTTCAGAAAACGTATCAATAATGTGGAATGGGTATTGCTTCTCATTATCGGTTTTTCCATTTTCATCAATTTTCCGCGAGGAATTGTAAGGCACAGTCTTATGGAAAATACCACAAGGTTTGCGGTATGGGCAAGCTATATATTTATTTCTGCATTTATATGCTTCTGCAAAAATAAAGACGGAAGATGGTTTGCGATACCTCTTGTTGCGCTGATTATTATGAATTCGGTGCTTTTATCAAATAATAATGTTAATGATGAGTCCGTGACCGACAGCGCCATGGTGCATACAGGAGAGGTCGTAAGGAAATGGACGGCTGAGTACGATGGAGATGATACCTACTACGAAAGCATTAAAAAGGACAATAAAGCGGCTGACCGTATGCAACCTGACATAAAGCTTAGAAATTCTCTTAAGACATACTCTGAAATACTCGACGCGGCTGTTGGCGAGGGAGAGACCTTTGTCGATTATATAAATGTTTCTAATTTATACGCTGATATGGATATAGAGTCTCCGGTATATGTTTCACAGTCACCTCTTCAGCTTTCAGGTGATTTTTCACAGGAGGAATTTATAAAGCAGTTGGAAGCTGCCAAGGATAAGATAGCCATAGTGTTTATGCCTCTTAGCAGAATAACTCTGGATGGTCTTGTAACTAACTACAGATATTATAAGGTATCCGAGTACCTCTATCAAAATTACGTCCCTGTATGCGCCAACAATAATCCCAAATATGCCGTATGGACTTCTGAGGACAGATATGAGGATATAAAGAGCAGGCTTGAGAACTCTGTGGCTGCGAAAAGACTTGTGTTTGATTTTGACGCTGCGGATTATCCTGAAACAAGCTATGAAAGCAGTCTGGAATTCTTGCCTTATATATGGGCAAATAAGGATAAGGAAAAATCTGCCGAAAATACCGTTGTTGCCACATCGGATATGATAGATAAGGAAAACGGTATGCTGCGTCTTAGCAAGTCAAGCGGAGAAATAGACAAGACAAAGGGAAATTATGCTCTGCTGACTATACCCGGTTTTGTTGCCGGCAACCGGTCATATAATTATGTAGTTATGAGATTCGGTATACTTGATGAAAATGGTGAATTTACGGAAAAATATTCATACAGATTCCGACTTAAGTATGGCGAAGAAAAATATATTGTTCGCGCAAGTTCAGAATACAGTTGGTATAGCGACGAAATAAACGCTGTAAAAATTGAAAGCGATATAAGGCTGAAAGAATATGATGCAAAGGTAGATATACTGGAGGGCGATTGAAAATGAAGCTGTCTGTATCCAATATAGGCTGGAGTATACAAAATAACAGAGCCGTATACGAAAAAATGAATAAATATGGCTTTACGGGTCTTGAAATAGCTCCTACAAAAATAATACCTACTCAGCCCTACGCCCATATAGCCGAGGTCAGAGAGTGGTATAATGAAATAAATGAGGAATACGGCTTTGAAATACCCTCTATGCAGTCTATATGGTACGGCAGAGGCGAGAGCCTTTTCGGAAGCAGGGAGGAAAGGGATATTCTCAAAAGCTATATGAAAAATGCAATACTCTTTGCCGAGGCAATAGGCTGTAAAAATCTTGTGTTCGGCTGTCCCCGCAACAGAAATATGCCCGAGGGCAGCTCCGCCGAGGAAATAATACCGTTTTTCAAGGAAACGGGGGATTTTGCGGCAGAGCATAATACAGTAATAGGCATGGAGGCAAATCCACCTATATATAATACGAATTTCATTAACGATACGCCGTCTGCTCTGGAGCTTATAGATAAGGTCGGTTCAAAGGGCTTTCTGCTCAATCTGGATATAGGCACAATGGTGGAAAACTCTGAAGACGCAAATATACTTTCGGGCAATGTCAGATATATAAATCATGTGCATATAAGCGAGCCTCATCTTCGTCCTGTGGAAAGAAGACAGCTCCATAATGATATTAACGAAATTCTCCGCAAGGAGAACTATAAGGGCTATATTTCCGTTGAAATGGGCGAAACGGAGGTATCCGTTATGGAAAAGGCTATGAAATATGTTGCGGAGGTCTTCTCATGATACAGGAAAGAGAAAAGGGTGTTCCGAGATATGAATGCTTTGAGTACAACGAAAAGACAAAGGATTATGCTATACTTATTCCCGTTATCAACGAGGGAGAAAGAATAATAAACGAGCTTAAGAGAGCCTGTAAACAATGTATATACGAATATGGCGATATAGTTATATGCGACGGCGGTTCTGAGGACGGAAGTATGGAGGAAAGCCGACTTCGTCAGCTTAAGGTAAATACGCTTCTCATAAAAAGAGATGAGGGCAGACAGGGCGCTCAGCTCAGAATGGGAATTTCATGGGCGCTGAAAAGAGGATATAAGGGAATTATAACTATTGACGGAAACGACAAGGACAGCATAGAGGACGTGCCTGCCTTTATTGAAAAGCTCAGAAAGGGCTATGACCTTGTACAAGGCTCACGCTTTGTAAAGGGCGGAAGGGCAATAAATACACCTCTTATAAGATATATTTCCGTAAGGCTTATTCATGCTCCTGTAATAAGCCTTACGGCAAGGCATTGGTTTACCGATACCACAAATGCATACAGAGCCTATTCAGCTCGGTATCTCCTTGACAAAAGAGTTGCTCCCCTGCGGGATGTATTTATGGGATACGAGCTTCTTGCCTATCTGTCCGTAAGGGCGACTCAGCTTGGCTATAATGCCTGCGAGATACCCGTGACAAGAGCTTATCCCAAAAAGGGAAAAACGCCTACAAAAATCAGCTTTTTCAAGGGCAATTCTCAGCTTTTGTCAGTGCTTTTCAAAAACATGCTGGGAATGTACAGACCCAAAAAGGAAGATATGCCATGACAGAATCCTTTCGCAAAAATAAAAAAGGCATAATGCTTATGATATTGTCATCTCTTTGCGTATGCGTAGGTCAGCTTTTCTGGAAGCTGGCGGCAGAGGGAAATATATTTTTTCTGCTTATAGGCTTTGCCATATACGGAGCAGGCGCTCTTATAATGATAATAGCTTATAGGTACGGCAGACTTTCGGTGCTTCAGCCCGTTCTGAGCCTTAACTATGTAATAAGCGTGATTTTGGCGGCTCTTGTGCTGGGAGAGACCATTACCATGGTAAAATGTCTCGGCGTGGCAATGATAGTGCTGGGCGTTTGCATGATAGCGGGAGGTGACGGAGAATGATAAAATTTATTCCCGCTGTTCTTGTAATGACGCTTTTAGGAGCTTGCGGCTCGCTTTTTCTTAAAAAGGCGTCAGGCGCAGGGGGTATAGGCGGTATGCTCAGGAGCTTTGATTTATATTTGGGCGGCGCGCTGTATTTCACATCGGCAATACTCAATATAATACTTCTCAGATATTTGGATTATTCAACGGTGCTTCCCATGACTTCGGTTACATATATATGGACAATGCTTCTTTCCTATTTTGTACTTTCCGAAAGGATAACAAGGCTTAAAATAGGCGGAATAATATTTATAATAGCGGGTCTCTGCCTTATTTCGGCAGGAGGCTGAGGCTTATATTTACGCTGCTGCGCTGCCGTGCAGCAGCTCTGCGTGTCGATAAATCGACACGCTTGAAAGAAATGCTTTTTGGCATTTCTTTCAGTTAGCTAAGGTAGGAACCAGCCGTGTTTTCCGCAATTTAGGCATAAATGCCTAAATTACAGAAAAGTTCCTGTCCTCGGAGGAAGTGAATTCCTCCTGCGGATTAAAGTCTGCGACGCTTTTTTACAGACTGTTCTTTATTTTAATTCATATTTACTGTCAAAATATTGTTTTTTCGACAGTATGCGCTGCTGCGCTGCCGTGCGGCAGCTTTTATATTTCAATTATCTTAAAATTTCAAATATTAATTGAAATATATGGAAAAATGAGTTATTATTAATTATGGATTTTTTTGAATAACATACAGATAATAAAGTAAAACCCAATAGGAGGTACGATATGTACTCAGTCAGCTTACAGGAGATAGCAAAGGAATTTTCTCTTAAGAATTTGACGGAAGATATTGACATTTCGGAAATTTATATAGAATCCCCCGGAATAAACAGACCTGCATTACAGTTGGCAGGATTTTTTGATTATTTTGACAGCGAGAGAATACAGGTAATAGGCATAGTGGAGTATACCTATCTGTGCAAGCTAACCCCTGAATTCAGACAGGAAACTCTCGAAAAGATTTTTCAGTACGATATGCCCTGCGTAGTTATTTGCAGAGGGCTTGAACCCCATCCCGAGATGCTGTTTTATGCCAAGGAGAGGAAAATACCGATACTCCAATCCCAGGAAACCACATCCGAGTTTACAGGCGAGCTTCTGAAATGGCTTAAGGTAGAGCTTGCTCCCAGGACTACCGTACACGGCGTACTTGTAGACGTATACGGCGAGGGCGTTCTTATTACGGGCGAAAGCGGTATAGGTAAAAGCGAGGCGGCTCTTGAGCTTATAAAAAGAGGTCACAGACTTGTTGCCGACGACGCCGTTGAGATAAAGAAGGTTTCCCACGATGTACTTGTGGGCAGCTGTCCGGAGCTTATACGGTATTTCATAGAGGTAAGAGGTATAGGCATTATAAACGTAAAGCAGATGTTCGGCGTTCAGTCCGTAAAGGACACTCAGGAGATAGACCTTGTAATAAAGCTGGAATACTGGGAAAAGGGCAAGGCATACGACAGACTGGGAATAAAGGAGGAATATATGGACATATTGGGCAATAAGGTAATATGTCATTCCATTCCGGTACGTCCGGGCAGAAACCTTGCCATTATATGCGAATCTGCCGCTGTAAACTGCCGTCAGAAGAAAATGGGTTACAATGCGGCGCAGGCTCTTAACGACGCTATTATGAACAGCGCCATGAAGGGCAATTAAAATTGTCACAGGAGGGTGATATTATGTATTATCTTGGAATAGATTTGGGCGGAACTAATATTTCCGCAGGAATAGTAAACGAAAGTGGAGAAATACTGGCAAAGGCAGTTACACCTACTATGAACGGAAGGGAAGCCGTGGATATTCTGGACGATATGGCGGCTTTGTGCAACAAGCTGGCAGAGGAGTTGAATATAGGCTTCGAGGATATAGAAGCTCTTGGTCTTGGAGTGCCCGGCATCATAAATAAGAAAAAGGGCATACTTCTCTACGCCAACAATCTTACCTTCAAGAATGTAAATATAGTAAAGGAAATGAACAAGAGAATAGGTCTGCCCGTATATATAGAAAACGACGCCAACTGCGCGGCAATAGGCGAGAACGTATGCGGCGCTGCTCACGGCAACAGGAATATTATATATGTTACCATAGGTACAGGCGTAGGCGCAGGCATAATTATAAACGGAAAGGTATTTTCAGGCTCTTTCGGTGGCGGAGGAGAGGCAGGTCACATGGTCATAGTTGCCGACGGCGAAACGTGCAGCTGTGGACGTAAGGGCTGCTGGGAGGCTTATGCTTCGGCTTCTGCTCTCAGACGCGAGGGAAGAATTGCCGCCGCCAAATATCCAAGCAGCAAGATATACGATATTGTAGACGGCAATATAAAGCTCATAGACGCCAAGACTGTATTTGACGCGGCAGATTTGGGAGATGAGGTTGCAGAATACATACTTGGCAGATATATAAACTATCTTGCTATAGGTATTGTAAATCTTGTAAATATATTCCAGCCCGAGGCTGTTGTCATAGGCGGCGGAGTATGCGCCCAGGGGGACAGAGTGATAAAGCCTATACAGAAAATACTTGACGAAAAGGTATACGGCGGAGATAACAAAACGGAGCTTAAAATTGCCACGCTTGGCAACGACGCAGGTATTGTAGGCGCTGCAATGCTTGGCAGAAAATAAAAGGAGCGGCTATGACAGAAATTACAGGCAAATTCAGAGAGGCTCTGGGTGAGGAAAACGTATTGCTCGACGAGCCTATGGGCAAGCACACTACCTTCCGAATAGGGGGAAATGCCGATATATTCGTAACTCCCCAAGGTATCGAGGGAGTATGCAGAGCCGTCAGATTGGCGGAGGAAAGCGGACTGCCCTATTATTTTATAGGGAACGGCAGCAATCTTCTTGTAAGGGATAAAGGCTTCCGAGGAATAATAATACAGATATACAAGGGCTTAAGCTATATAAATGCCGAGGACAATATAATTAGGGCAGGAGCCGGAGCGCTGCTTTCTTCTGTGGCTAAAAAGGCTCTGGACTGTTCTCTTACAGGTATGGAATGTCTCAGCGGTATCCCTGGCACCGTAGGCGGCGCTGTGTGTATGAACGCGGGAGCTTACGGCGGAGAAATCAAGGATATATTTGTTTCCGCCAAGGTGCTTGTAAACGGAAATGTGGAAACCATAGACAACGCCTCCTCTCAATTCGGCTACAGAACGAGCAGTATAATGCGAGAGGGCATGACTGTGCTGGAAGCGGTATTCGAGCTTGAAAAGGGAAATTACGAGGATATAAAAGCAAAAATGGCTGAGCTTGCCCAACAGAGAAATTCAAAGCAGCCTGTAGAGCTGCCCAGCGCAGGCAGTACATTTAAAAGACCCGAGGGCTATTTTGCGGGCAAGCTCATAGACGACAGCGGTCTGAGAGGGTATAGCGTAGGTCAGGCTCAGGTAAGCCCAAAGCACTGTGGCTTTGTGGTAAATAACGGCGGAGCAACGGCAGGAGAGGTTATTGAGCTTATAGACCATGTGCGTAAAACAGTTTATGATAAATTCGGCGTAATGCTTGAACCGGAGGTAAGGATAATAGGGGAGTAGCTAAGGAGGAAAGCGGTATGAGATTTGTAATTGTTACGGGAATGTCCGGCGCGGGAAAAAGTACGGTGCTTAAATTTCTGGAGGACGTAGGCTTTTTTTGCATAGACAATCTTCCTCCGGGTCTTATACCGAAGTTTATAGAGCTTTGTGAAAATCCCTCCTTTGACAACGAAAACGTTGCCTTGGGTATAGACATAAGAGGCGGAAGCCTTTTCGGCGAGCTTTTCAGCTTTTTGTCGGAGATAGAAAGCGAGCATAACCGCTTTGAAATACTTTTCCTTGACTGTGAGGACAGTATACTTCTCAAGAGATATAAGGAGTCCAGAAGAAATCATCCTCTTAATGCCAAGGGCGAAAGACTTATTGACGGCATAAGGAAGGAAAGAGAAATACTAAGGGAAATAAAGAACAGAGCCGATTATATAATAGACACCACCTATATGCTGACAAGACAGCTGAGAGTGCAGCTTGGCGAAATCTTCCTTGAGGGCAAGGATTTTAAAAGCCTTATGGTCACGGTACTCAGCTTTGGCTTTAAGTACGGCTTGCCTCCCGACGCAGACCTTGTATTCGACGTAAGGTTCATACCCAATCCCTTTTATGTGGCGGAGCTTAAGGAGCTTACGGGCAACGATGTGGCTGTAAGGGACTATGTTATGAAGTGGCCGGAGGCTGCGGAGTTCAGAAACAAGCTCACCGATCTGTGTGAATTTTTGATACCCAATTATATAAAGGAGGGCAAAAATCAGTTAGTTATTGCCATAGGCTGCACAGGCGGAAAGCATAGAAGTGTCACTTTAGCCAATGAACTGTACAATAATTTAAAAAGAGTTGGGCATAGTGTTATAATTGCTCACAGAGATATTGACAAAGATGGAAAGAGGTAGTATACTTGTTTATGGTAAATAGCTTACTATATATGCCATGTTCACATATCTTATGCCTGTGATTAATACATTATGTCGGGGAGATATATGTCATTTTCTTCAGATGTAAAAAAGGAATTATTCGCATACGATTATAAGAACGGGCATTGTCTTATAGCCGCACTGGCCGCCGTAATAAATACAAACGGTTTTACCGGCACTTATAATGGGCGAAGGCTCATTATGATACATAATGAAAATTCAGCCGTGCTCGATATGACCAAGTCTTTTATTAAAAGGCTGTTCGGCGCTGACGTAAGCTGTCAAAAGGGAAATATAACAATAGACGACGAGGCGCTTGTAGATAAAATACTTGACGCCACAGGCGTTGTCTGTGATACGGATTTCAGCATCGACTCCCCTATAAATTTAAGTGTTGTATCAAGGAACTGCTGCAAGAGAGCCTATATAAGAACGGCATTTATATGCTGCGGTTCTGTAAGCGACCCCAATAAGCACTACCATATAGAATTTGTGGACAATGACTATGACCATGCCCGCAGTCTTAAGGAGCTTATAGGCAGCTTTGGTATAACCATGAAAATAGTCGAGAGGAAAAATCATTTTGTGATTTACTGCAAGGAAGCCGAGCTTATAGTCGATTTGCTCAATGTCATGTCGGCGCACAGGGCTCTTCTCGAACTGGAAAATCTCAGAGTGCTCAAGGGTGTGCGCAACAATGTCAACAGACTTGTGAACTGCGAAACGGCCAACCTCGGCAAGATCGTATCGGCTTCTCTTAGACAGATAGAAGCGATTAACTACATTTCAAAGAGCAAAGGGCTTGATTATCTGCCCGATAATCTTAAGAAAATGGCGGAAATGCGTATTATGTACGCAGACGCCAGCTTAAAAGAACTGGGAGAAAAAATGGTTCCGCCTGTCGGTAAGTCAGGTGTCAATCACAGATTAAAGAAAATATGCGATATCGCAGATAAACTCAAGGGGGACAATAACTATGGTTAAGAAAACGATTACAGTAGGCTCAAGCATGATAGAAAGGCCTATACCTATGCTTGTACAGACAGCAGGCAGGTATGCCAGCTCTATACGCCTTAAGATGGACAATAAGGAAATTAACCTTAAGAGCATTATGGGCGTAATATCTATCGGCTCTCTTTCCGGCAATAAGGTGGAAATTACTGCCGAGGGCTCAGATGAGGCAAATGCTTGTGAAGCAATAGTTGATTTCTTAAGCTGATATAATAATACGGACAGAGAAGAAGAGGAGTAGGCAATATCACCTCAAAGAGAGAAGCGCTTATGAGCTGAAAGGCGCTTTGCCGTAAGTGTTGCCGAAGGTAGCTTCGGAGTCCTTCCGCCGAAGAGATTTAAGCGGAGCGTATGGTCTGCGTTACAGGACCAAGAGCGCCTGCCTATGCAGGAATTAAGGTGGTACCACGGATACTTTCGTCCTTTAGTTGACGAAAGTATCCTTTTTAATTTAACGGACAATAATATCTATAAATCATAAATTCATAAAACCATACAGGAGGACAGCTATTATGAAAGAAATGGCTAAAAACTACGACCCCTCTATTGAGGACAGAATTTATAAAAACTGGCTCGATAAGGGATACTTTCACGCCGAGGTAGACAAGAGCAAAGAGCCCTTTACAATCGTTATACCTCCGCCGAATATAACTGGACAGCTTCACATGGGTCATGCCCTTGACGAAACGCTGCAGGATATACTCATAAGATGGAAGAGAATGCAGGGATATAATGCTCTCTGGGTTCCGGGTACGGATCACGCGGCTATTTCCACCGAGGTAAAAATAGTGAACAAAATGCGCGAGGAGGGCATTACCAAGGAGGATATAGGCAGAGAGGGATTCCTCAAAAGAGCGTGGGAGTGGAAAAGAGAGTACGGCGGCACTATACTCAATCAGCTTATGAAGCTGGGCTCCTCCTGTGACTGGGAAAGAGAGCGTTTCACAATGGACGAGGGTCTTTCCAACGCAGTGCTTACTGTATTTTGCAGACTCTATGAAAAGGGCTATATATACCGCGGTGAAAAGCTGATAAACTGGTGTCCTACCTGTCAGACGACCATTTCCGACGCAGAGGTGGAGCATACGGATATGCAGGGCGGCTTTTGGCATATAAAGTATCCCATAAAGGGTACTGACAGATTCCTGGAGTTTGCTACCACAAGACCTGAAACTATGCTTGGCGATACTGCTATTGCCGTAAATCCCGATGACGAAAGATATAAGGATGTTGTAGGCAAGGTATGTATACTGCCCTTTGTGAACAGGGAGATACCTATTATAGAGGACAGCTATGTTGATATGGAATTCGGTACAGGCGTAGTTAAGATAACTCCTGCTCATGACCCTAACGACTTTGAGGTAGGCGAAAGACATAATCTGCCTAAAATAAATATATTAAACGACGACGGCACTATAAATGAAAACGGCGGAAAATTTGCAGGCATGGACAGATACGAGGCAAGAAAGCAGATAGTTAAAGAGCTTGACGAAATGGGTCTGTTCATAAAGAAGGAAGAAATCAATCATGCCGTAGGTACTCACGACAGATGCGGAAGCGTAATAGAGCCGCTTATTAAAAAGCAATGGTTCGTTAAAATGGACGAGCTTGCAAAGCCTGCTCTTGACGCCTACTACAAGGGCGACCTTAAATTCGTTCCCGACCGCTTCGGCAAGATATACACTCACTGGCTTGAGGACATACATGACTGGTGTATTTCAAGACAGCTGTGGTGGGGTCATAGAATACCTGCCTACTACTGCGACTGCGGCGAGGTAATAGTAAGCACGGAAGCTCCCAAGGTCTGTCCCAAGTGCGGAGGCACTCATATAGTACAGGACGAGGATTGCCTTGACACATGGTTTTCATCAGCTCTTTGGCCGTTTTCAACACTTGGCTGGCCGGAAAAGACGCCTGAGCTGGAGCATTTCTATCCTACAAGCGTGCTTGTAACAGGCTATGACATCATATTCTTCTGGGTAGTAAGAATGGTATTTTCAGCTATGGAGCAAATGGGAGAGGTACCTTTCAGAACAGTTCTTATACACGGTCTTGTAAGAGACAGTCAGGGAAGAAAGATGAGTAAATCCCTTGGAAACGGCATAGACCCTCTTGAGATAATAAAGGACTACGGCGCAGACGCCTTAAGGCTTACTCTTATTACAGGCAACGCTCCGGGAAACGATATGAGATTCTATAATGAGAGAGTTGAAAACAGCAGAAACTTTGCAAACAAGCTGTGGAATGCCACAAGGTTTGTAATGATGAATATGGGCGACGACGAGCCGAGCTGCGATATTTCCCGGCTTACATCTGCGGATAAGTGGATACTCAGTAAGGTAAATTCTCTTGCCAAAAATGTTACCGCTAATCTGGATGCCTATGAATTGGGTATAGCCGTTCAGAATGTATACGATTTTATATGGGACGAATACTGCGACTGGTATATAGAAATGGTAAAGCCAAGACTTTACAACAAGGAGGATACTACCAGAAATGCAGCCTTATGGACGCTTAAGACAGTTCTTATAAACGCTCTTAAGCTGCTTCATCCTTTTATGCCTTTTGTTACAGAGGAAATATTTACCTCCGTACAGAGCGACGAGGAGACAATAATGCTTTCCAAGTGGCCTGAATACACAGAGGAATATAACTTTGAAGCAGATGAAAAGAACATAGAGCTTATGAAAGAGGCTATCAAGTCAATAAGAAACGTAAGAGCAAATATGAACGTTGCTCCAAGCAGAAAGGCAAAGGTATTCGTAGTAAGCGAAAACGCTGATGTACAGTCTATATTTGAAAAGGGCAAGGTGTTCTTTGTGCCTCTTGCCTATGCAAGCGAGGTAATAGTACAGTCCGACAAGACGGGCATAGGCGACGACGCCGTTTCAGCCGTTATTCACAATGGTATGATATATATGCCCTTTGCAGAGCTTGTGGATATTGCCAAGGAAAAGGAAAGACTTGCCAAGGAAAGAGATAAGCTCGTTAAAGAGGTAGAAAGAGTTGAAAAGAAGCTCTCAAATCAAGGCTTCGTTTCAAAAGCTCCCGAAAAGGTAATAAATGAAGAAAGAGCTAAGCTGGAAAAATACAGCACTATGCTTAAAAATGTCGAGGAGCAAATAGCAAGAATAGGGTAAATATAAAGGGTCGTTGTGTTGAAGTTTTGTTTAACGTAATGTTGGCTTTATTTTGCTTCATAACGACCCTTCCACCATGCTTCGCATGGTCAGCACTTTGCCTACGGAAAAGCCAGCCCTCTCTCACAACCCAGCCTCCCCTAGCCCGTCAGGGCGTCGGAGGGGAGGGGGACCGCCGGTAGGCGGTGGAAGGGTCGGGACTGCCAGAACCTTTACCCTTGGTAAAAGCGATACTTTGTCGCCTAAACAAAAATTCACCCCTAAATCAACCAAAGCTGTCGCATTATGACATATTGATAAAAAAGTCATAACGTGACAGCTTTATTTTTAATATTATAATTCAGATAATACCCATATCGTCATTTATTTTCTTGAATACTTTATTATAATAAGCTCCACACCGAGCCTTATATCTATAAGTCCTTGTCTGAAATCGCTGTCGCATTTTGCGCAGTCCTCAATGGCAGACATAAGAGTTTTGATACTGAAGTTTTTAGCCTGGGAGGTGCATTTCATAGCCACGAATTCGTTCATTCTAAGCTCTGCGGCTATTTGCCTGTAATTATATTTTTTCTGTATTTGAAGATATTTGCACTTAAGTATTAGCCTGAACTGTCTTGAAATCATACCCATTATGGCAACAGGCTCGTTTTTGGCAAAAAGCATATTGTTGTAAATATCCAAGGCTCTTTCGGTATTTTTGCCACCTATGGCGTCTACCATATCATATATATTCATTTCGTCGGATTTGCTGCAGGCTATGTCTATATACTCTCTTTTTATTTTGCTGTCCCCTGCGTAAGCAATGAGCTTGTCATATTCCTGAGTGAGCTTCTCAAGGCTTGTACCTATGTTTCTTACAAAGTATACGGCGTCTGAGCCTTTAAGCCTGCCGTCGGAATATTCGGTGAGCCATTGAGCGAGCTGCTGCTCCTTAAGCTCGTTTATTTCACAGCAGTAGCCGTATTTTTTCACAGCCTTGTAGAGAGCATTTCTCTTATCCACCTTTTCATTGAAAAAAAGAAATACGCAGCTTTTGTCACAGCTTTTGACAGCCTCTGCCATAGCCGAGGAATCCTCCTTTCGACCCTCCTTGAAAAGTCCCGTATCGGATACCATTATAAGCCTGTAATCGCTGAAAAAAGGCGCGGTATTTGCCTGGGCTATAATATCCTTTACATCTGTACTCTGACCGTCGTATATATTCAGATTCATAAGCTCCGTGCTTTTGTCAACTATTGCCGCGCGCAGCTTTTCCTTGTATGAATTGATGAGATACCTTTCCTCGCCGAAAAGCAGATAGGCATTCTTGAATTTTTTTGTCTTTAAATCCTTGTCAAGCTCCTTCATGCAGGTCACCTCCTTACAGCTTTTCTGTTCATGGCATACAGATATATTATAACAATAATAATATAAATTGCAACAGTACACATTCCGTTAAGACTTCCGCTTACACTTGAAAAGGGCAGCCTAAGACTTTCCTCGCACATATATTCAATAGCTCTTAAAATAGCGTAAGGCAGACCCACGGCAAATATACCCGCCTTAAGTGAAAAGATGCCTATAATTCCCGCTATGCCGCCGAAAAGCACAAGTATTCCCATAAGCCATACCGTTATTATATTTACTATAAAGTCTGTAAAATTAATATAGCCGAAATAATGAAGCGTTATGGGCTTTACGCCGTAGCATACGGCTATTGAAACAATAAGAGCCGAAATGTATTTGTTCTTTATATTATATCTTTGGAGTATATCCAATGTCATTCCTATGCAGTACACCGCCATAAACGAATACTGAAAGCCTGCGTCATAAATATAGCAGGGACTGTAAAGCAAAAGAAGTATACAGGCAAGGGAGCAGGAGCTTATTATATCGTAATCCCGCCCCAGTATATTTCCTATGGTCAGTATATACATCATAATCACGGCTCTTACAACAGAGGGCGCGCCGCCTGTAAATATGGCGTATACCGCCAGTCCTGTCAGTACGGACAGCCTTGCGAAATTTTTGCCCAGCTTGCTCAGTATAAGCATAAGCGCCGACGCAAGTATAGATATATGCAGTCCCGATATGGCTATTATATGGACTATGCCTGCGTTTTTGAAAAGAGTATACACATCGGCTTCTATATCAAGCCTGTCTCCCAGTATTATAGCCTTCATAAGTCCCGCTTCTCTGTGGGGAAGTATGCTGTCATATATAAAAGCTGCCTTTTCCCTTACTCTGTACATATATGTATTGAGGCTTTTCTCATAGCCTGTTTTAAAGGCGTAGCCTTTCATTGTGTATTCTGTATGTCGGCTCAGCATTCTCATTCCCTCGTTGTATTTTATTGAGCCGTGGCTTATATTTGTCTTTATGGCAATAATGTCGCCAGGTACAAGGTCGGAGGAGGAAAGGAGATTTAGCTTAATACTGTCATTATAGGTCTTGTTTTGGTATTCAAGGCTTCTTAGCCTTACGGTATACCGATTGTAATAATCGTATCTTGCGTCTATGGAAAGCACCGTACAGCTCATATAGGGTTTGGCGCCTGTGTCTGCAAGGGCATCTATTTCCATGTTGGTACAGCTGACGGATTTAAGCCCCAGTACAAAGCCGATAAGAGCGACGGCAGCAAGAAGTACTGCGCTGTCGAGAGCATATATTTTTATTATTACAAGGGCAGCCCCAAGAGCAATGAGCATAAAAAGGACAACACCCATAGCGCCAAGGTGCTGTCCTCCAATCATTCCGAATATAAGAAATAAGAGTATATAAACTAAAGGTCTTTTCATAACGCTATCTTATTAATGCTTCATCTCTCTCAAAGGGTTTGCTGAAATCTATATCTCCGCCGTATTCGCTGAGCTTTTCGCCTTCTATAAGAAACTGTACCTTATTTACATTGTCCAGCTCAGTAAGAGAATTGACTATGGAATATATTGTTATTTTCTCAGTAGAGGGAGAGGTATTGCGTATAAACGCCTGTGTAAGATTCACATAGCATATACCGTCCTCCGTCTTTATATCCTTTATCTGCGTAGAGGAGGGTATGACGGGAGAAAGCGTGCTTTTCTCCGGTCCTTCTATAAGCTGCTCCACTATTTGATTTTCAAGTGTAAGGCTTTGCTTTACCTCTATAAGCCTTTCCTCCGCCACCAGCTTGCCGGAATTGTCGGCAAAGTACAGCTTAACGGTCTGACGGTTTATCTTTTCGGGGTCTATTGACGGATTGTTTTTTACATTATCCCTGTTCATAACAAAGGCTTCGCCGGTGCTGTCCTTAATGGGAACGCCCTCTACGCTTATACATACGTTGTCTATAAAGCTAAGATCCGTAAGAGTGTATACCATAGCGCCGGTACACAGTACCTTAAGATTGGGAGCAAGGGAATTGTATCCCTCTCCCAGATTGATATATGCAGTGTTGTCCATATATCTCTTGTCGGCTATCTTTATTTCGGGAGGAAGTATAAGCTCCGAATTGCTGTTTTTAGGTCCGCTTGCATACTCGTCCACAATGGAGTTGAACATAAGTGTATTGTCGTTTACAAGGTTGACAACACGCTTTTCAGCCTCGAGAGTATTGGTGCTTGCGTTGATATAGTACATATTGTATGTGCCTGTGCCCTCTGCCAGCTTTATATTCTTTGTGTGTACGAATATAAGCACGACCACAATTATTATCATAGCCGCAAGTACGGTATATATGAGCATTTGTTTTATATTTTTCAAAATAAACACTCTCCTTAATCCTGCTTTAGCTTAAGGGGCATACGCACTATGAACGTCGCGCCCTCGCCCTCTCCGCTTATTATTTTAACAGAGCCGTTATGCAGCATTATTATAGAATGTGTAATAGCAAGACCCAGACCTGTACCGCCTGTTTCTCTGTCACGGGTCTTGTCTACTCTGTAAAATCTGTCAAATATCCTGCTCTGCTCCTGCTCGCTTATGCCTATACCCGAATCCTGTACCGTAATAAAGCAGTCCTGATTGTCGGCGTCTACGGAAACCTTTACCTTTCCGTCTACGGGAGTGTATTTTATACCGTTGTCAACAAGATTGGATATGGCAAGGCTCAGCTTGACCTCGTCGGCGTCTACCTTTACTTCCTTTGCCGCTTCAAAGGATATGTCGATATTTTTGGTCTCTGCAAGAGGTTGAAGCCTCTTTATAATATCTCTCAGCATCTTATTGACGTCCACTTCCCTTATGTGAAGGCTGTTTTCATTGTTTTCAAGCCTTGCAAGAGCAAGAAGGTCGTTTACTATGTCGGTCATTCTGTCTACTTCGGAATTTATATCCAGCAGGAATTCCTTATAGGTCTCCTCGGGTATATTGTCCTGTAAGAGCATTGCCTCGCTCAGTACCTTTATGGAGCTTAAGGGTGTCTTAAGCTCGTGGGATACGTTTGACACAAACTCCTGTCTGGATTTGTCTACCTCCTCAAGGCGCTGTGTCATTGTGTTGACAGCCTCGCCAAGCTCGGTAAATTCGTTTTTGCCCTTCAGCTCTATTCTCTGGTGGAACTGTCCCGAGGATATTTTCTTTATGGTGGCAAGTATATTCTTAAGAGGGTCGAATATTACCTGTGACATAAATACAACAAGGGCGATTATAATTACGCCTATAACGATAGTCATAAATATCCACTTGCGGTAAAGCTCCGATATAAGCTGATATACCTCGCTGAATGAGGATATTACAAGCACAGCGCCTATTTTATGGGAGGCGTCGTCCTCGATATAGGCAGAGGCGTATATTGCCTCCTCGTCCTTTCTGAGATTGGCTTCGTCACGTCCTGCCAGAGCTACGAGTATCTCCGGCACCATATATATCTGACCTATCGCCATGTTATTGGTATCCGCCGCTACGACGGCGTTGGCATCTACCACTATTATTCTGAAATTTTCTTCTATACTTTTTTCGCTAAGCTCGTTCCAGAACATCTCCTGCTTGCTTTTGTCCGTAAGGTAGTCTGCCTTCTGTATAGAGCCTGCAATTTTATTTGCCTGATAAAGCACCTCTTTTTCATTTGTATCCTCAAAGTAATTCTGAAGCGTCTGACTTAAATTGAAGGAATAGAATAAAAGAGGTATTATACCTATAACGAGATAGCTTATAAGCATTTTGAACTTAATGCTTCTCAGACTTTTCAGCTTACTGGAAATAGTAACCAACTCCCCACTTGGTATGGATATACTGAGGCTCGCTTGGCGTCATTTCTATTTTCTCTCTGAGCCTTCTTACGTGTACGTCAACGGCTCTGGCATCTCCGGGATAGCCGTAGCCCCAAATTGTATTGAGCAGATTTTCTCTGCTGTATACCTTGCCGGGATTCTTTACAAGAAGCTCCAGAAGGTCGAATTCCTTGGCAGTCAGATTCTTTTCTCTGCCGTTTATAAAGCAGCGTCGGCTCTCAAGGTCTATTTCCATATCCCTTGCCTTTATAATATTGCTCTTAGGCTCGTGAGCCGCCGCAGATTTTATGCTTCGCCTTAATATGGCTTTTATCCTTGCCTTAAGCTCAAGTATATTGAAGGGCTTTGTGATATAGTCGTCTGCGCCGTATTCCAGACCCATTATTTTGTCTATATCCTCGCCCTTTGCCGTTACCATTATAATGGGAACGTCGGAAAATTCTCTTATCATACGGCATACCTCAAGACCGTCTATCTTGGGGAGCATTACGTCAAGGAGAATAAGGGAATAATCGTTTGCCCTTGCCAGATTATATGCCTCCTCGCCGTCATAAGCCGCATCTATTTCCATACCCTCTTTTTCAAGAGAGAACTTTATGCCCTTTACTATTAATTTTTCATCGTCTACGACCAATATTCTGTTAGCCATGTCCTTCACCCCTTAATGGTAATATGCTCCTTTATTTTGCCAAACGTACCTTCTCCTATACCGCTGACCTTCATAATATCCTCGATGGCGGAAAAAGCTCCGTGAGTTTGTCTGTAACTTATTATATCCTCCGCCTTCTGAGGTCCTATGTTCTCAAGAGAGCATAGCTCTGCCTTATCGGCGGTATTGATATTTATTTTATCCTCATAAATATCCTCACTATTATTTTCCGACGAAATTACAGATTTGTCAATACTATCGTGAGATATATTTTCGCTCTTTTCATCGGCTTTGTCAGAAAAGGTGTATTTTCTGCCCGATATTGCGCCGTAATTTATAAAATACCATGTGCCGAATATTGCAAATGCCGCAAGCACAGCAATATAATATATTTTTCTTTTCATAGTTTCTTTCGCCTTCCAATCCTTAATTTCATCATTTTTCGCTTGAATATACGGCAAAGATATGTTATCATTATAGTATATTTTTTTAGCTTAGGGGTGCCGTATAAATGAAACGCAAAATAGTTTTATTTAATTTTATCATACTTCTGACCTGTTTCACAATATTTTTTTGCAATATTTTTGCAGAACCCGTTACAGATGCCTCCACGGAGACTACAACGGAAGCGCCCTCCGTTATAAACAACTATGCAGAAAGCTCAAAGCAGCTTGAGATAGGCTCAAGAGCCTGTATACTTGTTGATGCGGATACAGGCGTTGTGATTTATGAGAAAAACTCAAGGGAAAGGCTTTTCCCCGCCAGCATCACAAAGATAATGACGGGCTATATTGCCTGCGAGGAGGGCAATTTTGACGACACTCTTACAATATCCCAGACTGCCTATGACACTATGGGCGACGGAGGCAGCAATATCGGTCTTGTCCCGGGAGAAGAGGTATCCTTTGAGGACGGACTTTACGGCGTTATGTTGGAGTCTGCCAACGAGGTGTGCGGAGCAATAGCCGAGCATCTGAGCGGAAGTATCCCCGCCTTTGTGGAAAAGATGAACGCCAAGGCAAAGGAGCTTGGCTGTACCGATACCCATTTTGCAAATCCTCACGGCTTCCACGACCCTAATCACTATACCAACTGCTACGATATGTCCCTTATTGCAAGGGCAGCTATACAGAATCCCGATTTCAGTCAGATATGGGGTACGGTAAGTCACAATATACCGCCTACAAACAAAAATGTGGCAAGGTATCTGCACCATAAGGACAAAATGCTGCGTCCCACATCAGATTTCTATTATGAATATGCCAGAGGTGGAAAGACAGGCTTCCATGACGAGGCAGGTCATACCCTTGTTACCTACGGTGAAAAGGACGGTATAAACCTTATTGCCGTTACTATGAAGGACGACAGCGGCAATTTTGCTTACGCCGATACAAAGACGCTTTTGGATTACGGCTTCACCCTCTATGAGGACAAGGAGATATACAACGGAGAAAGCTACAATAATACAGTTCCCGTTGTACAGGAGTATAACGGCAAGGAATACACGGTAGGCAGCGTAGAGCTGGCGGCTGCTGGCAATATCAGCACAAAGCTGCCTAAGTTCGTAACGGCGGATAAAATAACGGTAACGCCTGAAATGGCGGACAAGCTCACAGCTCCCGTTACCGCAGGCTCTGCCGTAGGCACTATAAATGTATACTATAATGATTACCTTTTAGGCTCTACGGATATTTTGGCTATGGGCGATGTTGCAGCTCTTTCACAGAAGGAGCTGAGCTTTATGGAGCTTAAGGCAAATGCCAGAAGATTTATAATATTCTCAGGCAAGCTGTTTGTATGCGTTTTCGGTTTGTTTATACTTGTGCTTCTTATAGACGCTGTAAGAAAGCTGTTCAGACCTAAGAAAAGAAAGAAAAAACGCAGAAAGAAGAAAAGAAAGAGTTCGGGCAGACCCGCATCTCCCACAAAAACGGGAAACGGCTCTCCTCCTAAAAAGAAAAAAAGACCTGCAGGAGCAAGCGACGGCAAAAAGAAAAGACCCCAGCGCCCCGACGAGGCGCAGCTTCGCAGAAGCAGAACGAATACAAATAAAAAAACTTACGATTATGATATGTACGGCGTACCTAAAAGACGTAGGGCGCAGCACAGAAAATAAGAATTTGAAGAGGTGTCTGCGGATACCTCTTTTTTGTACCTTATTTTAGTAATAATGCTTATTCTTTGAAATGTTAATTTAATATTCTTGTAAAATATGTAAAAATATTATTGATTTACCCCTGATTTTATAGTATTATATTATTAGGTAATTATACTGAATAAAATATAAAAACGGAGGTATTTCCCATGGAAAAATTAAGCAGAAAACTTTTAACAAACGGCTTTAAGTTCAATGATGATTTAACTATAGGCACTAAGGATGCTTTACCCGAAAAGGTCATACAGTTCGGCGAGGGTAACTTCCTCAGAGCTTTCGTTGACTATATGTTTGACGAAATAAATGCCCAGGGTCTGTTCAAGGGCGGTATCACTCTTATTCAGCCTATTCCCGGCGGCGACTTTTTAAGAAATATACTTAACGAGCAGGAGGGTCTTTACACTCTCATAGCAAGAGGCCGCGAGGAGGGTCAGAAGGTTTCAGACAAGCGCCTTATCACCTGTGTAAAGAGATGTATCAATCCTTATGTAGACCTTGATACCTATAACGAGTGTGCATCTAATCCCGAGTTGAGATTTGTTGTATCCAACACCACAGAGGCAGGTATTTCATGGAAGGACGAGCCTATGATAGACAACGAGCCACAGGATTCATTCCCTGCCAAGGTCACTAATTTCTTATACAAGAGATTCAAGGCGTTCAACGGCGACAAGAGCAAGGGCCTTGTGTTTATCCCCTGCGAGCTTATAGACGACAACGGCAAGACATTAAAGAAGTATGTTTTAAAGCACGCTGAGAATTGGGGTCTTGGCTCAGAGTTTATCGACTGGATAGAGACGGCTTGCGTATTTACAAGCACTCTTGTAGACAGAATAGTTACAGGCTATCCCCGTGACGAGGCAAAGGAGCTTTGCGAGGAGTTCGGCTATGAGGACAACGCTATTGACACAAGCGAAATATTCCATACATGGGTAATAGAAGGTCCTGCAGAGCTTGAGAAGGAGCTTCCGTTCCCGTCAGCAGGACTTAAGGTAATATTCACTCCCGATGTTAAGCCCTATAAGAAGCGTAAGGTAAGAATACTTAACGGCGCTCATACCTGCTCTGTACTTGCGGCTTATCTTTCAGGTCATAACCTTGTAGGCGAAATGATGGCGGACAAGATGTTCTACAACTATCTTGTAAAGGCTCTTGACGAGGAGATAATCCCCGCCATAGAAAGCCCCGAGCTTACTCACGACGATTTAAAGAGCTTTGCAGACGCTGTTTTTGACAGATTCCAGAATCCTTTCATAAAGCATAAGCTCATGGATATTTCTCTTAACTCAACATCCAAGTTTGAGGCAAGAGTGCTCCATACTATTCAGGAATACTATGCAGCAAACGGCAAGCTCCCGAAAATTCTTACATTCTCCTTTGCAGCTTACCTTGCATTTTATAGAGGTACTGAGATTAAGGACGGCGCCCTTATAGGACACAGAGGAGCAGAAGAATATCCCGTTAAGGATAGCCCCGAAGTTCTTGAATTCTATAAGAATGTATGGACGGGTGTTGACGCCGGGGACAAGGCTCAGATTGCAGAGGTCGTAAAGAAGGTTTGCGCAAACAAGGACTTCTGGCTTGGCGCCGACCTTAACAGCGGCTTGGGCAATTTCCCCGAAATCGTAACGGGGCATCTTTACAATATTCTCAACAATGGCGTTGTATCAGAGGTTGAGGCAGTTTTGAAATAAGCCGTATCAGAGGAGGATATTATGGAAAAGTATATTAAAATCAATGATAACGACAATGTGGTAGTTGCCATAGACAATATTTCAAAGGGCGAGGAGATATACGGCGTTACCGCTCTTGAAAATATTGACAGAGGTCACAAAATGGCTATAACGGATATTCCCGAAAACGAAAATATAATCAAGTACGGCTATCCCATAGGTCATGCCACAAGAAACATAAAGGCAGGCGAGTGGGTACACTCTCACAATGTAAAGACCAACTTAAGCTCTACACTGGAGTACACCTATTCACCTAAGCATAAGGACATTCCCGTTACAAGACACGACACATTTATGGGTTATGTCAGAAAGAACGGCGAAGTCGGTATAAGAAACGAAATATGGATAGTAAATACCGTAGGCTGTGTAAACGGCGTGTCAAATGCCATTGTCAGGGAGGCTAACAAGAGATACGGCGATAAGGTCGAGGGTATTTACAACTTCGTTCACCCCTACGGCTGTTCTCAGCTTGGCGAGGATCACGAGAATACTCAGAAGCTCCTTGCAGGCATGGTAAGGCATCCCAACGCAGCAGGCGTGCTTGTACTCAGCCTTGGCTGTGAAAACAACAACGTAGACGAATTCAAGAAGGTTCTTGGCGATTACGATGAGGAAAGAGTTAAGTTCTTTATATGTCAGGAGCATGAGAACGACGTTGAAGAGGCCGTAGAGGTAATAGGTCAGCTTGTGGAATACGCTTCTCAGTTCAAGCAGGAGGAGGTTCCCGCAAGCAAGCTTGTAATCGGTCTTAAGTGCGGCGGCTCAGACGGACTTTCAGGCATTACGGCAAATCCCCTTATAGGCAGAATATCAGATATAATGGTTGCCAACGGCGGCAAGACGGTGCTTTCCGAAGTTCCCGAAATGTTCGGCGCAGAAACTATACTTATGGACAGATGCAAGGACAAAGCCACATTTGAAAAGACGGTAAGTCTTGTAAATAACTTTAAGGAATATTTCTTAAGCCACGGCGAGCCCGTAGGCGAGAATCCTTCTCCCGGCAACAAGAAGGGCGGTATTACCACCCTTGAGGATAAGTCCCTCGGCTGTACTCAGAAGGGCGGTACTTCCAATGTAAACGGTGTTCTTCTCTATGGCGACAAGGCGACAGCAGACGGTCTTTCACTCTTGCAGGGACCGGGCAACGATATAGTTGCCATAAGCGGTATGATGGCAAGCGGCTGCCATGTTATACTTTTCTCAACAGGCAGAGGAACTCCCGTAGGCTCACCTGTTCCCACTATAAAGATAGCTACAAATTCCGACCTTGCCAACAGAAAGAAGAATTGGATAGACTGGAATGCAGGCAGACTTATAGAGGACAAGAAAATGGACGAGTATGCAGAGGAATTCTTTAAATTCATACTGGACGTTGCATCAGACAGGACCAAGACAAAGAACGAAATAAACGACTACAGAGAGATAGCCATATTCAAAAACGGCGTAACTCTTTAATGTTATAAACTCTGTAATAACGGACAAAATAAATTTTACAAAAAGATTGGAGGAATTAAACATGGGTTTTATTGACGAAAATTTCTTATTAAAGACAAAAACCGCACAGACATTATTCCACAAGTATGCAAAGGACGAGCCTATTTACGACTTCCATTGCCATCTTAATCCACAGGAAATATATGAGAACAAGAACTTCGAGGATATTTCCGACGTATGGCTCGGAGGCGACCATTACAAGTGGAGAGCAATGCGTTCATTGGGCGTTCCCGAAGAGGAAATCACAGGCAAGAATGCCGATAAGCTCAATAAGTTTGTAAAGTGGGCTGAAACTATTCAGTACGCTATTGGCAATCCCTTATATCACTGGACTCACCTTGAGCTTCAGAGATACTTTGGCATACACGAGCCTCTTACAAAGGACAATGCAGTTGAGATCCACGACAAGATAAATGAAATGCTTGCAAAGCCCGATTTCAGAGTAAGAGAGCTTATAGTAAAGTCAAATGTAAACGCTATCAACACCACAGACGACCCTGCAGACAGTCTTGAGTGGCATAAGAAAATAGCTGCCGAGGAGACCAGATTCAAGGTATATCCCGCATGGAGACCCGACAAGGCTCTTAATATAGACGCTCCTACATTTGCCGATTATATTAAGACGCTGGGCGAGGTCGGCGGCAAGGAAATAAAGACATTTGCCGACCTTAAGGAGGTTCTTCTCAAGAGAATGGCAGTATTTGAGGAATTAGGCTGCCGCGCATCAGACCATGCCTTTACCTATGTGCCTTATAACAAGGCTTCCGAGGCTGAAATTGACGCTATACTTGCCAAGGCTCTTTCAGGCACAGCTCCTACAAAGGACGAGGGCGAGAAGTACAGAACGGCTCTTATGCTCTTCTTAGGCGAGGAATACCACAAGAGAGACTGGGCTATGGAAATACACATGAACATCAAGAGAGACAACAACACAAGAATGTTCGAGAAAATGGGTCCCGATACAGGCTTTGACTGTATTTCCGACTGGTCAACGGTTGAAGGTCTTACAAACCTTTTAGACGCTCTTGACTATAAGAATGCTTTGCCAAAGACATTGTTATTTGCAGGCAATCCTGCCGACAATCAGGTATTCGGCACGATTTTGGGCTGCTTCCAGGGCACTGAGGCTGCTTCTAAGATACAGTTCGGTACTGCATGGTGGTTCAACGACAACAAGGACGGTATGGAAGCCCAGATAAAGGCTTTGGGTAACTTAGGCGTTCTCGGCAAGTTCGTAGGTATGCTTACAGACTCCAGGAGCTTCCTTTCATATCCAAGACATGAATATTTCAGAAGAATACTCTGCAACATTATAGGTCAGTGGATTGAGGACGGCGAATATGCCGACGATATTGAGTTTGCAGGCAAGCTGGTAGCAGATATTTGCTACAACAATGCAGCAAAGTATTTCAGACTTTAATTGTTAATACCTTTGGGGCAGATTATGTCTGCCCCAAATTTTTGCGAGGAGGAATTTTATGATAAAGACCTTAAAAGGCTTTTTGGCAGGTATGGTAACGGCGGCGCTTATTGCTGCGCCTATACTTTCCTATGCAGAGGGCGGACAGAATATAGAAGCCTTTTTTAACAGAGTAAAGCTCATTATAAACGGACAGCCGTCCCCTTCAGAAACCCTGCTTTACAACGGCACTACCTATGTGCCTTTAAGAGCTGTAACAGAGAATTTAGGCGCGACTGTCAACTATGACGCCGCTACAAAGACGGCTTCTATAAGTATGCCAAAAGCATCAGCATCTGTTGAACAGTCTAAGCCGGCAGCGCCTCTGTGGACAAGCGGCAGATTTGCTCTTCAAACCACTAACACTACAAATACGGAAGACCCTAAGACCCTTGTTATTACCGACGCTACAAACGAAGGCTTCAATTTCCAGCTTTTGGATATAAACGGTACTGTAAAGCTGAGCGGCAAAGCAATAGTAAGCGGCAATACTGCTACATATAACGCTACTGAGTTGGATGTACTTAAGTTTACCGCAAACGGAGATACAGTAACAATAGACGAGGCAAAGGGACTTCAGATACCGAGCGGCAAGGCTATGTATTTAAAGGAGGCGTCAGAGGTAAAGACAAGCATTATCGTCAATTCATGGTATGACGGCAGGTTTATACTTCAGCCTACATCCGCTACAAACTCCGACGACCCTGTAACTCTTATAGTTTCAAACGCTACCGACGTTGCTTTTGACTTCAAGCTCCTTAACGCAGATGATAAGACCGTTGCGGAGGGACACGCCTCTGTTTCCGGCAACGACGCTACATATAACGCAACAGAGCTTGATATTGTAAAGTTCCATATAGACGGCGACGAAATAACCATAAATGAGGCAAAGGGATTGCAGATACCAAGCGGTAAGGCTCTCTATAAGCAGGAGGACATAAACGCTCCCGCAACTGCTGCCTCAGTCTTTAAGGAAGGCACATATTCAAGCGGTTCGTCAGCTGCTGCAAAGACACTTGTTATAAGCAAGCTGACAGCCACCTCCTTTGACTATCAGATAATAGAGTCAAACGGCAAGGACATTATTACAAAGGGTACTGCAAGGATAACAAAGGAAGGCGAAGCCGAGTGTATATTCGACGATGAATATAAGATAACATTTACAGATGAAAAGAATAATGTTATTACGGCTACCGAGTCTGTTCAGAAGCTGCTGGACAAGGGTACTCTGAAATTTTATACAATTTGATTATTTAAGAATAAATAACAAGCAAAAGAGGATATAAGCTAATGGTGAACGAAACAGGAAACAAGGATAAAGCAAATTATAAGGTCAGAATACTTTTTTTGGCAGTCATACTTACAGCGATAATATCTGTGGTAAGATTTCCCCGCGGCGATGTAAATTACTATAACTCCGACGCCACATGGCATACATTGCTTACAATAGAGGCGTATAACGAAACGCCGGCTTCGGAGCATCTGTTTTTACCCATAGTCACTTTGGGAGAGCAGGAAGATAAATTTATACCGTGGGGAGCAACCGTGCCGGACGAAAAGGGCAATTACTTCTATACGTCATTTTCATCGGCAGGATATTTTTTACCGTGGCTTTTTATGAAGATATTCAATCTGAAAATCTGCGAAAAGTCGCTGTATATATTTAATTCCTTGCTGTTCAGCTTGTCTGCGGCAGTATGGGTATTGTTTTTGCTCAGGATATTTGCTCGCTCCGACAAAAAATATATTCTTGCCCTTATAGGTCTGTTTACCTATGCTTCTTCTCCGGAGCTGCTTCACGGAATGGGAATAGTGTACTGGCATCAGTCAATATTACAGGTCACTCTTCCTATTCAGATAATGGCTTTTCTGGCTATGAATGAAAATAATTCCAAAAGGGCAAAGATAGTTTTTTGGCTTCTTGTGCTGTTTAATCCCTTTACGGAATGGACAGGCTATGTGGCAAATATGGGATTTATTGCGGCGGAAATAATAATGGGCGGCAGGGAAAATATTAAAAGCTCGCTTATAAAGGCATCGGCTATATTTAATATAACATTACTTGCGTTTCTGCTGTTTTCTTTGCAATATATTCTGAGAATAGATTCCGTTTCCTATTTCAAGGCAATTAAGGATAGGTTTTTAGGCAGAGGACTGGAGTCCGGTGAAAAATATTCGACCTTGTTTGGAAGATATGCGGCTTCGTTTCTGTTTAACTGGGTACTGTTTATAATACTTATTATATGGAACGGTATCAGAAGCAAAAAAATAGAATGCAGATACGGTTTGGTTTTATTTCTGCTTGCCTTTCCCCTTGTGGAAAATATTATTATGAAGCAGCACGCTGTGGAATATTCTTACGACAGAATGAAAGGAATATTCTTGCTCTCTTTTGTAATCTGCGTTTTAGCTGAGCAGCTTATGAAATATTCACAGGGCAAAAGAACAGCTGCGGCTGTACTTGGACTTACCGTGGCGATAAGTATAATAAACTTAGGCTCATATCTCAGTAGCGATGTATATAGGTGGAAGGTCGATTATTACGACGGCAATAAGGCATTAGCCGATTATATAAACGAAAATTACAGCGATTCATGTGTAAGCATAAGAGGCTTGAGAGTAAGAGGCTATGTTAATCTGCTCTTTGGCAGAGGCGTATACGAGTACGGCGATGAAGCGGGAATGAAAAGAGTTACAAGGGAAAGGGATAAGCGATATGCCATTATTGTTGACGCAGACGGCGCTCCGGGCAATGTATACGATATGAAGGGCGCTGTAATATATGATATGAAAACGGGTAAAACTATAAATCTCACTGAAGAAAACGGAGTAATAAAGGCAGAATAAATGCCTTATAGCTGTTAATTTTATATGCGCGTCAAAAGGGAGCTGTCAATACGACAGCTCCCATTTAAATAAGTTATTTTCGCTCTTGTTTTATATTTTATATTACAGAGATACGGCAACGCCGTTCATAAGAAGCTCCTCGGCGCACGGCTTGTCTATATTCTGGGATAATATGATTTCGCTCAATATTATCTGCTTTGCCGTACCCATGAGCTTTTTCTCCACGCTGGAAAGGCTTTTGTTTCTCTCTCTCAGTATAAGCGTCTTAAAGACCTCCATTATTTTGGTCAAATCGCCTGTCTTAAGCGTTTCCATATTTTTCTTGTATCTGAGATTCCAATTGTCAGACATTTCTATGGGTCTTGCGCCGTTAAGTATATTGCGAACCTCGTCGGCGGGACATATATTTCTCAGACCGCCTTTTTCAGCCTTATCCTTAGATACCATTATTTTAAGATTCCCTACCGATATGTTAAGCACATAGTAAGTAAGACTTTTACCGTCAATAACCCTTTCTTCAATCCCTTCGATTATTCCTGCTCCATACATAGGGTATACTACCCTGTCACCTACATTGAACACCATTTTCCCTCCTTTCTCATATCAACATATAAGGTTACATCTGGTTCAGATACTTAATCCATGATATTAATATAACAAATTCGGAAAAAATTTGTTATACCATTTATTCACAATTATTATTTGACTTTTTTTAGTAAAATATACAATCGAAAAAAATTTACTGGATATTTTAGACAAAAAAAACCGCAGAAAAACTGCGGTCTTGGTTATTTTTAAATTTTGTGTAAAGTTTGTGTACGGCTTATTTATTTGTAAAAGCAATAAGTGAATCGAGCTTTTCAATTGCCTTTTTGCTGTCTATGGATTCCTCGGCAAGCCTTATGCCCTCCGCCATGGTTTTTGCAATTCCGGATACGTATATTGCTGCGCCGGCATTCATAAGCACTATATCTCTTTTAGGTCCCTTTACGCCGGAAAGAATGTCCTTGAGTATTACGGCATTTTCCTCTCCTGTGCCGCCCTTAATGTCCTCGGGACTTGCAATAGCGATGCCAAAGTCGGCAGGAGAAATATCGTAGGAGGTAACGCTGCCGTCCTTTATTTCGCTTACATGAGTTGTGCCTATGTTTGTTATTTCGTCGGTAGAGCCGTTTCCGCATACTATCATGGCTCTTTCAACGCCCATACCCTGCATAGCCTTTGCAAGAGGCTCTGTAAGACTGTCTGTAAATACGCCTATCAGAGCGCCCTTGGCGTTGCTTGGATTGGAAACAGGGCCTAATATATTGAATACCGTTCTTATGCCTATGTCGGTTCTTGTTTTGCCTACATTCTTCATGGCAGGGTTAAACATAGGAGCGAACATAAAGCCCATGCCTACCTCTTCTATACATTTTTCTACCTTGTCAGCGTCAAGCATAATATTTATGCCGAGAGCTTCAAGCACATCTGCTGCGCCGCTTCTGCTGGAAATGGCTCTGTTGCCGTGCTTTGCAATAGGCACGCCTGCGCCTGCCGCTACAAAAGCGGATGTAGTGGAGATATTAAATGTGTTTGCTCCGTCTCCTCCTGTGCCGACCAAATCTATATAGTTAATTTCGGTGCTTGGCTTAACGTGCTTTGCAACAGACTGCATAAGTGTGGCAAAGCCGACTATCTCGTCAATAGTTTCACCCTTCATTCTGAGCGCCGTAAGAAAGCTGCCCATTTGAGCTTCTGTGGCTTCGCCCTTAAGCATAAGCTCCATAACTCCCCTTGCTTCGTCGATAGTAAGATTGTTTCCCTCGACTACCTTTTTGATAGCGTCTTTCATAGTTATATTCATATTATTCGTCCTTTCGTGCATAATTATTTATTTTATATGATACCACCTCACAATCAATATTGCAACAGATATTTTACTTTTTTATTCTAAACTACTGCTTATGTGAATAAAAATAATAAGGGTAACTTAAGAAAGGAGCAAAACAAATGGAAAATAACTATGATAAAAATAACGACGTGCATTTAAGCGGAAAAATAATATCCGAATTCACATTCAGCCACAGCGCTCACGGAGAGGCATTCTATACATTTATGCTGGAATGTCAAAGACTTAGCTCTGCGCGGGATATTCTGCCCGTTACTGTGTCTGAAAGACTTCTTATAGATAATGAGGCAAAGACAGGAGACAGAGCGGAAATAAAGGGACAGCTCCGTTCATACAACAGCTATTCCGACGGCAAGACCCATCTCATACTTACGGTATTTGCAAAAGAAATAGAAATAGACCCGCCCTCGGATACGGACATTAATTCGATATTTTTAAATGGATATATATGCAAGCCTACCGTATACAGAAAAACACCCTTTGGCAGAGAAATAGCAGACATACTTCTTGCAGTAAACAGATTATATAATAAATCCGATTATATCCCCATTATATGCTGGGGAAGAAATGCCAAATTTGCAAAAAGTCTTGAAGTGGGAGATAATATTCTTATTTCGGGAAGAATACAGTCCAGAAATTATCAGAAAAAAATATCCGAAGAGGAGATAATTGAAAAAACAGCTTACGAGGTTTCGGTATCAAAAATAGAAATTTTCAGCGATTTTGTTGATGAAATTTAATAAAAAATTGCAGTATTGGCAATTTTAATTGTTGAAATCTTACAGATACTACATAAAATGTTGACAAACGCTGAAAAAAATAGTATTATAATAAAGTCAATTGGGTGAATTACTTAATTAAAGTAATTTTAGAAAGGAGATAACTACAAATGAAAAGCGTATTAACAGTTCAGTATCAGGGTCACGATGTAGACGATACACATCTTTTAGACATGGCTAAAGAGATCTGGAAGTCAGATGGAAATAAGGTTAAGGATCTTAAGACTGTTGACCTTTACTATAAGCCTGAGGAAGGCAGATGCTATTATGTATTTAATGGCGAAGGTTCAGACGACAGCTTCTTTGAAATTTAATTTTTGATTAAGTAAATTTCAAAAAGGACTTATGCGGTATGCGTAAGTCCTTTTTTTCTGTTTGTTCATTTCTATAAACGAAAATTCGTTAAGTATCAATACGTTCCATTTCTACAAGAGTTCGATTCCGATATATCAAATCCGGTCGTTGGGTAAAACCCATTTTTTCCCAGAAGGCGTTACCTTTTTCGTTGCAGGCAAAAGCAACTAAGTTGACTTTATTGATACCTTGAGCTTTCAAGGCGCTTAGAGCCGTTTCGACCATTTGCTTACCTATACCTTGCCGCCGGTAGGCAGGAGATACTGCTGTGTGGCTGATATAGCCGCGACGACCATCATGTCCTGTAAGAATTGCGCCAATGATATTGCCCTGTTCCACTACAACAAAACAGGTATCAGGATTCCGAGCGAGGTACTTTGTAATACCTTCCCGTGAATCATCCAAATTATTTAATCCCATACCGGGGCAACTCAGCCATAGGGCATATACGCTATCATAGTCATCAAATTGCATATTCCGTATTTCCATAGTTAGTCCTCCACAGCTACCGATTTAATGGGCGGAAATATCAACCGCATAATAAATCATACCACAAAATCGTGAATAAATCTACCCCTGTTAGCTCAGCGTACATTTTACACCGCAAAGGCGAACTTTTTCAACTATTTCTAGGCTATGTATAAAAGTCTGTAAGATTATATCCATATATATATTTTTAAAGTTGTAATATTTATATTGACAAGTTTAGGAAATTACATTATAATATGTTTGAAAGCTGAAATAATAATTGTTACAACTTTGCAAAGAATCAACATTGAACGCCAAAGGCGATAGTATCATTAGCTATGCAGACTATGCTATTTCAATGGTTGATGAGATATAAAAAGGCAATCATATTCAGCAGCCTATCAGCGTTGTAATAGAGTAAACAGAAAGGAGCGTCTATGCAGATTACAAGCAAATTTACAGTAGCAGTACATATATTGATTTGTATTGATATATTCGGAAAGGAACGCAGAGTTACAAGTGATTTTCTTTCGGGGAGCACAGGGGTCAATGCCGTTATTATACGAAATGTTCTCGGAAAACTCAGAGAATCGGGAATTGTTGAGACCCGTCAGGGCAGCGGAGGGGCAAATCTCGCAAGACCGCTTTGTGAGATAACTCTGTATGACGTGTATAAGGCTGTGGACTGCATAGATGACGAGGGATTGTTCCACTTTCACGAAAACCCGAATGCAGATTGCCCTGTCGGACGGAATATTCACAAGGTCATGGACGGCAGACTCCGAGCTGTGCAGACGGCTCTTGAAAACGAGCTGAAAGGAACTACTCTTGCAGATGTTGTTGCTGACACACGAAAAATAATTGATGAGGAATAAAAACAGAGCACGCTGACGTATTTTTCCACAGGAGGATATTATGAGGGCGAATGACTATTTAAAATTCATTGTTGAGCATATACATTCAACAGTTGCGGCAACGGTTGATAAAAGCGGTCTGCCTGTCACCTGCGTAATAGATATGATGTATGCAGATGAGAACGGGCTTTACTTTCTGACCGCAAAGGGAAAGAATTTCTATCAGCGGTTAAAGGATAATGGCTATATCGCATTATCCGGTATGAAAGGCGAAAATACCATGAAATGCGCCGCTTTGTCAATCCGTGGCAAAGTAAGGGAGAGGGGTGCGGATATGCTCCCGCTCCTGCTTGAAAAAAATCCTTATATGTTTGAAATTTATTCGACTGATGAAAGCAGAAAGGCTCTTACGGTATTTCAGATATATGAGGGTACCGGTGAGTGGTTTGATTTGTCAAAGAAACCTATCGAGCGTGACAGCTTTTCCTTCGGCGGTGCTGAAAATATGCCAAGCGGATATTTTGTGACAGATAGTTGTATCGGCTGCGGTTCTTGTATTTTTAATTGCCCGCAGAGCTGTATTGATATTGTGGATAAAAAAGCGGTTATTCGTCAGCAGAACTGCCTGCGCTGTGGAAACTGTGCGGAGATTTGTCCTGTTGGTGCAGTTGGGAGGAAAAAATATGAATGGTAAGCTTGATTTTTTAATAAATTATCTTATTTCGGAAAGAAATGATATTGAAAAAATAAAAATTCCCGAACATGAAAATGATAAATTTCGTCTTTACAGAAGCCTTGTTAATATACGTCCTGCCGTAAAGGCAGATGAGAATTTTTTACAGGCTGAGGACGAGCTTCTCACGGAATTTACAAAAATAAAGGGCGTTACGGATATTGCCGATTTAACGCCGCTTAAAGATAGTATTTATCTCTGGAAAGGCGATATTACCATGCTTAAATGCGGCGCAATCGTAAACGCTGCAAATTCGGGAATGACCGGCTGCTACCAGCCTTGTCACAACTGTATAGACAACTGTATTCACACTTTTGCAGGAGTGCGTCTAAGGTATAAATGCAATGAAATTATGCAGGCGCAGGGACATGAAGAACCTACGGGCAGGGCAAAAATTACACCTGCCTATAATTTGCCGTGTGAATATGTGATACATACGGTCGGTCCTATTGTTGGCGGAAGGCTCACAGAGGAGCATTGCAGATTGCTTGAAAGCTGTTACAAAAGCTGTCTTGAAATTGCAGTCAAAAATAAAATAAAAAGCGTTGCGTTTTGCTGCATTTCAACGGGAGTATTCGGCTTTCCGCAGGAAAAAGCGGCGGAAATTGCGGTGAAAACGGCAGAAAATTTTCTTAAATCTCATAATGGTATCGAGGTGATTTTCAATGTCTTTACAGAAAGGGACTATGAAATATACAGGCGGTTACTTGGCGGAAATTGACCGTCTGAAAAGAGAAATTGACACTGCCGATGCAATAGTGATTGGCGCAGGAGCAGGACTTTCCACAGCGGCAGGATTTACATACAGCGGAGAAAGATTTAAAAAATATTTTAGTGATTTTGAGGAAAAATACGGCTTTCACGATATGTATTCGGGAGGCTTTTTCCCCTTTGAAGCATCTGAAGAAATGTGGGCGTACTGGTCACGGTATATATTCATAAATCGCTATATGGAGGTTGACAACGGCACATATAAAAATCTTTTTGAAATTATGAAAAATAAAAATTATTTTGTAATTACCACAAATGTTGACCACTGTTTTCAAAAATCCGGTTTTGAAAAATCAAGACTTTTCTATACACAGGGCGATTACGGACTTTTTCAATGTTCTGTACCCTGTCACCAAAAGACTTATGACAATAAAAAAATTATAGAGGATATGCTCAAATTTCAAGAAAACATGAGGATTCCCACAGAGCTTATTCCAAAATGTCCCGAATGCGGAAAACCTATGACTATGAATTTGCGGAGCGATGACAAATTTGTAGAGCCGGAGGGTTGGCATTGTGCGGCAAAACGTTACGAAGAATTTTTACAAAAGCAAACAAATCGGCACGTTTTGTATTTAGAGCTTGGCGTTGGCTACAACACGCCTGTTATCATAAAATATCCGTTTTGGAAAATGACTGCTCAAAATCAAAATGCGGTTTATGCCTGCCTGAATTTTGGCGAGGCATATTCACCCGATGAAATAGCTGAGAGAAGCATTTGCATAAACGGAGATATTTGCAAAATATTGACGGAAATTTTATAAATTCAATCAGGGATATGTTTTCCTCTTGATGAGGACATATCTCTGTTTTTTTAATAAAAAAATATGCGAATCGGAAAAGTGACTTTTCCGATTTTTCGTATTATTTTTTTTATTTATTCGGTTGACCAAATTATATATAAATGGTAAAATATATAGAAATAAATTTTATAAGAAATAAGGCGTTAATATGAAAAAAATAGGTATAATTGGACTTGGACTTATAGGCGGCTCTATTGCCAAATGTCTGAGGGAAAAGACAAGCTGCGATATAGTTGCCATGAGCAGAAGCGAGCAGTCTTTAATCGACGCAAAGGAAAACGGAGATATAAGAGAGTATTCTCTTGACGATATAAGTATATTCGAGGATAGGGATATTGTGTTTGTATGCACCTCTGTGGATAAAATACCCGCCTATGTGGAGAGGCTTATTCCCGTTATAGGTAAGGACTGTATAATTACCGACGTAGGCAGCACCAAGGAGGTAATATACAATGAAATGCTTAAATTTGACAATATCAATTTTATAGGCGGTCATCCTATGGCAGGCAGTGAAAAGACAGGATATAGGGCGGCAAAGGCTCACCTTTTTGAAAATGCCTATTATATCCTCACTCCGGGCAAAAACGTTACGGAGGATATGCTTGAATCTATGATAGATATTGTGAAAACTCTTGGCGCTATACCCCTTGTGCTTTCTCCCGAATATCACGACAGGATAGTGGCGGCTATAAGCCATGTCCCCCATATAATAGCGGCAGCTCTTGTAAATACTGTAAAAGAGCTTGATGATGAAAACCGATATATGCACTCTCTTGCGGCAGGAGGCTTTAAGGATATTACAAGAATAGCAAGCTCTTCTCCCGAGGTCTGGTCGGGTATATGCGAGGACAACAGAGAAAAGATAATAGATGTTCTCGGAAAGTTCAGAAGCATACTTTCGGATATAGAAGGGCTTCTGAAAACAGAGAGAGACCCTTACGGCTTTTTTGAGGAGGCAAGGGATTACAGAAATACATTTAATTCCAGAAGGTCAGCCTCCTCTCATTACGAAATTGGCGTGGATATAACCGACAAGCCCGGCGCTATTGCCGTTATAGCCGTTATACTCAGCCACAACAATATCAATATAAAAAATATAGGTATAGTAAACAGCCGAGATTACAGCGAGGGCGCATTACAGATAATATTCAACGAAAAAGAAGATATGGAAAAGGCAATTTGCATTTTAAAATCGATGAATTACACGGTTTTCAATAAATAAGGAGAGTATCATGGATAAGATAATAAGCGCAAAAAAGGCTCTGAGGGGCAGAATAAGGATACCCGGGGATAAGTCCATATCCCATAGAGCGGTTATGTTCGGCTCAATAGCAAAGGGCGATACCAATATAACGGGATTCCTTACGGGCAACGACTGTATGTCTACAATATCCTGCTTTAAAAAGCTGGGCATAGATATAGAGGTCAACGGCGAAAACGTAACGGTACACGGCAAGGGACTTAGGGGACTTGCTGCGCCAAGGGATATGCTTGACGTAGGCAACAGCGGTACTACAATAAGGCTTATTTCGGGCATACTTGCGGCTCAGGACTTTGACTGTGTGCTGAACGGCGACGCCTCTATACAGAAAAGACCCATGAAGAGGATAATAACGCCTCTTTCACTTATGGGCGCAGATATAGAAAGCACAAATAACGGCTACGCTCCCCTTACAATACACGGCAGAAGGCTGAAAGCCATAGAATATACCATGCCTGTTGCAAGCGCCCAGGTAAAGTCCTCTATACTTCTGGCAAGCCTTTTTGCAGAGGGTACTACTGTTATTAACGAGCCTGTCGCCTCAAGAAACCATACTGAGATAATGCTCAATTACTTCGGCGCTGATATTAAAAATAACAACGGCGTTATTACAAGCGCTCCCGTTGATGAGCTTTATGCAAAGGATATAGAAGTGCCGGGAGATATTTCGTCGGCAGCGTTTTTCATGGCGGCGGGGCTTATTGTTCCCGATTCTCATATTATTATAGAGAATGTAGGTATCAATCCTACCAGAACAGGCATAATAGATGCCTTTAAGGCTATGGGCGGCTATGTGAATATAATAAATAAAAGAAGCTCCGGAGGAGAGCCTGTTGCGGATATAGAGGTAAAGACCTCAAGTCTAAAGGCGACTACTCTTGAGGGCGATATAATACCCAGAATGATAGACGAGATTCCCGTATTTGCAGTTGCGGCTCTCTGCGCAGAGGGTACCACTGTCGTAAAGGACGCCGAAGAGCTTAAGGTAAAGGAATCCAACAGAATAGCCACAATGAGCGAGGAATTAGGCAAGCTTGGCGCCGTAATAGAAGAGACCGACGACGGAATGATAATAAAAGGCAATCAGAATATAAGCGCAGGTACGGTGTATTCACATCTTGACCACAGAGTAGCCATGAGCTGTGCCGTTGCCGCTCTTGTTGGCGACGGAGATACCGTAATAACAGACGCAGACTGTGTGGGAATTTCATTCCCCGATTTTTACGAAAAGCTGGAAAGTTTATAAAGCAAAAGCCTTCTGAATTACTTGGTAACGCAGAAGGCTTTTAATAAGAAATATAGGAATACACCTACCGGGAATCGAACCCGGAACTAACCCTTAGGAGGGGCTTATTATATCCGTTTAACTATAGGTGCGCAGCAATAATAGTATAAAATATCTTTTTAAAAATGTCAAGATAAAATATATAAGGAGGCTATATTATGATAAGAAAAATAATAATTATAGACGAGGAAAAGTGTAATGGCTGCGGCTTGTGCGCAGACGCCTGTCACGAGGGAGCTATTGCCATGATAGACGGCAAGGCAAGGCTTATAAGAGACGACTACTGCGACGGTCTTGGCAACTGTCTGCCCGTATGCCCCATGAACGCTATTTCATTTGTGGAAAGAGAGGCAATGCCCTATGACGAGGAGGCTGTGAGAGCTCACAGAGCCGAGAGTACGCCGTGTCCCGGAAGCGCTCAGAGAACAATGGAGGTCAATGAAAGCATGGGAGTAGTCGGCTCACAGCTTTCACAATGGCCTGTACAGATAAAGCTGGCGCCTGTAAACGCGCCTTATTTTGAAAATGCGGATTTGCTTATAGCCGCCGACTGTACCGCCTACGCTTACGGCAATTTTCATAACGCCTTTATGAGAGACCACATAACCCTTATAGGCTGTCCTAAATTAGACGATTTGGATTATTCACAAAAGCTGTGCGATATTATAAAGCATAATAATATAAAAAGCATTACTCTTACAAGAATGGAGGTGCCATGCTGCGGAGGTATGGAATATTACATAAAAAAGGCTGTGGAGGAAAGCGGCAAGGATATTGACGTCAATGTAATCGTAATATCAATAGACGGCAATATATGCGCAAATGAAAGCTCTGTACAGTAGCCTTTGACACCTATATAACCTCTGACATAAGTTTTTTGAATATACGGCTAAGGGCAATTACCGCAGCGATTGAAAGTATAAGCTCTGCCGAAAACTGGGCGTATGCCAGACCGTACATAGGGAAAAGATAGTTGAGTATAAAAAGGAAGGGTATTTCCAGCACTATCTTTCGGAGTATGGCAAAGAGCAGAGAAAGTCTGCCTATGCCGCATGCTTGGAACACGGCTACCGCAAGGAAATCCATTCCCATAAAGGGCAGCGACAGACACAGACCTCTAAGAAACTGCGCGCCGTATAAAATAATGGTGCTGCTGCTTATGAATAGTCCCATAAGATTGGCTGCAAAAATATAGAATATAACAGTAACTATGCCCAACATTCCCACGGAAATTTTTGATGAGAATACTATGGCGTGCTTTGCTCTCTTATAGGTTTTGTTGGCATAGTTATAGCTTATAAGGGGCATTACGCCCTGTGAAAGACCGAGAGCGATATACATAGGCACAAGATTTATTCTGTTGGCTATACCCATAGCCGCAACGGAATCTGCGCCGTAGGACGATGTAAAGTTGTTGAGTATTGTCATGCCCGTTACATTGAGTAAATTCTGTATAGAGGCAGGGATGCCTACTGCGCATATCCCTATTATAATTTCCTTTTTGAAGCCAAACTTGGAAGGACTTATACATACATAAGTTCTTCCTCTTTTTATATAGAGCAGCACAAGGAAATAAATGCAGGCAACACAGTTGGATATAAATGTAGCAAGACCAGCTCCCTCAGCGCCCATATTAAGTCCCCATGGCAGCACGAATATAGGGTCAAGCGCAATGTTAAGAAGACAGCCGCTCATTGTGCCTATACCTGCGTGAAGAGCAGAGCCCTCCGAACGCACAAGATATGCGAATACCACATTGAGTATGGCGGGGGCTGCGCCAAGGGCGACTGTCCATTTTAAATACCTGCTTGTGGCAGAAAGCGTATCCGGCTTTGCGCCAAGTATGTCCAGAAGCTGTGAACGGAAAACGATATACAGAAATGAAAATATAAGCGCAAAGAAAAGAGAACAGTAAAAGCCAAAGGAGGAGCTTCTGTATACGGTGTCGTAGTCCTTTCTGCCAAGAGCCCTGCTCATCATACTGGAAGTACCTACGCCAAAAAGATTGTTTATGGCGTTAAAGGCAAGAAGCACGGGAGCGGCAAGAGCTACGGCGGCATTCTGCACAGGGTCGTTCGTAAGCCCTACGAACCATGTGTCTGCAAGGCTGTAAATCACCATTACGAGAGAGCTTATAATAGTGGGTACGGCAAGGACTGCTACTGACCTTGGCACAGGCATTTTTTCAAAAAGATATATTTTTTTAATATCCTCTCTGTTTTGCATAGTATCACTTCCAAATTAAATTAAATTGAATTAAAATAAATAAGGGGCTGCGTATAACAACCCCCCAATCATAAATATTTATTCCTCAGTATCCTCGGAGCCTTCAGAGCTGTCGCTTGTGTCTCTTGGCGTATAAGTGCCGACCTCAATAATGCGGTTCACAGCCTCTTCAATAGTCTTTTCGCTAGTTACAGGCTCGCCTATCTGTTCTCCGTTTACATAAGGTGTTCTGGTAGAAACCTCTTTTTTGCCGTTTTTACCCTCCCGTATCACCCTTGAATAGGAGGAGGGCTGTGAGCTGTTTTCCCTTGTCGTTGTTTTATAGGGTACATCTTGAGTTTCCGTAGTTACCTTGAAGGTTCTTATGGCAAGGGAAGGTACTGTGGCAATGGTCTTTATTTTCTGTCCTATCTGTAGCTTTGTCTTTGTCTCGTTGGTAATGGAGGGATTGGCTGCCAGAAGCTCATCCTCAGTCATGCCCGCCATGGAAGCTATCATGCCGAAGCTGTCGCCGGATACGACGGTATGCTCTCTTTCAACGGTTTTTGTAGTGCTGAGGAGCTTAACAGCCTCTTCCACAGAGCTGACCTCCTCGGAGTCCACAAATGTAGAGCCTGTGTTTATCTTAACGGCAAACTGAGGCTCTGATGTGCCTGCAGGACATTGATAGTTGTCAAGTATGGTATTAAGCACCTCTCTTGCCTTTTCAACATTGGAAACTATGACCATTTCCTTGTTTTCAACAAGTATAGTGGTAGCCTCCTGCTTGTAGCCGACAGAATTGCATACCTCGGCTATCACCTGCTCCGTATTTCTGGATACCTTTCTGAAAAGGCTATTTACGGGACGCAGTGTAATGGTGTCGGTTATCTCAAGATTGTTGCCTGCCTCCTCCCTGAGCTTTGCAAGTATCAGAGAATTAAGCTCCTGCTCTGTGGTATCCATATCCTTTATATAGCCTGCTGTCTCGCCGTTTATCTGTATGGCAAGGGCATTTTTGTAAAGCATAACATAGGCGCAAAGTCCTATTATGGCAAGCAATATCACAAGTATTATTATAGGTCTGCCGTTTGGACGACGGCGGCTTTTTTTGGTATATGCTCCGGACATATTGTCGGGCTGCAAGGGAAATATCATGGGTTTTGATGACTTTTCCTTGAACCTCAAGGGTTTGTTGGTTCTGTTTACAGGCGGCATAAAGCACACTCCTTATCTATGTCAATAAAGTCTAATATTTCAATTATATTACAATTTATAATTATAATGTAAAAACCCTATAATTGCAAGCAGAAAATACTTACAAATTAATGAAAATATGGTAAAATACCATTAAGGTGATATTATGACTATGTATGAAAGGCTTCAGGTTATAGCCAAGGCGGAAAATATAATAGCGGGAGTGGGAAGGGCAGAGCCTTTTTACGAGCTGAAGGAAAGGCTCAAAGGCAGAATCGTTCCCTTTGTGAGCAGCTCTCTTGAGGAAAGGACAGAGCCATCCGTAACTATGGCGGAGGTCAGAAGCCTTGTGGCTGTAGGTCTGCCCTATAATGTGGTCTACGACAATATAGACGACGGAAAATACAGGGGAGTTATATCTGCGGGAGCGGTAGGCGAGGACTATCACAGAATAGTAATGAGAAAGCTGGAGGTAATAAGAAATGAACTGCTAAAAGACAGCAGTGTCATGATGTATACCGACACAGGACCTCTTGCAGACAGAGAGGTGGCGCTTAGATGCGGTTTGGGAGTATGCGGAAAAAACCTCAGTATTATTAATGACGATATAGGAGGTATGTTTTTTATAGGCTATATGCTGACCGACATAGACTATGAAAAATGGAATTCTCCCGTACCCTCTGAAAAAAAGGATAAGTGTAAAGACTGCCGCAAGTGTATATCCGCCTGCCCGGGAAATGCTCTTGAAAACGGAAAATGCCTATATAAAAAATGTATATCCTATATTACGCAAAAAAAAGGCGTACTCAGCAGAGAGGAATGCGCCGCCATGGGCATACAGATATACGGCTGCGATATTTGTCAGAGAGTATGCCCCTATAATAAGGACTTTACAAGGGCGTACAGTCAATATGCGTATCCGGATACAGAAGAGCTTCTGACCATGACAAACAGGGACTTTGACAGAGTATACAGACATACCGCCGCAGGCTGGAGAGGAAAAAGGATATTGCAGAGAAACGCCCTTATCGCCCTTGGAAATATGAAGGCGGTAAAAATGAAGGATACCATAGAAAAATTCACTAAGGACGACAGAGAGGACATAAGAGCGGCTGCGGAATACGCCCTTGAAAAAATTGAGGAGGATTAATATGGGATACTGGAATACAAGAGGTCTCAGAGGCAGCGCCTTTGAGGATATGATAAATATGACAAATAAGGTATATATGGAAAGGGATTTGGCAATAATACAGAAAATACCTACGCCTATTACGCCTATAAAGCTGGATAAGGGCAAAAATGTAATAACGCTTGCCTATTTTGACAGCAAGTCCACTATCGACTATATAGGCGCAGCACAGGGTATACCCATTTGCTTTGACGCCAAGGAGACCAATCAAGGCAGACTTCCTCTGCAGAATGTACATGAGCATCAGATAAATTTTATGCGGGAGTTCAAGAAGCATGGAGGAGTTGCCTTTTTGCTTGTCCATTGTCAGGATGTGGACGAGTATTATTTCCTGCCCTTTGAGGTGCTTGAAAAATACTGGAAAGGGGCGCAGGAGGGCGGAAGAAAGTCCATTCCCTATACCGCCTTTGAGGAAAAATATAAGGTACACAACAAAAACGGCTGTCCTGTGCATTATTTAGAGGCTGTAAATACATATCTTTCGGAGGAATAGCCTATGAAAAAAAGCCTTGTATTTCTGATTTGCATATCTATGTGCGGCTGCGGAAAAGCCGAAAAGACGGTTCATACGCCTATTGAGAGTACGCCCTGCGCCGTTTGGGTGGAATCCGAGCATACGCCTGCAATAATGGAAAAGGACAAATGTATGAGCGGAGCGTATATATATGAGGATATGCCCTATAACGAAATAGATAAATTCGAGGAAAAAATACAGGCTGAAAACGATATATATATTTATTATATAAAAAAAGGCGAGGACTTTCCCATGAGCTTTGTTATAGACTGCTATGCCAAAAACAGGATACCTATGCTTGTGCTGGGCGGCGACAGCAGCTATGAGGAGGTAATGACAATAGCGCTTAACTGCGGAAGCCTTGATTTGCCTATGTTTGTGGAAATGGATTATAACAACGAAATAGAAATGTACGATGCTCACAGCAGACTTTTCAGAGGATATGCGCCAAAGACAGCTCTTGTGTACGGCTTTGACACAGATAAAAACACCTATGCTCTGCCTAAGAGTGAAAATATGGACTGGATAGCCGTAAACGCCTTTGAGAAAATGAGCAACGGCTCTGTGGATTCGGAATATGAAAACATAGCAAGGTGGTGCGACATATACAGGGATAAGTCCGTAATGGTAAACGCCGCCGTGCCTGTGTTCACAGACGACAGATGCAATTATGCCATAGACGAGGCGTGCAGCGAAATAGACAATATTTTTTCTCTTGCCGCAGACCACAGCAATATAGGAGCGGTAAATTATATAAGTCTGAGCATAAATGACGAGGGCAGGCGAAAATACAGCTCCCGTCTGTCAGAAAGCGACAGGATAATGACAGCCTACGGAAATGCCGTAAACAGTATGCCCGACATCAGATACTATTGCAGCACTCCCTATATAGGCTATATTATAGGGGATAAGGCAATTATAAGCAGCGAAACGGCATTGCTTCTTGACGCTGACTGTACGGATACGGATTACAGCAATTTAAAGGCAGTAGTAAATTATACCGTTGATAAAGAGGAAAAAAGAATATATCTTGGGTGAGCCTATTGCGTTGAGCAGTACAGAATATCAATTTACGTTCTGTACAATACCCAGCCCTTTGAAAAATCCCTTTACTCTCTCCTCCCAAGCCAAATCAAGGCTCTTGTCAAGGGAAAATTCTATCTGAGCAGTACCGGTAACTATGGCAACTCTTTCCTCCTCAAACACAATATTGATAAAACACGCCTTGCCGTTAGGGTGTACCATTGCTGCGGCTTTTTCGCTGAGAGCAAGCACGATTTTCATGGACTTGGGCTTTTTGCTGCCCTTTATAATATTATGTATATAGGGCTTAAGCTCCCTCCAGGTACAGAAGAAGCGGTTTGTTTCTTCGTTATACCAGTCCTTGTTTATCCTGCCGTCGATGCTATATGTTACAAAGGTGGTAATATCGCAGCCTCTTACCTCAAATTTGTCAAAGCTGTCGCCTCTTATAAGCTCGTTCATAAATGTTCTGATGTCTTCTCCGTCTATATAAAAGCTATACATAGTGATTCTCCCTATAACATATTTATATAATTATATCACAATATTTTCGGACTGACAATCATAACCATACCTTTACAAGCCTTATAAATAGCTTTTTAAAAATGTTGGAGCTTTTGTATACATATTCGGCTATATTATAATACATATCAAGGGCAAAGGCTCTTTCGCCCTCGTCGGCTTCAATACCGCCGTAGGCGTCGTCATACACTGCTTTGACAAGCCTTTCGGCATCCTTATGGCTTACGGTAGGTATTGCAATAGCAAGCCTTTGAGCAATGTCCCTTTCAAGTCCAGTCAGCTTTTCTCCGTGAAAACCGATAATATCCAGCTCTATGGCAAAAAGCCTGCGCACAGGGCTTTTTTTGATTTTTTCCGTAATTACGATACGCCTTATAATGACAAAAAGAACCGCGATTACAGACAGGAGTATGATAGGTATATTTTTGTTTCCGCCGCTGTTTACTGCTGTGTAGGTGGTATCCTCCTCTGTCGCTTCCGTAGCAGAAGTCACACCTTCGGTTGAGGTTTCCTGCTCCCGTGAGTCTTCGCCGCCTTGAGAGGCTATTATGTTGGAAGCCGAAGGCGTTACCTCAACAGGTATCCAGCCTTTATCTCTTACATATATTTCCGGCCAGGCATGGGCGTATCTGTCGGATATTCTGGCATAGTAGTCCTCGTCGTCCTGCTTATAGAAAAGTCCCTTGTTTATTCTGTATCCCGTCACATATCGGGCAGGGATGCCCAGCATACGGAACATAAGCGTTCCTGCCGAAGCAAAGTGAACGCAGTAGCCCCTTTTGTTTTCAAACAGAAAGTATTCGACTATATCATCGTTAAGAGGCGCAATGCCGGGCTTTAATGTATATTCGGCATTTTCCGCAAGTGTATTCTGCACAAAGGCAACGGCATCCTCGACGCTGCTTACATGGGCGCTGTCGCAGAGAGCCTTCAGCCTGTCAAGCCCGTTAGGCACACTCAGATATTTTTCATATACGTAGGGCTCGTAATTTTTCTGCATATCGTCGTATACACGCAGCACCTGTCCGAAAAGATTGTCGTGTATTATATTCAAATCCTTAAGTTCATAATATGAATATACATAAGCTATATTCTGCTTTCTTGTAAGACGCTCCCAGCGTTCTATATAGGGATAATATCTGTTTTTGATACTGCCCGTAACGGGATTTATGGTAAGTCGTTTGCCGCGTCTAAGTACATCGGGGTTGGAAAGACTGTTGGCATTGTAATATATCTCCTTATAGGTGGTATCCACAAGATTTCCCCAACGGCTCCAGCCTCTTTCCGTTGAAATACGTGTGAAAAATTCCGACTCGTCAGCTTCAGACCATTGACCGTTTGTATATTCTCCTCCGGAAAAGCCTCTTAAATACAAATCCTCCTCCGGCTTATCGGAAAGCCAAAGCTCAAGGGCGTCCTGTCCCGTCTGGTGATTGTTTCCTCTGTTTACTCTGCCCGAATCGTAGTTGTTTCCTCTGTTGTAGACTATTCTGTTTATATTGTCGTTTATAAGGCTTTCCACCTGGTCGGCAGCATCGCAGAGAAGCTCGTTGTTTTTGCCGACAGCCGAAGCCGAAAGCATAAATACGGCTAAAAGCAAGACTGTGAAAGCAGCGCACAGAATAATACTGCCTTTTGCGCCTGTTTTTGCAATATGAAGTCCACACAGAGAAAGCATTATAAGCATAACGGAGCTTGTGGAAACGCTTCTTGCGAAAACAGCTGCAAGTATAATAACAGCCGTAAGCATAACAAAGCAAAGCCGTGTTTTTCTGAACAGTATTAAAAGAAGTCCTATGCTCTCGCCGCTTAGCAGGGCAAGGGCAAGCATAATATAAGTAATATCATAATTTCTTAGGCTTTTGTCCTTTGTAATGGCAAAAAATACGTTTTCAGCATATTGTATAAGCCTGTCACGGAAAAAATAAGCAAAAAGGCAAAAGGCGATAAGCAATAACAATATATGTAAAATATAAGCTCCTTTGCTGTGGGAAAAGGCAAATATAAAAATACAGAGCACAATAATGACAGGTATTATAAAAAGGCGTACGCTGCCGCCGAATACATCCGCAAAGCCGAGAAGTACGCCTGCAATGCCCATTAAATAAAACAAAAGGGCAATAAGCACCGAATATTTATTGTTTTTACCGTAATTATATTCGCTTTTCATTTGTTATACCTATATATAAAGCCTTAATGTATCAATGTCGTTTTCAATATTTTCTCTGCTGAATCTGTGTATCAATCTTTTATCGGAATAAAGCTCCGGCTTGCTGTTCAGCAAAAAGCAGCTTTCGACATTTGAAAAAATGGTTTTGTCGGGGTTATGGTAATAAAGCCTTGTAAGTATATCCCGCATATCCTCCTTGCTGCTCATGAGCATGGGAGCAGCGCCGTCGGAAAGCTGCACGCTTACGTTACCCATATTTTCAAACAAACCCAGTATTACGGCGGAGCAAATACGGTAGAAGGCGTCGGCATTTTTTGTATCTGCTATATCCTCCTTGTCAATATCTATAACAAGTGTCACGGTCTCTCTTTGAGTATTGCCGAATTCCTTGTAATACAGCTCGTCTGTTCTGGCGGATATGTTCCAATGTATGTTTCTGAAGCTGTCGCCGCTTCTGTATTCTCTTATCTGCTGTATTTCACGGGAATCTCCGTTTATACCCGATGATTTTTCGCCGAAGTCGTTATAAGGAGTATTGCCGCTTCTTTTTATGGAAAGAGCCTTTTCAGCGGGCAGCACAAGTACGTCGGCGGCAGAGCGCCATTTTTTGGACAGCCTGAATATGCCAAGGAGATCTCCCGTCTTTATTTTTTGACTGTAAAGATGTATTATACCGCAGTATTCACCTTTCACAACTGCATTTATACTTTTGTGGGAATTTCCGCTTACGGAGGTCTTTATTTTTATTTTTTTGCCTTTTTTATCATTGCTTTGGCGATATTTACAATACAGTGTGGTATTTGTCTGAGGTATAAACGAGCCGTTGTATATTTTTAAAGGAACGTTTATTTCTGTGTTTTTATAGCCTGCGCTTATATTCCTTGAAAAAACGCACCTTATATTTTTAAGCTGAAATATACAGAGAATAAGCATAAGGGCAAATACTATGCCTTCAACGACGGAAAGTGTCATAATAGGCGCGCTTCTGCATATACCGCCTGCATAAAAGGTTATAAGCGCCGTTATAATGTAAACTATGGCTGTCATATACCTACTTCCTTCCGGGCAGCGGCTTGTCCGTTGCGCCGAGTATATCGGCAAGAATATCGTCCGTGCTCCTGTTTTCAAGAGCTGCGCTGCTGTTTGTGACTATCCTGTGTCTTATTGCGTATATAAATTGCTCGTCAACCTCCTCAGGGGTCACATAGCCTTTGCCCTTGAGCCATGCGGAGCTTTTGGCAAGACGGACAAGAGCGATAGTACCTCTGGGACTTGCTCCCATTTCTATATATTTGTTGTCCCTTGTGGCAGATACAAGCCTCACTATATACTCGCATATATTTTCATCAATATATACCTTCTCAATTTCATCTCTTATACTGAATATTATATCCTTGTTGAGTACAGGGGCAAGAGAGTCTACCTTCTTGCTCCAGGTTACCTGCTTTGCTATTTCTATTTCGTTGAGAGCGTCGGGATAGCCCAGCGACATGGATACCATAAATCTGTCCATCTGAGTTACGGGCAATCGCTGAGTGCCTGTGCCGTAGGGATTCTGAGTGGCTATCACCCAGAAGGGACGAGGCACTTTTCTTGTAACGCCCTCGACGCTTACCTGCTTTTCCTCCATGACCTCCAAAAGAGCAGACTGAGTTTTGGGAGAGGTTCTGTTTATCTCATCGGCAAGAAGTATATTGCAGAATACTGCACCCTCCTGATATACAAATTTTTCGGTATCCTTTCTGTATATGGAAAAGCCCGTGAGGTCGGAGGGCATTACATCAGGCGTGAACTGTACCCTCTTGTTCTCCATATCCATAGAACGGGCAAAGGCTACGGCAAGGGTAGTTTTTCCTACGCCCGGATAGTCCTCAAGAAGAATATGACCGTCTGCCAGTAGGGCAATAAGCACCTCTCTTATAATATCCTCCTTGCCCAATATTACATTGTTTATATTATTAAGCAGCTGTTCAGCCTTTTCTCTGTACATAATATCGCCTCCTTTATATATTTTATAATATAAAGCAGGCTTTAAGTCAAGAGCATATAGTATGATGGTAATAAAAAACAAGGGATAACATTAAAAAAAGCCTCCTTTGATAAATCTTTGCAATAGGTGCTGCAAATTTGTTCAAAGGAGACTTAAGCAGAGCCGCGGCTTACTGCGCGGCCGATGTTTGCTCCGTAGTATTTTCGGAAGAGGGTATCTGCCTGCCCTCGTGGTCTATATAATAATTTTCTTTATGTATAAGCTGACCTATAGGCACTATCTCATAGCCTTTGTCCCTCAGTCCCTTTATTATGGTCTCAAGCACATCGGGAGTATATTTCGCATCGTTGTGGAAAAGTATTATAGAGCCGTTGCCCAGATGCTTGTGATTAAGCACATGATTTATCTCGTGGTCTGCGCCAAGCTCCTTCCAGTCTAGACTGTCAACTTTGGATATGAAATATAAAAAGCCTGTTAAAGCAGTATTTAACAGGCTTTGGGGTAAATTTAATATTTCCATTTTATTTCGATGTGGTCGTTGTAGAGGGATATTTTTTCAACAAGAATATGGGCGAGGTTTCTTTTGTATTCCAAGTCCCTACTGTCCCATTTTGAAATGTCGGGCATATCGGGCTTGCGTGATTTTTTTACGTTAAGGGCGTTAAGGTCGGCAGACAGGTCCTTTTTCTGCTTGTCAAGCTCTAATATTTTTTCGTTTGCGTAGCCGATAAGGGCGGTGTTGCCTGCTGCCAAGCTGTTTATTAAATTATTTATTTCATTGTCAATTTTAACAATTTTGATTTTTAAATTATTTATTTCGGTTTCGTTCACGCTTGATATTGTGGGGGTATAGTTTTCAAATTCTTTTATATGTTCCTTCAGCTCGCCGTATACAGCTGCTTCAATGTCGGCGACGTAGTGGGTGGCAGGGTCGCCGCTACATATTCCTATTGCCCTGCCGGAGCAGTTGAAATATTTTGTATCTTTATATTGTCTTACGACCATTGCTTTACCACAATAGCCGCATTTTATCAAGCCCGTAAGCCATGTATGTTTACCTTTGCCGTTGTTGCATATCTGCTTGTTGCCGTCGAGCTTATCCTGCACGGCAAGGAATATGTCGGAAGAAATAATACCTTTGTGAAGTCCCACTACGACATTGTGGTCCGTAAGATTATTATACTTCCCTGCCGCTCTGTCCCTTTTGCCGTAAATGTTAAGACCGTTCTCGCCGTTAAAGTCCTCGACGGCGTTCTTAATTATGCAGCCCTTTGACCGATAGAAATTATAGACATCAGCGTCGGCTTTGACGTATGCAGGATTGTGAAGAATACGACCGACTTTTATATTATTCCACATTTCTTTCCGTTCTTCGGTCAATTTGTGGGCTATTTGTCCGAGGGACATACCTTCTTTTATATATTCGTTAAATATCCAAGCGACGAGGGGCAGGTCGTCTGTGGGCTCTATGGTGGCGACCTTCCTGCCGTTTATGGCAGTCTTGGTATTTTGGAAGCCGAAGGGAGCTTGACCGCCGAGCCATACGCCTTCAGTCCCCCGCATATAATAATTGTCTTTTATGCGCTCGGCTATAGTTTCACGTTCAAGCTGCGCAAAGACCATTACTATATATAGCATGGCTTTTCCCACTGGGGCGGTCGTATCAAATTTTTCATTTGCCGATACAAAGCCGACATTGTGCTTATTCAAAACATCGACAATATTTGCAAAGTCAACTACGGAGCGGCTGATCCTGTCAAGCCGATACACGACAATATTATTGATAAGTCCTGCCTTCACATCGGACATAAGCTGCTGGAAGGACGGGCGCAGGGTATTTTTGCCCGAAAAGCCTTTGTCCGTATATATTCTGACGTCGCCGTCTTTGATTTCTTTTTTGCATATTTCAATTTGCGTTTCGATTGAAACGCTGTCTTTTTTGTTTATGCTCTGACGGGCATAAATAGCTGTAGTCATAGTATCACACCCTTTTAAATTTATGTTGCAAAATAAAAGGATATGATATATAATATACTTGCTACGGTGTATTATATAGGATTTATCCTTTATTTTACGCTTGCAAGCTCCCTGTTGGCGCAGGGGGCTTTTTATTTACTTTAAATTTTATATATTTGAAAGCATTTCGTAAAAAACATTTTCTGTAATAATTTCTAATTCAGAACCGTTCAATATTAAATTTTGAGCCTTTTTTAATTTAGCTGTCTTTCCATCTTTCACGTTTTTTGCATAATCTGTATTGCCTAAAATTAAATAATCTGTTTTTTGTGTTATACTATTATTGCATATACCGCCTAAATCAACGACCATTTGTGCCGCATTAGCTCTTGTCATTTTGTCAAGTTTTCCTGTAAATACGCAAACCTTATTATAAAAAGGATTTGATGTATCAAATTCGGTTTTTGAGGTAGTTATTTCACTAACTTTTAAATTATGATATTTGCAGGAATTTATAAAAGCGTCTATGGAGCCATACTTTTGTAGAGCTTCATTTTTTAAATTTATATAACAATTATATGTAATCTCACAGTCAGACAAGGCTCTGTGGGCATTTGAATAATTTATATTGTAGTTATTTGCTAGAGTAACAAGTTTATGATTTTTTAATTCTGGAAGCAGTCTGCGAGCTAGTCTTAATGTATCAATAAAATCATTTGTAAAGGGCTTATTAAGTAAAGTCATGCAATTATCATATATAAAGTTAATATCAAAATTTGCATTATGACCTATTATAATATTGTCGCCTATGAAATCTATAAATTCAGAGAGAACATCATTTAAATTTGGTGCGTCGATAAGCATTTCAGTAGTTATTCCGGTAAGCTGAGTTATAAAGCTACTTAATTCGTCATTGTCTATATTCGCAAGAGATGTAAATTTATCAATAATATTTCCGTTACAAATTTTAATGGCTGATACCTCTATGATCCTATCAAAGAAAGGGTCAAGCCCTGTTGTTTCTAAATCAATAATACAATAGCTGTCGGGAAATGATATAAGGCTTTTTCCTTTATATTTTCTTTGGTTGCTTGTCTTAAAAATAATTTCCATATGATTTCCCCCTTAATATATAAATGTTTTAATGAATACGACTTTACCTTGAATGAGAATAGTATGATCCTTTTTTGAATATTCTTTTTCTTGATATTCGGGGTTTGTGCTGTCTGGGCGTAATATTACCCTGTCGCCGTGGTCATAAAATCTCTTTATGGTCGCTTCGTCGTCTATAAGAACAAGGGCAATTTCGCCATTATTCACAATAGGTTGCTTTTTTATAAAGACAATGTCGCCATTGTCTATTTTGCAGTTATTCATACTGCTTCCCCTTGCATAAAGTGCGAAATCGACATTGTCATTTTCCTGCACAGTTATATATTCCTGTATGTTTTCTTCTGCATAGATAGGATTGCCGCAAGCAACGTCGCCGACAATAGGAATAAGTTTGGATTTAATAACAGGCTTTTTATAAAGAAGTTCATTTACTCGGTTCATTGCTTCTTGTTGAGCTAAATTGTCAAGCATGTCTAAATCTTGTATGATTTTATACTTCCATAATGGTGTTGCCTGCTTAATTTCTGATTTGCCTAAAATATAATTCATGTCTACATTAAAAAAGTCGGCAATAACTTCTAATGTTTCATATTTTGGCACTCGACGATTTTGCTCGTACATGCCAACTGCGCTTTCAGATACTTTTATTGCGGCTGCTAACTGTTTTTGGGTCATGTTATTTTCAATTCGTAACGACTTTATAATGTCGCCTGTTTTTGCCATAAACCTCACCTCCTATTGTGATAATAACACATTATGTGGTTTTTGTAAAGAAATATTTACACGTTTTGTGTGATTTTTTAAAAAATGTATTGACACTACACGTTTTGTGTGCTATATTATAAATACACAAAACGTGTAGTTGAAAGGTGGTGAAAAAAATGGACAGAGAAAAAATCGGCAAAAAGCTGACGGAATTAAGGGGTAGTCGCTCTCGTAAAGAAGTTGCAGACAATATCGGTGTGACTGTTTCTGCCTTGCAAATGTATGAAAAAGGTGTAAGAGTACCAAGAGATGAAACAAAAGAGCGACTTGCAAAACTTTATAATGTAAATGTTGGTGAACTTTTTTTTGACGAAAAACTACACAAAACGTGTGGTGAAGGCGCATAAAGATATAAAAAGAAGGAGCAAGGATATGAAAAAGAAAAAATTCAAGGAAAGACACCCTAAGTTGTGGTGGATATTGGATTGCTTTAATATTATACCCGAAATTAAAGCACACCCGTGGGAGTATCTTATACACTTTATTACAACGGTCGTAGTATCAATTATTACAGGGGTGCTTGTTGCTTTCGTGATGGCATATATCAGCGTAAGAACAATTTAATAATTGACGGAAAAACGAGATGTGCTACAGCTGATGTTATCAGAGCAGTTATAAAAGCGGTTATTATCGTGGCAATTTCTTTCCTTATGAATGCTTTTAAATTGTCAATTTTGATTGACCAAAGATTTTCTAAAAAAATAATTCCTTTGGAAGATAATTTATATACGCCGCTGCTTGTTTTTTCGCCAAATTCGTTTTTGACATATGAGGCGGGGGCGAAATAGCCTAAGTCGTATAAATTGTCAAATCGGGCTTTTGCAGTTTTGCCGAGCGACGCAGGCAATTCAGACGGCTTACAGGAATGTTTTTTTACATATTTAAGGATTTTAATATCCTTGAAAGTTATGTTATCCATATCGTTTCCTTCTTTCTGTAGTTTGCTTGTGCTGATAAGTGAATTATAGCAAAGGGAAATGAAATTGTAAAGTGAAAGGGGCGAAATAGGACATGCTGATAAAGGTAACACCTTATAATGAAGTGGCTACATACGAATACCCGCGGGGCAGCGACGAGCATGTAAACGATAAGCTTTGCGAATATCTGAACTGTCAAGGGTATGAAGTTGTAAAGCCGATAAAGCTTTACACAGCCTTAGGGCAGCCTTCCGATCCGACGAAGGATAGCGTTGTAATGTTAGTTGATAAATATATTTTAGGTAAAAGAATTAACACGTTTGCTACATATCTGTATGGGGGTATAATTGCAGGCGATGTCGTATTCGTCGGCTATAACTATTACAAAGCCGACATATTCGGCTTAGACGAGGCGACAGCTGACAGTCTGCTCTGTCAAATCAAAAGCATTTTAAAGAGCTTATAGTCCAAGCTTGAAAAAACATAAAAATATTATTGAGGTGGTAATGATGAAAACATACAAGATAATTAATTGCCGACCTACATACGCAACTGCCGAATTGAAGGACAAGGCAATGCGAAAGGGCGCATATATGTTAGCCCTTTTTGCCGAACAATACAGGTGAAGTCATGCGTAAGGTCAATGTACTGCCGCATAACCCTTTGGGGTTAAAGTCGGCGATAGGATAAAAGTAAGGGACGTAAGTACCGACGACAAAATGGTCGTTGAAAAATCAGCGACCATAATTGAAACAAGGGAAAGGTGGTTTCGCTGCCGCTTTGATGTGGGCGGCTATACCACTTGCCTGCACTATATTACAAAGTGCAGCAATTATAACAATTATGTCTACAGGAAGGTGAAATAATGATAGCAGCCAAGAAAATGAAAATGCTGTTTGAATTACAAGCGTATATAAACAGATACAGATGCAAGGCGGCGGTGTATACATATTTTTTTTCAAATATAACTGATAGCGTTATTGTCCGTGTTATGGACGGACTCCTCCAAAAGCCCGATATTGTATGGGATTTTACGATTAAAAACTTAAATTATGAGGACTTGAGCCGTATCGTCGGACGAATAAAAATGGACCTTATAAGACTTAAAAAGGGCAGTACATTTGAAAATATTATAGCAAGTCTGCCGCTTCAAAATAATAATGATTGTAAAAATATTGTTGACATTGACGAGTTTTTAAAGAAAGGAAAACAAAATGAAAAAGATAGCAAAAACAATTAAAGACGATGTAAGGGCTGTTGGTGCTGCCGTTGTGCAGCTTGGCAAGGACATACTTATTGAAATATTTATGCCTTTTTACGGATTGGCAATAAGGGCTTGTGAAATAAGGGACAAGCTCTTTGACAGCAAAGTGCTGATCCCCGACTTTGTAAGGGGCGGAAGCAAATGACAGGTTTATGCTTTTACTGCGGCACTCCTGTAACAATTCTGCCCGAACACGACGGCAGAAAGGGTATAAAGTGCGAACTCTGTAAGAAAAAAATTGCTGCCCTGCATAAAGCAAAGGGCAGCAGCCGTAAGGCGTGAGCCTTACACAAACAAATAATAATTATATCATATCATAAAAAACAAGTCAAGAAAGGATAAAGGGAATATGGCAAGACCTATTAAAGACGGAATTGACTACTTTCCCCTTGATGTTACTCTTGATACCAAGTTTGAATTGTTAGAAGCACAATACGGGCTTAAAGGGTTTGCGGTAGTCGTCAAAATTTTACAAATGATTTACGGAGATCATGGTTACTACTGTGAATGGGACAAGGAAGTTATGTTGCTGTTTGCGAAAAAAAATAACACAAATTGCAATGTCGTTTCCGAAATAGTGGATTGCGCTCTTAAGCGTGGTATATTTGACGATTATATGTTCAAGCAATATGGCATACTGACTTCCGAGGGTATTCAGAAGCGGTATGCCAAAGCTAAAAAACAAGGCTTTTCAAAAATTCGTCAAGAGTACCTTTTAATTAATGTGCAAACAACAAGGGTAAATTCCGACGAAACAAGGGTAAATTCCGACGAAACAAGGGTAAATTCCGACGAAACGCAACAAAATAAAGTAAATAAGAATAAAGAAAATAAAATAAAAACAAAAAGACCCGATGTTATGTTTAACGAGTTTTTTGAATTATACCCGAAGAAGTATGGCAGATATGCCGCCGAGAGGGCATGGTATGAAATTAATATCGACGATGGACTTTTTGACACGATAATGAAAGCACTTAAAATGTTTATTGCCAAGACCAAATTAACATCAACGCAATACCTTCCAAGTGCAGGCAGGTGGCTGTCCGAACGAATGTGGGAAGACGTAGACACGATAGGACCGGACATTGACGAAGGGGTGATAATGTTATGACGAAAGAGGACGCCAAAAAACGGCTCGCACTTGAATTGGCACACATTGAACGTCGGCGGCAGGGAAATTGTCTGTGTATGAAGTGCGGCGACACGAAGCTAGTACCGAAAATGCTGCGCAGCCAAATTTCCGACGACGATTACTATATTGCATTGGCAAGGTGCAAATGTGTATCTGCCGAAGAAGTGAAAAGCGCTATTGAGCGAAGCGGCTTGGCAAACGAAATAAAGCGTAAGACTTTTGCAAGCTTTAAGACAGATACCGAATTTCAGAAGTATTTAAAAAATATGGCTGTCAAATATCTTGATACCCTAGCCGACAATAAGCGATACTGGCTCTACATCGGCGGGCAGAGCGGCAGCGGCAAAAGCCATATATGCACTGCAATAGCAAACAGATTTTTGCAAAAAAGCTATAGGCTTTTTTATATGAAATGGATAGACGACTTAAGAACAATAAAGTCAAATTTAGGCGATACAAGCAGGCTGAATGTTCTTAAGACATGTGAAGTCCTATACATAGACGATTTATTTAAAACAAAGCCTACGGAATACGAAATATCCATAGCTTTTGAAATAATGAATTATCGTGAAAACAATAATTTAATAACGATTATAAGCAGTGAATATACGCCTGCCGAGTTGAAGGCTCTTGATGAAGCCATATACGGTCGTATAAAGATAAATACTAATAATACATTTATGCTTGGAATTGACAAAGACCCTACCAAGAATTACAGGTTAAATCATACGAATTAAGGAGGGCAATATGATGAATGACTGGACAGGGAATAAGGCAGCGGTCTTTGCTGCGTTATGTGCAAGTAATCACTCTGCCGAAGTAAGGGCTGATAAAGATTATTATGCGACTGATCCTGCGGCAGTTGACCTATTATGCAATAACGAGAAATTTGAAGGCACAATATGGGAAAATGCTTGCGGGGGGGGGCACATGGCAAAGCGACTTGAAAAATTGGGCTATGATGTCATAAGCACAGATATTGTCAACAGAGGCTACGGCGTAGGCGATGTTGATTTCTTCAAATGCACTGCCTCTTTGGGCGACAACATTGTTACAAATCCCCCGTACAGCTTTGCAAAAGAGTGGGTATTCCACTCTATGAAACTGCTTTCGGAAGGAAAGAAGCTTGCTTTATTTCTGCCTATTCAATTTTTGGAAAGTGAAGGCAGGCGAAAGCTGCTTGATACATATAATGTCAAAAAAATATACACATGTACGAAGCGGGTGCTTTGTGGCAAAAACGGCGACTTTAGGGCAAAAGACAAGGACGGAAATGTTATTTATGATAAAAACGGAACTGCTAGGCTGATTTCGTCGGCAAAATTCTACGCTTGGTTTGTATGGGAAAAAGGCTACAAAGGCGATACAACGCTTATAAGAATTTGAAAGGAGTACAGAAAAATGAAAATTAAAAGATACATAACATTATTTTTGAACAGGCATTTTGCAAAATCCCCTGAAGCAATAGTTGTTTGTGATAAGGGCAGGACAAATTTCGGCTTGATTATTACGGCAAGGGTGGCGATCCTCGCCGCCGAAAACAAAGAAACAATAAATTACGGTCTATTTTGTATTCACAGAGAATGTAAACTGCCTCCCTTCGTGGTGAGCGCAATACTTGAATACGGCGACCTTACATGCGACGCAAAAACTTTCGCAACAGTGATAAGGACGACGGCAGAATATTATAATACTTCTGTCGACTTTTTGTTAGGGCTTACGGACAGACCTTAAGGTGTTGAATTATGGACAAGGAACAAAAGGCAATAGAAAGATTGCAGGTCGGCGCTGAAATGAGTTTACAGCATTACGGCAAGCCATTGATAATAACATACAGCGGCGGGAAGGACAGCGAAGTCCTCCTTGAG
>CANRBC010000014.1 GCA_947628755.1 uncultured Clostridia bacterium | reverse complement strand
TCCCATACTAAAATCCCCTTAATGTAGTTTGGAATTTTTGTTATTTCCATTGTCTACTTTAAGGGGATTATATCAAATCATAATGCGACAGCTCTTTGTTATAATTTAAATTATTTCTGAACTAAATGAACTGCGAAGCCGCCGAACTCTTCCTTTAAGTAGATAGCGGTAGTCTTGCCGTTCTTTACAACAGCTGTGTCGTAATCGAACTCGCCGCCCATAGCCTCAATATAGTTGATAGCTCTGTCCATATAGTTTGTAGCGATAGCGATATGTCCGTTCTTGCCTAAGAACATCTGCTTTCTTACCTCAATACCGCTTGAAGCAAATACAGCAGAATTGCCGTTCTTTATGGGGAAGTTAAAGAGCTTGTTGAATCTCTCTGCAATAGCCATAGCAGCTGCCTCGTCAGGAGTGTTGATACCAACGTGTACCATTTCAAGACCAAGCATAGTAGAAACAGCTTCCTTACAAAGAGTAACTATTTCGTCAAACTTACCCTCGTCAATGAGCTTGCCGGGAACCATCCAGCTGCCGCCGCAGCATATAATCTTCTCATATTCAAGATAGCTGTTTAAGTTAGCAGCGTTGATACCGCCAGTAGGCATAAACTTAAGTGTAGTATAAGCAGCAGCCATAGACTTTATCATCTTAAGACCGCCTGCAGCCTCTGCGGGGAAGAACTTAACAACCTCAAGACCGAGATTAACAGCATGGTTAAGGTCGCTTGGGTTAGCAGTACCGGGAGTGATAAGATAACCCTTTTCGTTACAGTAGCTAACTATTTCGGGGTCTAAGCCGGGGCTTACGAGGAACTGAGAACCTGCTGCAATAGCTCTGTCAGCCTGGTCCTTGGTAAGTACAGTGCCTGCGCCTACGATAAGCTCTGGAACAGCTTCTGCCATTCTCTTGATAGCTTCTTCAGCTGCAGCCGTTCTGAAAGTAACCTCTGCACAGGGAATACCACCCTCTACAAGAGCCTTTGCCAAAGGTACAGCCTTATCGGCGTCATTGATAACTACAACAGGAACGATACCTATTGCGCTTAATTTTTTTAATACATCATTCATTTTTGATAAACCACCTTTCATTTTATATATATTATTCAGCGTTTTGCTTAATTTGATTGTAACACGGTTGTAACATAAAGTCAATAATCAACATTTAATTAAGGGTAAAATTATTTATTTTTTACATATTTTACACTTGTTGCCAATATGAAAAAATGTTATTATATTATATAATTTTTGCTTTGAGGTGATATTATGTCGTATAAGGGCAAGGGTTATGCTATGGTAATAACGGCGGCTGTGCTTTGGGGCTGCGGAGGAATAGCTGCCCAGGAGTTATACAAAATATCGGAAATACCCTCTCTTTTTGTTGTTTTTTTAAGAATGACGGCTATGGCGGTTGTTTTTCTGCCTGTTTCAGTCATAAGGAAAAAGGGAGACCCCTTTGAAGGACTTAAAAACAAGAAGGACTTGATAACCCTTTTGCTTTTTGCCGTTATAGGCAGTACATACGTGCAGTATTCCTATTATGAGGCTATACGCTATTCCAATGCGGCGACGGGAACGGTGCTGCAATATGCCGCTCCCATATTTGTGCTGATAGCTATGGCTTTTATAAACAGAAGGCTTCCAAAGCTCATTGAAATACTTTGCGTTGCAATGGCGGTGACAGGCATATTTCTTATATCCACCCACGGCAGTATAGAAAGCCTTGCTATTTCTCCCAAAGCGGTATTTTTCGGCATTACGAGCGCCATGGCATACGCCTTTTACAGTATAGAGCCCGTAGAGTTTATAAAAAAGTACGGTTCTCTGTATCTTCTTGGCTTTTCATCTCTTGTGTCAGCATGCTTGCTGCTGCTGTCGGGACTTGTGGATATGTATGTTATACAGACGCCCAGGGAGCTTTTTTACGTCCTGTTCATAGTAATATTCGGTACGGTATGTACATTCAGTCTTTTCCTTGCGGGGCTTGCCCGTATAGGCTCTACCACGGCTACGGTATTAAGCGCTCTTGAGCCTCTTGTATCCACGCTTTTATCCGTGTTCCTCTTTTCGATTGCCTTTACAAGGGCAGACGGCATAGGCATATTTCTTGTAATGGCGGCGGTGTTATTATTGACCCTCTGTGGCGCTAAAGATAAAAAAATGTAATAAATTGTGGATAATAATTTCAATATATCTATTGCAAATATTTGTCATATATGGGAAAATATATGTATACTTACAGCATAAGAGGCAAAATTATGGATTTATCGATTATCATTGTCAATTACAATACAAGAGCTTTAACGACACAGACTGTCAGAACGGTTCTGGAAACCACATCGGGCATAGACTACGAAATTATAGTGGTGGACAACTCCTCTAAGGAAAAAGAATATTTCACCTCGGAAAATTCCCGTGTCAAGGTATTGAGCGGAGTTGAAAACAAGGGCTTCGGTCATGCCTGCAATATAGGTACGAATGTGGCGATAGGCAGATACATACTCTATCTCAATTCCGACGTTATAATGCAAAACGGCACTCTGAGAGGAGCTGTGGAGTATATGGACAAGCACGGAGATATAGGCTGCCTTGGCATAAGGACAGTGCTTAAGGACGGCACATTTGACCACGGCTGCAAGAGAGGCTTTCCCACTCCTTTCAACAGTCTTTGCTATGTACTCAGGTTAGACAAGCTGTTTCCTAAAGTAAAGAAGTTCGGAGGCTATACTCTCTCCTATCTCAGCAATGAGGAAACAAACCAGGTAGACAGCGTAAGCGGAGCGTTTATGCTTATACCGAGAGCCGTTCTGAACAAGACGGGACTTTTTGACGAGAGCATATTCATGTACGGCGAGGACATAGACCTTTGCTACCGCATAAAGCAGGCAGGCTTTAAGGTAGTGTATTACGCTGATGTATGGATGATACATTTAAAGGGACAGAGCGGACTTCATACCAAAAGTCCTGTTGTAATAAAGCATTTTCACGACGGTATAAAGCGCTTTTACGATATGTATTATAAGGACAAGCACAGCTTTATAGTCACATTTCTTATGCACTCGGCTATCAATATAAGATATGCCGTTACGCTGCTGAGGTCTAAGCTGAGCAGATAAAAGGAAGGATAGTATGAGTATCGATATTTTAATGGCGACCTACAATGGCGAAAAATATATTGCCGAGCAGATAGAGAGCATACTCGGACAGACGGCAGGAGATTGGCGTCTGCTTATTTGCGACGACTGTTCCCGGGATAGTACAGCCGAAATAATAAAGAAATACAGATACCATAACAAGGGCAGGATATTTCTCTATGAAAACGAAAAAAATTCGGGCTCTGCCAGGGCAAATTTTTTCAGACTGCTTAAAATGTCCGACGCCGACTATATATTTACGTGCGACCAAGACGATATATGGAAGTCCGACAAAATAGAAAGAACACTTAACGCCTTTGACAATGATAGTATTCCCACACTTGTGCATACGGATTTGTCTGTTGTGGATGAAAATAAGAAAATAAAGGCTGCTTCCATGATAAGCTCTCAGCATCTGAATCCGAAACGGGACAGGCTTAACGAGCTTATAGTGCAAAATGTCGTAACAGGCTGCACCATGGCAATAAACAAAAAACTGGCAAGAATACTGAAAGAGCCCGACGTTATACCGGTACATGACTGGTGGATAGCCGCTACTGCCGCTATGTTCGGACAGATAAAATTCATTGACGAGCCTACCGTGTATTACAGACAGCATGGCGACAATCAATGCGGCGCTCAGAACATGGGCAGCGGCAAATATATATCCGGCAGGATAAAGGACAGAAAAAGGGCGGCATATATGTTGGAGCTTGGCTATATTATGGCAGAGGAGCTTTTGGATAAATACAGAGTACCCTCCGAGTACATACCTATGCTTAAGGCGTATGCTTCTATGCAGAACAAAAATAAGGCGGAGAAAATAAGAACTGTTTTCAGATACAATGTATGGAAAAGCGGTATCATAAGAAAGCTGGGACAATTATATTTCCTCTAGGAGGCTTGCTATGAAAAATATGGGCATGGCTGTTGCAAAAAAAATAATTTCCTACGGCAGAGAAAAGGGCGTCAGCGCTCTTTTGCTCAAGCTAAAGGAAAGAGCCGAATACAAAAGAGCGACAGACCGATATATGAAAGGTCATGTTATAACAGACCATGAGCTTGAGGCTCAGAGAAATACAAAATATGAAAAGGATACTCTCATAAGTATATGCGTTCCTCTCTACAACACAAAGAGAGAATATCTTGAGCAGATGCTTCAATCTGTTATAGACCAAAGCTATACCGACTGGGAGCTGTGCCTTGCAGACGGCAGCGGAGACGGCTATACATATATTGAAGCCATAGTAAAGGGAATAGGCGACAGAAGGATAAAATACAAAAAGCTCTCAGGTAATAAGGGCATAGTTGAAAACAGCAACGAGGCGTGCGCCATGGCTGCGGGAACGTATATTGCCTTGCTTGACCATGACGATGTGCTGAGCCCCGATGCTCTCTATTATGTAAAAAGGGAGATAGACAAGGGAGCAGATTACATTTATTCCGATGAAGCCAGCTTTTCAAAATCTGTCAGAAGACCTGATATAATACATTTCAAACACGATTATTCAATATTCGATTTAAGGGGAAATAACTATATCTGTCATCTTTCCGTATTCAGAAGAATATTGTTCGAGTCAGTAGGCGGCTTCAGACAGGGCTATGACGGAAGTCAGGACCATGACCTTATATTAAGGCTTTGCGAAAAGGCGGAAAATATAGTTCATATTCCCAGAGTGCTTTATTTCTGGAGAGTACATCCCGATTCCGTGGCTATGGACATAAGCGCCAAGCCCTATTGCCTCACTACGGGCATAAGAGCTGTTGAAAGTCACCTTGAAAGAATGAAAATAAATGCAGAGGTCACAAACGCCGTTGAAAATGCGTCTGTATACAGAGTGAAATATAATACCAGCATAAAGCCTGCCGTAATAAACAACATAGAGAATATAAAGGGCGTTACAAACGAGTATATAATAGTCATAAGTTCTGAGATAACGGCAGGGGCTGAGTCCCTTAACGAAATATGCCGCATACTCCAGCTGGAGGGCGTCGGTATGGTAGGCGGTATGGTAACGGAGAAGGGCAGAATAAAGTACGCTACCCTTAAGACAGAGGGAAACAGACTTGTATCCGAATACGAGAATATTCCCGCAGCAAGCGACGGCTATATGAAAAGACTTAAATACGCCCAGTCCGCCGAGGCTCTTCCCGCTAAATTTTTTGGAATAAGAAGGTCTGTGCTTGAGGGTATGGGATATTTTGACGACAGCCTTTGGGAGGACAACAAGACCGTGGATATGTGCCGCAGGCTCAGAAAATGCGGCTATGAGATAGTATTCAATCCCTACGCTCTGGGAGAAATAAAGAGGTGATATTCTTGCAGACCATATTATTTAATGTTTTAAGCGTTATATTTGGCGTCGCAGCTCTGGTCATTCCCGTTGTTGTCAGCTTCAAAAAGGGGAAATGCAGCATGAGACCCTCACTGCTGAGCATCAGCTTTTATGCGGCGGCTCTTATATCTCAGCTTTTTGAAATGACACAGAGAGCAAAGCTCCGGGACTGGTCAGGTATTGCGGATACTATTGATTTCACTTCGTCTACGGCTCTTCTTGTCGGCTGCGTTGTAATACTGCTGAATTTTATATTGATAAAGACAAAAAGCTGACCCCCTGTCGTTATATTTTGGTATAACTTTTGGGGGTCAGTATCTCTCGGTTTGTTTTATGGAGCTTCCATACAGCTAAAATGCAATTATCAGACCGTTCAAATCCGCATAAAGAGAGCAAAGTCCCGTAGCCTCGGGAATTATATAGGAGGATTTGAATTTGAATCTGTCTGTTATGAGCTTTCTTAATTTTTCAGCCTTTTCGGGACAGCCTATATGATTTATGGCAAGGTCTCTTTCCTCGGTGTTTACATTTTCCTTTTCTATAAAGCCCAGCAGCTTGGCATGGGCATTTTTTTCGCCTCTTGCCTGTCCGCGAAGCACAGCCTTTCCTCCCTCTGCTCCGCATATCGGTATTATATTCAGCATTTTTGCAATTTTGGCAACGTATGGATTAAGTCTGCCGGAATCCACAAATGTATCGTAATTTTCAAGAATGAAATATGTTTTAATATTATCTCTGAAGCGGCATATCTCTTTTTTTATCTGCTCGAAGCCAAGACCCTTTTTGTCAAGCTCCAGGAGCTTGTTGACAATAAGTATCTCCCCTGTGGAGGCGCTCATGCTGTCCACCACAAATATATCCTCCTTGCCATGCTCCTCCCTGTACATGGCTGCACCGCTTACGGCGCTGTTGTATGCGCCGCTTACGCCTGCGGAAAGAGTTACTATAAAGTTGGGAACGTCGTTTCGTATTTTTTCCGCAAAAAGTCCGGGAGCGGGAGCGGAGGTTTTTCTGTCCTTTTTATGCAGTGTCAATTTTCGTCTGAATTCGTTAGTGTCAAGGTTCTCGTTGTCAATATATATTTCATCTCCAAGCTGAAGCGTAAGAGGTATTGTGGTTATATCGGGGCGGTTCTTCAGATTATCCGTAAGATCGCATCCGCTGTCGGCAAGTATATTTATCATAATTTTCCCCCTTAAAATAAATTGTTAAATTTATTTTAACATATTTCGGGAAATTTCTCAATATAAATCGTCGTCAGGATAATTAATTTCGTCCAGAATACTTCTGCGGCAGCTTTTGGAGGAAAAGTATGCGCATCTGCTGCACCTGGGCTCTGATGACAGCTCGTTTATAGGCGTAAAATGGGAGCATGGTTTTGAGGGCTTTCTTGCTCTTATTCTCATATTCGGTATATCCCCTTTATCTTTTTAATACTATTTAATACTATTTTAATATGTTTTAAAAAAAATATTCAAAATTTAGAAAAAAATACTTGAAATATGTTTTCAATACTGTTATAATGTCATTGTTACAGTGGAGTCAGTCAGAGAGTGGGTCGTCCCACTCTCGTTTTATATTAAAAGCAGGTGGGAGGAGATTAGGTGCAGGCAAAGGATATTGTAAGGCTTGTAGAGGAAACGTCGCTGCCTATACTTGAAGAAAAGGGCTTTGAGTTTGTAGACTGCGAATTTGTCAAGGAAGGTCCTGAGCGCTATCTCAGACTTTATATTGACAAGGAGGGCGGCATTACGATAGATGATTGCGAGGCGGTGAGCAGACAGCTGGATAAGCTGCTGGGAGACGACCTTACGGATGAGCCTTATATTATGGAGGTAAGCTCTCCGGGTATAGACCGTGTGCTTAAAAGGGATAAGGAATATATCAAATATAAGGGCAGACTTGTAGATGTAAAGCTGTATAAGCCTGTCGACGGGATAAAGGAATTTACGGGGAATCTTGTGGGACTTATAGACGGCAAGGTCGTTATTACAGACAACCGTAACATGGAGCTTGCCTTTGACAGAAAGGACGTAGCGTCCGTAAGACTTGTTGTTGTATTGTAAAAGGAGGATAAATAACAATGAACGGTAAAGAGTTGATTTTGGCGCTTGGGCTTGTTGAAAAGGAAAAGGGTATTGATAAGGAGGTAATTTTCGAGGCTATTGAAAATTCCCTTGTTACTGCCTGCAAGAAGCAGTACGGCAACTATGCCAATATAAGAGTTGAGATTGACAGGGAAACAGGCGAAATGAAGGCTTATGCCCAAAGAGAGGTGGTAGAGGAGGTCTATGACGACTTTATCGAAATATCTCTTGAGGACGCTCAGAAGATAAACCCTGTTTACGAAATAGGCGATTTTGTGGATAAGGACGTAACGCCCTCGGACTTTGGCAGAAGCGCAGCCCAGAGCGCAAAGCAAATCGTTGTGCAGAAGCTGAGAGAGGCTGAACGCGAAAAGATATTCAATGAGTTTGCCGCCAAGGAAAGAGAGTGCGACACCGCCATTGTTCAGAGAATGGACAGCAAGGGCAACGTTATAGTAAAGCTCGGCAAAATGGACGCATTGCTTTCCCTTTCAGAGCAGATACCCGGTGAGAAATACAATTTCAATGACAGAATAAAGGTATATATACTTAAGGTAATTAAGACAAGCAAAGACCCTCAGATAAAGGTATCCAGAACTCATTACGAGCTTATAAAGAGACTTTTCGAGTTGGAATCTCCCGAGGTGTTCGACGGCACTGTTGAGATAAAGGGTATTGCAAGAGAAGCAGGCTCAAGAGCAAAAATGGCAGTTACGTCAAATGTAGAGGGCGTAGACGCCGTAGGCGCTTGCGTCGGTCAGAACGGCTCAAGAGTTGACGCCATTGTAAATGAGCTTAACGGAGAAAAGATAGACATTATACCCTGGAGCGAAGACCCTGCCGAATATATAGCCTCTGCTCTCAGACCGTCAAAGGTGCTTGCAGTAGAGGTAACGGAAAACGAAGAGGAAAAATCAGCCAGAGTAGTCGTACCCGATTCAATGCTTTCTCTTGCCATAGGCAAGGAGGGTCAGAACGTAAGGCTTGCGGCTAAGCTGACCGGCTGGAAAATAGATATAAAGAGCGAAACACAGGCACGCTCAACCGATTTTATAGATTTTGGCAAGCTTGACGGTGAAAATGCCGATGAGGACGAGGAAGACAGCGAAGAATAATTTTCCGTGGAGGTAGTTGGCAATGATCAAGAAAAAAATTCCTATGAGAAAATGTACAGGCTGCCAGGAAATGAAAAGCAAAAAGGAGCTTATAAGAATAGTCCGTAATGACGAGGGCGAGTTTTTCCTTGATACCACAGGGAAAAAGCCGGGCAGAGGTGCATATATATGCAACAGCGCCGATTGTCTTGAAAAGGCATTTAAGAGCAAGGGACTTGAACGCTCCTTTAAATCTGCCGTGCCCTCCGAGATATACGACCAGCTTAAGGCGCAGCTTGAAAGGAATGTAAAATGACAGACAGAAAAGTGTTGTCTATGCTGTCTCTTTGTCAGCGGGCAGGAAAAATGGTCACGGGGGAAATTGTCGGAAAACTGATTTCAGGGGGAAATGCGGAACTTGTGCTTATAGCCGAGGATGCGTCTGACAATACTAAAAAGAAATTCATTAATAAATGTAAGCATTATAACGCAGCTTATGTAATATATTCAACAAAAGCAGAGCTGAGCGCCGCAATAGGCAAGTATGACCGTTCCGTATTTGCGGTGACGGATAAGAGCTTTGCCGATAAGATAGTTTCGGAAATAAATATTAATGCGTAATTATTGTCGGGATTTATCCCTGTATGTATAGGAGGTGTTTCTATTGTCTAAAACAAGAGTACATGAATTAGCGAAGACATTGGAAATTAACAGTAAGGAGCTTATAGAAAAGCTCAGAGAGCTGGGCGTAGAGGTAAAAAATCACATGAGCACTATAGAAGATAGTGTTGCAGACGATATTATAGAGCTTTTCACAGCAGACGAACCCAAGTCCGAGGAAAAGCCTCAAGAGCCTGCTCCCGAGCCGCCTAAGGAGGAAACTCCCGAGGAAGCTCCCAAAAAGAAAAAAAAGGGCAGAAAAAACAGGAAGAACAGACATAACGAAGCTGAAGAAAAGCCTGTTGAAAATACGGATGACGACGGTATTCTTGTAATACAGATAGGAGATACTGTTACAGTAAAGGACCTTGCGGAAAAGGTTGGAAGAAGCCCCTCCGATATAGTAATGCGTCTTATGACAAAGGGCATTATGGCAAGCATAAACCAGGAGATAGAATTCGGTGTTGCAGAAGCGATATGCGAGGAAATGGATATAATAGTCGAGAAGGAGGAAATACCCGACCTTCTGGAGGAAGCCTTTAAGGAGGAAGAGGATAATGAGGAGGACCTTGTTGAAAGACCTCCCGTTGTAGTTGTTATGGGTCACGTTGACCACGGCAAGACTTCTCTTCTTGACGCTATAAGACATTCCCATGTTACTGCAAATGAAGCAGGCGGAATCACACAGCATATAGGCGCTTATACCGTTTCTATTAAGGGAAAGCCCATTACATTTTTGGATACTCCGGGACACGAGGCATTTACCGCCATGAGAATGAGAGGCGCCCAGGTCACGGATATTGCAGTGCTTGTAGTAGCTGCCGACGACGGCGTTATGCCTCAGACCATAGAGGCTATTAACCACGCCAAGGCTGCGGGAGTAGAAATAATAGTTGCTATAAACAAAATAGATAAGCCCGGCGCTAATCCGGACAGAGTTAAGCAGGAGCTTGTGGAATACGGTCTTGTAGCCGAGGACTGGGGCGGAGATACGATATGCGTTCCCGTTTCAGCAGTCAGCAAGGAGGGTCTTGACAACCTCCTTGAAATGATAATACTTGCTTCTGAAATGAAGGAGCTTAAGGCTAACCCCAACAAAAAGGCAAGGGGAAATATTATAGAGGCTCAGCTTGACAAGGGCAGAGGCGCTGTTGCCACAGTTCTTGTGCAAAGCGGTACTCTTAATGTAGGCGACCCTATTGTAGCGGGCAGCGCCTACGGAAGAGTAAGAGCCATGATGAACGATAAGGGTCAAAAGGTAAAGAAGGCAGGTCCGTCTATGCCCGTAGAGATACTTGGCTTAAGCGAAGTGCCTATGGCAGGCGATATGTTCTATGCCGCAGAAAACGAAAAGAGGGCAAGACAGCTTGCGGAATCCGTAATAGCAAAGAGCCGTGAGGAGCTTATAAAGGAAACTCCTCAGAAGGTAAGCCTTGACGATTTGTTCAGCCAGATACAGAGCGGTAATATAAAGGAGCTGAATATTGTAATAAAGGCAGATGTACAGGGCTCTGTTGAGGCAGTAAGAGCCAGTCTTGAAAAGCTATCCAACGACGAGGTAAGAATAAGGACAATACACGGCGGCGTAGGCGCTGTTACAGAATCCGACGTTATGCTTGCCAGCGCGTCAAACGCTATTATTATCGGCTTTAACGTAAGACCCGAGGCATCCGCGAAGAACGTTGCCGAGGACCAGAAGGTTGACATAAGACTTTACAGAGTTATATATAACGCCATAGACGATATTACAGCCGCTATGAAGGGTATGCTTGACCCTGTATATGCGGAAAAGGTAATAGGTCATGCGGAGATAAGGCAGCTTTTCAAAGCTAGCGGTGTAGGAACCATAGGCGGCTCTTATGTGACCGACGGCAAGTTTGTAAGAAATGCCCAGGTCAGAATAATAAGAGACGGCGTTGTTGTATACGACGGCGAGCTTGCTACCCTCAGACGTTTCAAGGACGATGTAAAGGAGGTCAATTCCGGTTACGAATGCGGTCTTCTCTTTAATAAGTTCAACGACATTAAGGAAGGCGATATTGTAGAAGCCTTTGTTATGGAGGAAATTAAGCAGTAATGAAAAAAAACAGCAACAGAATGATTCGTATTAATGACGAAATAAAAAAGGAGCTTTCCGAAATACTGAGAGCCGATATGAAAGACCCCAGAATAGGCGTTATAACCTCAGTCATAAAGGTGGATACCACAAACGACCTTATGTACTGCAAGGTTTATGTAAGCGTTTTGGGGGACGACAAGAAAAAGGCGGAGGTAATGGAGGTTCTTAAGAACGCATCAGGCTATATAAGAAGCCTTATTGCAAACAGAATCAATCTGAGGATAACTCCGGAATTCAGATTTATACCGGACGATTCCCTTGAATACAGCTTTAAGATAGATAAAATTATAAAGGACATAAATCGGGAGAGTTAAAATATATGTACGAAAATACCATACTAAAAGATATTGAAAATGTACAGACTATATATATTGCAGGGCACGAAAATCCTGACGGAGATGCAATAGGCTCATGCTTCGGATTTGCTCTTGCTATGTCCAAGTTAGGCAAAACTCCTGTTGTGCTTCTGGATAAATATTCGGAGAAGTTCAATATATTAAAGGGCGGAGAGTATGTCTATAAGGGGGATTATTCCGCCCTTGAGCCGGATATATTCTTTGCTCTTGACTGCGGCGACGCAGACAGACTGGGAAAAGCCAAAGCGGTGTTCAAAAGAGCCAATGTAACATATAATATAGACCACCATATAAGCAATACTTATTTTGCTCAGAACAATATTGTAAACGGCGACGCTTCTTCTGTTTCCGAGATAGTGTATGAGCTTATAAGCCGCTTTGTGGAGGTAGATAAGGATATTGCCACGGCGCTTTATTCCGGTATACTTACGGATACAAGGGGCTTTAAGCACAGCTGCACCTCAGAGCGCACCCATATAATAGCGGGAAAGCTCGTAGTAGCAGGAGTCGATACGGGAAGGATACATTCCAGATTTATGTATGAGCATTCCCTTGCAGAAGCTAAGATATGTGCCGTTGCCATGGGCAGAATGGCGCTTGAGGACAGGATTGCCTATACATATATTACAAAGGCGGATATGGCTTCCGTAGGCGCTACTGTAAACGACCTTGACGGCATAGTTGCCTATCTTCTGAATACAGGCGACGCGGAGCTTGCTCTTTTCGGCTCGGAAAGAGACAACGGCGTTGTAAAGCTGAGCTTCCGCTCCAACGAAATAGATGTGAATGAAATTGCCGTAGGCTTTGGCGGCGGCGGACACAAGCTGGCGTCAGGTGCTTCCGTACATGGAAATATAGAGGACGTTATGGCTGCCGCTCTTAAGGTAATGAAGGATAAAATAAAAAATGCGTAGGGATTTATCGGGCTTTATAAATATCTATAAGGAAAAGGGCTTTACCTCTCACGATGTTGTAAATATAGTCAGAAACAAGCTCAATAAGACTAAAACAGGACATACGGGTACTCTCGACCCCGACGCCGAAGGCGTTCTTCCTCTGTGTATAGGCAAAGCCACTAAGCTGGCAGACTATGTTTCCGCCAATATAAAGGAATACAGGGCGGAAATCACCTTGGGTATAACAACCACCACTGAGGATATATGGGGAGAGGTGCTTGAAAGAAAAGAGGCGGAGCTTTCCGACAGTGATATAATAGCCGCCATAAAGAGCTTTGAGGGCGAGTATGCCCAGAAGCCGCCTATGTATTCAGCCGTAAAGGTAAACGGCAGAAAGCTCTATGAGCTTGCAAGAGAGGGTAAGGAAATAGAAAGAAAAACAAGGCTTATCCATATATATGAAATAAAGGATATTGAAAAAACAGGCGACGGCAGATTTGTATTCAGCGTGCTTTGCTCAAAAGGCACATATATCAGAACTCTTTGTAGCGATATAGGCAAAAGGCTTGGCTGCGGAGGCTGTATGTCTTCTCTCACAAGAACGAGAAGCGGAAGCTTTTATATAGAGGACAGCATAAAAATAGATGAATTCAGACGCCTTGCCGAAGCTGGAGATATAGAAAAGATTATTATAAGCATGGACTCTGTTTTGCAGGATTACAGAAAGGTAACAGCAAGTGAAAACGCCGATAAATATATACAGAACGGCAATAAAATAAGCGTAGGCTTTCTGGACAGTCCCGCGGAAGAGGGAGAAATGCTCAGAGTATATGACAGCCATGGCAGGCTGGCAGGAATATACAAGGTAACGGGAGAATATGCAAAGCCTGTTACCATGCTGATATAAGGTGATAGTATGAAAATATATGAAACGGGAGAATTTAATATTAAAGAGGAAAGCGCCGTTGCAATAGGAAATTTCGACGGTATCCATATAGGACATCAGGAGCTTATAAAGACTGTGCTTTCCTACAGGGAGAGCTGCGGCTATAAGGCTGCGATATTTTCATTTGACCCCCATCCCGTTGATTTTTTCGGAAGAGTTGAGGATTTCAGAACTATTCTTTCCGTTAGGGAAAAGAAGTATGTAGCTGAAAAAACAGGCGTGGATATTCTTATACAGTATCCCTTTGACTACGGCTTTGCTTCTCTTTCTCCACAGGAGTTTATGGAGCTTTTATACAGCAGAACAAACTGCCGTGTCCTTGTGGTAGGCGAAAATTATTATTTCGGCAAGAACAGATCAGGCAATATAGATACGCTTAAAGAGCTTGGCGAGCAGAGAGGAATCAAGGTAATAGGAATACCCCGTGTTAAGGTAGACGGAATAAGAGTAAGCAGCACTGAAATAAGGGGACTTATTGCCGACGGAAATATGGAGTATACCGCAAGGCTTCTCAATAAGCCGTACTTTGCCATGGGCAGGGTAGTAAAGGGCTATGAAAGAGGAAGAGCCATGAGCTTTCCCACAGTCAATATAGAGCCGCCCGATAAAAAGCTGCTGCCTCCCGACGGCGTGTATTTTTCCACAGTCATAATAGATGGCAAAGAATACTACGGTATGTCCAACATAGGCAAAAATCCTACCTTTGACGGCGAAAAGAGAAAAATAGAAACAAACATATTCGATTTTGATAAAAATGTATACGGCAGAGATATTATTATTACATTCTACAAAAAAATAAGAAACGAAATAAAGTTTGAGGATAAAAATAAGCTGACAGAGCAGCTTAAAAGGGACAGAAAAGAGTGTATGGACTGTATAGGCAGCCTTGATGCGCTTAAATACAGGCTTTGATATTTCAGAAATATTAAAAAGTAAAAAAACACTTGCATTTTATACCAATATATGATAGTATAATGCTTGTGTGTATCCGATGTTCAGGTTCAGGACTCTCCGACCGTTCCTTAGCATCCGGAGTAAAATAATAATAAGGAGGAAATCAATATGGACAAGAAAGCTATTATTGCCAAGTACGGCAGAAGCGAAAACGACACGGGTTCTCCCGAAGTACAGGTTGCTTTGCTTACAGAGAGAATCAATCACCTTACAGAGCATTTAAAGGAGCACAAGAAGGACCATCATTCAAGAAGAGGTCTTCTTAAGATGGTAGGTCAGAGAAAGGGCCTTTTAAATTATATCAAGTCTAAGGACGTTGTTGCATACCGTGAGCTTATTGCTGCATTAGGTTTAAGAAAGTAATTTTTAAATTAAGGCGTGGTGTTGACTCACCACGCCTTGAATTTTACAAATCAAAGTGACAGGGTAATATTTTTAGTTTAAAAATTTGTTTATGGGCATAAATGAATTTTTAAGCTAAAAATTGCCGAGGTCACTTTGATGAATATTTTTATCAAGGAGGATTATTTCATGAGCAAAACTTATAAGATGGAACTGGCAGGCAGAGAATTGAGCCTTGAAATAGGCAAGGTTGCCGAGCTTGCCAACGGAGAGTGTATCGTAAGATACGGCGACACTATGGTACTTGTAACGGCTACGGCTTCCGAGAAGCCAAGGGCAGGAATCGACTTTTTCCCTCTTTCAATAGACTATGAGGAGAAAATGTATTCCGTAGGCAAGATACCGGGCGGATTTACAAAGAGAGAGGGCAGACCCTCCGAAAAGGCTATACTTACAGCCAGAGTTATAGACAGACCTATAAGACCCCTTTTCCCAAAGGATTATAGAAACGACGTTTCCATAAATGCACTTGTTATGTGTGTAGACCAGGATTGTTCACCTGAAATATGCGCTATGATAGGCTCATCTGTTGCTCTTTCAATTTCAGACATTCCCTTCTACGGACCGACTGCCTCTGTATCCGTAGGTATGATAGACGGAGAGTATATTATCAATCCTACGGCAGAGCAGAAGAAGCTCAGCAGAATGAACCTTACCGTTTCTTCTACAAAGGAAAAGGTAATGATGATAGAAGCAGGCGCTGACGAGGTAACAGATGATGAAATGTTCAACGCTATTATGTTCGGTCATAAGCAGAATGTTGAAATATGTAAGTTTATCGACGGTATCGTAGCAGAGCAGGGCAAGGAAAAGCACTCCTATGAGGAGCACGTTGTAGACCACGACTTCTATGAGGCGATAAAGGAGCTTATTCCTGCTGAGAGAATGGAAGAAGCCGTTTTCACGGATATGAAGCAGATAAGAGACGAAAAGATAGCCGAGATAGAAGCAGAGGTCGGAGAAAAGCTCTTTGAGCAATTCGGCAACGAGGACGAGGAAGCCTTTGCAGAGGCTGTTGGCGAGGCTATATACAAGTATGAGAAGGAAACCGTAAGACGTATGATATTAAGAGAACACAAGCGTCCCGACGGCAGAGCTCTCAACGAAATAAGACCTCTTTCAGCCGAGGTAGACTTCCTTCCAAGAACTCACGGTTCAGCTATATTCAAGAGAGGTCAGACTCAGGTAATGACAGTTACTACTCTTGGCTCTATGGCTGATGTACAGAAGCTGGACGGTCTTGATACAAGCGAAGTATCAAAGAGATATATACATCACTACAACTTCCCGGGCTTTTCCGTAGGCGAGGCTAAGCCCTCCAGAAGTCCCGGACGTAGAGAAATAGGTCACGGCGCATTGGCTGAAAGAGCGCTTCTTCCCGTAATACCAAGCGAGGAGGAATTCCCCTATGCCATAAGACTTGTATCCGAGGTATTAAGCTCAAACGGCTCTACCTCACAGGCAAGCGTATGCGGTTCAACTCTTTCACTTATGGCAGCAGGCGTACCTATCAAGAGACCGGTTGCAGGTATTTCCTGCGGTCTTGTTACAGGCGAGACCGACGACGACTTTATACTCCTTACGGATATACAGGGTATAGAGGACTTCTTCGGCGATATGGACTTTAAGGTAGCGGGTACTCATAAGGGTATCACGGCTATACAGATGGATATGAAGATACAGGGTCTTACTCCTGAGATAATAAAGGGCGCTATTGAAAACACCCATACCGCAAGAAACTATATTCTCGACGAGGTAATGCTCAAGGCTATACCTGAGCCAAGACCGGAGCTTTCAAAGTATGCGCCTAAAATCGAGTTTATACAGATAAGCCCCGATAAGATGGCTGAAGTAATAGGCTCTAAGGGCAAGACTATCAATAAGATAATAGAGCTTTCAGGCGTTGACAAGATAGATACCGAGGACGAGGGCAAGATATATGTATCCAGTCCCGACGCAGAGGCTATTGCAAAAGCCGTTGAAATGATAAAGATGATAGACAAGGGACCGGAGGTAGGCAGAGTTTACGAGGGTACTGTCACAAGAATCATGAGCTTCGGCGCATTTGTGGAGATAGGCTTTGAAACAGAGGGTCTTGTCCATATCTCAAAGCTGGCTCACGAGAGAGTAAACAGAGTTGAAGACGTTGTTAAGGAGGGCGACGTAATAGAGGTCAAGGTAACGGATATAGACGACCAGGGAAGAATAAATCTTTCCAGAAAGGCCTGCCTGCCAAGACCCGAAAGAAAAACCGAAGAATAAACGACTGTTTGAGGCGTACTGCAACGCCGTATAAACCGTCTGAATATTATTACACCAAGCCGAGGGAATGTACTGCCCTCGGCTCGTTTAATTTGTTAAAGAAATATTCGATTTAACTTGGTGAAGTCAAGTTAAGAATTTATTAAAATTTCTTGACCCTTTGATTAAAAACTGTTATAATTTTAACAATAAGACAAACAGGCGTTGACTGTGCAGACAGTAGTTATGCGTAAGCCAAAGCTCCGCATAAGGTACTGTGGGTACAATACAAGCTCGGAGTCTTTTAAACAATAAAATGAAAGGAGCACTTTATGAAATTCAGAAAAAATCTATTCAAGAAAGTAAGTGCCGGCTTTCTGGCATCAGCTCTTCTGATTCAGAGCGCAGCTATACCCGCTGCAGATTTTTCTTTTGAAGATTCTGAAACGGGAGATTTGGAAAGTGTTTCTGATGTCAGCAGTTTTGGAATCGACATCAACCTTGACCTTCCGTCACCGGGCGATAGCTTCCATGTTGCCTTATCGGATAAGGACAGTAACACTAATCACAGCGTAGACATAGTAACAAATGCCGAGGGAACTATGGCTTCGGGCGTTATAGACAACATTCCCGTTTCCGTAGAAGCGCCTCATTCAAAGGACTACACCCTTACGGTAACAGCCGACGGTTATGCTTCATACACTCAGGATGTTACTATCAAAAAGGGTCTTACCACAAAGGTCGAGCTTAATAACAGCAAAAAGAAAAACGACCTTTTAGGACCTAATCCTACAGCTTTACACGCCGTTATGCCTATTGGCGATATTGCGGGAAACGAAGACGGTACTCCCGACGGCGTTGTAGACGATAAGGATGAACAGTCCATGATGGATGCCATTGACAACAATACGACAGATATGCACTATGACCTTAATGGCGACCAGACAGTTAATATTGCCGACCTTGCTTATGTTACCCTTAATCATGGCAAGGCAGTTACAGCACCTACACTCAGCATAATCTCAGCCGAGAATATACAGCCGGAGGTATCTCAGGGTACTCAGGTAGTAGGCGGAGAAGTAAGCGACATAGTACAGAGCAAGGGAACTCCCGTTCAGCTTGCCCCTGCAAATGCCGAAGCGGAAATTTCTGAAAGCAATCCCATAGAGGTAGCTCTTAATATAAATGAAAATGCTCCTGTTGAGGCAAAGCAGGCAGCCGGCATCGTTATTAAGCCGCCTGCAGGCTCAGAAAACAGGATCACCGCAGGTACTATACTTGTACAGGGTGCAAGACTTGACGAAAGCGGCAATGAGATAACCGACCCGAATACAGGCGAGGTAATAATAGAGGATTTTGAGATTCCCGTAAAGGACGAAGCCGTAAGTCCTATTATTGCTCCCATAGTTGCAGACCTTTTTGCTTCACCCGACAGTATAGCCAAGGTCGAAAGCGACGGTACAGTAGTTGTAAATATAGGCACTCAGATTGCCATAAAGAAGGTTACAATTAAGGTTACAGGCTCAAGTACAAAGCTGGTGGATATAGCTGAGGTCGAGTTTGTAAACAACATGGAGGACAGAATCCCTGAGCCTGAGCTTAATATCCCCGAAATAGTAAAGGATTCTATTAAGCAGACGGACAGAGGTCTTTATCCTAAGTTTGAGTTTAGCTGGACAAAGCAGACAGGCGTTTCGGCTTATGAAGTAAATATAAGCCAGGGCGGAAGTCAGCAGATAATACAGACCAATGATACAAAAATGACCGTAAGCGCTCTTAACGGCTCAGACCTTAAGCAATACGTTCCGTATACCTTCCGTGTACGCTCAGTAAACGGCGACTGGAAGAGCCCGTGGTCAACAGCCGAGACCATAGAAATGGATTCTATGGGCGATAAGCCGCCTAAGACTGAAAATGCCAAGGCGGAGGCAGGAATTGAATCCATAGCCGTAAGCTGGAAGGCAACTATGCACAGCCAGTATTACAGCGTTCATTACAGAGAGGGCAGCACAGGAGATTATACAACGGTTGAGAACATAGCTTCTACAAGCTATACTATAATCAATCTTAAGCCCGATGTTGAATATGAGATATATGTATTGGGTCATAATACATACGGCGCAAGCTCTGAATATGACCTTATGAAAGCTACTCCCAAGGCTTCAAACGACGTTAAAATGCCTATGCGTAAGGTTATCAACAGGTCAAACGGCAAGGGACAGCTTATGACGCATATAAGCAAGGTAGAATACAGCACTGAGGACGAAAGGTGTTCTCTTGTAGGCGATATTAACGCTCCCGTGGACAACAGCCAGGATACATACACGGCAGTTGCAGACTGGGATACAGGAAGTACATACGGCTTCTTTGCCAATCCTATAATTACGCTTGACAAGAAATACACTATTGATACTATACGCTTCTCAGCAAGCGGCAGCCAGCCGTCAAGCTATGCCGCAGGCGCTATAAGATATAAGGACGAAAAGGGCAATTGGCAGAAAATAAGAGGCAGCCTTACAAAGAAAACTGATAAGGACAACAACGCCTTCTATACTCTTATTGCAGAGTCTCCCATAGAATCAGATACATTCCAGCTCTGTCTTGAAACCTGGGGCGGCAGAATGGTAACGATAGCAGAAATGCGTTTCTATGAATATGAAGACCTTGCTTCAAGAATAAACGCTATGTATGCAGACGATATGCATATCAAGCTCACTGACGAAGTAACTCAGGATACCATAGATAACTTCAAGGCAGAGCTTGAGGAGGTAGACGATGAAAGCGGCGAGCTTCACCCGGAGCATGACAATCTTCTTTTGGAGGTTGAATATGCCGAGCAGCTCCTTAAGGATAAGGATCTTGACGATATAGTTCATGTAGATACAAGAGTATCCGCTAAACTTGACAACGGCTTTGACGATTTCGCTATGCCTCTTACAGACCTTCAGCCCATAGGCGTTGCGGCAGAGGCAGACGAGGAGCTTGTTATATACTTAGGCTCTGCTACAGATGCAAGAGGAGTAAACACAAGCCTTAAGCTGGTAGCTACACAGATGCACAATGATTCTTCATTTAACTGGTGCAAGGAAATAACCTCCCTTAAGGTTGGACGAAACGTAATAAAGGTTCCCAAGCTGGCTTCTTATGCAAACCGTGAAAACGGCGGCTCACTCTATGTTCAATGGATAGGCGAAAATAACCGCGATTATACATTAAGAGTAAGCGGCGGCACTAAGATACCCGTGCTTAACGTAGCAGGCATAACAGGCGCTGAAAGAAAAGCGGCTGTTGAAAAATATGTCGAAGAGCTTAAAGCTCACGTTGGCAGACTTAACGAGGAGCATAAAGCAAACCACACTCAAAGTATAGAATATGACGAGAGAAATTGTGTTGCCAACTTAACAGAAATAGTTATGGACAATATGATGTATTCTGTTCCCGCTTCACAGATACTTAAGGGTATCGGCAACGGCGGCGCTTCAAAGCTCGAAACGGCTATTGAAGCTATGGAGCAGCAAATCGATTTGTTCTATCAGTACAAGGGTCTTAACAAGAAAGAAAACTATGATGAAAAGGGCAATCTTGTTACCACAAGCACTAACAGATACCCTATGCAAAGACTCAATATACGTTATCATGCAATGTTTGCAGGCGCTTTTATGTACGCAAGCGGCAAGCATATAGGCATTGAATACGACAGCGTTCCCGAGCTTGCTTCTCTTGTTCCCGTAGAGGCGGACGACAAGGGTAATAAGACCTCCGGTCAGCTTTCCGGCTGGGGTATCGCTCATGAAATGGGTCACGTTATAAACAACAAAAATTATGTAGTGGCAGAGGTTACAAATAACTTCTTCTCACTTCTTGCAACTCAGTCAATAGACAGAATTAACTTTGACGATGTATATCAGGTAGTAACAAGAGGCAGTATAGGCGCTGTTCCCAAGGGCAAGACATTAGGTATGTACTGGCAGCTCCACTCCTATTTTGACGACTACTATGATTACAAGATGTTTGACAATATAGACGATCAGCTTGCAAATAATTTCTATGCGCGTATGGACGCATATAGCAGAAATCCTGCTCTTGCGCCTAATCCTAATGTTGAAGAGGCTGTGGAGGAAACTACCGGAGAGGGCGAGACCTCCGGCAGCAGTTCAATACCTCTTGTAATGACTAAGAGCACAAGCGATAATCTTATAAGACTTGCTTCAGCAGCTGCTCAGAAGAACCTTATACCGTTCTTTGAGGCATGGGGCTTCACTTGTGATACTGATACTCAGGCTTATGTATCACAGTTCCCACTTGAAGACAAGAAGATACAGTATTTCAACAACGACGCAAGAGAATACAAGCTCAAGGGCGGTACAGGTATGCCTTCCGGCACAAAGATAACCGCTTCAATGACCACAGAGCATCCCGATAATGTTGTTTCTTCAAACGAAATAAAGTTTGCTCTCGGAAACAACGGCGGAGATGATATGCTTGGCTATGAAATCATAAGAAATGATGTTCCCGTAGCATTTGTAACTGCCGACAAGACTTCTTATACAGATGTTATAACCACAGGCAACAATATGGTCTATGAATATAAGATAATAGGCTACGATAAGCTGCTCAATACTACAGATGCAGTTGATATTGCTCCTGTTAAGGTAAAGCATGACGGTACAATAGGCAGAGATAACTGGACCATAGAAACCAATATGAAGTCTAAAACGGATAAGGAAATAAAGGCAGACGGTGACAGCGAATACTGTGAGGATACTTATATTTCCTCTATTCCTTCAATAATCGGTCAGGGTACTGCCGAAAGCTATACAGGTGAAGTTCCTGCTGATTCAGAGGGCAATAAAGCCAATGCAGAGTTCATTATCGACCTTGGACATGAAGAGCAGGTAACCGCTATTAAGTACAAGGGCGAAGCCGCTAAGTTTGCAGTATATGTAAGCGAGAACAATTCCGACTGGACAAAGGCAAAGGATATAGACTATAAGGGCGGCGAAGAGGAGAAGTTCTACTTTAACAATCCCGACGAGCCAGGATATATGTATATATACAATGCAGCTTACGTTAAGGTCGTATACGAGGGTACTGCGGCTACTGTAAGCAGCGTGAATATATTAGGACCTACAAGCGACGATGTAGAGCTTGTGCCAAAGGGTATCGGTAAACTTGAGGAGGATTATGTATACGATACTTCCAACCCCGAAACATACAAGATACCAAAGGATTCCGTAATATTCACAGGACAGTATAAGGGAAGTCCCGCATACAATGTAGTTAAGCTCTTAGAGGGCGAAAAGAGAAACGAAAAGACCATAGTAGACGGCTATCAGATAATACTTGCCACTCCTCCTGTAAACGGCGAGCTTGGCGAAGTATCAGACGGTACATGGATTTACTGGATAGAGCCAAAGGATGAAAATTACAGCAGTATTCCTTCCGTAATAAGCGCTGAGCTTTACAGAGTAGACGATGCTCTTACTCTTGACGGCGAAAGAATGGTAAGTAATACTCTTAATGTAGAAGTTCCTGCGTTTAGCAAATTGCCGCCTATCAAAATTGAGGCAGCTCCGTTAAACGGTTCAGCTGAAAACCTTGTGGCATTCTCAGATGGCGATACTGCCGCTGTTGAGAATTATTCTGCTTATGTTCCTGCAGGCAGCGAAAGCTCCAACCTTATGGCAGGTACTGAGGAAACAGACGATACCGAGGGCGGTCTTCCTGCAGAGGATCAGTACGACTACGGTTTTGCATTCCACAGAAGCGAAGACGGCAGACAGGCTGAAATGGAGCTTAAGCTCGAGGACGAAGCTATTAATACAATAGCCTTCCAGACAGAATTCAACATTGCAGACCCAAGTGCCAAGGCTGTTTTCCAATGGTCAGAGGTAGTAAATGAAAGAGCTCTCCTTAAGGAATACCGTTATGCAAACGGCAAGCTCAACATTTATGTAGTAGCAGACAGCGACCTTCTTGACTTTGGAAACCTTGTGGTAGGTACTCTCAGCCTTGAGGACGAGAATGAAGCAAGAGATATTCTTGTAACCGTTGAACAGGGTCAGACAGTAAGTCTTCATGATGACTTTACAGTTCTCCACTGGGCAGAAATAAATGGTATCACCAGTCTCAGAGCCGGTGTGGAGATAGATGAAACCGTATCCGAGTCATCATCAGAGACTACGACAGCTACCGTATCCGAGTCATCATCAGAGACTACGACAGCTACCGTATCCGAGTCATCATCAGAAACAACTACAATAACGGAAGTACAGCCTTCCGCTGACCCGGATAAGTCCGATGTAAAGGCTGAAAAGAACGGCAGCAGCATTAACTTTGTAGCAGGCGTAAGCAGTCTTAACTATGCCGAGGCAGGCTTTATATTCAGCTCAGGCAATAAGGAAGTAAAGAAGGCTGTTGCAAAGGCAGGAGAAAGCAATAATAAGGTATTCGCCTCTATTGCAGGCTCAGCAGTAAAGCCCGGCGATATTGCCAAGAAGTACGAATATGCCTTTACAATAACCGATGTTCCTGCCGACGCTCAGATAAAGGTAACGCCTTATGTTGTTAAGACAGACGGCAAGACAGTGCTTTCAGACTCCAAGACATTCAGTCTGAGTACAATACAGTAAGGAGGCGGTATAATGAAGAATTATATTAAGCCCGAAATGACAGTTTCATTATTCAGAGCAGAGGATATTATTACTGCCAGCGGAACTCCGTCACCCAATACTCTTGTAGACGGCGGCGCAGAGGGTCAGCCTATGACTGACAGTTACGGCAATATGTTCAGCGATAAATAATAAACAAAATGCGTCATATATAAAACATTATAAGTAACATTGCCTCCTCTTACGGGATAAAATAGTAAGAGGAGGTATTTTTTATGTTAAAGGAAAGGGCATTGCGCTATTATAAAACCGGTTGTAATTGTTCTCAGTGTATTTTAAAGGCAGCCGAGGAGGAATATGGACTGACGATACCGCAGGAATGCTATGAATGCTGCGAAGGTATATATAACGGATTTGGTATAGGGAGTGTGTGCAGCGTACTTATAGGTTGTATTATGGTCATAGGACTTTCGGGCGTAGATGTAAGCTGCCGACGACTGTATATGACAGAGCGCTTCAACAGTAAATTCTGTTCTGTCAACTGCGGCTGTCTGATACGCGATAACGAGTGCAGCAATATCATTGCAGACGCCTGCGATATACTGGAGGACATCTTGACAGAGGACAGCAAAAATATTAAAATAAATTTATAGGATAAGATGGAAACGGCGTTTTGCGCTTCCCTGCATATAGGGATAGTTTTATGCCATTGAATGTAGGGGAGCTGCGCCTGTTGTATTACATGAACTATAATTGAAAAAGGAGAATTTATATGGATATAAAAGAAATTCTTTCCAAGGTAGACCACACGTTGCTTGCTCCTGCGGCAACATGGGATGATATAAGCCGTATATGTGACGACGGTATTAAATATAATACCGCAAGCGTATGTATACCTCCCTCATACGTTAAAAGGGCAAGGGAATATGTTCGGGACAGAGTAAAAATATGTACTGTTATAGGCTTTCCCAATGGCTACAACACCTCTTCCGTAAAGGCGTATGAAGCCTCTGCTGCGCTTAACGACGGCGCAGACGAGATAGATATGGTCATAAATATAGGAAATCTCAAGGATAAGAGGTACGACAGCATAAAGACGGAAATTTATACTCTTAAAAATATATGTAAAGACAAAATACTTAAGGTAATAATAGAGACCTGTATGCTGAGTGAAGATGAAAAAATAAAAATGTGCGAAATAGTTACGGAAAGCGGCGCAGACTTTATAAAAACAAGCACGGGCTTTGGCGGCGGCGGAGCTACATTTGACGATATAGCTCTTTTCAAAAAGCACATAGGGAATAACGTGAAAATAAAGGCGGCAGGCGGCATAAGCTCTTTAGACGACGCCTGTAAATTCATAGAGCTGGGGGCAGACAGGCTCGGCACCAGCCGTATTGTTAAATTAGTCAAGAAAGAGGAGAATGGCGATGCTTATTGAAATATTGCTTGTAGTTATAATAATACTTGTTGTTGCCGCTATTATAGTAAATGTAGTCACGGGCAATAAAATCAATTCCAACGATATTGCCGACCTTGTGCAGAGGGATACAAACGAGGCGGTAAAGAATATGGCGGAGGTAATAAACAGCAATCAGGCTCTTGTAAATCAGCTTATAAGCGAAAAAATAACAACTCTGGACAAAAATATAAACACACAGCAGGAAGCGCTCAGAAAAACCGTATCCGAAAGCCTTAACTCAATACAAAACGATAACGACAAAAGGCTTGACGAGATAAAAGGCATAGTAGATGAAAAGCTCCAAAAAACTCTTGAGGATAAAATGGACCAGTCCTTCAAAGTAGTAAGCGAAAGGCTTAAGCAGGTATACGAGGGACTTGGAGAAATGAAAAATCTTGCAAACGGCGTAGGCGACCTTAAAAAGGTGCTTTCCAATGTAAAGACAAGAGGTATAGTAGGGGAGATACAGCTGGGAGCTATACTCGGCGAAATACTTTCGAGAGAGCAGTATGCCGAAAATGTAGCAGTCAAGCCAAATTCCAAAGAGGTGGTGGAGTTTGCCGTAAAGCTGCCGGGTAAGGACAGTACGGTATGGCTGCCAATAGACTCCAAGTTCCCCGGAGATACATATTCGGCTCTTGTAGACGCCTACAACGAGGGAGATAAGGCAAAAGCAGATATATGCGCAAAGGCTCTTGAAAGGACTATACTTTCTGAGGCAAAGGATATAAGCTCAAAGTATATTGAGCCTCCCTATACTACCGAATTTGCCATAATGTTCCTGCCCTTTGAGGGACTGTACGCAGAGGTAGTGAACAGAGGGCTTATGGAAAGACTTCAAAGAGAATATAAGGTGAATATAGCAGGACCAAGCACAATGGCGGCAATGCTCAATTCTCTGCAAATGGGCTTTAAAACTCTTGCTATACAAAAGCGCAGCTCTGAGGTGTGGGAGGTGCTGTCCTCTGTAAAGACGGAGTTCGACAAATTTGAAAAAATACTTGACGATACCCGCAAAAAGCTGGAAAATGCCAACAACGATCTTGAAAAGCTGGTCGGCGTAAGGACGAGAGCCATACAGAAAAGGCTTAATGCCGTTTCCGTCCTTGATGAGGAAAATATCCGTGAAATACCCGACACAGACCAATAATATTCAATAAATTTTAATTTAACGGACTTGAATATAATGAATATTTATGCTATTATATACAATAGGAAATTATTTAAGGAGGATAAGACCATGAAGAAACTTATGGCAAAAATAGTTGTTTTTGCATCTGCTGTGGCTACAGCCGTGGGTATCGGCGTCGTTGCGGCTTCCGCTGCGGAATATAAGCTGACAGATTCTATCGAAGGTCAGGTAATATACAGCGATACATATTTGGGTACAGGCGATTATTTTACCGTAATAACAGGCGGAAATACATTGCAGGTAGACCAGACATACAGAAGAGAATATATTTATGACAAAACGCTTCCCGAAGGCAGCCGTGTAACAAAGCTGCCCGTAGATGAAGCCTTTAATTTCAGACTTAAGACAACGGGTACAGGCAATGCGACTAGAAGGGCTGTTTCTTTCACCACAGCTACCGACAACGCCACACTTGTTATATATGCGGTAAACGGCTCAAGCGCTCCGGAGAACGCAAACAGAAGCATGACTGTTGAAGGCCCTTCCGGTTTTATGGAAGAGGGTCTGTGTCAAGGCACAAATACGGAGACCTACCAGGGACGTACAGTAGGTGTTGCCCGTAAGGAAACAGTACAGCTTGGCGCTGCAGGTACATACTACATTTATTCTCCGGACGGTTCCTTCAGTATTTATGAGCTTATAGTAGATGACGGAGACGGTCCTGTTCAGTATTGGGCGCCTGCCATTCCCGCAACGCCTTCTACAACAACGGCATATCCCTCCGCAGAGGATGGATTTGTATATCATATTACAAATGCAAATAACGCAAACAATGTAAGAGATTTGAATACACAGTTCAACACGGTAAATCACAACGGCGTTATGAATTCCGAAAGAATAAGATTGGGTGAAGACGCTTATTCAGACCTTCATGCAACGGAAGCCAATATAGAAAACAACGGCTTTATTACATTTGAATATAGCTCCGAAGATAGCTTTAAAATAAGAGTTGTAGCGGCATCCAGTGGTGCTGATACTACAAGAGACGTTTATCTGGGAACATATAAGGACGGCGAATTTACACAAATAGGTGTGGGTACTGCCGTAGGAAATACAGGAACAAATCTTGTATTTAATATTCCCGGTAGCGAAAACGCCGAAACGGTGACCTATGCCGTATATGTAAAGCCGAGAGAGGCTGACGGAACAATGAAGCCTGCCCAGAACACAGATATAAAGAATATAGAAATTCTTACATACGGCGATTATTATACAACTCCGTATCTGACACTTGATACCCCTGTGGTAGAAGGAAATGCCCTTACCGTTACAGGCAAATTTAACAATTTCAGCGGAAACGCTTTTGAAATATCCGAAATATGGTTAGAAGCCACTTCACCTCAGGAAACCCCTGAAGCTGCTACATGGAAGGGTCCCAATCCGGTAACATATCTTGATAATAAGGACGGCACTGTTTCATTTAAGGCATACTTTGTTGACGAAAATAAAAATGACTTTATACCGGAAACCAGCGTTAAAATTCAGGCTCATGCAAAATATGAAACACCGGAAAGCGGAGCAGACGATTTTGCGCCAAATATTAGTAGAACAGAAATTATATCAAATGCTGTAAAATATACAAAGTAACATTAAGGAGGAAATTTTATGAAAAAAATATATACTAAGCCATATATTACAATAACCGAAATTAAGTCCGACGATGTTATGACGGTAAGCGGTTTCAGACCCAGCGTTTTTTCATTTCAAAAAGGCAGAAATGAAGTAACAAAATTCTAAAAAAGTCTGTGTTTACTTTATGACTTAGACTGTTATATTATCAATAAAACAAGCCGAGCCCATGTATGGTCTCGGCTTGTTGTATGTAATTTTATAGGCTTAAGGAGAATGTTGCGTTAAATTTTTGTTTATCTTAGTATAACATTATTTTTGATATTATAACGACCCTTCCACCATGCTTCGCATGGTCAGCACTTTGCCTACGGCAAAGCCAGCCTGCGGCTGTCCGATAAATCTTTCGGTGCAAAGTCCCCCTCCCCAGCACTTTTGCTACGCAAAAGCAAACCTACGGTTTGTCGGATAGCTTTCCGATGCAAACCTCCGACGCCTGCAATAAAACACGTTGCGTTTTATTGCAAGGCTAGGGGAGGCAGGGGTGTTGGCAACGGCTCAGGTATCGTCTTTCAAAGTAAATAAGCGACTTTGGGCAGCGTACACCTAAGGCTCCCCTTACGTGAAGGGGAGCTGTCAGGCACGTCAAAAATTCCAAATTAAGATATTTTTGAACGTGCCTGACTGAAGGGTCGATACTCATATAAACAAAAATTTAGTCATAAATCAATAAAGCTGTCCCATTATGATTTTTTTCGCAAATCATAACGGGACAGCTTCTTTCACGCTATTATTTCCTCATATCTCTGTTTATATCGAATATATCCAGCTTACTTTCGTCAATGTGCTTTTCCATAACATTGACCATAGCGTCGAATGTATCCATAGCGGTTATAAGAGTTACGGAGCTTTCTACTGCTGTTCTTCTTATTTTGAAGCCGTCGCTCTTTTTATTGTTTGCCTTTTTGGGAATATCCACAATAAGGTCTACAACGCCGCTTCTTATGGTGTCTATAATGTTAGGCACGCCTTCGCTTATTTTCTTGACCAGCTTACAGTCTATGCCCGCTTCCTTAAGGGCTCTTGCCGTGCCCTTGGTAGCTATGAAGTTGCAGCCAAGCCCCTTGCATCTCTTGGCGATCTCCACAAAGGCTTCGTGGTCCTTGCTGCCGACAGTTGCAATAATGGTGCTGCCTGCCTTGGGTACAGTCATACCTGCGGCAATAAAGCCCTTGTACAAGGCATTTTCAAGATTATAGCCTACGCCAAGTACCTCGCCGGTAGACCTCATTTCCGGTCCTAAGCTGACCTCCACCTGGGGCAGCTTCTCCGTAGAGAATACAGGCACTTTAACAGCAACTACATTTGGCTCGTCGCATATACCCGTGCCGTAGCCCATGTCTGCGAGCTTTTCGCCAAGCATTACTCTTGTAGCTATATCTATAACGGGAACTCCCGTTACCTTCGTGATATAAGGCACAGTTCTGGAGGAACGAGGATTTACCTCTATTATGTTCAGCTCACCCTTGAAGTCTATAAACTGAATATTTATCATACCTATGACCTTAAGGGCAACGGATATTTTCTTTGTGACATCCATTATCTGGCGCTTCATATCATCAGAAATGTTCTGAGGCGGATATATTGATATACTGTCGCCGGAATGAACGCCTGCTCTTTCCAGATGCTCCATTATACCCGGGATATACACATCTGTACCATCGCATATAGCGTCTACCTCTATTTCCCTGCCGCAAAGGTATCTGTCTATAAGCACAGGATTCTTGCTGTCCTTTTCAAAGGCATCTGAAAGGTACATTTTAAGCTGGTCGTCGTTGTATGTGATTTCCATACCTTGACCGCCCAATACATAGCTTGGTCTTACAAGCACGGGGAAGCCCAGCTTTTCCGCTGTTTCTATACCCTCTGCCACAGACCATACGCCCTTGCCCTTGGGTCTTGAAATACCAAGTGTTTCAAGTACGGCGTCGAATTTCTCTCTGTCCTCTGCCTCGTCTATCTGTTCGGGAAGAGTACCCAATATAGGTATGTGCATTTCGTCGAAGAAGTTTGCCAGCTTTATGGCAGTTTGTCCGCCGAACTGGAGTATAACACCGTCGGGCTTTTCAAGCTCTACAACATTGAGAACATCCTCCTCTGTAAGAGGCTCGAAGTACAGCTTGTCCGCCGTATCAAAGTCTGTGGATACCGTTTCGGGATTGTTGTTTACTATTATGGTTTCAATGCCTGCCTTCTTAAGAGCCATTATACAGTGAACTGAGCAATAGTCAAATTCTATGCCCTGACCTATTCTTATAGGACCTGAGCCAATTACCATAACCTTCTTTTTGTTGCTTACAACTACCTCGTTTTCGCTGTCGTAGCTGGAATAGTAGTAGGGCGTTACTGCCTCGAACTCGCCTGCGCAGGTATCTACCATTTTAAATACAGGCATTATATTCCATTTCTTTCTGAGAGCATATATGTCGGGAGGAGTACAGCCTACAAAGCGGCTTATTGCCTTGTCGGAAAATCCCTTTTCCTTGAAATAGGTAAGGTTTTCCTCAGTAAAGTCATCAAGGCTCATTGTCTTTAATTCCTCCTCCATTTCCACAAGGTTAGCTATCTTGTGAACAAAGAAAAGGTCCATACCCGTGATTTGACATATCTTTTCTACCTTATAGCCTCGTCTTATCATTTCAGCCATATCGAAAAGTCTTTCGTCATCGGGAGTTACTACTCTCTTTTTAAGCGTTTCAAGGTCTCTTGCTGATGAGGACTTTCTCTCAAGCCCGTACTGACCTATTTCAAGAGAACGCACGCCCTTTAAAAGAGCTGCTTCAAAGCTCTTTCCTATGGACATTATCTCGCCTGTTGCCATCATCTTTGTGCCAAGTGTTCTCTTAGCGCCGAAGAACTTGTCGAAAGGCCATCTGGGGAATTTAAGCACGACATAGTCTATGGTAGGCTCGAAGCAGGCAAATGTCTTGCCTGTAACGGCGTTCTTTATTTCGTCCAGATTATAGCCGAGAGCTATTTTTGCGCCAACCTTGGCAATAGGATAGCCTGTCGCCTTGGAAGCAAGGGCAGACGAACGGCTCACTCTGGGATTTATTTCTATAACGGCGTAATTATAACTGTTGGGGTCAAGAGCAAACTGTACATTACAGCCGCCCTTTATCTCTATGGAATTAATAATATTTATAGCGGCGCTTCTCAGCATCTGATATTCTCTGTCTGAAAGTGTCTGAGCAGGAGCAACAACTATACTGTCGCCTGTATGTACGCCAACAGGGTCAACATTTTCCATGCTGCAGACTGTTATACAGTTGCCTGCGCCGTCTCTCATTACCTCAAACTCTATTTCCTTCCAGCCTGCTATACTTTTTTCTATAAGCACCTGACCTACTCTTGAAAGGTGAAGTCCCTGTGTGCATATTTCTCTCAGCTCTGCCTCGTCGTGGGCAATACCGCCGCCTGTACCGCCTAATGTATAAGCGGGACGCACTATTACGGGATAGCCTATGCTCTGGGCAAACTCTATGGCGGAATCCACATCTGTTACAATGTCGCTTTCTACAATAGGCTGATTTGTTCTCTCCATAAGGCGTTTGAAGCTGTCTCTGTCCTCGCCCTCCTTAATGGATTCTATGGATGTGCCTATGACCTTTACATGATACTTGTCCAGTATGCCTCTGTCGTAAAGCTCGCAGCTTAAGTTAAGGCCTGTCTGACCGCCCATTCCCGCTATAATGCTGTCGGGGCGTTCCTTTTCTATTACCTTTTCAAGAAAATCTATTGTAAGGGGTTCTATATAGGTGTAGTGTGCCATGCCTAAGTCAGTCATTATAGTGGCGGGATTTGAGTTGACAAGCACAACGTCTATACCCTCTTCCTTTATGGACTGGCACGCCTGTGTGCCGGAATAGTCAAACTCCGCTGCTTGTCCGATAACAATAGGGCCTGAACCTATTACCAGTACCTTTTTAATGGAATTATCTCTTGGCATGGGACTTCACCTCCTCTATCATTTTTATGAATCTGTCAAACATTTCCTGGGTATCGAGAGGTCCGGGACTTGCCTCGGGATGGAACTGTACCGAATAAACAGGCTTTGTCTTATGCCTTATACCCTCTATACTGCCGTCGTTTACATTTATAAACGTGGCTTCAACATCATCTGAAAGGTCGCTTACTACAAACTCGTGATTCTGGCTTGTAATATATACTCTGCCTGTCTTTAAATCCTTAACGGGATGATTTCCGCCATGGTGACCGAACTTAAGCCTTGTAGTGTTGCAGCCTAATGCAAGGCTTATAAGCTGATGACCGAGGCATATACCTAAAACGGGCATACCCGTATCTATAAGCTGTCTCACGGTTTCCACAACATCGGGAATATCCTTGGGGTCTCCCGGACCGTTGCCTAAGAAAATAGCGTCGGGCTTTACCGCAAGTATATCCTCGGCAGATGTAAATGCGGGAAATACGCTGAGCTTACAGCCTCTCTTGGCAAGGTCTCTTAATATACCCTGCTTTATGCCGCAGTCCAGCACAGCCAGATGAGTGCCTCTTCCGCTTATTACATAGGGCTCGTCTATGGTAGTTTCCTTAACGGCATAAGCGTTTGTATATGTGTCGAATTTCTGCTTTATCTGACTGGGGGTAAGGTCGCCGACTCTTGTGGTGATTATTCCCCTCATAGTACCGTTGTCCCTTAATACTCTTGTCAAGGCTCTTGTATCGATATTTTCAAGACCCATTATTTTGTTCTGATAGAGGAAGTTGTCAATATCCATTTCACAGCGCCAGTTATTGGGAACATCACACTTTTCCCTTACTACAAAGCCCTTTAAAAACGGTCTTCTGCTCTCCATATCCTCCAGATTGATACCGTAGTTGCCTATAAGGGGATAAGTCATTGTAACTATCTGTCCTGCAAAGGACGGGTCGGTAAGAGTTTCCTGATAGCCTGTCATACCTGTTGTGAACACTACCTCGCCTACGGTCTCTTTAATATAGCCGAAGGCGTTTCCCTTGAAGCGCACACCGTTTTCAAGTATAAGCTCTGCTTTCACAGTCTTTTTCATGGCTGTATACATCTCCTTAAATCATTTTTCATATCTATGCACGCCTGTCTTGCCGCTTGCGCAAAGTTTCTGTCGTCATTGAAGCAGTGCTTATATTCCTCCTTGGTATGAGCGGCTATAATACCTCTTGATGAGTTTACTATTGCGCCCAGACCCTCTGAGTTAAAGCATACTGCCAAATCCTCTGCCTTTCCGCCTTGTGCGCCGTAGCCGGGTACAAGGAAGAAGGTGTGAGGCATTACCTCTCTCAGTCTCTTTGCCTGTTCGGGGTGGGTAGCGCCTACAACGGCGCCTACGCTGCTGAAGCCGTACTGTCCTATAAGCTCGCTGCCCCATTTTTCTATAAGAGAGCCTACCTTTTCGTAAATAGGAACTCCGTCAACCAAAAGATCCTGTATTTCCCCGCTGTTGGGATTTGATGTCTTTGCAAGTACGAAAAGTCCCTTTTCATAAGCTGCGCAGTCCTTAAGGAAGGGAGTTATAGAATCAGAGCCGAGATAGGGATTAAGGGTTATAAAGTCCTGTGGAAATCCCTCATATTCCGTATCCACTATTGTCACTCTGCCTATATGTCCGTCTGAATAGGCTTCGGCTGTTGAGGCTATATCGCTTCTCTTTATATCGCCTATTACTATAAGTCCTTTGAGCTTGGCGTATTCGCAGGTCTTTACATAAGCCTTAAGACCCTCGATACCGTATCTTTCATACATGGCTATCTGAGGCTTTACCGCAGGAACAATATCGTATACCGCGTCTATAATGTATTTGTTGAATTTATACATAGACTTTGCGGCAGCCTTTGGCGTATGTCCGTATTTGCCATAGTATTTGTCGGTTATAAATGAAGGTATATAGCTTAATCTTGGGTCAAGTCCCACTACTGTGGGATTTCCCGTTTCCTTTATTCTGTCTATAAGTCTGTCTATTATCATATATTCATCTCCTTATCTGTATTTTTCCGTAAGCTCGCCGTTTTCCACTATTATGTTGCCGCCGCATATTGTATAAAGGACTTTTCCCTTTACCTTTCTGCCGTTATAGGGCATATTCTTTGCTTTGGACACCATTTTGTTTACATCTATTGCATATTCGCAGTTTACATCGGCTATGGTTATATCCGCAGCTGCGCCTATACCAAGACTTCCTTTGTCGCTGTGCAATATCCTTGCAGGATTGCAGCTCATTTTTTCAACAAGCTCCGTAGGTGTGAGCCAACCCTTGTCCACAAGCTCAGAATAGCTGAGGGCAAAGGAGGTTTCAAGACCCGTTATGCCGTTTGCCGCCTTTTCAAACTCACAGTTTTTGTCGTCTATGTGGTGAGGTGCATGGTCAGTGGCGATTACATCTATTATATTGTCCTTAAGAGCCTGTCTTATGGCGTCTCTGTCCTCCTTGCTTCTGAGAGGAGGATTCATTTTAAAGTTGGCGTCGTAGTCTGTAATATCCTCGTCGCATAGTGTGAAATAATGAGGCGCTGTTTCAGCCGTAAGGTTTACGCCCTTTTCCTTGCCTTCCTTTATAAGCTGTACGCTTCCCCTTGTACTCATGTGACAAAGGTGGAGCTGACAGCCTGTGGCTCCTGCAAGTATAATGTCTCTTGCCACCATAACCTCCTCGGAGTCGTTGCCTATGCCCTTAAGTCCAAGTATGGAAGCTCTGTCTCCTGCATTCATAGAACCCTTTGCAAGTCTTATTTCCTCGCAATGGTCAAATACGGGCAGCTTGAACATTCCTGCATATCTCATGGCGTTTTTCATAAGGGAAGGGTCGTCTACGGATTTTCCGTCCTCGGATATGGCGCAGGCGCCTGCCGCTGCCATTGTGCCTATGTCCGCAAGCTCTTCTCCAAGCTGTCCCTTTGTGATAGCGCCTATGGGAAGTACATTTATAACTGCGTTTCTCTTAGGACTGAGGGTATATTCTATAAGCACGGCGTTGTCCATTACGGGATTTGTGTTGGGCATAGTACACACCGTTGTAAATCCGCCCACAGCCGCCGCTCTTGAGCCTGTTGCTATTGTTTCCTTATTTTCATAGCCCGGCTCTCTGAAATGCACATGAAGGTCGATAAGTCCCGGCATTACCCACATACCCTCTGCGTCTATTACCTTGTCGGCGCTGTCTGCGATATTTTCCTCAGCCTTGGCTATTTTACCGTCCCTCACAAGTATATCCATAACAGAGTCGATATTGTTGAGGGGGTCTATTACTCTGCCTCTTTTTATAAGTATACTGCTCATAACAACCTCCTATATCCTTGAATTGCACTCCGTAAGCAGCTTAAGTATAGCCATTCTTACGGCTACGCCGTTCTTTACCTGTATAGTTATTACGGAATTTCTGCCGTCTATTACATCTGTACTCAGCTCAACGCCTCTGTTTACAGGACCGGGGTGCATTACTAGCACGTCCTTTTTGGCATACTCAAGCATACTGCTGTTTACACCGAAAAGGCTTGAATACTCTCTGAGGTTAGGGAAGGGCATATTTCTCTGTCTTTCAAACTGTATCCTCAGACCCATTACAACGTCGGCATCTCTTATAGCCGAGGGTATATCCGTGCTTACCTGTACGCCCAGACTTTTCATAGAGCTGCTCACAAGGGTGGACGGTCCTGCAAGAGTTACCTTTGCGCCCAGCTTCGTAAGACCAAAGGCGTTGCTTCTTGCAACTCTTGAGTGGGATATATCTCCAAGTATTACTACCTTAAGTCCTTCAAAGCCGCCTTTCTTCTCATATATGGTATAGAGGTCCAAAAGCGCCTGTGTAGGATGCTCGTTAGAGCCGTCTCCTGCGTTTATAACGCTTGCCTTTACATTTTTGGCAAGTATATGGGCAGCTCCCGTAAGCTGATGACGTATTATCATTATATTAGTACCCATCTGATCCAGTGTTACTCCTGTATCTATAAGGCTTTCGCCTTTGGATACGCTGCTTGTCGCCACACCCAAATCCTTTACTATTGCGCCTTGATATTCTCCCGCCAGCATAAAGGACATTTTGGTTCTGGTGCTGTTTTCATAGAAAAGAGTTACAATGCTGCTTTTTTCAAGACTTTTATCCCTAAGAGATGGGTCGTCTATTCTCGCCTTCATTTCCCTTGCCGTATTAAGAATGGTCATTATTTCGTCTGCGCTCAGCTCTCTTAATCCCAGCAGGTCTTTCCTGTTGTACATAGCTTTCCTCCATTTCTATAAAATTTACTCAAAAAAAAAGACAATAAAAGGAATTAAAACAAAACCTTTAACTGTCTTTCAAAACTGCGTTCACAAACAAGTAAGGGAATTAAATACTTATGCCATATACTCTTAAATATGCCTATGTATAACATACTATCCCTCCTTATTTTATATATCCTAGAAATTTTAACATTATTATTATATTTTGTCAACAGCTTTAAGTGAAAATTCATATATTTTTTCGGTAAAGGATTGTCGTGTTGAATTTTTGTTTATTGCAATAAAGTCGACCCTATCGGCAGCCCAATGCAAAGGTATTTTTAACTCATAGAAATGGTTGGGCTGCCACTTCCCCTTCTCTGAAGGGGAAGCTTAGTTGTTCGTTCTCCAAAAGCTTTAATGATGTTAAAAAGTCAATATTTTTCACAAAATTAGCAAACGAGAGGTATATATACGAAAGGCGTCCCTTCAGAGAAGTTCAGCACTTTTGCCTGCGGCAAAAGCCAGCCCTTCCCACAACCCCAGCCTCCCCTTACGAGAAGGGGAGGTGGCAGCCATAAGGCTGCCGGAAGGGTCGACCTTGTAGTGGTCGGGCTGTCAGATAATTCTTCTGTGCAATGAAGCTGTCGCACTATGACCGTTTTTACATCATAATGCGGCAGCTTCTTATACAAAATTTATTCCTTATCCAGCAGCTCGCTGTAGAAAGCTGCGTAATCCGTTCTCTTAGCCTTTGTAAAGGCAATAGCAGAAGAGGGGTGCTGATTAAAACGTCCCGTAAGGAGATACTGAATATCGTAGCCCCACATAAGACCCTCTTCCCTGAGCTTTATTATATTTTTCTCTATAAATCTGAGTACGGGAACAATATTATACTTGGGATTCTGCAGGAAACCCAAAAGCAGCTCCATAGGGCAGTTTCCCGCTCCTCTGCCAAGGCTTGACATAGTGGCGTCAAGATAGCTTGCGCCCTGACCCAGAGCCTCTATTGTGTTGGCAAAGGCAAGCTGCTGATTATTGTGGGCGTGTATGCCTATGCTCTTGCCATATTTCTCTCCGTATTCCAGATACAAATCCGCCAGCTCTCTTATCTGCTCAGGATAAAGAGCGCCATAGCTGTCCACAAGATATATAGCGTTTACATTGCTTTCCCCAAGAAGCTCCAGCATCTGCTTCATATCGCTTTCCTTTGCATTTGAGATAGCCATAATATTTACGGTTGTTTCATAGCCCAGCTTATGGCAATGCTCGGCAATCTCTATTGCGGCGGGAATAGTGTTTATATATGTGGCAACTCTGACCATATCTATAACGCTTTCTGACTTAGGCAGAAAATCTCTCTTGTAGTTTGTCCTGCCTACATCTGCCATTACAGAAATTTTAAGCTCTGTGTCATTATCTCCGACTATACTTCTTATAGCTTCCTCGTCGCAGAACTTCCACTTGCCGAATTTTTTCTCATCAAAAAGCTCCTTTGAAGCCTTATAGCCAAACTCCATATAGTCTATGCCTGCGTCTATATTCGCCTTATACAAATCTCTTATAAATTCATCGTCAAAATAGAAATTATTTACAAGTCCGCCGTCTCTTATTGTTGCGTCTACTACCCTTATATCGTGTCTTACAGACATAAGGTTACCTTTTTTTCCCAATTTATATTCCTCCTTAACGTAATTTTCATAAGTATAACATATTTTTGCACAGCCTTCAATAATAAAATGCTTATTTACATAGGAAATAAACAATGCTATAATCATAGGGGAGGCGATGAAAATGAAGCTAAAGGTTCTTGAAGACAGCTTTACGATATGTAAAATAAGAGATATTAAGGATATACCCAAAGCCAAATATACATTTACAGCTGTGACTGACGAAGAAATATCCATACTGTGTCCGAAGGAAAACATACCCTCCGAATATACGGATATAGATACGGACTGGAGAGGCTTTCGCATAGAAGGTATTCTGGACTTTTCGCTTACAGGCATACTTTCCGAGCTTTCAGCAGTGCTGGCGCAGAACAAAATAGGTATTTTTGCCGTTTCCACCTATAATACCGACTATATTTTCGTAAAGGAACACAATTTAAAAAGAGCTATGGAGGTATTAAAGAAGGCGGGATACGAATTTTAGCTATAAGCCTATTGACAAATACTCTCATTAATGCTATGCTATTACTTGTAAACAAAATATTGCCTTATCAAGAGAGGTGGAGGGACAGGCCCTATGAAGCCCGACAACCGGTCGTAATGACATCGGTGCCAATTCCTGCGGTTTATTCCGATAGATGAGCTTTAGAATAAGCCTTTTTCAGAGGCTTTTTTTATTACATTTACAAGAATAACGATATTATGATAAAGGTAAATAAAACAGGAGGAATTCAGATGAAAAGATTTTTCACATCAGAATCTGTTACCGAGGGACATCCGGATAAAATGTGCGACCAAATCTCGGATGCAGTGCTTGACGCCATACTTGCAAAAGACCCTATGGCAAGAGTAGCCTGCGAAACAATGGCGACAACAGGCCTTATAATGGTAGCGGGAGAGGTAACAACAAGCTGTTACGTAGACATTGATGAGATTGCCAGAGAGACCGTAAGGGAAATAGGCTATGACAGAGCCAAGTACGGCTTTGACTGCGACAGCTGCGCGGTACTTACATCTCTTAAGGGACAAAGTCCCGATATTGCCCAAGGAGTTAATTCCTCTCTCGAAGCAAGAGAGGGCAATGCCGATTCCGACGATACGGGAGCGGGAGACCAGGGAATGATGTTCGGCTTTGCCTGTGACGAGACAGAGGACTATATGCCTATGCCCATATATTATGCGCATAAGCTCGCGAAAAAGCTGAGCGAGGTCAGAAAGAACGGCTCTCTTCCTTATTTAAGACCCGACGGAAAAAGTCAGGTGACTGTGGAATACGACGATGACAAGGCAGTAAGGATAGATAATGTTGTAATATCCACACAGCACAGTCCCGAAGTAGAGCATGAGCAGATAGAAAAGGATATTATAGAGCAGGTAATAAAGACGGTGATACCTGCCGAGCTTCTGGACGAAAATACAAAATATTATGTAAATCCCACAGGCCGTTTCGTAATAGGCGGTCCACAGGGCGACTGCGGACTTACGGGCAGAAAAATAATTGTAGATACCTACGGCGGCTATGCAAGTCACGGCGGCGGAGCCTTCAGCGGCAAAGACCCGACAAAGGTAGACCGTTCCGCAGCTTATGCCGCAAGATATGTGGCAAAGAATATAGTAGCAAGCGGTATTGCCAAAAAATGCGAAATACAGCTCGCCTATGCCATAGGCGTTGCAAAGCCTCTTTCAATATGGGTAAATACCTACGGTACAGGTAAAATTACAGATGATAAGATAGTTGAGCTTGTAAAGGAAAACTTTGATTTGAGACCTGCCGCTATTATTAAGAACTTTGATTTGAGAAGACCTATATATAAGCAGACTGCGGCTTATGGTCACTTTGGCAGAAGCGACATAGACGTACCATGGGAAAAGACAGACAAAACAGATGTGTTTAAAAAGGCATACTGATAATACACTAAAGCCGAGGAATTGAACTCCTCGGCTTGTTTTACTGCTGTGATAAATACATACAGTCCTACTCGGTATACATATTGTACATTTTGGCATACAGACCGCCTTTTTCAATAAGCTCCTTGTGGCTGCCCCTTTCGGCTATGCCGTCGTCTGTAAGCACTATTATATAGTCGGCGTTTTTTACCGTGGTGAGCCTATGAGCAACGGTAAGAGTTGTTCTGCCTACGGCAAGAGCATCCAGAGAATTCTGTACAAGTCTTTCGCTTTCGTTGTCAAGAGCAGATGTAGCTTCGTCAAGTATTATAACGGGAGGATTTTTAAGGAAAACTCTTGCAATGCTTATTCTCTGCTTTTGTCCGCCGGACAGCTTAAGTCCGCGTTCTCCCACATAGGAATTATAGCCATGAGGCAGCTCTGTTATAAACTCGTGAGCGCCTGCTTTCTTTGCGGCTTCTATTATTTCCTCCTTTGACGCTCCCGGTTTTCCGTATTCTATATTTTCATATACCGTGCCGGAGAATAAATAGACCTCCTGCTGAACGACGCCTATATTCTGCCTTAAGGATTTAAGACTTATGTTTCTTACATCTGTTCCGTCAAGGGTTATTCTGCCAGAATCCACGTCGTAAAAACGCGGAATAAGGCTGCACAGAGTTGTTTTTCCTCCGCCGGAAGGTCCTACGAAGGCTACGCTTTCTCCTGCCTTAATATCCAAATTGATATTTTCAAGTACATTTTCCTTATTATCGTGATATTTGAAAGATACGTTTTCAAAGCGCACATCACCCTTTGCCTTTTGAATATTTACGGCGTTTTCGTTATCCTTTATATCCTCCTCGACGTTCATTATTTCAAGAAATCTTTCTATACCCGTCATTCCTCTCTGGAATTGCTCGGCAAATTCGGCTATTCGCTTTATTGTCTGCAAAAGCGTACCGGCATAGAGTACATAGGCTGTAAGGTCGCTTATCTGTATTTTGCCGTTGAGCACAAGAAAACCGCCTGCAAGCACTATGCTTATATACATAAGGGCGTCGAAAAGCCTTACCATTGCATGAAAGCCTGCCATGTAACGGTACTGCAGCTGCTTTACTGTATAGAAATAATTGTTGTCCTTTTCAAATTTTTTCTTTTCCACGTCTTCGTTGCCGAAGCTCTTTACTATTCTTATGCCAAGAAGACTGTCCTCTGCTCTTGAATTTATCTCGCCTATCTGATAGCGCGACATTTTGGCGGCTTTTCGCATACGTATTCTGAAATATATAGTGCAGACTATCATAAGAGGAATCTGCATAAACATAATCACGGTAAGCAGCACATTTATCCTTATGAGTATTACAAAGGATATGGCTATTTTAAGTCCCGCAATAAAGAACTCCTCGGGACAGTGATGTGAAAATTCCGTTATATCAAACAAATCGCTTGTCAGCCTTGCCATTATCTGACCTATTTTAGTTTCGTCGTAAAAGCTAAAGCTCAGACGCTGCAGATGTTCAAAAAGGTCGTGGCGCATATCGGTTTCTATGGCAGCGCCCATAACATGACCTCTGTTATTCATAAAATACTGAGCCGCTGTGTCTATTATCCTGAGTAAAACGTATATTATTCCAAAATTCAGTATAAATTTTGCCGTAAGCGTGCCTGCTTCGGCTCTGCTTGTGATACCTCTTACTATAAGGGGAAGTATAAGCTCGCCTATGGACGTAAAGGCGGCGCAGCACAAATCGAAAAGCAGTACGCCTATATGCTTTCTGTAATAGGGTATGAAATTTTTTATAAGCAGACCCGTAGGCATGGTTCTTACAGAGGGAAGGCTCGTATCATTGCTGTTTCTAGCCATATTTACTCCTCCTTTTGTTTTATCATTATTTAAAGCAGACTGCATTTTCATGAAGTTTCCTAAAATGATTATAAGATAAGGTCAATTTAATTGCAAGGGTCAAAATCACGATTTAAAAAAGACAATATGCCTTTATTTCAAAAGTGTTACTTTTATCTTACATATTTGTTAAATCAATTCCTTTTTATAGTAAAGTATGATATAATACTGTTAATTAAAAGGGAGAGTGATAAAATGAGGTTAAAAAGAATAATGGCTTTTTTTCTGTGTATTGCCCTTGTTATGCCCAATACAGTATTTGCCTCCAACAACAGATATATAACTCTTAATCTGAGATATGACTATCAGGACCATTATTATAATGCCGAGGAGGTATTTGTGGCAATAGACGGAAAAAAGCTAACCGATCTGCCTATGCCGCCTATTATACTCAACGGCTATTCTCTTGTGCCTGCAAGAGAGGTGTTCGAGGGTCTTGGCGCAAAGGTAGTATGGCAAAAGGAGGTAGAGCAGGTATATGTGACCTACGGAAGCAACAAGGTAATGATACCCATAGGCTCTGTAAAGGCTTATGTAAACGGCGATGCCCATACCATGCAGACGGAAGCCAAAATAATAAACAACAAGACTATGATACCTCTGAGGTTCGTATCAACGGCTCTTGGCTTTGACATAGACTGGAATAAGGACACAAGAATTGCCAATATTATTACAGGCAAAGCTTCTCCGCAGACCACTACTGTCGCTACTACCACAACTACAACAAAGGCTACCACCACAACAGAGGCGACGACAGAAAGGACTACGGCTGCCGTTACGGAAAAGAAAACCGAAACGACTACCCAAAAGGCGGCGTCCAATATATCTGACGGACCTTCCGCCGCTGTTGTAAACGGCAATTTCGGATACGACTATGAAAACGACCGCCTGTTTATTAAGAATACATCAGGCGCTATAAACACCTCCGGCATAGTACACTATGACGATTATTACGACCTCAATTATACCTGTGAGATACCGGTAAATCTGACTTCATTGCTCAATAACGAAACCTTTAACCCACAGTCGGAGAAAATAAGCAAGTGTACCGTTACCGTAACTCCGCAGAAAACAACCGTTTCATTTGACGAAAATATGATACTTGCCATGAATGTAACTCAGGAAAACGGCTATGTGTATTTTACTCCCGTATTCCCAAAGGAAAAATATGACAAGATAATAGTGTTGGATGCAGGTCATGGCGGTAAGGACGTCGGCGCTGAAGCAAACGGTCTTGTGGAAAAGGAGCTTACTCTTAAAATGCTCTTAAGCGCTAAGAAAAAATTTGACTATGACGGTAAAATAAAGTGCTATGTAACAAGAGCTACGGATGTGTATCCCAGCTTTGACGACAGGACAAACCTTGCCAACGAGGTTGGCGACGCATTTGTATCTATACATATAAATTCCGCCAGAAATACAACCGCTACGGGTACTGAGACATACAGTCTTTATCCCAACGATTTGGGCAACGGACTTACAAGCTATACTCTTGCAGAGGAAATGCTGAATCAGCTTCTCACAAAGCTGGAAACGGTAAACAGAAAGGTAAAGAGCGAAAACTGGATAGTATTAAGACAGTCCGTTGTTCCTGCTACTCTTATAGAGATAGGCTTTATAAGCAACGAAGATGAAGCTGCTATGATGAACAACAATATAGACACAGTAGGGCAAGCCGTTTATGACGGCATTACAAAGCTGTTTAACGAATATCCCCCTGTGAGATAAAATATTATGGGTTGAAGCGTTGTATGTTGCTTAAGTGAGTATGACATTATTTTTGTATTATAACGACCCTTCCACCATGCTTCGCATGGTCCCCCTCCCCTCCGACGCTTGCAATAAAACACGTTGCGTTTTATTGCAAGGCTAGGGGAGGCTGGAATTGTGAGGAGGGCTGGAGCTTCAACGGAAGAAGTTATCCTACGAGTCGAAGGCTTGCTTTTGCTGAAGGCAAAAGTGCTGAACCTTCGCTGAAAGGATGCTTTTGTTTTTTTTAGGTTGCTTATTTACCTTGAAAAACTATCGGTACTGCCTCCCAACCTTTTGCCTCCCCTAGCCCGTCAGGGCGTCGAAGGTTTGCATCGGAAAGCTATCCGATAAATCGTAGGTTTGCTTTTGCGAAGCAAAAGTGCTGGGGAGGGGGACCGGCTTTGCCGGTGGAAGGGTCGAAAATTCTATTGACGTAAACAAAAAAATTAGCATATCGAAAATAGTATACTACTTATCCGCCTTATCAAAAAGATTTGCCATTTCAATAGCGGAAACAGCGGCGTCAAAGCCTTTATTTCCCGCCTTTGTGCCGGCTCTTTCCACAGCCTGCTCAATATTATCCGTTGTGACTATGCCGAATATAACGGGTACTCCTGTGCTGAGCCCTACGCTTGCAATACCCTTGGAAACCTCTGCGCACACATAGTCGTAATGGCTTGTAGCTCCTCTTATTACAGCGCCTAAGCACACTACGGCGTCGTATTTGCCGCTTTGAGCCAGCTTCTGAGCCATAATAGGTATTTCAAAGGCTCCCGGTACCCATGCAAGGGAAATATCGTCCTCCTCTACGCCGTGTCTTAAAAAAGCGTCCTCCGCTCCCGCCACAAGCCTGCTTACTATAAATTCGTTAAATCGTGATGCAACCAGGGCAAATTTTTTACCGCTTCCAAGTAAATTTCCTTCAATTTTTTTCATTTTGTTTTACCTCCCGAATATTTAATATATGTCCCATTTTTTCTTGCTTTGTATACATATAGAAGTCAGCCTCATGGCTGTGCTTTACAATTATAGGTATTCTTTCGGTTATTTCTATTCCCAGAGCCTTTAGCTTATTAACTTTATCGGGATTGTTGGTCATAAGCTGTATTCTGTTCACTCCCAAATCCCTTAATATTTCAGCCGCTCTGTCATATTTTCTCATATCATCAGGGAAACCAAGAGCTATATTTGCCTCGACGGTATCCATTCCCTGCCTTTGGAGTTCATAAGCCTTTAGCTTGTTTATTAGTCCTATGCCGCGTCCCTCCTGGCGCATATATATCAATATGCCTCTGCCCTCATTGGCGATTCGCTTCATAGCCTCGTCGTACTGCTGACCGCAGTCGCATTTTACAGAGCCGAGAGCATCGCCTGTAAGACATTCGGAATGGATACGGCACAGCACGGGTCTGCCGTCTGCTATATCTCCTGTATGCAAAGCTATATGCTCCTTTCCGCTTATGGCGTCGGAATATGCGGTTATATGAAATTCGCCGTACTTTGTGTAAAGCATTGTGGATATTTCCGCCTTAAGCGTCTTTTTTTTGATATAGTCAATAAGGTCGGCTACGGTAATCAGCTTAAGATTGTATTTTTGCTGAAGAGTGCCTATATCCTTAAGCCTTGCCATAGAACCGTCGTCGTTCATTATTTCGCAGCAAAGACCGCAGGGACTAAGTCCTGCCAGTCTGCACAAATCCACTGTCGCCTCTGTATGTCCGTTTCTTTCAAGAACTCCTTTGGGTCTTGCCCTAAGTGGGAATAAATGACCGGGGCGTCTGAAATCCGAGGGCTTTGAGCTTTCGTCTGCAAATCTGACTGCCGTTTGCGCCCTTTCCGCCGCAGAAATTCCCGTTGTGGCGGAAATATGGTCAACGGATACTGTAAATGCGGTACAGTGATTGTCCGTATTGTTTTCTGCCATTTGGGGAAGCTCCAGCTTATTAATAATGCTTTCATCAGAGGGCAGACATATAAGACCTCTGCCGTGAACTGCCATAAAATTAATGGTTTCTGCCGTGCAAAGCTGAGCAGAGGCAATAAAATCGCACTCGTTTTCCCTGTCCTCGTCGTCTGCTACAATGATTATTTTTCCCTGCCTTATATCCTTTATAGCTTCCTCCACCGTATTTATATTTATCATTTTCAAGCCTCCTTTAAAAGCCGTTTTCCGTAAAGAAATTTATATCGATTTCCTTTTTATCCGATTTTTGACTTAAGAATCTTTCAACATATTTTCCTATTATATCCGTTTCAATATTTACGGTATCGCCGATTTTTTTATTGGGCAGTATAGTTGCGCGTTGAGTATGGGGTATAACGGAAACCTTGAAGCTGCTGTTGTTTACCTCTGCAACAGTAAGGCTTACACCGTCTAGGGCAACAGAGCCTTTCATAACTATTCCCCTTAAAATTTCACTGTCAGCAGATATTGTAAACCAAACTGCGATACCGTCCTTCCTTATGTCTGTTATTTTCCCTGTTCCGTCTATATGACCGCTTACGATATGACCTCCGAAGCGGCCTGCGGCAGACATAGCTCTTTCCAGATTCACAACGCTTCCTCTGTTCAGAAGTCCCAGCTGAGTACGTCTGAGGGTTTCATTCATAACGTCGAGAGTTATTGTATTTTCCGTGTAATCGGTGACTGTAAGACATACTCCGTTTACTGCTACGCTGTCTCCTCTATGAATATCCTCGGTTATTCCGTGAGCCTCTATCTTAAGAGAGGAGGGGCTTTTGTATACTATTTTTCCGATTTCCTCAATTATCCCTGTGAACATAGCTTACATCTCCGTATATCATAATATCTTCGCCGATTTTTTTGAACACTGTGTTTTCAAGGGGCAAGGCGTTACGCATAAGTCTTATGCCCTTACCCTCCACGGGAGTTTTGGCGTTTTCTCCGCCTATTATCTTTGGCGCTATAAAAAATACCGCCTTGTCTACAAGTCCTGCCGAAAGCATAGAGCTGTTCAGCGTACCTCCGCCCTCCAGAAGTATGCTGTCTATTTTCATTTCCCCAAGCCTTTTCATAAGCTCTTTCAGGTCAACATGCTCCCTGCCCTTTGTTTCGATAACGGTCACACCCATTTTTATGAGCTGCTCTTTTTTGCTTTCGGGACAACCTTCGGCTGTGGCTATTATACACTCTCCCTTAAGTACATTTGCTTCAAGAGGTATGCGAAGCCTTGAATCGACTATTATTTTTATGGGGTCAATACCGCCCTCTATACGGCAGTTAAGAAAAGGGTCGTCGGCAAGCACAGTACCTATTCCTGCCATTATGCCCTTGAGCTGATGACGCATAGTTTGTACTGCTCGGCGCGAATCCTCTCTCGTCACCCACTTGGAATCTCCTGTGTATGAAGCAATTTTACCGTCAAGGGTCATGGCGGATTTAAGCACTACATAGGGCATACGCTGTTCTATATATTTAAAAAATATAGGGTTTATATCACGACATTCCTTTTCCATTACGCCTGTTATGACCTCGATACCGGCATTTCTGAGTATTTCTATGCCTTTGCCCGATACTTTCGGGTTTGTATCCAATGTGCCCACATATACTTTGGCGATACCCTCCTTTACGATTCTTTCGGCGCAGGGAGGCGTCTTGCCGTAGTGAGAGCAGGGCTCAAGTGTAACGTACATTTCAGCTCCCACGGGACTTTCCCTGCAGTTTTCAAAGGCGTTTACCTCTGCATGAGCCAGACCGTATCCCTTGTGATAGCCTTCGCCTATTATACTGCCGTTTTTTACTATGACTGCGCCGACCATCGGGTTTGTGGATACATAGCCTGCGCCTTTTTTTGCCAGCTCAATGGCTCTTTCCATAAATTTCATAAGCATACCTCTTTCCATAAAAAAATCCCCTATAATTTCGGGGATTAAAAATAAAAAACTGAGCCAAAAAAGCTCAGGAATTTATATTTCTTCTTTCATCCAGACTTTACTGTCGGCTCCGTAATTACAACGGATCATGCCATAAGGCTCGTGGGCTTTACCACCGGTATGGAATTTCACCAATCCCCGAAGAATAATATTTATTTGTTAATATAAGTATAGCACTGTTGCGCCATAAGTCAATACATATTTTTCAATAATTTGGCGCTTTTTAATTTAAGCTCTGTGTGAAAATCTATATAGCTGTAAAGAAACTGCCCAAGCTCTTTTATATATCTGTCCTCAAGAGCAAATGAAAATATACCGTTTATGTCCTTGTGCTGCACATAGTTTATAGCGTATCTTACAGGCTCGCTGAGCTTGGCGATACCGCCGTCCTCAGTATCGGGCTGATAGCCGAGATATTCCATGAGCTTAAGCAGATATGCGCAGGCTGTCAGCCTTGTATCGCAGCCCTTGCTACACATTTTCTTAAGCGTCTTTACCGTAAGCAGCAGTATATTGTTGTCCTCCACGCCCTCAAGAAAGGACTTGTCTATAAGCTCCGTAAAATATGAAGCGAATACCGTTTTGTCATAGTCCTCTCTCAGTCCGTAGAAGTTGTCTATAACATCGGCGGAAATAAGCGTAGGCGTTTTTGAAGCGGTGCGTATTATAAAATCACCGTATGTAAAAAGGGAAGCGGCGGCAAGAAATTTGCTTTTGGTATTTCTTGCGCCCTTGCAGAAAACAGATATTTTGCCTTTATCCTTGGCAAATACGGTTATGAACTTGTCGGCTTCACCCGAAAAATTCTCCCGAATTATCAGTCCTCTTATTTTCTCCGTCGCCATTGTTTTCACCCTTTGTATAGTCCTTGTATGCCATAAATGCCTCTATATTACCGCTTGTCTTAAATATATTCCAGAAAAAATCGTTCATAAGAATTCCTCCTTATGATAATATTTTCTGTATATAAATTTATTATATTCTGTTTAAAAAATGGAAGTTAAATGTTTTTGGAATCAAAGCCGAAATTCTTAAGCAGAAAATCGCTGTCGCGCCAATCCTTCTTGACCTTTATCCATATCTGTAGATTTATCTGAGAGCCTAAAAACCGCTGAATGTCACGTCTTGCATTAGAGCCTATCCTTTTGAGCATAGCTCCCTGCTTGCCTATTATGATACCCTTATGGGTATCCTTTTCGCAGTAGAGAGTTGCTTCAATATCAACTATATCCTTGTTTTTTCTGGACTTCATTGAGTTTATTTCCACAGCTATGCCGTGAGGTATCTCGTCCTGCAAAAGATAGAGAGCCTTTTCCCTTATTATCTCGGCAACGAGCTGTCTTTCAGGCTGGTCTGTTATCATATCTTCGGGAAAATACTGTGGACCTTCGGGGAGATACTTTTCTATGGTATCCATGAGAAGCTCCTTGTTCTGCTCCTTAAGAGCGGATATGGGTATTATCTCCTTAAAGTCGTATTCCTGCCTGTATGCGTCTATTACCTTAAGAAGCTGTTCCTTTTCAACGGTATCTATTTTGTTGATTATAAGGAAAACAGGGGTCTTTACATTTTTAAGTCTGTCCAGTATGGCTCTGTCGCTGTCCTTTATTTTATCATAAGGCTCTATAAGATACAGCACAAGGTCTATATCGTTGAGAGAATTTTCGGCGCTCTTTACCATATAGTCCCCCAGCTTTGACTTAGGCTTGTGTATACCGGGAGTGTCTATGAACACTATCTGAAAGCTGTCTGTGGTAAGTATTGTCTGTATTTTGTTTCTTGTGGTCTGGGGCTTGCTTGATATTATGGAAATCTTTTCACCTATAAGGCTGTTCATAAGTGTGGATTTACCTACGTTTGGTCTGCCTATAAGCGATACGAAGCCCGACTTGAAATTATTGTTCATTTGCTGTAACCTCTTTTAATTTATCTCTTATTTCCTTAAAGTCCTCCCAAGCCTCTCTTTTTTTCTGCTTGGTCTCGTCGCGGAGAAGGGCGGAGGGGTGATATGTAGCTATAATATCGATACCCTTTTTATTGTACCATATACCTCTTTGCTTGGTTATTCTGAAATCAGGCGATATGATAGACTGGGCGGCGATTCTGCCAAGACATACTATAATATGAGGTCTTATAAGGCGAAACTGCTGCCTTAAATATACAATGCACGCCTCCTTTTCCATAGGCAGAGGGTCTCTGTTTCCGGGAGGTCTGCACTTTACTATATTTGCAATATATACTTGGTCTCTTGTAAGGTCTATGGCTGCAAGCATTTTGTCCAGAAGCTGACCGGCAGCGCCTACAAAGGGCAGTCCCTGCATATCCTCGTTATATCCCGGCCCTTCGCCTACAAAAAGTATTGAGCTGTTTCTGTTGCCTGTGCCTACAACAACATTTGTCCTTGTTTCGCATAGAGGACAGCGTCTGCAGCTGTTACAGGCGGCATATAATTCATCCCAAGTCATAATATCACCTTATTTATCCGGAGCAAAGGCGTGGGGCATAAGCTCGCTTGCCTTGTATACCTTTATTTCTTTATCCTTGCCTACTATTATTTCGCCTTCGGGCATAAATTCGGAAATGACCTGTCTGCATATACCGCAGGGGTATGTATATTCTCCGCTGTCCGAAGCTATCGCTATCTTTACTATATTTTTTCTGCCCTCGGAAACTGCCTTTGATATAGCTGTCCTTTCGGCGCATACAGTAGCGCCGTAGGAGAAATTCTCCACATTGCATCCTGTGTATACGATTCCGTCAGCAGTAAGCACAGCTGCGCCTACCTTAAATCCCGAATAAGGAGCGTAAGCGTTTTCCTTTGCCATAAGAGCGATTTCGTATAGTTTTCTGTTTTCGTCCATAGCTATCTCCTTAAGCCTATTTTCTTCAGTATTTCCTCCTGCTTGCCGAACATAACCTTTTCTTCATCCGGTTTTATATGGTCGTAGCCGAGAAGGTGAAGCATACTGTGAGCTGTAAGAAAGCCCAATTCCCTGTCAAGAGAATGACCGTATTCCTCCGCCTGCTCAGCTGCCTTTTCAATGCTTATTACAATATCTCCCAGATATGCCTTTGAGCCGTCGTCGGGAAGACCTTCCTTGTCAAAATCTATAAGCGGAAATGAAAGCACATCGGTAGGTCTGTCAATTTTCCTGTACCTTAAATTAAGAGCGTGTATTTCATTGTTATCGGTTATGGTGACGCTTATTTCACAGTTGTCCGTAACGTTCTCATAGTCCAGCACAGCTTTTATGACCTCCGATATAAGCTGTGAGTTTACGTGTGTGTCAGTGTTATTCTGAAATAAAATATCCATTATCGTTTACCCTTGTTCTTTTTGCTTTCGTATATTTCGTAGGCGTTTATTATCCTCTGTACAAGAGGATGCCTTACAACGTCTTTATTGGTGAGCTTGTTTATACTTATTCCCTCTACGCTGCCAAGTATGCTTGTAGCCTCTATAAGTCCGGAGCTTTTGCCTCTCGGCAAATCGATTTGCGTAATATCTCCCGTTATAACTGCCTTTGAGCCGTAGCCAAGTCTTGTAAGGAACATTTTCATCTGTTCGGGAGTTGTGTTTTGTGCCTCGTCAAGGACTATAAAGGAATTGTCAAGAGTTCTTCCGCGCATATATGCCAGAGGAGCAACCTCTATAAGACCCTTTTCCATATTTCTTAAATAGGTATCTGCTCCCATTATTTCATAGAGAGCGTCGTACAGCGGTCTTAAATAGGGGTCTACCTTCTGCTGCAAATCTCCCGGCAAAAAGCCGAGGTTTTCTCCTGCTTCTATGGCGGGACGCGTAAGTATTATTCTGTTTACGTCGCCGTTTTTAAAGGCTGTGATAGCCATAGCCATGGCGAGATAGGTCTTGCCTGTGCCTGCAGGACCTATGCCGAATACCACGGTGTTGTTCTTTATGCTGTCTATATAGCGCTTCTGACCCAGTGTTTTTGGTCTTAATGCCTTGCCGCCTGCTGTCATACAGATAATATCGCCGTTGAGCTTATCGATTTCCTCCGAGTGCTTTTCGTTTACCTCGGTGATAATGTAGTTTATATTCTGCTCCTCAATAGGCTGACCCGATTTTACAACATTTATAAGGGAGTTTATCACCTGTATGGATTTTTTGACATTGTCGTTTTCTCCGCTTATGAGAATATCGTCGCCTCTGTTTATAATAGTGACGGAATATTCATTCTGAATCTTTTTTACATTTTCGTCAAAGCTCCCAAAAACTGTTGATATCATGCTGCTCGGTATCTGTATTTTCTCTTGTTCCATTTACTGACTTTCCTCCTGAACGTGACTTTCTCTTCCCACATTTTCCTCCGATATTATTTCAGAGCTTACCATTAGCTTGTTTTTATCCGACTTATATTTGGTATTTACGGATATTATATCGCTGTCCGTAGGGTACTGGGATATAATATAGTTTGTTATTTTGGTGTCGGCTTCCTTTTTTGCTTCCTTTTCGGTGAGCTTCCTGTCGGCAAGCTCATATTCCTTATATATATCCTTATATATAATTACGGGAAGAGGACAGCCTTCGCCTATTTTTAATTGTGTTACTGTAGTTATTTTATCATATTTATCGTATTTTGGCTTGTACTTTATTGAAAACAATTTGTTAATTATTCTTATACTGTATACAGACGATGTATTTTTAGTATACTCCTTTGCGGAAATATTATAAGGCACTGTAAAGCCGTATGTCCTTGTAACATAGCCGCGTACAGTACCTGCGGCGGAAACCTTATCCGTAATGGGATTTTCCTCCGTGCCGCTTTGTACAAGACGTGAGGCTATAAGCACATCTCCCGAAAGCACTACGTCCCTTGCCTTTACCTGGGGAGTGCCTCTTGTGGTGACTATTGAGGCTATCCGGCAGTCAGCTGCCGCCACTATATCGCAGGGGGCGGTATTTACGCCGTTTACCTGCTTGTCGCTGCCCTCGGACATTTTTATATGCACTCTTGAGCCTTTAAGACTTACATTCACCCATGATATTTCCTTGAATGTTATTTTCAGATTTTCGGCAAGCTGTCGGCTGTTTACCTTGTTTTTATTGCAGCCTATGTAAAGGTTGTTTTTGCCGCAGCACTCCAGTATGTAATAGGAATCGATTGATGAGTTCCCCTCTATGTCTATAAGCCATACTCTCTGTGTCATAAGGTATATGAATATAAGCGCCGCCGCCATTCCCAGAGGATAGCATATATTTCTTAAGGCTCTGCGCCCTATACGGAACAATCCGTCCTTATGCACTATGGATACCTTGCATTTGTACCTGCGGGCAAGTATTCTGAAATAAAAGAAATCCTTAGGCTTTATCTCAAGAGTATAGCGGCTGTTGTCCCTTTGTATATTGTACAGACCTATATTGCTTTCAATAGCCTTGTCTATGAGCCGGTGGGCATTAAAGCCGTATAATGAGATTATAACATATCCTCTGCAGAAATTCCATAGCTTACTTATATAAATCACTCCAGTTTTTCAAATCTTAAGGAGGCAAACAGACCCTTTATTAATATATATTCCTTATTTATTTCCTTTATGGTTATATTCTGACCCTCGGCATATATAATACCCGACGAGGTCTTAACGGCAACAGAGGTGCTTGTAAAGCTCTTTATACCCTTGTGATTTTCAATACACATCATTTTTCTGCCGGTAATTTCCAGCTTGGGAGTATCGGATATGATTTCAGCGGGTATTCCCGTTGCCTCGGATACAGAGCTTCTGAATTTTTTCAAAATATCCACACACCCTTCGCTTTATATACATTTTATGATTGAATACTTGAAATATAACTTTTATTATTATATACTGAACATATAAGATAATAAAAATAAGGGAGGTAATAATTATGTCAGGATTTTTTTATAACAAGGATATTGAGCTTCAGGAGCTTGAAAAGGGCAAGAATTACAGAAAGGTGCTTGCCCATGGCGGAAATATGATGCTTGTGGAGGTATATTTTGAAAACGGCGGCGTAGGCGCAGTACATACCCATCCCCACGAGCAGGCAACCTACTGTATAGAGGGTGAGTTTGAATTTACCATAGAGGACGAAACAAAAATAATAAAGGCGGGAGATACTATTTATTTTTCTCCCAATGTAAAGCACGGCTGCAAAGTGCTTACGCCAAAGGGCAAGCTGCTGGATATATTTACGCCCCAGAGGGAGGACTTTATTAAGCAATGAGATCTATAACGGCAAAATCCATACTGTCCTTTTCGATAATCATGCTGCTGATATTTATGGCTTTTGCTATAATTGTTTCTCAGGCTTTAAAGCAGAATTTCTACAGTACCAAAAGAGATGAGATAGCCAACATAGCTATAAAAATATCGGACGCCTATTTATCCGACTATCTGGATGACGGACAATGGAACAGGGATGAATTTGTAAACGATATGGAGATATTCAACAGATATACAAGCTATCACTATGTCGTTACCGATAATGATATGAATATAATAACGCTTTCTGACGGAATATCAACTCCTTATGATAAGCTGTATATAGAGGAAACGGAAAAGCTCAAAAGTATTATGGACGGAAATGTCGTATGGTCTGTTGAAATGATTTCCGATATTTTCAACAACGAGATATACAATGTAGGCTACCCTATACTTTTAGACGGAAAGGTAAGGGGCATAATATTTGAGGGCGTCTATACCAGCGGACTTAAGAAAGAAATAATGGAGTTGTATTTGTATGTATTTGTATTTCTTGTTATAGGTCTGCTTATAGGCTATGCCGCCATATATTATTATATGTACGAATTCCTATTGCCTATAAAGAAGGTAAACGAGGCGGCAAGACGAATAGCAGGCGGTAATTTTAACGAGAGAATCAGTTTCAGCGGAAATGACGAAATAGCTCAGCTTTGCGACAGCTTCAACAATATGGCTGAAAGTCTAAGCGAGCAGGATAAAAGGCGAAGCGAATTTACCTCCAATATATCTCATGACCTGCGTTCGCCTCTTACGTCCATAAAGGGCTATGCGGAGGCTATGACAGACGGTACTATACCTCCGGAGAGATACGGCAGATATTTAAAGATAATATATTCCGAGGCGGACAGGCTCAATAATCTGGCAAATTCCATAATGGATTTCAATACTCTTTTTGCGCCTTATCAGAATACTATACTTGAAAACTTCAATATTAACATTGTCATAAACGAGGTAATTCTGGCTCTTAAGGAAAGAGCGGCGGAAAAGGGACTTAGGCTCATAGCCCAATACGGTGAAAAGCAAATACTCGTCAGAGCAGACAAGGAAAAAATACAAAGGGTCATATTCAATCTTATAGACAACTCAATTAAGTTTACGGAAAAGGGCTCAATTACAGTAAAGAGCTATGTAAAGGACAAAACGGCTCATGTAAGCGTTTCCGATTCGGGAATAGGAATGACCGACGAGGAGCAAAAGCAGGTGTTTGAAAGACTGTATAAGGCGGATTCCTCAAGAGGAATGGACAAAAGCGGCGTAGGTCTGGGACTTGCTATTGTAAAGGAAATAATAGAATGGCATAAGCAGAGCATTACGGTTGAAAGTCAAGTAGGAAAGGGAACTTGCTTTGATTTCACACTTGAGCTTGCAAAGGAATAATATATATATAATATTTGACCCTTTTGTTTATATTTGAGGCGTAACGCTCAACAGCTGAGCTTGTAATAAACAAACAGCATCAAAGCAATGTGCAGCAATGTAAAGAACCAATATACTGCATGGAATTTCAGCTTATTAATTTTATGTCTGAATATTTTCATACCAAAAAGACCACCCAAGCCTCCGCCCAAAGCGGAAAAGAGGAAAAGGGTGGTTTCTTTTATTCTGTATTTTTTATGAATGGCTTTATGCTTATCGATACCCATAAGCACAAAAAGATATATGTTTATCACAGCATAGTATACTGCTATATATTTCATTACATACTTTCCTTTACCAAATTTCTCCAATCCAAATCGCCACGGTCAAGAGCCAGAAGCAATACCTCGGCAGTTGCCAGATTAGTGGCAAGAGGAATGTTGTGGTCGTTGGCAAGACGAAGCACAGCCTCGGTATTGTAATCGATTTTTGAAGTAGCGTCGGAATCTCTGAGGAAAATAATAAGGTCTATCTCATTGTTCGATACCTGAGATGCAAGCTGCTGTTCTCCGCCCAAATCTCCGGCAAGGTACTTATGTACAGGCAGAGATGAGGTCTCCTCAATAAGAGAGCCCGTAGTTCCCGTTGCAAAAATATCGTGCTTTATGAGAATGTGTCTGTAGGCTATACACAGATTCTCCATAAGAGTTTTTTTGTTGTCGTTGGCAACAAGTGCAATATTCATTTTCAATCACCCCTAAAAAATAGTTTTCTTTTTTTTCTTACCCACATTTAATACCATTCCGACTGCAATCATATTAGCCCACATGGAGCTGCCGCCGTAGCTGAAAAAGGGAAGCGCCATACCGGTGTTGGGGAGCAGACCCGTTGCCACACCTACATTTACAAAGGTCTGAAAAAACAGCATACCCGCAACGCCTCCGGCAATAAGCGTGCCAAGATTATCCTCGGCGTCTGCAGCGGCATTGATGCAGCGGCTTATTAAAATGAACATAAACAGAAGTACGCCTATACAGCCAATAAAACCGAATTCCTCGCCTACAACGGAAAAAATGAAATCGTTATAGGAATAGGGCAGGTAGTTGAGCTGATTGATAGTGCCGTTGAAAAGCCCCTTGCCTCTGAGCTGTCCCGAGCCTATCGCCCATATAGAATTCTTGGTCTGATACATTCTTGGGTCAGATAGATCCCCTGTAAATGCAGTAGTTATCCTGCCTATCTGATAATCCGTCAGAAATGTATGGAGTATCCTGTGTTCATTTGATGTAATGTCTATATAGAATAAAGCTATTATAGGTATTATTATAATAAGCGCCCACTTGATGTACTTGCCTGATATTCTGCCCAGAAACAACTCCGTAATAAGTATGGCAAGTATAACAAGACTGGCTGATAGTGACGGCTGTATCTTAATGAGTACAAAGGGTATTGCCGATGTAATTATTATAAAAAACAGCCTACCTATATTATTAATCTTTTCGCCCGATTTGTCAACCAGTTTTGACAAATAAATTATCATAAATATTTTTGCAAATTCAGAAGGCTGTATACCGAAAAGCCAGCGCCTTACATTATCCTCCTCTCCGCCCATTACAAGGACAAGTACGAGAAGGGTAATATTAAGCAGATATATGGGTATATAAAGTCTGCACAGCTTATGGTAATCTATAAATGCAAAAATAAGCATAAGGGCAATGCCCGTTACAAACCAAAGGATTTGACTTATAAATCTGCCTTCTATGCCGTTTATGTTTATTCGTGTTGCGCTGCCGATTATTATTATACCGAAAACGGTAAGGACTATTACGGTAAATATAAGGGCAAAATCAAAAGCCGGGGGATTTTTATTCATATTGCATCGTTCCTGTTAAATTTTTATCGTATTATTTCTTTTATATGTATTCTTGCGTTCAGATATGATGATGCGGGGGTATCGCCTTGCTCAAATACAAGCTCTATATTCTCATCTATATCCATGTAGTTGGAAAGAGTTCTGTATATGTCCTTCCTTATCATTGAAAGAGTTTCAGCCGTACACGCCACCCTGTCGTTCAAAAGCATATATTTAAGGCGGCTTTTGGCTATGCTTGACGAGTGTCTTATATTCTCCACGGCAATCACTCCTTTTCTCTTGCGAACCATTTTCTGATTCTTTCAAAAAGAGTGGTGCGTGTAGGAGGTATAAGCTCCATAAGGGGAACGTCCTCGCCCATTATACGGCGCACAATATTTCTGTATGCCTCTCCTGCAACGGAATCGGCATTTGCCACGGCAGGCTCTCCCTTGTTTGTAGCAACCACTATGCTTTCGTCGTCGGGTATTATGCCAAGAGTGTCTATGGCAAGTATTTCCGATACGTCCTCAAGGGACATCATTTCATTTCGCTGTACCATATCCACTCTTATTCTGTTCAATATAAGAGACGGGCGTTCAAGTCCGTTTGCCTCAAGCATACCTATTATCCTGTCGGCGTCCCTTACTGCCGAAATTTCCGGCGTAGTCACAACTATTGCCTTGTCTGCTCCGGCTATGGCATTTTTAAAGCCCTGTTCTATACCGGCGGGACAGTCGATTATAATATAATCAAAGCCTTCCTCTCTTATGCTGTCGCAGAGCTTTGCCATTTGCTCCGGAGTTACGGCAGTTTTATCTCTTGTCTGAGCCGCAGGCAGAAGATACAACCCTTCATAGCGCTTGTCCCTTACAAGAGCCTGCTTTAGTCTGCACGTGCCTTCTATAACGTGTACAAGGTCGTATATTATTCTGTTTTCAAGACCCATTACAACGTCAAGGTTTCTTAGACCTATATCTGCGTCTATCATTACAACGGTTTTGCCGGCTATGGCAAGACCCGTGCCTATGTTGGCAGAGGTAGTGGTTTTGCCCACTCCGCCTTTGCCCGATGTTATTACAAGTACCTCACTCATTATTATCCTCCTAAGTATAAATATATATAAGTCTATGATAACACAATGAGTGTTAATATTACAAATTTCATAACAGAAAAATTATTTCAAATTTCTGCAAATTATTTAAGTATTGTATTGTAGCCTCTGTTTTCAATAGTTGTATTTGTCTGCATATATCTGCTTATTACAGCCTTTGCCACAGTAGGCGCAGGGGCGGTATTGGCGTTATCTCCGTAAGGTATCATTACGGCTATTGAGATTTGAGGACTTTCGTAGGGAGCAAATGCCACAAAAGCGGTATGCTCGCTTCTCTTTTCGGATTCCTGAGCCGTTCCCGACTTAGCGCCTATATTTATGTCATATCCCGTAAAGCTCCTTGTAAGAGTACCGCTGCCGCCTTTTGTAACAAGGTTCATGCCCTTGAATATAGCGTCGAGGTTTTCTTTTTTTATAGCTATTTTTTCCTCCTCTACAGGCTTATAGCTCATAACATTATTGCCCAAAGTATCGGATACCTCGCCTAAAAAATGACTTTTGTACCGTGTTCCACCGTTTGCTATGGTAGCCACATATTTTGCCAGGGTTGCGGAGGTGTAGTTGTTGTAGGACTGACCTATGGCTGTTCTTATGGTATCTCCTGCAGACCATTTCATATCGCCAGGCGTAGGGTCTTCATATCTCTGCTTTGTTACATAGGACTTATATTCGGGAGAAGACATTCTGGAGGGGTAGTCCAGCATAGTCTTTGAATTATATAGCTCATATATTTCAACTCCCGTAGGAGAATTAAGTCCGACTGCCTCCATATATTTGTTGAGAGTGCCTATACCCATTCTGTAGCCCAGAGTATAGAAAAAGTAATTACAGCTGACCTCAAGAGCCGTAGATACGTTTATAGCGCCGTGAGAACCGTTTCCTCCGCCTATCCAGCACCGAGCAAAGGGTCTGCCTGCGTCTGTGAAAGTTCCCTTGTCATATATGGTGGTAGAGGGAGTTATAATACCCTCTTGAAGACCTGCAAGAGCCGTTATCATTTTAAACGTAGAGCCCGGGGCTCTGGGTTCTGTAAAGGGTCTGTTTACCATAGGAGTGGTAGGGTCGTTCTGAAGTCTGAGATAATATTCGTTATTGAAGCTGTTTACAAGCTCGTTGTTGTCGTAGGAGGGATATGATACGGCTGCTATAATGCCGCCGTTGTGTATATCGTTTACAACGACAGAGCCTGTACATGGATCCATTGCCGTCATCTGAGGCGTTATCTCCTGTGAGCGCATTTTTGCAACAAGAACCGAGGAGGCTGACATTGCGCCTCTTTTAAGAGAGGATATAGTACCGTCATTATCGGTTATCTGCCCCTGCTCGTAAAGGGCAAGCATAAGCTGAGAGGCGGAAATTGCTCTGTTCTCATAGCCCTTTAAAAGTGTTTGTGTTGCAAGAGCCATATCCTTGGCGCATGAGTTGTCTACGGAAAGAATATATTTCTTAATGCCGCCTTGGGCAGTACCCTCGGCAGAGTTCATTATATTCTTTATTCTTACGGTATTGCTTTCTATCATTGACTTGAATACGTCCGAATAGGAATAGCCGAATTTTCCGCCGCTTAATCTGTCAAGCTGCGCCGCCGTAAGAGCGTCTTCAAGGGCGTTGTATGCGGTCTGCTGTATATCGCCGTCTACTGTAAGATATACGTTATTGCCGTCAACAGGCGCAGTTCCCTCGTTATCAATAGTGGATATTCTTCTGCCGGAGCTGTCTATTTCAATATATCGGCTTCCGTCGACGCCCTTTAAATAACCCTCGAAAGCCTGCTCTATACCGTCCTTGCCTATTTGGTCGTTAAGGCTGTATTCGTTTTCACGTCCCTTTAGCTCCTCTTCCGAAATAGTGCCTATATAGCCGAGTATGTGTGAAAAATACTTGCCGTAGGGGTATTCCCTGCGGGAACGGTTGTCCACATAGGCGCAGGGATAAGAAGAGCCGTTTTCCTGAAGAGCGGTAAGGGTCTTTTCGGAAATGTTGTAGGCTATGGGTATGGGTATATACCGGGAAAATCTTTTTTTGTAAAGCTCGCAGCGAAGAGCCATTATCTTTCCCGCTTCAATATCGTCAAGCTCTTTATCTATTTCAAATTTATCTCTCAGCTCGCTGAAGCATTGTTCTGCGTTCAGTCCCTCCTCAAGGTTCATGTCCTCCTTCCACCTTTTTTCTTGATTTATACTTCCGTCAAATAAGAATTCGTGGGGAAGGGATGATGTGATAGGAAGAGAAACGGCAATTTTTTCGTTGTTTTTTTCAAGGAGCTGTATAAGCTCATACAGTACGCTGTTCAGATTGTCAACGCCTACGCTTGGGTCAAGACATACGGCATAGGAGGTGTTGTTTACGGCAAGCACTCTGCCGTAGCGGTCGTATATAGTGCCTCTGGGAGCTTCCACCTCGACATTCCTCACAGCCGTTCCCATAACCTCGCGGCTGTAGTAGTCCCCCTTTGTTATTTGTAGCGAAAACAGCCTTATTGCAATAACGCAGAACAGAGCTATTATCACTATATACATAAAATACAATCTGAAGTTTTCTCTTTTTATAAAATTACGAAAAAAATCCTTCATATTTATAATACCTGTCTATATCTTGATTTTGTTTTCCGAAAATTTTCTGTTGAGAGCCGAAGTCATATAGTAAATGGGTATGCTTATAAGAGGGTCGTATACAAGCTCCGGAAGTATTTTCAAAAATATATATCCCGTAATATCTGTATAGCCCTTAAGCAATATGTTCAATACAAAAAAGCCGAGGTTGTAAAACAAGGCGGCTATAAATGTAAAAAAAATAGGGGTAGCAAAATTGTTTTTGTACAAATCCCGTGAAAGCACGCCCACTGTATAGCCTATTACACCGTACAGAAACAGATTGCAGCCTATATAATAACCAAAGAAGCAATCCTGAAGCAGTCCCATTATTATACCTATAATAAGACCGTCTTCAGCATTGCTCTTATAGCCGGTACATACTACAAAAGCAAGCATCATATTGGGTACAATGCCTGCTATTGCAATATATTGTCCGAGAGTTGACTGAAACAGAAAAATAATAAGTGAAACAAGAAAATATGCTATATATTTCATTTTCATTCATCGCTCCCGACTGTTGTGACCTCTGTAAAATCATAAGAGGTATTTTTGTTTATAACAAGTACATGGTCAAGCCTTGAAAAATCCACCGACGGTTCTATAATGGCGTATTTTAATGATGTTTTTTCGTCGGTAATCAGCTTTTTAACATGACCTATACTTATGCCGCGGGGATATATTTCGCTTATATAGGAGGTGACTATTTCATCCCCGACAATTATATCCGAGTTATTTTCCGAATACTGCATCCTGCATTGAGCCTCTTCGGAAAAATCAGCCGTTACATAGCCGACGCTGTTTGTTCTTACGCTTTGGGCGCTTACAGCATCGCTGTCGTCTATTATTGAAACTACCTTTGAGTAGTTATATCCGCACTCGCTTATTTTTCCCACCAAGCCGTCGGCAGTAATTACAGCCATATTTTTTTTAAGTCCGTAATTTGCGCCTTTGTCAATAAGAAATGTGTTGAACCAGTTGCCCGGATCCTTCGCTATTATTCTTGCGCCTATTGTGGGAAAGTCGGAATATTCCTCCTGCATTTTAAGCAAAGCGCTGAGCTGTGTATTTTCCTGCTCTACCAGCTTAAGGCTGTTAAGCTGCGCTCTTGCCGATAAAAGCTCTTCTCTGAGCTTTTCGTTTTCGGCGTTAAGTCGGCTTATTCCTCTGAAATAGGCTGCTACATTCTCCAGCTTGTCTATTATCTTTACATTGAGGGAGGCTGCTGTGGCGGCAGCGTATCCCAGGGCGGAATCCACAGGCGTAGGCGCGCTTCTGTTGTAGGAAAAGCCTGCGCAGCTTATAGATACCACAGCTAATGTAATAACAACAAATTTATATTTACTTTTCACAATATCATAACCCTTAATTCAAAGTTCTTTTTTCCGCTGTGGACAGCTTATTTATAATATCAATGTCGTCGATTATTTTACCTGCTCCTGCCGCTACGCACTCCAGAGGATTTTCCGCTATATACACAGGCATACCCGTTTCTATATTTATGAGCTTGTCCAGTCCTCTTAAAAGAGCGCCGCCGCCTGTAAGGTGTATGCCTATCTCCATAATATCGGCAGCAAGCTCCGGAGGAGTATCCTCAAGAGTACATTTTATAGCGTCTACTATGGTATCGATAGGCTCGGCAAGAGCCTTCTGTACCTGCGAGGAATTAATTGTAAGGGCTTTTGGCAGACCTGTCATAAGGTCGCGTCCCTTTACGGTTATTTCCTCTATACTTGTATCCATATCAATGTAGGCACAGCCTACGGTCTTTTTAATCTTTTCGGCAGTTATTTCTCCGATAGCTATGTTGTACTGCTTCCTTACATAGTTGATTATATTGGTGTCGAACTGATCCCCTGCCACTCTTACCGAACGGCTTGCAACAATACCGCCCAGAGATATAACGGCGACCTCGCTCGTACCTCCGCCTATGTCAACTACCATGCTTCCTGCAGGCTCTTCCACACGCAGATTTGCACCCAAGGCAGCCGCCATAGGCTCTGCGATTACATAAACGTGCTTTTCTCTTGCGCCTGCTCCTGTTGCCGCTTCTATTACGGCACGCTTTTCAACGGCTGTTACGCCGGAGGGAACGCATATAACTATTCTTGGCTTGGGAGCAAATGAATTCTGGGGATAGACCTTCTTTACAAAATATCTGAGCATAGCTTCGGTGACAGCATAATCTGCAATAACGCCGTTTTTCATAGGTCTTATCGCCACTATGTTGTACGGCGTTCTGCCAATCATTTCCTTAGCCTCGTTGCCTACAGCCAGTACCTCCTTTGTAACGGTATCGATTGCAACAACCGACGGCTCATTTATAATAATACCTTTGCCTCTTACATAGACAAGGGTATTAGCTGTTCCCAAATCTATTCCTATATCTTTTCCGAACATACAGCTCTACCTCCAAAAAATTACAAAATAACCATAATACTATAATACACTCTTTTCCGCTTATTTACAATTACAATTTTATTACAATAAAATAAATTCGGCTCATTTTTATCAATAAAAATAGTATAGGCAAATTTTGTGAAAAATATTTACAAAAAAATAATGTAATAGTATAATAAGTGTTTGAAACGAGGTGATTTATGTGAAACCGCCTTTAATAACAATAGCCGGACCTACAGCCTGCGGCAAGACGGCAGTATCCGTAGAGCTGGCAAAGCTCATAGACGGCGAAATAATATCAGCCGATTCCATGCAGGTATACAAGGGTATGGATATAGGCACGGCAAAAATAACCGAGGAGGAAAAGCAGGGCGTAAAGCACTATCTTATAGACGCGCTTTTTCCCGACGAGGAGTTTTCCATAGCCGTATTCCAGAGGCTTGCCAAAAAGGCTCTGACTGAAATATATTCAAAAAACAGGATACCCATACTTGTAGGCGGTACGGGCTTTTATGTAAACGGACTTATATATGACAACGACTTTACCCCCGGCGAAAGAGATGATAAGCTCAGAGCTGAGCTTGAAAACGCCGCAAGGGAAAAGGGCAGCGAATATGTACACGATATACTTAAGGAGCTTGATTTGGAGTATGCCCTTACGGTACACCCCAATAATGTCAAAAGGGTAATAAGAGCAATAGAGTATTGTCGTGATACGGGAGAAAAGTTTTCTGAGTACAACAAAAGGGAAAAGCAGAGAGAGCCTGCCTATACCGTTAAGGACTATATACTCAATATGGACAGGGATATGCTCTATGACCGTATAGAAAAGAGAGTTGATATTATGCTGGAGCAGGGACTTGTGGACGAGGTAAGAGGACTTATGGAAAAATACGACCGTTCTCTTGTTTCCATGAAAGGACTTGGCTATAAGGAGATAATAGGCTACCTCAAGGGAGAATATTCTCTTGAAGAAGCGGTGTATATTCTTAAAAGGGATACAAGACACTTTGCAAGACGTCAGCTTACATGGTTCAGACATCAGAGCAAGGGTACATGGATAGACGTTAATGCATACAGAAATCCAAAGGAAATTGCGGAATTTATAAAAAACGATGCTAAGGAGATACTATGCTGAAGGATTATATTACAAGGGAATTCGGAATAGACGGGAAGGTACTGGACTTTTGCCTTAAGGCGGAGGAGGATATAAAGGAGAGATTCGGCGATATAGATATAATAAGTGAGCAGAATCAGTATAAGGTGCTAAGAGCCATGCAGAAAAATAATCTGAGCGATTCCGCCTTCGGAGGCACAACGGGATACGGCTATAACGACATAGGCAGAGATAAGCTGGAGGATATATACGCCGATGTTTTCAATACAGAGTCAGCTCTTGTAAGAGCACAGATAATATCCGGCACTCACGCCCTTACTTTGGCGCTTTCCGGCAATCTGAGGTACGGCGACGAGCTTGTGTCCATAGCAGGCGCGCCCTACGACACCCTTGAGGGAGTAATAGGCGCAAAAAGAAAGGTAAAGGGCTCTCTTACCGAATACGGAATACTGTATAAGGAGCTGCCCTTGCTTGAAGACGGTACTGTGGACTATGAGGGCATACCCTCTGTAATAAGTAAAAAAACAAGGCTTGTGACGATACAGCGTTCAAAAGGCTATGAGTACAGACCAAGCCTTACCATCGACGCTGTAAAAAAAATAATTGATATTGTAAAGAATATATCCTCGGATATTATATGTATGGTAGACAACTGCTACTGTGAATTTGCAGATGTTCTTGAGCCTACGGACGTAGGAGCGGATATGGCAGTAGGCTCTCTTATAAAAAATCCCGGCGGAGGACTTGCGCCGGTAGGCGGATATATTGTAGGCAAAAAGGAGTATGTGGAAAACGCCGCATACAGACTTACAGCTCCCGGCATGGGCAAGGAGGTAGGACCAAGCCTTGGCGTTACGTCATCTCTCCTACAAGGACTTTTTCTTGCGCCCAATGTAGTAAACGCAGGCTTGAAAACGGCTCTATTTGCTGCGGCAATATTTGAAAGGCTGGGATTCGAGTGTATGCCAAAGGTAAATGAACCCAGACCCGATATAGTGGAAGCTATACAGATGAAGACGCCCGAAAACGTAATTACATTCTGTCAGGGAATACAGTCGGGGGCGGCTGTGGACAGCTATGTTAAGCCCGAACCATGGGATATGCCCGGCTACGATTGTCAGGTGATAATGGCGGCAGGAGCTTTTGTACAGGGCAGCTCTATTGAGCTAAGCGCCGATGCGCCTATGAAAGAGCCCTATACCGTATATATGCAGGGTGGACTTACATGGTTTCACGGCAAAATCGGCGTTATTACAGCTGTGGACAAAATGTACAAGGCAGGACTTATAAATATATAATCAATGGGGGATGTTGTTTGCAATAACATTCCCTTTTGTTTTAAAATGTATTGCAAATATCGGTAATTTCTGATATATTTATCCATAAATATATTTTTTGAAAAGGAATGGAATAATGAACCTAAGAGAAAACGATACAACTATAATTCTTGAAAAAACAAATAACTTTAACATAGAGCAAATATTGGAGTGCGGTCAATGCTTTCGTTTTGAAAAACTCGGCGATATGCACTATAAAATAATTGCCTTTGGCAGAGTGCTTTACATAAAGCAGGAAAACGATACAATCATAATGTACCCCTGTACCGCCGAGGACTATGAGAATATATGGCGCAGCTATTTTGATATGGACAGGGATTATGATGAAATAATAAGGCGCATATCCCAAAACGACAGTATAATGCAGAGCGCCTGCGAATATGCCAAGGGCATAAGGATACTGGCGCAGCAGCCTTACGAATGTCTTCTGAGCTTTATAATATCACAGAACAACAACATACCCAGAATAAAGGGCATAATATCAAGAATGTCGGAAAAATACGGCGTCGATTTGGGAGAAGGCTATGCTTTCCCCACTCTTGAACAGCTGAACGCTGCGACAGAGGAGGATTTGTTTGGTCTGCGTATGGGTTTCAGAGCCAAGTACATAAGAGATTGCCTTGACAGGCTGACAGCCAAAGAGGTGGATATTGAAAACACTGATAGGCTTACTGCCGAGGAGCTTTTGAGTGAGCTTACAAAAATAAAGGGAGTAGGGCAGAAGGTAGCCGAGTGTACAATGCTTTTTTCAATGGGCAAAAGAGAGGTATTTCCCACCGATGTATGGGTAAAGAGAGTAATGGAGCAGCTTTACTTTAACGGCGAGGAAACGGATATAAAAACCATACATTCCTTTGCACGGGATAAATGGGGAGAGCTTGCAGGCTATGCGCAGCAGTATTTATTCTACTATGCAAGGACGCTTAAAATAGGAACAGATAAGGAGAAAACAAAATGACAGGCACAATAGTAAATGTAATAGCTATAATAGTAGGCACAATAGTCGGTCTTATAATTAAAGGACGCTTCAGCGAAAAATTACAGGAAATCACTACTCAGGCGACGGGTCTGGCGGTAATATTTGTAGGCGCGTCGGGAGTATTCCAAAGAATGCTCAATGAGCCCTGCAATTCCGTGCTTTTTGTCGTAAGCCTTGTAATAGGCGGACTTGTGGGAACTCTTATAAATATAGAAGGCAAAATGAAGGGCATTGGCGATTGGATAGAGAGCAAATGCAAAGGCGGTGAAGGCTCTGTTTCAAAGAGCTTTGTTGCAGCCAGCATACTTTACTGCACGGGAACAATGGCTATAATAGGCTCTATAGACAGCGGTATATACGGAAATTATACTATTTTGTTTACAAAAAGCGTGCTGGACGGCGTATATGCTATTATTTTTGCTTCTACAATGGGTTACGGCGTTATATTTTCAGCTCTGTCCGTATTCATATATCAAGGAGCTATCACATTGCTTGCAGGCTTTGTAGAGCCGTATCTTACGGGAGATATTATGCGAGAGCTCTCCGTGGTGGGAGGAATACTCATTACCGCCCTTGGTATAGATATGCTTGGCATGAGAAAGCTCAATGTCGCAAATCTACTGCCTGCGGTAGTTGTTCCCGTTATATATTACGGCGTTTATTATATAATAAAATAGGGCATACTGAAATATGGAAACCTTGTAAAAAATTTTATTAAAATCTATTGACAAAGTTTAACTGCTGTGGTATATTATGTTTATAGGTTAGCACTCGACCAATTAGAGTGCTAACAAAAACAAAGTTTGTATTTTATTTAAGGAGGATATGAAATATGAGTTTAAGACCATTAGGCGACAGAGTTGTATTAAAGCAGCTTGAAGCGGAGGAAACTACGGCTGGAGGCATAATTCTTACCTCTCAGTCAAAGGAAAAGCCACAGGAGGCGGAGGTTATAGCAGTAGGTCCGGGAGCTGTTGTAGACGGCAAGCTCGTACCTATGGACGTAAAAGCAGGAGATAAGGTCGTTTATTCCAAGTACGCAGGTACTGAGGTAAAGAATGATGGCGAGGAATATATAATAGTAAAGCAGGGCGATATACTCGCCGTTGTAGAATAATGGAGGTAATGAATAATGGCAAAGAATATTATGTACGGTGCTGAAGCAAGAGCAGCGCTTGAGATTGGCGTAAACAAGTTGGCTGATACAGTCAAGGTAACATTAGGACCAAAGGGCAGAAACGTAGTTCTTGACAAGAAGTACGGCACTCCCCTTATTACAAACGACGGTGTAACGATAGCCAAGGACATAGAGCTTGAAGACCCTATGGAGAATATGGGCGCTCAGCTTCTTAAGGAGGTTGCTACAAAGACAAACGATGTAGCAGGCGACGGCACTACCACAGCTACTGTACTTGCACAGTCTATGATACATGAGGGACTTAAGAATATTGCTGCAGGCGCTAACCCTATTATTTTAAGAAAGGGTATGAGCAAGGCTACGGAGGCTGCTGTTGATGAAATCAAGAAAATGAGCAGCAAGGTCGCAGGCAAGGAGCATATCGCCATGGTTGCCGCTAACTCAGCTGCCGACGACGAGGTAGGCGCAATGATAGCCGACGCTATGGAGAAGGTTTCAAACGACGGCGTTATTACCGTAGAGGAATCCAAGTCCATGAATACAGAGCTTGAGCTTGTTGAAGGTATGCAGTTCGACAGAGGCTATTTATCAGCATATATGTCAACGGATATGGAAAAGATGGTTGCCAACCTTGACAATCCTTATATCCTTATTACAGACAAGAAAATATCAAATATTCAGGAAATACTTCCTGTTCTTGAGCAGATAGTTCAGTCAGGCGCAAAGCTCCTTATAATTGCAGAGGATGTTGAGGGCGAGGCTCTTACTACTCTTATTGTAAATAAGTTAAGAGGTACGTTTAACTGCGTAGCGGTAAAAGCTCCGGGCTTCGGCGACAGAAGAAAGGAAATGCTTAAGGATATTGCCGTACTTACAGGCGGTACTGTAATTTCAAGCGAGCTTGGCTTAGAGCTTAAGGAAACTACTCTTGATATGTTGGGCAGAGCAAAGAGCGTTACCGTAACAAAGGAAGACACTATAATTGTAGACGGCGCAGGCGACAAGAACGATATTTCCGCAAGAATTTCTCAGATAAGAAGTCAGATAGACGAGGCTACATCCGAGTTTGACAAGGAGAAGCTCCAGGAAAGACTTGCCAAGCTGGCAGGCGGCGTAGCCGTTATAAAGGTCGGCGCAGCTACCGAAATGGAATTAAAGGAAAAGAAGCTCCGTATGGAGGACGCTCTTGCAGCTACAAAGGCAGCTGTTGAAGAGGGGATTATATGCGGCGGCGGTTCTGCATATATCCATTGTATAGACGCAGTTGAAAAGGTATATAAGAAGCTGGACGGCGACGAAAAGACAGGCGCAGGCATTATTTTAAAGGCTCTTGAATCACCTCTTCGCCAGATAGTTGAAAATGCAGGTCTTGAAGGCGCTGTTATTATAAACAACGTAAAGGAAAGCAAGAAGGGCTACGGCTTTAATGCCCTTACAGGCGAGTATGTGGATATGATAAAGGACGGTATTATCGACCCCACAAAGGTTACAAGAAGCGCTCTCCTTAACGCCAACAGCGTAGCCTCTACCATATTGACTACGGAGGCAATAGTTGCAGACGAAAAGACAGAAGAACCTGCTATGCCTGCAGGCGGCATGGGAATGGGAATGTAAAATACTGAGGGAATGAAAATGGAGCTTGCTCCGATTTTCAGACCGAAGTATTTTATCGAAATGCTTTTGTTGAAATTGTAGGAAGTACAATTTCAAAACATATAATGTTTAAAGCCGAAGGCAATAAACAAAAGCATTGAGATTGATAGGAATGAAAATGGAGCTTGCTCCAATTTTCAGACCGAAGTATTTTATCGAAATGCTTTTGTTGAAATTGTAGAAAGTACAATTTCAAAACATATAATGTTTAAAGCCGAAGGCGTTGAACAAAAGCATTGAGATAGATAGGAATGAAAATGGAGCTTACTCCAATTTTCAGACCGAAGTATTTTATCGAACATGTTGTAAATTGATTAAAGGGAGTAGTGCGCTGCTCCCTTTTGAAATTGAAGGAGAAGGATATGAAAAATTTACTTAATGAAGCCATAAGCTATAAAGACAAATTAATTGAATACAGAAGACATATTCACTCAAATCCCGAGGTCGGCTTTGCTCTTAAGGATACCAAGGAATATGTAAAGCAGCAGCTTATTAAAATGGGATATGAGCCTAAGGACTGCGGAAAATCCGGACTTGTTGCCTTGGTAGGAAAGGGCGGTAGTACATTTATGATAAGGGCGGATATGGACGCCCTGCCCGTAGAGGAAGAGGCTGATGTGGATTTCAAATCTCAAAACGGCAATATGCACGGCTGCGGACATGATATGCATACCGCCATGCTTTTAGGTGCGGCTAAGCTGCTAAAGGACCATGAAAGCGAACTGAAAGGCACAGTCAAGCTGATGTTTCAGCCTGCCGAGGAAACATTTGAAGGCTCTGCGGATATGATAAAGGACGGACTTCTTGAAGCGCCTCATGTAGACGCAGCACTTATGATACACGTTATGGCAGGTATGCCCTTTGAAGCGGGAACTGCCGTAATATCATCTCCGGGTGTAAGTGCGCCTGCGGCAGATTATTTTGAAATAAAAATACAGGGCAAGGGTTGTCACGGCTCAATGCCAAATATGGGCGTAGACCCTGTGAACATAGCCGCTCATATTATAACCGCTTTGCAGGAAATAAATTCAAGAGAGCTGGCGTCAAGCGACCCTGTTGCTTTAACCATAGGCAGAGTAAATGGCGGCACGGCTTCAAATGTTATTCCCGACAGTGTGACAATGGGCGGTACTGTAAGGACATATAACGAGGAAACAAGGGATTTCGTAAAGAAAAGAATAGTCGAAATAGCAGAGGGTACCGCCGCTGTTTTCAGAGGCTCGGCAGATGTCCTGTATACAAGCGGCTGTCCCACACTTGTAAATGATAAGGCTGTTTCCGAGTGCGCCGAAAAGTATACGAGAGAAATACTAGGCGACCAAAAGACATTTACGGTAGCTCAGCTCAACGCTATGAGCGGAAACGGCATAAAGGGTTCGTCAGGCTCTGAGGATTTTGCCTATATAAGTCAAAAAGTGCCTTCCATAATGATAGCTCTGGCAGCGGGACAGGCGGAAAAGGGCTATATATACGGGCAGCATCACCCAAAGGTAAAATTCGACGAGGACGCTTTGCCTTACGGCAGCGCCGTATACGCATATAATGCTATGAGGTGGCTTGAGGATAATAAAGAGCAATAGAGCACTTTTTTGACGCCTATGTCAACGTTTAAGAATATATTTTTCAGCGTGTCGATTATATTGACACAGCAAATAAGGGCTTTCATATCCGAAAAGCCCTTATTTACTGTGTTTCAGACATTTTATTTAGCGAGTAAAATTGCCAATTAATCGTACCGCAAAATAAATTTCGTATATTTAATGGCAGAAATCAAACCTTTTGCCGTAAATATCATACTACGGTAGTAAAAATGCTTTCTATTTTGTTATTTACTTTTATATTTATAGTGATTCAAATATTCTATAAAAACCTTTACGGCAGGAGAAAAGGTCTGATATTTTTTTGTGACTATACATATATCAGCTGCAAAATTTGTAATTATAGGTTTAAAAACAAGACCGGTTCCATAACAGGGGTCTATGAGTTTGTCAAGACATATTGCATACCCTATTCCTTTTTTGACCATAAATATTGCATTATATATAAGGTTATAGGTTGCGGCAATATTTATTTTTGAATAATCGCTCCCGAAAAAATTTTCCTCATAGTGGTCAAAAAATGTTTGTTCGGGTATAATCAATGGTAATTCTATTATATCAGCTAAGTTTATTTTGTCCTTTTGCGCAAGTAGGGCATTTTCGGGCATAAGTATGCCAAAACCCTCTTTTATCGGAAGTTCGGTATAGTTATATTTATCAAATCTTGTTCCGCCAAGCAGCAAACCTATATCAATAAGCCCTTTATCCAACCTTTCCAAAACGGTACCGGCATCACCGCTGTGTATATGAAAAACTATATCGGGATATTTGTTTTTAATTTCAGCCATTATTTCTGTAATATATTCCATGGCGTATGTTTCGGCACAACCAAAATAAATATCTCCTCTTACAGTATTATCCGTACTTGAAAAAGCCGCCTCGGTTTTTTCCATAAGGTCTGTTATTTCTTGGGCTTTGCTGCGAAAAAAAACTCCGTCTTCCGTTAATGTCATTTTTCTTTTTCCTCTTATAAAAAGCTGTTTTCCAAGCTGAGCTTCAAGCTCCATCAGCTGCTTGGAAAGCGTTGGCTGGGTTAAATGCAGGGCTTCCGCTGCTCTTGTTATATTCTGTTCTCTTGCTACCGCAAGGAAATAATAAATATGCCTTGTTTCTATCAAATTAATACACCTCCTTATATAATTTTATTGTTTTTTATCATTCCTGTCAACTATAATTAACTATTCTTAATAGATATTTGTAATTAATATAGGTTGGGTGTAAAATAAAAATAAAGAAACCATATTATAAGGAGGTCATAAAATGAAAAAAACAATTACATTGGCAATGGCAAGCATAGTTACTATTTCATCATTGGCTGTCTCTGTAAATGCAAAGGAAGTTACATTGCAAATCGGAAACGATACGGCAACAGTGGACGGAAAAGAAACACAGCTTGAAAACCCGCCTGTTATTACAGATGGCACGACAATGGTACCTATAAGATTTATATCCGAAAATCTCGGATTGAATGTTGAATGGAACGGAGATAATAAAATGCTCACAGTAAAGGACAATGAAATAGCCGTTCCAAATGCGGCTAAGGAAAGTGAGGATTATTATATTTTTGAATTGAGCGAAAATGTAAAAAGGCAGTCCGTCACTTATAAAAATCGTTACGGCATTGAATTGGCAGGAGATTTGTATACTCCCCAAAATATGGATAAAAAATGTCAAGTACCCCGCAATAGTTATAGGACCTCCATACGGTGGTGTAAAAGAGCAGGGACCCGGTGTCTATGCTAATCAGCTTGCACAGAGAGGATTTGTCGCGCTAGCATTTGACCCCTCGTACAACGGAGAAAGCGGCGGTGAACCCCGTCATCTTTCATCACCCGAAATATTTACGGAGGATTTCAGCGCAGGAGTGGATTTTCTAGGTTCATTGGATTATGTTGACAGAGAAAAAATAGGAGCGCTGGGTATATGCGGAAGCGGCGGTTTTGCTCTTTCTGCAGCAGCAGAGGATACAAGAATAAAAGCTGTAGTAACATCGGCAATGTATGATATAAGCGGAATGGGCAATTCCATGGATAACGAAACAAGAAACAATATGCTGAAGGGCATATCCGAACAACGCTGGAGCGACTTTGAAACGGGAGAACCTGCCTATAAGCGTACATATCCCGAAAATGCTCCTCTTGATGAATTACCGGATAACCTGACAGGCGTTGATGTTGAATGGTGGACATTCTATGGACTTAAACGCGGCTGGCACCCAAATGCAGGCGGCAGTTTTACAAACTCAAGTATGCAGTCATTTTCTAACTATTCGCTGCTCGACCACATAGACAGCATTTCGCCTCGTCCTGTACTTATGATAACGGGTGATATAGCACATTCTCGCTCCATAAGCGAAGAAATTTACGAAAAAGCAGCTGAGCCTAAAGAATTATATGTAGTTCCCGGCGCAATGCATATTGATTTGTATGATGATGTATCTAAAATACCTTTTGATAAGATAGAAGATTTCTTTAATAAAAATTTGAAATAAGACAAAGGGGTTGTCACAAATGCTGTTTTTATTGTGACAACCCTTTATTAATAAGGTTTTAATGATTTTGTCTTGTCAGCAAACACACTGTTTCAACTTGTTGTTCATTAGTTCTAACAAAAAGTGCGCCACTTTCTCCGTCATAGGTCACAGGGAAAGTAAAGTGGATGGATTTCACAAAATGCCCGTCAGCACGTTTCTCTCTATATAGCTCGATATAGGAAATCATAGCCTGTAAAAGAGCTTTTTTATCCTCCGGCGTCATTATATCATAATATTTACTGAATCCGTCCAGCATTTCAAAAATGGATTGCTTCGTCATAGCCGACTTTTCAGCCATGGAGATTTCTTTATTTATTTCATCAAGCCTGCTTTGAGCTTCGTCGATCTTCTCATAAAGGTCATCCAAAATACGGTTCAGGCTGTCAACTCGTTTTTCATAATGCTTATCGCTGGCGTCCAATTCTGTAAGCCTTTTTTCAGTAGAAATCAGATTACCGCTATACTTGCTCTGTTCAGATATAACGGCATCCCGCTTCTTTTTCAGCGCTTTCAAATCCGTTGCACAATCCACTTTCTTGGAAACAAGCTCAACAAACTCAGGGATTGTAACCATAGACGCGATAACATCTCTGACTTCCTTTTCCAGCTTCGTACCGCTGTAATACTTATTGGCCAGAGAACAAGAGACACCATTTCGCTCTCTCCCGGATATGCAGCGATAAGAAATATAGCGCGGATAAAACCCTTCTTTGCCATTCTTCCTCGGTCTTGGGGGCGCTGTATATCCAAAAATGTTTTTACCGCAGTCTGGGCATTTGATTAGTCCCGTCAAAGGATAAACCGTGGTGCTGTCACTCCTTGTTTTTCTGTGGCGAATGTTCTCGCTCAGTTTTGCTCCAGCTTTTTCAAACATTTCAGGTGAAATAATTGCCTCATGGACGCCCTCGACGAGAATAATTTTGCTCTCGTCTTTCTGCTTCACCACTTTGGTTTCATTATTTGTCCCCTCGACCTTGACCGTATGCCGTCTGCCATAGGCTATCTTGCCTTCATAGATAGGGTTTTTCAGAATCGACCGCACGGTCCTTTCGGTAAAAACGGAAAACCGGGTATTGCCCCGCTGCTCACGCTTCATGCCTTCATCATTCAGCTTCTTAGTGATATAACGGATTGTCTGCCCTTCCTCGGTATATAAGCGGAATATTTCCTTTACTATCTCTGCTTCTTCCGGGCATACCACCAGCGATTTATTATCAATGGCATACCCAAAGGGAGCCTGTGCGCCGTTCCAAAGGCCGCTCCTTGCCTTTTGCTGCCGTCCCGCAAGCGTCTGTTCATGAATATTCTCCAGCTCCACTTCGGCAACCGCGCCCATGATGTTCGCAATCATTTTGCCGGTAGCCGTTGAAGTATCAATGCCGTCTTTTACTCCTAAAAGGCCAATACCAAAACTTGCCAGCTCTTGAAGATATTTTGCGGTATCGCTTGTATTTCTCGCAAATCTCGACAGCTTGAACACCAGAACATATCTGATATTATCCTTTTTGCTTCGGATGTCGTCCATCATCTGATTAAAGGCTGGCCTATGCTCTGCGTTCTTGCCGGATTTTCCCTCATCGGAATATTTGCCGACAATATTGATCTCATGCCTTTTGGCAAATTCTCTGATTTCTTCCTCTTGGGCATCAAGAGAAAAACCATCAACTTGGATAAGCGTTGAAACGCGAGTGTAGATGTAAGCATTATCCATTGTAAGGGCCTCCTTCCAGATTTGATAACCACACCGCAAAAATCCATTTTGTCAGTAGTAGACATCTATATATCACTATTATAAATGATGACACAGCAGAAATCAACCCCATAAGGGTAAAAAAATAAGGCGAGGAGTCCGCTTTGGACTCCTCGCTCTCCTCATATTCTTTATTCTTGTACTTCATAAGAAGTTCAGCGATCATCGTAGAACACCTGATGAAGTTTTCATCATTCATCAGCTCCTTATTCATAGGCACTTCCTCAGCGAGACTTCTGCAATCCAACAGACCGTCTCCTGTAAGCATCTAAAAGTTCGGGCGGAATGTGATCCACAAGCGCATGAAGCTCCCGAAGCTCCTGCTCCATTTTTCCGTATTTCAATTTGTCGGAGATTTTCTCCTTACCAGCATTTTTGACGGTTTGCAGCTCCGCAGCTAATGCGGCATTTTCATCCGAAAGCTCTTTATAAGCCCTGTCGTATTTTCTCAGCTTTGTACGCATAGCCTCCGCAGCAGGGATATACTTATCCAACAGGGTTTCCATTTCCTCTGACTTTGCTTTCTTGTTAAGAAGATTCGTGTCTGCCATCAGCGCCATGATTTGTTCTTTCATTCGGCTTAAATGGACAGCCTCCTTGTATATCCTCGGCGGAATATGATCCCGTCCCGTCTCGCTGGCACTTTCGCCGCGCTCCAACTCCGGGTACTTCTTGACCATGTGTTTCCAGAACTCGTCCTGCCACCATGTCAGCCTTTTCTTGTTCCCGATAATCTCCTTCGCGGAAAGCCGCTTATCCTCCGTTAGCGGGACAAAAGAAAGGTGCATATGGGGCGTTTTCTCGTCCATATGCACCACGGCTGATATGATCGTCTCTTTTGGCTGATGCTTCTCAATGAATCGAAGCGCGTGTTCAAAATACTCCCTGACCTCGCCGCGCTTCCGGCTCTTGAAGAACTCAGGGCTTGCGGTGACAAGCGC
>CANRBC010000013.1 GCA_947628755.1 uncultured Clostridia bacterium | reverse complement strand
TCGCTCGCAAACCGCAAAAACATATCGCTAAATTATCCTCGCTGCAAATCCGAGCAAGCTCTGTTTGCAGCTTCGGATAATTTACATTATACCATAATTACCAATTTTTACCAAATAATATTAGTGCTAAATTTTTGGGTTATGCGACAAATAAATACAAAAAATAAATTTTGCACAATTTTGTGTATATACGCATATAAATAAATATATGTTGGGAGTGATTATATGTATCCGAATAAATATATTACAGAGCTTCTTAAGGACGCCATTAACAGCGAGGCAATGACGGTGGAGTATTATGTGCAGCTCGCTTCTGATGTAAGCGATATTGACGACAGGGAAAGGCTAAGACAAATGAGTCTTGATGAGAAAAAGCACTATAATATGCTTATGGAAATGTATAAGGCTATGGCGGGAAAGGATTTTGAAGAGGGAGATAAAAAGGAAGTTCCCAAGGGCGAAAATGTGCTGAGCCGTATTGCGGCTTCCATAGATAAAGAGCTTGAAAACGTAGAAGCTTACAGACCGATACTCTTTGCTCTTGAAGACCCTATGTTTAAGAATTATTTGCAGGAAATAATAACAGATGAGCAGAATCATGCCGCAAGACTTAACTATATGTACAGCAAGAATAAATAAAAAAGAAGCCCTCCAAAGGCTTCCTTTTTATTATAACCTTAATTACTATTAAACAAAAGCAAAATCTTTAATCAAGAATATAGGCATACGCCCATAAACGATTTGGTTAAAATATATGTTAATGTCAATACACAATTACTGATTATAAGCGAACAACATTAGCTGCCTGCGGGCCTTTTGCTCCTTCAACAACCTCAAACTCAACCTTCTGACCTTCCTCTAAGGTCTTATAGCCGTCTGACTGAATAGCTGAAAAGTGAACAAATACATCATTACCGTCCTCAACAGAGATAAATCCGAAGCCCTTTTCGGCATTAAACCATTTAACTGTTCCTTGTTTCATTTTTTTAGAGTTCCTCCTGTAAAAATATTAAATTTTTCTTTGGTTTTTTACTGAAAACCTACACATTAGATTACCACAATTAGGAGGAAAAGTCAATAAAAATTTCAAGTATTTTACATAAATTTTTATCGCAAATATGACTTATTTCTTGTTAAGGGCTCTATCCTTAAGCACAGAATTTTCAACAGCCTTTACAATAGCTGACTGGAATTTGTATTCCTCAAGAGTACACACACCCTCTATGGTAGTACCACCCGGTGAGCATACCTTGTCTATAAGCTCCCACGGGTGCGCGTCAGAGCGGGAAAACATAGCTGCGCTTCCCGAAACGGCTGCCGCAGCGATTTCAAGAGCCTGCTTTTTGTTCATACCCATCTTCTGAGCGCCCTTTGCCAGAGAGTCTATAAAAAGATATACATAGGCGGGAGAACAGCCTGCTATGGCGGAAAATACCGCAAAAAGATTTTCGTCTATCCTCGCCGTCATACCTATTGCGCTTAATATATTCTCGGCTGTATCAATATCCCTGTCGCCTGCCACATTATTTTTACAAAGGGCAGTAGCAGACATAAGTATCTCTGCATTTATATTTGGCATAATTCTTACCACAGGCGTTTCAAAGCCCAGCATACTGTCGATACTCTCTGTGGAAATGCCTGCCGCCATTGAAATAAGCAAAGGCTTTTTTTCTTTTATATAGCCCTTTATATCAGCAATTACCGACGGGAATACCACAGGCTTTACCGCCATAAATACCACGTCGCTTTTATCGATAAGCTCCTCATAGCCGCTGCATGGTACAATGCCCTGTTCTTTTTCAAGCGTATTGAGTATTTCCTTGTTTTTTTCCGTTACATTTATATCCTTTGCGGCTATGCTGCCGCTTTTTATAAGTCCCTTTATTATTGCGCCGCCCATATTGCCTGCGCCTATAAAGCCTAATTTCATACAGTGAGCCTCCTTATACAAGAGAAAGCATTGTTTCAAGGGATTTAAGAGCGTCCTCGGCAACAGCCTTGTCCACCTTTACCTGCTTTTCAAAATTGCCCTTTTGTATATCCTCAAGTGTTTCAAGGAGATTTTGAGGGTTTGTCCTGTTCATGTTGGTACATACGCTTGATGTATCCAGTATATATATCTCCTTGTCGGTATACGTATCCTTAAGGCGCTTTACAAGGTTATGCTCCGTGCCTATTATCCACTTGCTGCCCTTTTCTCCGTTCTTTACCTGATTTATGAGATATTCGGTAGAGCCTTTTCCGTCTGCCGCTTGAGCTATCTCAAACTGACATTCGGGGTGGACTATTACCTGGGCGTCGGGATGTATTCTTCTTGCGTCCTCTATGTGCTTTACGGTTATCTTGTGATGTACATGACAATAGCCTTTCCAAAGCACTATTTTGACATCATCCTTACCGCAGCTGTACTCAAGGCTCTCCGTCTTAGGATCGTATTCCGCCATATTTTCAAGAGGAATACCCAAATCGTAGGCAGTATTTCTGCCCAGATTCCTGTCGGGGAGGAAAAGTATTACCTTGTTCTGCTTAATACCCCAGTCCACAACCTTTACGGCGTTTCCCGATGTAACGGTAGTACCGCCGTGTCTGCCGCAGAATGCCTTTATCTCCGCCTTTGAATTTACGTATGTAATAGGCACTATATCACAGCCCAGTTCCTCCGTAATAACTTCCCACGCTTTTTCTGCCTGCTCCTTATCCGCCATATCCGCCATAGGGCAGCCTGCCGTTATTGCAGGCTGAAGCACTTTCTGCCAGTCCTCGGTAAGTATATCGGCGGTTTCGGACATAAAGTAGACGCCGCAGAATACTATGTACTTTGCACTTTTGTTCTGTTGGGCGTACTGAGCCAGCTTAAGGGAATCCCCTACAAAATCGGCAGTTTTTATAATATCGTCGCTCTGATAGTGATGAGCGAGTATTAAAAGCTCCTCGCCCATTTCCTTTTTTATTTCAAATATTCTGTCCAAATCCGTCATTTCTTTATGCCCTCCGTACTGTTGAAGCTGATGTCAAGAGGTTTCGCTCCATTTGTGATTGAACCTACGGAAATAACGTTTACGCCGCAGCCTCTGAAATCGGCTATGTTGTGAAGACCTATTCCTCCCGAAGCCTCTGTGATAATATTCTTTGGCACAAGAGAAACAAGCTCCTTTATTTCCTCGGGTTTAAAGTTGTCAAACATTATAATATCTGCGCCTGCCTCAACGGCTTCCTTTACCTGTTCCGCAGTCTCTGTTTCGACCTCTATCTTTACCGTATGCCCAAGTCCCGATTTGACCATGGCAACGGCATTTGTAATACCTCCTGCAAAGGCAATATGATTGTCCTTAAGCATTACACCGTCATAGAGGGCAAATCTGTGATTGAAGCAGCCGCCCTGTGTCACGGCATATTTTTCAAAAAGCCTTAAGCCCGGATGTGTCTTTCTGGTATCCACTATTTTTATAGTATCGTCATCAAGAGCTTCCACCAGCTTCCTGCCTGCGGTAGCAATACCGCTCATAAGCTGCATAAGATTAAGCACAACTCTTTCCGCTGAAAGGAGAGTCTGAACATTGCCCTCTACTACGGCAATATTCTCGCCCTTTTTAACGGCTTCTCCGTCCTTTTTAAGCAAGGTTATACTATAATCTGCGGGAAAAAGGGAATAGGCTATATCTATTACCTCAGTACCGCATACTATACCGTCGTCTTTAGCCAGAAATACGCCCTTTCCTCTCAGCCTGCTGCCAAAAATAAGCTCTGTGGACAAATCTCCCGTACCTATATCCTCTTTCAGAAATGAAGCTATAAGCTCCCTCGCAAGTAGTCTGTTCATATTATTCTCCCGTAATTTCACTGTAAACAGTGTATAATATTACAAATTATTCTGTTTCCTGCACGCCGTGATACAATTTTTCATAAGCATAGCTATTGTCATAGGACCTACGCCGCCCGGAACGGGAGTTATGTACGCCGCCTTCGGCGATACCTCCTCAAAGTCCACGTCGCCGCAGAGCTTGCCGTTTTCAAGGCGGTTTACGCCTACATCTATTACGGTCGCGCCCTGGCTTACCATATCTCCCTTAATAAACCTCGGTATGCCTACGGCAGCTACAAGTATTTCAGCCTGGCGGCAGACCTCGGCTATATTCTTTGTTTTGGAATGGCAGGTTGTAACAGTACCGTTTTCCGCAAGCAGGAGCATACCCACAGGCTTGCCTACGATATTGCTTCTGCCCACTACTACACATCTCTTGCCCGTTATATCCACACCGCTTCTTTTAATAAGCTCTATGCAGCCTGCGGGAGTACACGCCTTAAGGTCTGCCTTGCCTATACTAAGAAGTCCTACATTATAAGGATGAAAACCGTCTACATCCTTTTCGGGGAGTATTCTCAGAAGTATTTTATTCTCGTCTATATGCTTTGGCAAGGGCAGCTGCACAAGTATGCCGTTGCAGCTCTTGTCTGCATTGAGCTTGTCAATAAGGCTTAAAAGCTCGTCCTCTGTGGTATCTGCGCTCAGCTCATAGCTCAGCGACTTTATTCCGCAATACTCACAGGCTTTTTTCTTATTCCTTACATATACCTGACTTGCAGGGTCTTCTCCCACAAGCACCACAGCAAGGCACGGCTCTATGCCCTTTGCCTTAAGCTCATCAGCTTTTACCTTTACCTCGTCCTTTATTTCCGCTGAAATGCGTTTTCCGTCTATTATATTCGCCATAATATACACCTCTTACAAATCCTTGTTTTTGACAATCAGATTGCCTTCCTCGTCCTTTATAAGATAAAACACCTTGTTGCCCGCTATATTTATATATACTCCGTCCTCGTCGGATATTTCCTTTGTGTCCTTGCCGTTGATATTGCAGCAGTACATTTTAGAATCCTTTAAATTTTTGTAATATATCTTACCGTCTGCAATATTTACATCTGCGCAGGGCACGTTTACCACAACATCGGTCTTGCCGGAGGATATATCCGTCTTGTAGAGGAAGTCGTCGCCGTCCTTATGGTTCTGAGCAATAGCGTTTGTGTAATAAAGAGCGCCGTCGTCATAGTTGAGATATGCGGCATAATACTTATCGTCGACAGTGCGCTTGCCCTCTCCCTCAAGGTCGGTTTCCACAATGCTGTTGTTATCGGCATAGTCTATATAGTAGAGCTTATCTTCTGCCACTACGGGATAGTAGCATATACTGTTCACTATTTTATGGCAATTACTGCCGTCAAGCGCAGCCTTATATATAGTCTGGCTGTCGCTGTAATTTACAAAATAAATGCTGTCCTTGTAAACCGTCATATAATAGGCTGTGTAGTCAATGATTTTTTCATTTTCGCTGCCGTCGGTCTTCATTCTGTATACCTTAAAGCTGTCGTTTTCATTTACATAGTATACATAGTCCCCTATTACGTTTATAAAATAGCTGGGGTCTGAATTCAGCTTTACAGGCTCGCCGCCTTCCGTTTCCTTATAAACGGAATAATCATTGGAATCCTGATAATACAGACTTCCGTCCTTTTCACAGGCGCTTCCCAGATTTGTAATATTACCGTCTGTATTGCCAAACTCCGCAGAAGCGGTATCTGAGCCTTTTGAACAGCCTGAAACGGCAATAAGCAATATTAACATAACGGCAGTTAATTTAAAATATTTCATTACACACACCTCATTTTTTAGAATAAGCCGGTTATATTTCCGTTGTCGTCAACATCTATATTTTCTGCGGCAGGCACTTTTGGAAGTCCTGGCATTACCATTATATTGCCCGTAATGGCTACAATAAAGCCTGCGCCTGCGCTTAAGCGTATTTCTCTTACCGTAAGGGTAAAGCCCTCGGGTCTGCCCAGAAGAGCAGGATTGTCGCTAAGCGAATATTGTGTTTTTGCTATACATACAGGTAGTTTATCCATACCCAAGGCTTCTATTCTTTCTATTTCCTTTTTAGCCTTAGAATCTATAACTACCTCGGCAGCGCCGTATATTTCCTTTGCAACTGTATTTATCTTGTTTACAATAGTGTCATTTTCGTCATACAGAGGCTTGAAATGAGATTCCTTTGTATTGAGAACCTCCATTACCTTGTTGGCAAGGTCTATACCGCCTTCGCCGCCCTTTTCCCATACCTTGGCAATAGCGAAGTCAGCACCCATAGCCTCGCATTGGGTCTTGATATAATCTACCTCGGCAGCGCTGTCCGTAATGAAATTGTTAAGCGTAACAACTACGGGCACGCCGTATTTATGGAGATTTTCTATATGCTTTTGTAAATTCACAAAGCCCTTCTTGACAGCCTCTACATTTTCATTGTTCAATTCGGTCTTAGGTACGCCTCCGTTGTACTTCAAGGCTCTTACCGTAGCCACAAGCACAACTGCGTCGGGCTTAAGATTTGCCTTTCTGCACTTTATATCGAAGAACTTTTCAGCGCCTAAATCAGCGCCGAAGCCTGCCTCCGTTACCGTAACATCGGCTATGCCCATAGCCATTTTCGTAGCCTTTACGGAATTGCAGCCATGGGCTATATTGGCAAAAGGCCCGCCGTGAATAATAGCGGGAGTATGCTCAAGGGTCTGCACAAGATTGGGCTTGATAGCGTCCTTAAGAAGAGCCGCCATAGCGCCTACCACATTCAAATCCTTGGGAGTTACGGGCTTTCCGTCTCTTGTGTACGCCACAACTATCTTGCTTAATTTATCCTTAAGGTCGCTTATGTTCTCCGCAAGGCATACGATAGCCATTATCTCGGAGGCAACTGTTATCATAAAGCCGTCCTCTCTTGTAATGCCGTTTATCTTGCCGCCTATACCTACAACAACATTTCTAAGCACTCTGTCGTTAAGGTCAACAGTCCTTTTCCACACAATGTTGTTGGTATCTATATCAAGAGCGTTGCCCTGATGTATATGATTGTCTATTACAGATGAAAGAAGATTGTTTGCAGTAGTCATGGCATGAATATCACCTGTGAAATGAAGATTGATATCCTCCATCGGTACTACCTGTGAATATCCGCCGCCTGCTGCGCCGCCCTTTATTCCCATACAAGGACCAAGAGAAGGCTCTCTCAGAGCCACAAGAGACTTGACGCCTATTTTATTGAGCGCCTGTGAAAGACCTATTGTAACGGTAGTCTTGCCCTCGCCTGCAGGAGTGGGATTGATAGCTGTAACAAGCACCAGCTTGCCCTTTTTACCCTCCTTAAGAGCATTGTCGGAGAGCTTTGCCTTGTACTTGCCGTAAAGCTCCAAATCCTCGGTATCTATGCCAAAGCTCTCGGCAACCTTTGTAATAGGCTCCATTTTACATTCCTGCGCTATCTGAATATCGGTTTTCATAATATATCATCCTCCATTACTGTAAAAATATATATACATATTATACTCTTTTATAACATTTTTCAAGTAAAACAGAGATTTTTTATATATTATTCCTCATATCTTCTCTGTCTTTCCTCCCATTCGTACTTATCCATATATACCTCCCTGCCCTTTGTGCCGCCAAGGTCAGGACCTACTATACCTCTTTCCTCCAGCTCGTCTATTATTCTGGCAGCCTTATTGTAGCCTATGCCGAATTTTCTCTGAACTGCGCTTATAGAGGCTCTTTTCTTGAATACAACGAACTTTATAACATCGTCTATTATGCTGTCGCTGTCGTCGTTTGAAGAAGAAGCGGACTGATTTTCGGGAGTCGTCGCCTCGGCAACTGAACGCTCTATTTCGTCTATTATGGACTGGTCGTAATGGTTCTCGTCAGTCTTTATGGACTCGACTATTTTTTCTACCTCTTCATCGGTAACAAATGCGCCCTGTATTCTGAGAGGCTTGTCGTCAAAGGCTCTTGTCTTAAGGAGCATATCGCCCTTGCCCAGCAGCTTCTCAGCGCCTGTGGAATCCAATATTATCTTGGAGTTCACACCGTCGGATACCTTAAATGCTATTCGTGAGGGCACATTTGCCTTTATAAGTCCTGTAACTACGTTAGAATCTGGTCTTTGAGTTGCTATTACAAGGTGTATGCCTGCCGCTCTTGCCAGCTGTGTAAGTCTGACGATAGAAGCCTCGACCTCCTTGCCTACGGTCATCATAAGGTCTGCAAGCTCGTCTATTATAATAACTATGTAGGGAAGTCTGTCGCTTTCCTCCACCACCTTGTTGTAGCCGACTATATTTCTGACATTTTTAAGCTCCAGAAGGTCATAACGCCTCATCATTTCTCTTATAGCCCAGTTAAGAGCGCCGTTGGCCTTCTGCACATCGCTTACAACAGGTATAAGAAGATGCGGTATGCCGTTATATACATTAAGCTCTACCTTCTTTGGGTCTATCATTATGAGCTTTACTTCCTCCGGCGTCGCCTTATAGAGTATAGAGGTTATAAGAGTGTTGATACACACGGACTTACCTGCGCCTGTTGCGCCTGCTATAAGCAAATGTGTCATATCGGCAATATCCGCCACAATAACAGTACCCGTTATATCCTTGCCTATACCGAACGCCAGCTTGCTTTTGAAATCTCTGAATCTGTCTGTAAGCAGCACCTCGCTGAAATACACGGGGGATACGGACTCGTTACCAAGCTCTATACCTATTTTGCTTGTACCTGGTATAGGAGCTTCTATTCTTACGCTCTTTGCCGCAAGAGCAAGCTCTATATCCTTATCCAGCTTCGTTATCTTGTTGACCGTAATACCCTTTGGCGGTATAAGCTCATAGCGTGTAACGGCAGGACCTCTGCTTATGTTCACGACCTTGGCGTCTACGCCGAATACGGAAAGGGTTTCCTCCAGCTTCTTGGACTTGGCAAGCATTTCATCTCTGGTGCTGCCGCCGCCCTTTTTGGGATTCCTTGCAAGTATGGAGGTGCTTGGGAATTTATAGGGCGTCCTGCCGGAATTAGTATCCAGCTTTCTTATTTCCTTTGTTTTCTCAGCCTCTATTATTTCCGGCTCGTCCTCGTCGGGCAAGGATGCTTTGCTTTCGGGAGAAGACTGTTTTTGCGTCTTGCTTTCAAGCACAATAACATTATCCTCCTTCTTTTCCTCCCAAGGCGGAGTATCCTCTTCCACAGCTTCATTCGGCTTTGGCTCAACAGGAATATCCTCGGTATATTCCTCTTCATTGTCTATATTTATTGTAACGGTTCTCTCCTCTGCCCTTCTGCTGCTTTCTACTCTGTCTATTATATCCGAAAGGTCGGGCATTATGGTTTCGCCGTCGTCATTGTTCTTATATCTGTTTTTGGCGCTGTTTACAACATCTTGGGCAATATCCACGCTTTCGTCATAGCTTTCCTCCTCGTCGGTAAGATTAAAGGCTATTACCCTTTGTCTTTCGGGCTTTTTGTCATTTCTGTTCTTATTCCTGTTCTTTTTCTGTTTTTTGGTCAGCTTTTCTACGGGCAGCTGCAGCTGTTCCGGCTCGTATTCCTCGTCATATTCGTCGTAATACTCATCGTCCTCGTCATAATAGTCCTCATCTCTGTAAAAATGTGTGTTTCTGTATTCCTCTATATCATAACGCACACCGTTTATGGCGTCGCTTATATATCTGAGTATGTCCGATACGGTCTTGCCCGTAGCCATTACAAGCAGCGAAAGCGACAAAACGAAAAGTATTATATAAGAGCCTATCTTTCCCAGGAACTGATAAAGCACTCCGCCGAAAAGAGAGCCTATAAGTCCGCCGTTTTTAAGACTGCCCTTAAAGAAATACTCGGAAACATATTCGGGGAAGCTCAAATCCGTGAATCTGTGACTGCAGGTCATTATGTGCATAAGACTTATAAAGGCAATAAAAAAGCCTAAGAAAAGGAACAGCTTATACTTATAGTATGTTCTTTTCTTGTCAAATAATGTCTGAACGCTGAATACCAGAAGCACTACGGGCAGCACAACTGCGCCTATGCCGAAAAGGTGCAAAAGCAAGGGGGCGGCATATTTGCCCATTATTCCTGCGCCGCCTTGGAGGAACAGACACACTATCATAAGGAGGGAAAGACCAATACACAGTATCGAAGCCACTTCGCCCTGTACCAGCTTTCTTCTCTCCTCAATAGCCTGCAGCTCTGCCTTAGTCAGCTTCTTGGCACTCGTTTCCTTAGACTTGCTCTGAGCTTTTTTTGCATTACCGTTATTTTTATTGTTTTTAGCGTTTTTAGCGTTGTTCTTTTTGCTGCTGTTTGCGGCCTTGTTTGCCATTTGTAAAACTCTCCCATTGTTGATTTTATCATTTGATTATAACATATTTTAAGCAAAACAACAACTTTTAACAAAAACGGTAACATAAATGTAATAAAAAGACCGTTGAGAAAATCATATATTACCGAAAGCAGTATTCTTGTAAACCCATAAATTATATTCCGCTATTCTCTTTGGTCTTCCTTTATTTTTTGTCGTCATTTGTCATATTCTGTATGATATAAAGAAATGGGAGGCGAAAATATGAAATACGGTTATGTAAGAGTTTCCACACGGGAGCAAAACGAGGACAGACAGCTTATAGCCATGAAGGACTATGATATACAGTCCAAAAATATTTATATGGATAAGCAAAGCGGAAAGGACTTTGAAAGAAAAAATTACAAAAGACTGGTCAGAAAAATAAAAAAAGACGATGTCATAATAATAAAAAGCATAGACAGACTGGGGAGAAATTACAGAGAAATAATAGAACAATGGCGAAAAATAACACAGGAAAAGAAGGCTGATATTATAGTTATAGATATGCCCCTTCTGGATACTACAAGAAATAAAGACCTTATGGGAACATTTGTGGCAGACCTTGTACTGCAGGTGCTTTCATTTGTTTCGGAAACGGAGAGAACAAACATAAGACAAAGACAAGCTGAGGGTATAGCCGCCGCAAAAGCAAAGGGCGTGAAATTCGGCAGAAAAAGACAGTACGACCCTGCCGACTACATACATATATACAAAAGAGTAAAAAAGGGCGAATTGATGACTAAGGACGCCATCGCCATAATGGGCGTAAGCGAAAGAACATACAGAAGAATGAAAATTGAATGGGATAAAATGCTTACGGAATAATTATGACCGTCGCAAAGTATACTTTATGACGGTCGTTTTTGTTTTGTATTTTATTGTCAAAATTATACTATATTTTGATTTTAAAGTCAACATTTTTGAGCAAGTTTTATACAATTTCTGACAAAACTTTATTATTTTTATTCAGTCATAAAGTATACTTTGGGACGGGTTAAAAATAACAAAGGATTTCCTAAAATTATGTAAAATTTACCTAAAAACGTTGACTTAAAAGCCAAATTATAGTATAATTTTACCAAGTTATTCTTAACAAAATCGACTGTCCCAAGGTTATATTTTTGAAGTCTAAAAAAGGAGGGTAAAACAAAAAACTTCGATTGAAATCAATATTACAAAGAAAATGAGGTGGTTATATGAACAAACGATTGATTTCTTTTATGCTTACTATCACTATGCTGAGTTGTGTTATGCCAACGACCGCATATAGCAGCAACATTAATAATTTCGACAATGAGGGGCTTATCGAAATAAGCGAAGGGGATTTTGATATATCCTCCGGAGAAGAGGATATGGAGCCTACAACGGAATTTCTGCCCACTGATACTGATTCAATAACTTCAGGCTCATCGGTCGTTTATCCCGTAACAGATGGATATATTTATTTTGATACGACGACTGCTACAATATATAAAGCGGATGATTCAATAACATACGCAGCTATACCCGATGAGATTGCCGGAATAGCGGTAAAAAATATAGGCAATGCTTTTCAAAACAAGCGCGAGCTTACAGGAGTTGTTCTTCCTTACGCATTGGATAGAATACCAAGCTACGCCTTTGAGGGTTGTACAAGTCTTACCGATATAGAAATACCACAGGGAGTAAAGGTAATAGAATACTCCGCATTTAGAGAGTGTTCATCTCTTGAATGGGTCTATTTGCACGAGGGTCTTACTGATATAGAGTTACGCGCCTTTGAAGACTGTCCTATAAAGGAAATAACACTTCCTTCTACCCTTGAAAATATGGATACTAGTGCGTTCGGAGAGCTGGCTATTACACTTGCTGGTCCAATGCCGGAAGGTCAGGCGGAAGACTTTCATACATATTATTACTATCCCAATGTAGGTATGATAAATGTATATAAAGATTCTCCTATGGAGAAATATTTAAAGAGTATTGATTATTGGCCCGAGTATTATCATATATTGGATAATAAGCCGTCCGATAAACAGGTATTGTACTCCCTTAATGTAACGGACAATTCAGGAAAAGCCGTTGACAACGTAGTTGTAAATTGGTTTGACGGCAGTAAATACATAGGCTCAGGCAGCAAGATAAGATATGATGAATCCGACAATATATATTATGACATATATTTAAACGAAGATGTCGGTCTTGTGTATTATTCTCCCGAAAGGCAGAAAGCAGCAGGCGATGTCAGCGCTCTTTCATATACGCTTAAAGAAATACCTCATGTAAATATATCCGGAAAGGCTTTGGATGAATCGGGAACGCCAATCGCCGATGCAGAGGTAGAGATACTTCAGAGCGCAAACGGATATTCAAAAAAGGATATCGTAAAGACATTATCCGACGGCAGCTTTTCAGCTAATATACTCAATACGGATACTAAATTAACAGTTAAAAAGGATATGTATTACGACTTCATATATACCCTTATTTCCGAAAACAATATAAAGGATAGCTATGACGAAGCTAATATTATAATGAAAAAACTGCCTGCAAACAAAATCACACTGGAGGTAACGGCTGTAAAGGCGACAGATGATGCAAGCAGCACAGCGCAGGCGTATGCGGATATATCCGAGCTTGATTTTACACTGTTCAACAAAACGCAGAACAAGGCTGTTTCCGATTTTACATATCAATATCCCTATATAATATTAGGCGATAATGATGCAGGACCAAACGATACCATAACTATATCCGTCAATGACAAGAGCGGCAAATACGCAGGTGAAGCTGCGTCAGTTATACTTGACGACGCTAAAAACGGACTTGCCGATATAAGGCTTGTTGAAAACGGCTATTTTACAGCGAATACCCTGACTGAGGACGAAAAGCTCGTACTTTTGTTTGATGAAAAGGGAAATTTTGTATGGAAGACCGTTTTCGACGGCGCAGCCCTTACATCCGATAATATTGCCGCAGGAAATTATACGGCTGTTATTATGGAAAAAACAACGCTGCTATCAAATATAAACAATATATCGGCTCTCGATGATATGGGGTTAAAAGAAAAAACAGACTATATTGCAAAGCCTCTTACAATAAAAGCAGGAGCAATTACCAATCTCGGAAATGTAAATGTTCCTTTACTGGATGAAACCAAGCTCTTCTATACGGATACCGAGAATACTTCTGTTTATTTGAGCAAGAATAAAACTACGATAGGCTTTCTTCTTCAAGTCACAGCAAAATACAAACTTAAGGACGATTTTGACGGCAGCGTCAAGAATATAACGATTGAGCTGCCCGAAAATGTCAGCTTTGTTGAAAAAAGCCTTATAGTAAGAGGAGCAGACGCAAAATACAGCTATAATGGTAAAACTCTTACCGTATTTACAGACAAAACCGAAGGCCTGATCAGATTCTGTGTTATGTGCAACGCAAGCGGTGATTTCAGTATAGAGGGATATATTGGTCTGAACTCATCAGGTCGCGATATTCTTCAGCCTATAGGCAGCTGTTCAGCTACAGCAGACCTTATGGATATTGAAGCTCCCGAAAGAACAGGCAAAACAAAAATTTTAGTCAGCGGCTCATCTTATCCCGACAGCGATATAACAATATACGTTGACGAAAAAGAAGCGCAGAAAACTAATGTAAATTATGCAGGCAACTATACGGCAGAAGTAGATTTGGGCGAAAGCTATGTATATCAGAAGCACAGAATATATGGTATATCAACAAATCAATTCGGAACATTTACAACAAAAACCGCCGAAGTGGTATATGACCCTACTGCTCCGATGCTTGATAAAATAACAATAATTTCAGGCGGCAATGTAAAGGTCCTTGACTTTAATAATAAATCAACAAAAGTAGAAAGCTATACGACATATTATTACGGTGTTACATATAAGGTAGAGTTCCGTAATGCCGCACCGGATATGTTTAATAAGGTATATGTTGTCACTGTTGACAAAAGCGGAGAAAAAACTTATATACCTTGTGTTTACAACGAGAGAAACGATTTCTGGCTGTGCAGCTATGATTACGGCAACAGCGGCAATATGCCCGTTTCTGTCTCTGCCGCATACGAAATAAATAGTAAAGACGAAATTGTCGATATGTTTGACAGTAAGACCATCGACAATTTTGCAGAGGACTATTCGGAATTGACAGACGCCTTAAGCGATGAGCTTGACAAGAGACTTGAGCCTATAGATATTGTGAATACAAGCGATAATGGCTTTTCAATAAAGCTCGGCATAAGGGGCGATGACGATGTTGTATCGGATTTCGGAACATTGGATTTTGAAACAGCAGATATATCACAATTTAATTTAAACGATTGGAAGAACAAATCTTATATTGAATTTGAAAATAACAGCGGAAGCAAAATGTATCTGCTGACCGAAACAGATGACGAAAGCGTAGCAATATACTATGAATATGTTATACCCGATGAGGGCGTATATCTTAAAATACATCTGAATATTTCCGCAGTCGAGGAAAGTATGCAGGTATTGGATACAATCTTGGAAGATATAATACCTGATTATGCCGCTCCATTGATGGCTGCACCCATACAGTCCTATGGGAGAGGATTGGCAGGCGATATATTCTCAGGCGCAGTAGGTCTTATAAGCCCTTCAGCGGCAAGCATTATAGATGATTTCAGATACAGCGCAAAAGCAAACGATTACACAGATGAGCTTCACAAAAAGAATTCACAGAACTACGATTTGATAATGGCAGTCTGTGAAAACACGGGAAAGCCGCGTCTTTCTGCCGCTAACAAGCTCAAATATCTCAGAGAATACGACGTCATTACAGATGAAATACTTGCTTACAGAAAAGAATGTACAAATCAAATAAAGAAATGGGCTATCGCAGGCTGTATCGGCGAGGGAATAGGCGCAGGAATAAATCTGCTATCAAAAGCTCCTAAGGTAGCTGCAAAAGCAACTAAATTTGGCAAGAGTCTTTCTTCATTGATAAGCAAAAATCTCTCAGGAAAAAGCAAAATGGCATTTGACGCATTGACAGATTCCGTTTCATCTCTGGAGGGCTTTATAAATGATAAGATATTCAGAGCAACAATGAATATACCCGAGGATGCTACAATTTATATAGGCAATAATGGCGCAAGCGTACAACAACTGGCAGGAGAAGCCCTTGACGCTGCTGTAGGAAACTACATGCAAAAAGCCATAGTAGATGGAGGACTTAAAAAATTATTTGACAGTATTTCCGAAATGGACGCTATGTACTATATAGAAAACAAGTACAAGTATCTTATGCAGTATATAAACAACACAAAGAATAACATATTAAAGGATTATGAGAATTGCGACGAGGAGCCTGAGGAACCAGATGAGCCTGCTAATTCCGGCACTGTCAATTCACAGAACCCGATGTTAGAAAGCTCAAAGCCCTTTAAGTCTGTTACACCTATTATAGACCCTTCGGGATATGTATACGAAGCAGTACCTTCAAACAGACTTGATAATGTCAAAACATCAATATATTATATGAAGGATGTTGTAGACGAATTTGGTATGCCAACAGGCGAACAAACAGCCGTTCTATGGAACGCAGAGGATTACGGACAGGAAAATCCGTTACTTACAGATACGCAGGGCGGCTATATGTGGGATGTACCCGAGGGAAGCTGGCAGGTCAAGTATGAAAAGGACGGCTACAATACGGCATATTCCGAGTGGCTGCCCGTACCTCCGCCTCAACTTGATATAAATCAGGCTCTTGTTTCAGAGCAGGCACCCGAAGTCTTATATGTAAATGTATATAATGATGAAGTCGAAGTGATTTTTTCAAAGTATATGAAGCTATCAGCTGCCGATAAAATAAAAGTGCTTGTCGGCGATAAAGAGATTGTCGGGGAAGTATCGGCTGTAAATGCAGAATATAATGCCGAAAATACAGAAATGTATGCAACGATATTTAAATTCACACCCGCAGAAAATATTTCAGGCGACGTAAATGTTAAGGTAGAGGACGCCGAGGGATATAATTCACTTGTAGCTAAGAACTATGATGTAACAAAGACGGCGGTTGTAAAGCCTCAATATATCAACGTTCCCGAAAGTGTAAATGTCGGATACGGCAACAATGCGGATATAAAAGCGCAAATACTGCCAAGGGAAGCCGCAGCAGGTCTGAACATAGAAGCAAATGTCCTTTCCGAGGATATATCTACCATTGACCGTAAGACCGCTACTGCCGATGAAAACGGCTTTGCCGATTTTAAGGTAAACGGCTCTCTTTTAGGACAGACAGAAATCAAATTTACAATACCCGGCACGGCGATTTCAAAGACAGTTACAGTCAATGTCTTAAGAAACGCTACACAAAAGTCCGGCTGCGAAAAGGTAAGCGCAAGCATAGCAAGCGGCAGCACCGTAGACTACGGCACAAAGCTCAGTCTTTCTACACCTACGGAGGGAGCAGAAATATACTACACTCTTGACGGCACCTGTCCATGTGTTGTCGACAGTCCGTCCAGAATAAAGTATACGGGTCCCATTACTCTTACTGAGGATACATTTATAATAGCATACGCGGTTAAGGATGGTATGGCAGACAGCGATACTGCAGGCTTTATTTACACAGTAAAGAAAGCAGAAGACCCACCGGCATCAGGCGGTTCTTCAGGCGGTTCTTCAGGCGGCGGTGGCGGAAGCCGCAGAAAGACTGCAACCACAACGGAAGCTACAACAGAAGCCACAACATCTGAAAAAACAACGGAAGCCACAACAGAGGAGAAGGTTATATATAATGATGTAAGAGTGTCTATAGGAAGTAAAATAATTGACGTTGGCAACAAGAAGTATATCATAGACGCCGCGCCATATATACAGCCCGAGAGCAATTCTACCCTTGTTCCTCTCCGCTTCGCAGCAATAGCCATAAGCGGCGGTGATGTTGAAAAGGCAGACAGCAGCTCTGCTATAAAATGGGATGCAGCAACAAAAACCGCAACTGTCACAGTAAAGGATAAAAGCATTAAATTTACTGCCGGAAGTGAACTGATGTATATAAACAATACACCTGTTGTTATGGAAAACGGCGTTAAAGCTGAAATCAAAAACAGCAGAATGTTCATTCCATTCAGAGCCTTAGGAAATGCCTTAGGCGTAGCTGTTTCATGGGAAGCAGACACAAAGACCGCAATATTCAGCGTAAAATAAAATATTTATTCACACGCAAAACGGGACTGCCTTTCGACAGTCCCGTTATATTTTTATTTATACAAAATACTGTTGAACACGCCCTCAAGATATTCCTGTCTGCCGCTTTCCATTTTAGGTTCGGGATTTTCGAGGGTATATTTTTCGAGGCTTTCGAGGGTAGCTCTGCCCTCTACTATCTCCTTGCCGATACCCTTTGTATAGCTGGAGTATCTGTCCTTTACGAACTTATCTATCCTACCGTCTTGTATTATTTCGTCTGCCTTTATAAGTCCCAGAGCATAGGTATCCATGCCAACTATGTAAGCGTAGGCTATATCGTCAAATGTAAAAGAGCCTCTTCTGACCTTGGCGTCGAAGTTAAGTCCACCATTTGTAAAGCCGCCTGCCCTCAGTACCTCAAGCATGGCAAGTGTTGCCGTAGGCACATCTGACGGGAACTGGTCCGTATCCCAACCCAGATTGGGGTCGCCCTGATTTGCGTCTACTGAGCCAAAAAGTCCGTTTACTCTTGCCGTTGCAAGCTCATGCTCAAAGGTATGTCCTGCCAGAGTAGCGTGGTTAGCCTCTATATTCAGCTTGAAATCCTTATCCAGACCATACCTTCTCAGAAAGCCTATTACAGTAGCGGCGTCAAAGTCGTACTGGTGCTTTGTAGGCTCTTTTGGCTTAGGCTCTACATAGAAATCGCCCTTGAAGCCCTTTGCCCTGCCATAGTCCACAGCCATGTGCATAAGCCTTGCCATATTGTCAAGCTCAAGACCCATATCCGTATTCAAAAGGGTCTCGTAACCCTCTCTGCCGCCCCAGAATACATAGCCCTGACCGCCAAGCTCCATAGTTGCGTCAAGAGCGTTCTTTATCTTAGCGGCTGAGTATGCAAATGTATCGGCATTACATGAGGTGGCTGCGCCGTGCATAAAACGTGGATTGCCAAAATTGTTGGCAGTACCCCAAAGGAGCTTTATGCCTGTTTCAGCCATTTTGCCCTTTATATACTCCACCATTTCAAGAAGATTCTTTTTGCTTTCGGCAAAGGTCTTGCCCTCGGGAGCAATGTCCACATCATGGAAGCAGAAAAACTCTATTCCCAGCTTTGTCATAAGCTCAAAGCCTGCGTCCGCCTTGGCTCTTGCTATCTCCATAGGGTCTGTAAGTCCGCCGTAGCTTCTGTCCATGGTCTCAACGCCAAAGGGGTCTGCGCCTCCTGCGCAGAGAGTATGCCACCAGCTCATGGCAAAGCGCAGATGGTCCTTCATCTTTTTGCCTGCAACTACCTTTTCGGCGTCATAATACTTAAACGCAAAGGGGTCGTCTGAATTCAATCCTTTATACTTTATTTTAGGTACGTTTTTGAAATATTCCATACTTACCTTCTCCTTTCGTATATTTTCATTTACTTATATTTTACAATATAATTCATCACTTTTCAATATCAATTATGCTGTCTGTACTCCCTTATGCCCTGAAGTATTATTTTCTTGCACTCTATCGCCTTTTGCTTGTCCATAGGCTCTACGCCTTCAAGGGGATATTCCATACCCAGAGCCTTATATTTGTTCACACCCATTGTATGATATGGCAGCACGTCAAGAGCCTTTACATTTTCAAGAGAGCCTATGAAAAGCCCCAGCTTGTGGAGGTATTCCTCCTTATCCGTAATGCCGGGCACAACAACGTGCCTTATCCACAGATGAACGTCCTTGTCGTCAAGATACCTTGCAAACTCCAGAATATTGTCGAGCTTTTGGGAGGTCAAGTCTATATGCTCATGAGGGTCTATGTGCTTTATATCCAGCATTACAAGGTCGGTATACTTCACAAGCTCGTCAAATTTCTCCGTATTATCCGGCGTAAAAGTAACTCCCGATGTGTCAAGGCAGGTGTGTATGCCCTCCTCCTTACACCTTTTGAAAAGCTCCGTAACAAAATCTATCTGCATAAGGGGTTCTCCGCCGCTTACGGTAATACCGCCGTTTCTGTAAAACGCCTTATTCTTGTTGTACTGCTCCAGTATTTCCTCAACGCTCATTTCATCAGCGCCATCCATTGACCATGTGTCGGGATTGTGACAATATTTGCATCTCATGGGACAACCCTTTGTAAATACAACAAATCTTATGCCGGGTCCGTCAACGCTGCCGAAGGTCTCTATTGAATGTATACTGCCTTTCATAATACCACCCTCCATAACTGTATTTATGTTTAGTATTCCAATTTAAAGGAATATATTGCAAAAAATATCAAAACTTAAGGCTATAATGTCCGACACTGTTATTGCCTCGGTATTTAGCCCTATAACACAAAACCCTTGACTGTAAGCAGCCAAGGGACTTGTATATATATGATATTTTGCAATAACGCTTATCTCTTTGAGAACTGAGGTGCTCTTCTCGCAGCCTTTAAGCCGTACTTCTTTCTTTCCTTCATTCTTGGGTCTCTTGTAAGGAAGCCTGCCTTCTTTAAAGGCGCTCTGAAATCTGCGTCTGCCTCCAGTAAGGCTCTCGCAATACCGTGTCTTATAGCGCCTGCCTGACCTGTGGTACCGCCGCCGTTTACATTAACGATAACGTCGAACTTAGCGGTAGTGCCGGTAGTTTCCAGTGGCTGTCTAACAATGAGCTTTAATGTTTCAAGACCGAAAAAGTCATCTATATCTCTTTTATTTATAGTAATCTTTCCTGTACCGGGAACAAGATAAACTCTGGCAACAGAGCTTTTTCTTCTGCCTGTACCGTAATATCTAGCTTCTGCCATGATGTAACCTCCTTATCAATACTTAAGCTCTAAAACTTCCGGCTGCTGTGCCTGATGACAATGGTCAGGACCTGCGTAAACGTGTAACTTCTTTAACATATTTTTGCCAAGAGTGTTCTTTGGAAGCATACCCTTGACAGCAAGCCTTACGACCTCTTCAGGCTTTTTGTCCATCATAGCTCTTAAAGTAGTTTCCTTAAAGCCGCCTGTGTAAGCTGAATGTCTTCTGTAAAGCTTACCGTCCAGCTTTTTGCCGGTTACCTTTATCTTGTCGGCATTTACTACTATTACATAGTCGCCTGTATCCAAATGGGGTGTGTATATAACCTTGTTCTTACCCTTAAGAACAGCAGCTACCTGAGACGCAAGGCGACCCAATGTCTGACCTTCCGCATCAACAACATACCATTTTCTTTCAATTTCAGCTGTTTTAGCTATAAATGTTGTTCTCATTAGAAAATCTCCTTCCGAAAAAATGAACCTGTCACAAGGCAAGTGGAAAGCCTGTGACTATCAACTGCTTTTGTCTGTCTGCCAAAATGTCCGAAAAAGCAGGCAAACCATGTATATATATAATCTGCAAGCGGGGCTAATGCCGCAGATCCATATTCAAACAGCACTATTTTACTACATATAGCCCTCTCTGTCAAGGAAAAATTTGCACAATAATTGAATTTATGGCTGCAAATATACGATTTTGTACAGATTTTTATATAAGCCGCATATAATTTACCATACGCAAAGCGAGGTATAGCTATGAAAAAGATTATAATACTGCTTATGACAATGCTGCTGTGTAGCTGTTCCCAAGGGAAAACCGCCTATCCCACCATACAGGAAAAGCTGACCTCAATGGAAAGCTACAAAACAGACGCAAGGCTGACTTACATATCCGACAAGGGCGAAACCGTTTATTCTGCCGTGCAGACAGCCGCCAAGGACGGCAGATACAGAATAGAGACCTCTCAGCCGGAGGATTACAAGGGCAATATCGTAATGTACGACGGCAAAATGGTATGGCAGTATAATCCCCAGCTGGAGAACAACAAAATATCCGTAAACCCTCCCGACAAGGCATCCAGACGTGAGATAATACTTTTCAGCTTTCTGGAAAACTATGTAAAAAGCAGCGATGTAAGCCTTGGCGTCGCCAGTCTTGACGAGAGCCTGTGTACTGTGCTTGAAGCCCGCATACCCGGAGACAACGCCTTTATGTCCACAGAAAAGCTGTGGGTAGACAACAAAACACAAGACCCTGTAAAGCTGGTGATATACGACAGTGAAAATAAGGAAAGAATAGTTGCAGAATTTACAAATTTCGAGTATAATTATTCAATAGATGACAATACATTTACACTTAAACAGTAGATGGGAGAGAAAAATATGCAGGCATACCACAGAGTAGTTGCCGAAATAGACTTAGACGCTATTGGCTTTAATATAAGACAGATAAAAAGCAGACTGAAAAAAGAAACTCGCCTTATGGCAGTAGTAAAGGCAGACGCTTACGGTCACGGAGCAGTAGAGGCAAGCAAGGTATGTCTTTACAACGGCGCAGACTGTCTGGCAGTCGCCACCTGCGACGAGGGCGTGGAGCTAAGACAGAGCAGCATACAGGTGCCAATAATAATACTGGGAAATACTGTGGAAACTCAGCTTGAGACCGTCATAAGCAACCGTCTTACCCAAACGGTTTTCTGCTGCGATACGGCAAGGGCAATATCCGACGCCGCAGTACGCCTTGGCAAAAAAGCCATTGTTCATATTAAAATAGATACAGGTATGGGACGCATAGGCTTTTCCCCCTGTGAGAAAAGCCTTGACGAAATAGACAGTATTTTCAATATGCCCAATATAGAGGTAACGGGTATTTTCACACACTTTGCCTCTGCCGACGAAAGCAACAAGGACTTTACCCTTGAGCAGTACAAAAAATTCAGATTTATGACGGACTCCCTTGAAAAGAGAGGGCATAAAGGACTTATACGCCATTGCGCAAACTCCGCCGCCATACTGGATATGCCGGAGCTTCAGCTGGATATGACAAGAGCCGGCATAATAGTATACGGTATGTATCCCAGCAGTCAGGTATCCACAGAGCTTGAGCTTAAGCCTGCCATGAAGCTGAAATCCCAAATAAGCTATGTAAAGGAAGTAGAGGCAAACACAAGCATAGGCTATGGCAGGACATATTTTACAGACAAGAAAACAAAGGTCGCAACAGTACCCGTAGGCTATGCCGACGGCTATTCCCGCAAATGCTCAAACAAGGCGAGAGTAATAGTTGGCGGGCAGTACGCTCCCGTTATAGGAAACGTATGTATGGACCAGCTTATGCTTGACGTTACCCATATAGACAATGTCAAAATAGGCGACAGCGTAACTATTATGGGAAAAGAGGGAGAGCTTTGCGTTTCCGCCGAGGAGCTTGCCGAAATACAGGGCACTATCAATTATGAAATAGTCTGCAACGTAGGAAAAAGAGTACCCCGTGTCTTTATAAGAAACGGTGAAATAATAAATACCAAAAAGACGGTATAAAATTGTAATTTATGACCATAATATCACATAAGAAAAGGAAAATTTTTTAGGATGTGATAGTATGATCGTCAGGAGAGGAGATATATATTACGCTGACCTTAGTCCTGTGATAGGCTCTGAGCAGGGTGGAATACGACCTGTCCTCATTATACAAAACGATGTGGGCAACAGATATTCTCCCACGGTGATATGCGCCGCAATCACCTCTCAGATAAACAAGGCAAAATTGCCTACTCATATAGAAATAAACAGCGGTATGTATTCCCTTGCAAAGGATTCCGTTATACTGCTGGAGCAGGTGCGCACTATTGACAAAAGACGACTAAGGGAGAAAATCGGTCATCTGGACTTTGAAATGATGCAGAGAGTGAATAAAGGACTATCTATCAGCTTGGCTCTTTAATACATAAAAGTCCCTTACGAAATTAATACCCCCGACTTTATTAGGTCGGGGGTGTTTTGCGCGTCGATAAAATCGACACGCTGAGCATAATCTATGCTATTTTATAATAAGCTTCATATTCAGTTTATTACGCATTACAAAGGAAATGTAATTATTCACCAAAATTCACTAAAACACCGCCATCGCCCTTATCAATAATAATTCCCCTGTGTTCTTTAATATTTTGCTTTGTTGGGCTTTTTAAGTATACATTCCAAGAAGGCTTGACCCACTTTATGTTTTCTACAATAAAATCATCTTTATTATATTCCACACCATATAATTGTTTGTATATTATAATAGCTGCATTTAAAGCATAATCCTCGTCATATTTTATTTCTTTTTCATCAGCAGGAAAATAATAAAAAGATATTGTGGGTTTCATCAATAATTCTTCACATGAATCATAATCTGCTTTGATGTAGTTAAAAATAGTTTCTTTATAAGCACTTAAAACAACAATTTCAGTTAAAACAATGGCTGCCATAATTAAAAACATCTTTTTCATTTTAAACTCCTTCAATTTCAAATTCACCATTATTCACCATTACTGCACCTGTTTTTTTATATATTAATAATCCGGTAGGAGCATCAAATGTAGAAGATACGTCTTTAAATTTGTTGAGTTCGACTAGAGCGCTTACATTCAGACAAACCCTCCAACAAGGTATATCAAACCCAAAAAAGCTTTCATCGCTTACATCAAGATCATCTTTAGAAAATGTTTTATTATATAGTTGTTCATATATTTTAATGGATATATTAACTGCATAGTTTTCGTCATATATTATTTCTTTTGCATCAGGATATACTAAAGTTTCATAATAATTACTTGGAGCAGGGTCAAAATTATTATTTATATAATTAATTCTGTAAAAATAAGCATATATAAAATAAATAGCAATAATAACGGAAAAAACACTAGTAAAAGTATAAATTTGTTCTTTTTCATAATTCACCGCCTCTTTTCTTGTTAATATATTCTTTGAAACTAATTTCTTTACTTAAAATACTTCGCTCTAAAATCTTCTATACCCATGCATTTTTTCCAGTATTTTTTATAATTCCTTGTTATTTTTTCACCAAGATAATTACGCTCTCCAATATTGTAGTAAATGTCTTTAATACAGAACGCTTTACGTACCTGGATATTATACTGATATATTCATTGTAATCCTCTTCAGAATGATATTTGAAACGACGATAGCCATTAAGACTTTCATCTACAATAGTGTAGGTACAGTTATCTGCTTTATTTACATCAAACGTCTGCGCATATTCACAGCATAAAACATTATTCTTTTTATTTTAACTTTAATTTCATTATAGCATAGCTGTTTACACAGGTCTACAATTTTTGTAAGCTTACAGACGAAAAGGACAGCCATTAAGACTGCCCTCATTAATAAAACAAAAAATTTTTGCATAGATTAAGATACATTTTAATTGCCAAAAGCATTAATTGTTTCGGGAGAAAATTTCTCCTCTTTCCCTTTTTTTATATCTAAAAAATATGCTCCCTCGGGATGCTTGTTATTTTCCTGAACAGGTCTGTGATATATGAGTATATCATCAATTACATTTATTTGAGCAACAGAACCCGTCTCTACTTCATTTAAAATATTTCCCTCTAGGCTCATGGAAACTATTGTTCCCCTGCTCTTAAAGAAAATATTTTTAAATATATTGATTTCCTGAATATTTCCTATATACAATATTTTTTCCGATGTTCCCATAAGATTATTTTTAAATAGGGTTTTATTCAAATCATCAATATAATACAAACTGTCATTGACAATGCCTACACAAAATGCCGGCTTGTCAACAATCTTTTTTAAATTTTTTCCATTCAAATCACAAGAATATAACGAAAAATTATCATCTGCCTTTGAGAAATATATTAAATCGTTGTATACACAAAAATACGCGCTTATATCTGTGGCAATTATTTTTCTGAATTTACCCTTTAAGTTCATTCTATATAATTTTTGCGGCTTATTTGCTATGGATTCAAGGGCATATATATATTTACCTGAAATATATAAATTATAATATTTTTTTAATGTCAGGGTTTGTTTTTTGTGATTAAATTTATTAATCCTGCATATTGGTCCCGGGTTGCCGGGTATGTAATATATCCAGTCACCTATCGCATTAATATCCGAAATGCCGCGATAGTCTGACAACAATTTCTCGTCCTTTTGCTCTGTCATGTTATATTGATGCAATGACCAGTCATAACCAAAATTGGAATAATATATATTTTCACCATCTTTGCAGACCAATCCGTCATTATTGATATTTGATATTGTATTTCCCTCCGCCTTATCATCAACATTCACAAACGGAACATAAATATATAGAAAAATCGTCAGTAAAATAGCAGCGGCGCATATAAAAATAATTTTTGTTTTCATACTTACCGCCCCCATTTTGCTAAATTTATTCCCGCTCTGACTATATGCTCTGCTGCGGTCTGCCTTTTTATCATGTCGTTGTATCCGTTTTCATTTGGATTTGTATTAAAAATTATTGGCTGTTAAATATATAACTTTATTCTCGTAATCAAAATACACATTTCCCATCCACGAAGTTCCTAAAATATATTTTGATAAATCTTCACTAAAGTATAAATTTAATTCTTTGCTTTTATTTTCCGGCAATAATTCCTTATCGAAATCATCATATTTTTTGCTATAATCAAAGGAATATGAATTATTTATTTTTTCTGCATTTTCCTCAGCAATATAAATAAATGCTCTCAAATATTGAATGCTGGGACCCGGAATTCTTATATTTCCTTTATTGAGAATGCGCCAGTAGCATTCTTCAATGCCTTCAATTTGAGGAAAGTTCTTTTTTATTACATTACAATCTGTATAAACCTCCATGTTTTCTGATGATACTTGATTTTCGTTCATTAATATGTCAATTTTATTAATACTAAAAATAAGTTTTGTAATTATTAAAGCTATGATTAATATAATTATGAATATTTTGGCAAATTTAGTCATAGGGCAATGCTCCTTTATATCATCTATAATAAATAGCAATAATAACGGATAAAAACATCATGAAAAGTATAAATTTGTTCTTTATATGAATTATTAACATATCCTAGCCATTGAAATTTATATCCATCTTACTATACTGAACTTACTATATTGAAAAAAAATATTAATGATAATATGTAATATATAATTTGTATAACATAGCTATCTGGTTTTATTTTTTTGAAAATGAGTAAAACTGTTAAAATTATAATAATAAATATTACCGGAAGAAAATAAAACTCAATGTAATATTCAGGCGGTACGGGCCAAAAAAGCAAGAATTTATTTCCAAGTTGTATTAACAATCCTATAAAAAACAATATAATACTAAAGAATAATGATAGAATATTAAAAACTTTTATTATAGTATTAATAACCTTTGCTATAAAATTAAAAACTTTTGTCAAAAAATATCACCCCTTAATAGTGCCATAGTATTTATATGGTTCAACATCATATATCCAATGTTCTATGGCATCTATACCTCTACTGACGGAGAGGTGAGTTATCAAAACAGATTCAATACCCCACAAGCCTATTTATCCCATTAAACAAGCCGAAAATATATCTTCTCGGCTCGTTTACATTGATTTAAAAATTATTTATCCTTTATTATTTCCTTAAAGGAGGTGGCAAGTCCTGCCAGACCCTGTAAATCGGAAGGTATTATTATCTTTGTGGCGTTGCCCTCGGACATCTTGCCCAGAGCGTCAAGGCTCTTTAACGTAAGAACGCTTTCGTCTGCGCCTGCCTCCTTAAGCATTCTGATACCCTCGGCATTAGCCTGCTGAACCTTCATAATAGCCTCTGCCTGTCCTTCCGCTTCCTTTATTTTTCTTTCCTTTTCCGCCTCGGCATAGAGAATGGCAGCCTGCTTCTTTGCCTCTGCCTCCAATATTGCAGACTCCTTTTTACCCTCTGCCACAAGTATTGTAGACTTCTTTTCGCCCTCGGCTATAAGTATTGCCTCTCGTCTTTCTCTCTCCGCCTTCATCTGCTTCTCCATAGATTCCTGAATAGCGGCAGGAGGCATAATGTTCTTAAGCTCAACTCTGTTTACCTTTATACCCCATGGGTCCGTAGCCACATCAAGAGAAAGTCCCATTTTTGTATTGATTATTTCTCTTGAGGTAAGCGTTTCGTCAAGCTCCATATCGCCTATTATATTTCTCAGCGTTGTGGAGGTAAGGTTTTCAATAGCCATAATAGGATTCTCAACGCCGTAGCAGTAGAGCTTGGGGTCTGTTATCTGGAAGAAAACTACCGTATCTATCTGCATTGTAACGTTATCCTTTGTAATAACGGGCTGGGGAGGAAAGTCTATTACCTGCTCCTTAAGGTTTACATTCCTTGCAATTCTTTCAAAAAAAGGTATTTTGAAATAAAGTCCCGTCTGCCATGTAGTCTTATAAGCGCCAAGAAATTCCACAACATAGGCTCTTGCCTGTGGCACTATCCTTATACATGAGCCTGCTACCACAACTGCTATCAACACAAGTAATATAAGAAAAAATATCATTTAAAATCCCCCTTTATATTTTTTCAACAACAAGCATATTGCTCTTAGCATCTGTTATTTTAACCATTGTACCGACTTCTATGTCATTTCCGTCTGCGCTTTCAGCAAGCCAAAGCACATCTCCTACCTTTACCCTGCCGTTCATCGCCGTTATTTTTTCCGAAACGATAGCTTTGCGCCCTATAAGTCTTGATGTATTGTTGGTCTTGTCCTTTACGGGCATAAATTTTTTAAGAAAAGGTCTGAGAGAAATAAAGCTGACTGCCGATACCAGAACAAATACCGCAAACTGTACGTATATGCTGCTCGTGGCAAATGATACTATAAACGCCGCAAAAGCGCCTACGGCAAGCCATATACAGGTAAGTCCCACAGTTATTGCCTCCAGTATAAGCATTATGCCCGATAAGGCTATCCACAACTCAGGTCCCATATAAACTCCCCCTTTTTTACAGCTTAGCTGTCATATTCTTTACTATTCTGCCTGCAGTAACGGCAGTTTCTCTGAAAAACCTTGCGTAGTTTACGTCGCTGCCCTCCTCGGCATTGTCGGATATTGCCCTTATTATTACAAAGGGTATTCTGTTGAGATAACAGGCATGGGCAATGGCAGCGCCCTCCATTTCGCAACAGAGAGGAGAAAACAGCTGTGATATTCTGTTCTTTTCCTCAGGAGCGGATATGAATTTGTCACCGCTGGCAACCCTACCCACATAGGCGTTTAATCCCAGCTCACTGACCACATCATAAGCAACCGATACAAGGGAATTGTCCGCCTTGAACACGCTTGTGTCCAAGCCTGATATGACCCCGGGCTCGTCGCCTACGGCAGATGTGTCAAAGTCGTGCTGCAAAGCCTCTGAGGAAATAACTATATCGCCTATTTTCACATCGGGACTTATAGCCCCTGCAACACCTGTGTTTATGACCATATCCACGGCAAAAAGGTCTGCAAGCACCTGTGTACACAATGCGGCATTCACCTTGCCTATGCCCGAACGCACAAGCACAATGCTGTGGCTGCTGCCCTTAAGAGAGCCGATATAAAAATCCAGACCTATTGCATTCTTAGTGGTAAGGACTGTCATATCCTCCAAAATATTTGTTATTTCCGCTTCCATAGCGCCTATAATGCCTATTGTCATAACAAAACCCTCCGTTTATTCAACAGTTACGCTCTTGGCAAGATTTCTCGGCTTATCAATATCCTCGCCCAGACCCAAAGCCATATAGTAAGCAAAAAGCTGCTGCGGTATATTTGCAAGTATAGATGTAAGCATCCAATGAGTTCTCGGAATGTATATAACATCGTCTGCAACCTCTTCAATACTTGTATTGCCATTCATGGCAATGGCAAGCACCTTTGCGCCTCTTGCCTTTACCTCCTTTATATTGCTCTTTGTCTTGTCAAAAAGAGATTCCTGAGTAACAACGCCTACCACAAGGGTAGCCTCCTCTATTAGAGCAATAGGACCGTGCTTAAGCTCGCCTGCAGCATAAGGCTCAGAATGGAGATAAGCTATCTCCTTGAGCTTAAGAGAACCCTCCATACCTACCACATAGTCAAGTCCTCTGCCTATATAGAATACATTTTTAGAGCCAATGTATTTGCTCACGAATTTTCTTATAGCAGGGACTGCCTTTGTAAGTATATCGTTTATCTGAGAGGGTATCTTATCGAGAGCAGTCTTTATCTCTCCGAAGTCCTCCTCGCTTATCTTACCCAACTCCTGCGCTATATGAAGTGTGATAAGATACATTGCCGTTACCTGGGCGGAAAACGCCTTTGTGGAGGCTACAGCTATCTCAAAGCCTGCAAGGGTATATAGCACATCGTCAGCCTCTCTTGCTATAGAGCTGCCTACGGCATTTACTATGGCAAGCACTCTTGCGCCCCTGCTCTTTGAGAGCTTAAGAGCCGAAAGTGTATCCGCAGTTTCTCCGGACTGGGATACCACTATTACAAGCGTATTCTCGTCAATAAGCGGGTCTTTGTATCTGAACTCGCTTGCCACTTCGGCATTGACGGGTATCCTTACTATTCTCTCCAAAAGGTATCTGCCCACAAGTCCCGCATAGTACGCAGTACCGCAGGCAACTATATATATCTGATTGATGTTTTTAAGCTCTTCCTTGCCCAGCTTTATGCCGTCAAGCTCTATATGCTTTCCGTCCTCTGAAAATCTGTGAGCAAGGTTATCCTTTACTACCTTTGGCTGCTCGTAAATTTCCTTGAGCATAAAGTGGTCGTAACCGCTTTTCTGAGCAGACTCCACATTCCACTTATAGGTGTATGTATCCTTGTGTATTTCGTTGCCGTCTATGTCGAATATCTGTATGGAATCTGCCTTTACAAGGGCAAGCTCCTTGTCGTCGAGTATATAGGCTGTCCTTGTATATTCCAGTATTGCGGGAATGTCCGAAGCTATAAAGTTTTCTCCCTGACCTATGCCCACAATAAGAGGAGATTCCTTTCTTGCAGCTATTATCTGGTCGGGACAGTCCGTACAGAGTACGCCCAGAGCGTAAGAGCCCTCTATTCTTTCAAGAGTAAGCCTTACCGCCTCCAGAAGGTCGCCGCACTCCTTATAATAGTCATATATAAGATTGGCAGCGGTTTCCGTATCGGTTTCGGACTTGAATTCATAGCCCTTTGCTTCAAGCTCATCTTTAAGCTCCTGATAGTTTTCTATAATACCGTTGTGTACAACGGCTATTTTCTCACCGTTGCTGAAATGGGGATGGGCATTTCTGTCAGAAGGAGCGCCGTGAGTAGCCCATCTTGTATGACCTATACCCACATTACCCGATACGGGATTATTGAGCAAAAGCGTTCTAAGGTTGTCTACCTTTCCCTTAGTCTTTCTTATGCCTATTCCGTCTTTCTGCAGCACAGCCACGCCTGCCGAGTCGTAGCCTCTGTATTCCAGGCTTTCCAGTCCGCTTATAAGAACGGGAACTGCGTTATGCCTGCCAACATATCCAACTATACCGCACATATTTTATCCTCCTTAGCTTAAAAGACCCTCTATAAGTCTTGCAAGTCGCTCGGCCTCTTTCTGAATAACCGCCTTATCTCTGCCCTCTATCATGACCCTTACAATAGGCTCTGTGCCGGACGGTCTTATGAGAACACGACCCTCGCCGCTGAATTTCTTTTCCAGCTTTTCTATTTCAGACTTGATAGTTTCGTTCTTAAGATAATCGTTCTTTCTCTTATTGTCTACGCTTGCGTTTACAAGACATTGAGGAAGAACCTCCATAATATTCTTGGCTTCCTTAAGGGTCTGATTTGTTTTCTTAAGTGTGGTCAGCAGCTGTATAGCAGTAAGTATGCCGTCGCCTGTGGTGTTGTAGTCAAAGAATATGATATGTCCTGACTGTTCTCCGCCGAAGCAGTCGCCGTTTTCAAGTATATGCTCCAGAACGTATCTGTCGCCTACCTTTGTTCTTTCTATATATATTCCGTTCTTTTCACCCATTATGAAAAGACCCAGATTGCTCATAACAGTAGCAACGATAGTGTCGTTTTTGAGCCTGCCGCACTCCTTCATATATTTGCCGCATATAGCCATTATAACGTCGCCGTCTACTATATTTCCATCGCTGTCTACTGCAAGACAGCGGTCGCCGTCGCCGTCAAAGGCAATGCCTATATCACACTTGTTTTTAACAACGAACTTTGCAAGGCTCTCTATATGAGTAGAGCCGCAGTTAAGGTTGATATTCGTGCCGTCAGGCTCTCTGTGTATGGCAAGCACCTCTGCTCCCAGTCCCTCCAGAGCTATGGGAGCCGCCTTATATGTAGCGCCGTTTGCACAGTCAATGGCAATCTTTATACCGTCCAGCTTAATGTCCGTAGAGCTTTGCAGAAAGCTTACATAATCGTCAATAGCCGTATCGCTTACTTCTCTTGAACCTACGCTGTCGCCATAAACTCTTGGGATCGTCTCCCACTTGTCGTCCATATACAGCTCTATTTCATCCTCTATATCGTCTCTCAGCTTAAAGCCCTGTGAATTAAAGAACTTTATGCCATTGTCCTGTACGGGATTGTGAGAAGCGCTTATTACTATGCCTGCGTCCGCCTTATACCTCTTTACAAGATGCGCTACCGCAGGGGTAGGGCATATACCCAGGCTCACAGCATGAGCGCCTACCGAACATATACCGGAAACGAGAGCAGCCTCAAGCATATCTCCCGAAATTCTGGTATCCATGCCTACAATTATCTTAGCGGTGTGATTGGTGTGCTTTGTAAGAACATAAGCGCCTGCTCTTCCCAGTCTGTACACAAGCTCCGGGGTAAGCTCTATATTTGCAACGCCTCTTACACCGTCTGTTCCGAAATATTTTCCCATCTATATATCCTCCTGTTTTGATAACTCTCATTTGATAATTAATTATACCACTTATGCACAATAAATACAAGAAATTTATAAAAATATGAATGTCGCACGTAAATCCACAAAGTTTATGCTTCGACAAAATATATTCAATATCGTATAATGATATACAAAAAATGACAAAAGGAGGTCATACCATGACAAATCTGAAAACCGAAGCCGAAAAATACATAGACTATTGTTTTTCCCACAAAAAGCTAAGTCCTCTTACAATAAAGGCATACCGCACAGACCTTAAGCAGTTTATAGCCCACAGGGAAAACATGACGCTTTCAAAGGAGGATATTACAGAATATATAGACTGTCTCCACAAAAGCTGCAAGCCTAAGACAGTCCGCAGGAAAATAGCCTCTCTAAAAGCATTTACTCACTATCTCTGCTATGAGGATATATTGGAATACGACCCCTTTGGCAAAATAGACACGAATTTCAGAGAGCCTAAGCTCCTTCCCAGAACGATACCGGAATACATTATAGCGCAGCTTATCGGAGAAGCATACAGCCGTATTAAAAAGGCGCACTCTCCCCATGAATATATGGCGCAGGTAAGAAATGCCGCCGTAATAGAGCTGCTCTTTGCCACAGGCGCAAGAATATCCGAAATTTGCTCTCTTTCTCCCAAGGATATAGATATTAACAACCATACTGTAAGGATAATGGGAAAGGGCTCTAAGGAAAGGATAATACATATAGAAAACAACGATGTGCTTAAAATACTTAAAAGATACGAAAGCCTTCGACCGCAGAACGAGGACAGCTTTTTTATAAACAACAGAGAGCAAAGACTGTCCGAGCAGTCTGTAAGAGGCATAATTAAAAATCTCGAAGAAAGCATTGATTCCTATATACACATTACGCCTCACATGTTCAGACATTCCGTAGCCACAATGCTTCTGGAGGAGGATGTGGATATAAGCTATATACAAAAGCTCCTTGGTCACAGCTCCATATCCACAACACAAATATACACTCACGTTTCCTCCTCAAAGCTCAAGGAGATCATCCGCACAAAGCACCCGCGCAACAGAATGGCAATACGGGAGTAAAAGCATGGAAATAGCCTCTTCCCTGTAATATATGTCCGCCCAATCAATTTGTTGAATAAACGCTGCATCCGATTCGGGCGGGCATATCATAAAAAAGGCATTGTATACTTTTTTATTTCATATACAACGCCTCTTAACGTAAAGCCGTATATTTGATTTTCTGCCGTTTCTTTTGCTCCAGTAATACAGAACTACCACTCCGCCATATATTTCTCCTCAAAATCCATCTGTGCGATACATTCCTCCAGCTTGCGCCTTACTCCAGAGGGAAGAAATGTCTTGCCTGTTCTAAAGCCTTCTCTTACTGTATCCACAAATCTATGGGGATAGCGAAGTACGGCTTTTAATATCTCATATTCCTCATCGCATATACTTTTGTGCAGGGAATACTTGTTCATAACATCCTCAAGGCTCATATAGGGAGAGCCTGCATTATGGGAATAATAGCAGTTTTTTCTGACATATCTTTTTATAAAAAAGGCTATATCCTCAATATAGCTCAGATGCTTCATATTATCCCAGTCTATTATGTATACCCTGCCCTTTTTGTATATTATGTTGCCCTCCTTTAATCCGTTGTGACAGTAGGTGGCATTTTCGCCGTAGCCGATAGTCTTAAGCCTTTCCACGCTTTCCTCTGCCCTTTCCAAGCAGCTGTCCAGCACCGACGTTATATCCATATCCCATATTCTTTTGCCTATCAGCTTCTTTATCCTTGCCATATCCTTAAGCTCTCTCGTGTATTTCTCCATTACATTGTTTTTTCTTTCCCCTGCGGCATATACCACAGCGCTTTCCATATCTCTGAGACATCGGTGTATTACGCCTATGCTTCTGAGCGTAAGGGCGACCTGATTGTTGTTCATAAAATTCAGCTCGTTAGAGCCGAAAAATCTTGTGGCGGTATATAGTCTGCCGTCCCTTTCCGCATAGGGCAGACCGCTATCCGTTATACAGTATGTGTCTATGTTGGTTATTCCCATTTCAGCCAGTCCGGTTTTGACTCTATGTATTTCCATGAGCTTGTTTGCTCCGGGTCTTGCCTGACAAAATGAATATGTGCCGTCGGCGCAGCTCAGAACATAATAATATTTGCATTTATATACATTCAAAGGTCTTATACCGAATTCCTCCGCCATATCGTAAATAAGAGAATTCACAGCGATCCCCTCCTCTCATAAATTCTATGCGGCAAAACTATGGCGTATACATATAAGCCGATAAAATCCCTCTTGTTATTTTTATGCAATTATATTGACTTTTAGTCGGAATTTATGTATTATATATGTATAATTATTTATTAAGGAGGAAATTCAATGAAAAAATTATTATCCATAGCTCTTGCAGGCGTTATGATGCTTGGTATCGTTGGCTGCGGCGGTTCTGCTGCTCCTGAGGACAGCGCCGACACTCCCGATACAGAAGCCGCAGCTTCTCTCACAGGTACTGAGGGCAAGCTGATATGGGGCACAAATGCAGCATTTGAGCCTTATGAGTACATGGAGGGCGAAAACGTTATAGGTATAGACGCGGAAATAGCAGACGCTATTGCAGCTAAGCTGGGTCTTGAAGCGCAGGTTGAGAATATGGACTTCGACGCTATAATTCCTTCCGTTCAGACAGGCAAGGTAGACATCGGTCTTGCAGGCATGACCGTAAGCGAGGAAAGACTTAACAACGTTAATTTCTCAGATACTTATGTAGAAGCAGGTCAGGCTATTATCGTTAAGGAGGGCTCAGACATCAAGTCCGCTGCCGACCTTTCAGGCAAGGTAATAGGCGTGCAGAGAGGCACAACAGGCGACGAGTATGTTTCCGACGAGGCAAACGGCGTAGCTCCCGCAAGTGTTGAAAGATTTGCAAACGGTCCCGATGCGGCTCAGTCACTTCTTACCGACAAGATCGACGCAGTTGTTATAGACAACGAGCCTGCAAAGAAGCTGGTAGAGAATTCACAAGGACTTGTTAAGCTGGATGAAAATCTTACCTCTGAGCAGTACGCAATAGCAGTAGCCAAGGACAATCAGGCTCTTCTTGACGCTATAAACGAGGCTCTTCAGGAAATGAAGGACAACGGCGAGCTTCAGGCTATACTGGACAAGTATTTAAACAAGTAAATATTAAAGCACAAGGGTGTGTGTAATGCACACCCTTATTTTGAGGAAATAACTATGGGTGAATTAATATATAACATTGCAAATATATTTGTATCCGATGACAAGGCAAAATGGTTTGTCACGGAGCTTTACAACAACTTTATAGTTGACGACAGGTGGACATGGCTTTTAAAGGGTCTGGGCATAACTATAAGACTTACTGTCTTTGCATTTCTGTTCGGTCTTTTGCTTGGACTTATAATAGCGGTAATACGCGTAAGCTATGACAAAAGAGTGGATACTCCCAAGCAGAGCGCTTCTCAGAAGGCGGGCAGATTCATACTGGGTATATTAAACGCCGTATGTAAGCTCTATCTCAATATTATACAGGGTACTCCCACTATCGTTCAGATAATGATAATTTATTTTGTAATACTGGCAGACTCCACAAATAAAATAGGCGTTGCCACACTTGGCTTTACTATCAACTCCAGCGCTTATGTTGCGGAAATAATAAGAGGCGGTATAAACGGCGTGGACAAGGGACAAATGGAGGCAGGCAGAAGCCTTGGCTTCGGCTATATCCCCACAATGATATACGTCGTAATACCCCAAGCGCTCAGAAGCGCTCTCCCCGCTCTTTGCAACGAGCTTGTAGTGCTTCTTAAGGAGACCTCCGTAGCCAGCATGGTTGCTCTTCAGGACCTTCTTGCGGCTGCTCTTCTCATAAAGAGCCGTACATACAGCGCTTTCTTCCCGCTTATTGCAGCGGCGCTTATTTACTTTGTAATAGTTTCTATACTCAGAAACTTCTCTGCACGTCTTGAAAGGAGGCTGAATTCCGGTGAAAGATAACGAACCCCTTATCAAGGTGGAAAATCTCACAAAGGATTTCGGAAACGCTACGCTTGCTCTCGACCATGTGAACAACAATATATACAACGGCGAGGTAGTTGTCGTAATAGGTCCTTCCGGTTCGGGCAAATCCACATTCCTGAGATGCCTTAATCTTCTTGAAGTACCTACCGACGGACATATATATTTCGAGGGAGTGGATATAACAGACCCTAAAAATAATCTGAATAAGCACAGAAGAAAAATGGGTATGGTATTCCAGCAGTTCAATCTCTTTCCTCACATGACCATTATGAGAAACCTCACTATCGGTCCTATGAAGCTGCTTAAGAAAAGCAAGGAGGAGGCAGAAAGCAAGGCAATGGAGCTTCTTAAGAAGGTAGGTCTTGACGACAGAGCCGACAGCTATCCCAATCAGCTTTCCGGCGGTCAGAAGCAGAGAATTGCCATTGTAAGGGCGCTGTGTATGGAGCCTGACGTTATGCTTTTTGACGAGCCTACTTCGGCTCTTGACCCGGAAATGGTAGGCGAAGTGCTTGAGGTAATGAAAAGCCTTGCCCGCGATAATATGACTATGGTAGTTGTTACTCACGAAATGGGCTTTGCCAGAGAAGTTGGCTCAAGAGTTATATTTATGGAAAACGGAAAGATTCTTGAGGAAAATGAGCCTAACGAATTTTTCGATAACCCAAAGAGCGAAAGACTTAAGAACTTTTTGGACAGGGTGCTTTGATTTATAAACTGCCAAATACGCGGCTTTTTAGGAAATTATAATTTGTGTATATAAAAGCAAAGAGCTGTCGCTTATGACTTACGGGTAAAAAGGTCATAAGCGACAGCTCTTTTGTTTGGGATAAGTTTTTGTCATAGAGAATATGACATTATTTTTGTGTTATAACGACCCTTCCACCGCCTAACGGCGGTCCCCCTCCCCTCCGACGCCCTGACGGGCTAGGGGAGGCTGGGTTGTGAGAGATGGACAGGTTTTTGCAAAGCAAAAACAATGCCAATATTACATTAAACAAAAACTCAACATAACAGTACCTTATTTCCACCTTAAAATCAATTACCATATACCCTCTGCCACATACTCCGCCATTGTTCCGTTTAGCTCGGCGTAGCTGCCCACGACCTCCATAATAGATATAAAGGCAAAGAAAAGTATTACGTTTCTTGCGTATTTATCCCTTGTTTTAAGGTACAGAAGCATGGCAACAGCAACGGCTGTCATAGCGGCGACAAAGCAGCCGTAATAAATATACAGGCTGTCCGAGCCTATGATATTATATACAGGACCTGCAAGTACAACGACAACAGCCAAAGCTGTATTTACAATATCGAATATATTTTTGCTCAGACTTCCACGCAGTCTGTATATGGCTATAAAGGACAGCAGAAAGCGTATCATAAGAGCGGATACCCTGTTCATGTAATAGCAGAAAAAATAAAGGCTCATATATATATTAAAGCCAAGATAATAGAATATAACATTCATGGCCTTGTAAAAAACAAGCGTAAAGGGTATACAGAGCAGAATATACGCTATATTCAGCTTTGTATACCTTTTATCCTCCGTAAGCCTGTAAAGAAATATACTCACGGCGTTTATGCCCGTAAAAGCAGCCGTCTGGAAAGCCATGCGTATAGTAGTATCCCGCACTATTACCGTAAAGGAGGTCCAGAACAGTATTATCATAAAAAAGGAGGTCAGCTTTCTGCCGAATTTATAGAAATCCATTTTACCAAAATCACTGTCCCATTTATAACGCAAAGAACCCCTTTTGTGAATACCCTCCTCCCATATTATCTGGGTCTGAGTGCGGGTATCGTCACAGGGGTCGTTAAATCTCTGCATATCGTACATATCCCTTGACCTTGCCATAATATCACCTTACCGTCTCAGCAGCTCCAATATTTTAACGAAATATTCGGGAAGCTCTGTTTCAAACTCCATATATTTGCCCGTTACAGGGTGTATAAAGCCAAGAACCCTGGCGTGCAGTATCTGTCCCTCTGTATTAAAGGGAGGCTTTTTAGGCCCATATACTTCATCGCCCAAAAGAGGGTGTCCTATATGGCTCATGTGTACTCTTATCTGATGCGTTCTGCCGGTTTCAAGACGAAGCTCCAGAAGTGTGAATTTTCCAAGTCTTTCAAGTACCTTATAGTGCGTCACGGCATTTCTGCCCTCTTTTACCACAGCCATTTTTTTCCTGTCATTTGTACTTCTGCCTATATTGGCGGAAACAGTACCCTCGTCTGTGTCGAAGCCGTTGTATACTACTGCGTTATACAGCCTTTTCATAGAATGCTCAGCAAGCTGCGCGCTTAGTCCTCTGTGGGCAATATCCGACTTTGCGATAACCAGTACGCCGCTTGTATCCTTGTCTATTCTATGTACTATGCCGGGACGCAGCTCGCCGTTTATTCCCGAAAGCTCGCCGCCGCAATGGTACATAAGGGCATTTACAAGAGTGCCCGTATAATGTCCCGGAGCAGGGTGTACCACCATATCCCTGGGCTTATTTACAACTATAATGTCCTTGTCCTCATAGAGTATGTCAAGAGGTATGTTTTCGGCAGCTATTTCAACTGCCTCGGGCAAGGGCATATCCACCTCTATTATATCTCCCTCTCTCAACTTATAGCTTTTATTTACGCCTTTGCCATTCACCTTTATATTGCCCTTTTCTATAAGCCTGTGGAGAGCGGAACGGGAAATATCCTCTATTTCATCATTAAGAAACAAGTCTAATCTCTTGTTTTTATCCCGTACTTCAACATTGTATATATCCATTATTCTCCCTCCCTGTCGGAAAGAAAAGCGCCTACCACAAGCAGAAATGCGCCTGTACATACGCAAATATCAGCAAAGTTAAAAACAGGATAGTCATAGCCCAGAATATAGAAATTGAGCATATCCACAACATATCCTCTGAATACTCTGTCTATAAGATTGCCTACCGCTCCGGAGCATATAAATATAAGAGCAATACGAATGAGCCTGCTCCTGTTTTCCCTTCTCAGTCTGACATAGTATATTATGCAAAGAATACATATTGCTATTGTCAAAATAATAAAGAGCCACTTTGCCCCCTGCAGGAAGCCAAAGGCAGCTCCTTTATTTTCTACATAGGTCAGGCTGAAAAAATTATCTATAATATCTATATTGCCCACAGGCATAAGCACTGTAACGGCAATATGCTTTGTAAGCTGATCTGTAAGTATAAGTATTCCCAGTAAAATTACAGGTAAAATATACATTTTTCAACCTCTTATTTTATTATAAATTCTATGGCGTCCTTTATTTCCCTTTCGGTACAGCCCTTTTCGGTATAGGCGTCGCCTATTTTCCTTAAGGCGGTGATGTTGATAACGCCGTTTTTGGTCTTTTTGTCATTGAACATCTGAGCATATATTCTGTCGGTATCAAAGCCCTCTATATTTACGGGCAGCTCGAAATATTCCATAAGAGCCTTTGCCTCGTCAATATCCTTAGGGTCAACAGCGCCTCTTTTCATAGAGAGATAAAGAGCCGCAAGCATACCTACCGCTACACATTCCCCGTGGAGCATATCAAAGCCGGAAAGGGATTCCACAGCATGACCGAAGGTATGACCGAAATTAAGTATTTCTCTCAGACCGGATTCCTTTTCGTCCTTGCTTACCACATAAGACTTGACCTTGCATGAGCCGTATACTACCCTTGATATAGCCTCTGAATCAAGAGCCTTTATGCTTTCCTTGTTATCCATAAAGAATTTAAGGTATTCCGTATCCTGTATATAGCCGTGCTTTACGGACTCGGCAAGCCCTGCCGCTACCTCTCTGTAAGGCAGAGTGTTAAGGGTATCGGTGTTTATATACACAAGCTCAGGCTGATAGAAAGCGCCTACCATATTTTTATTTCCCATAAAGTCAACGCCTGTCTTGCCGCCTACGCTGCTGTCCACCTGGGAAAGAAGCGTCGTGGGTATCTGCACAAAGGGGATACCTCTCATATATGTGGCAGCGCCGAAGCCGCACATATCCCCGACTACACCGCCGCCCAAGGCTATAAGCACAGACCTTCTGTCAAGATGATTTTCCACAAAAAACTTATAAAAATCCGAAATGGTGTCCAGATTCTTGCTGTTTTCTCCCGCAGTAAAAACGCACAGGCTAATATCGGCGCAAACATCGGCTAACAAGTCCTTTACACTCTCTGCATAAAGAGGAGCAACGTTGCTGTCGGTGACAATACACATTTTCCTGCCCTTAAGCCCTGCCTTTTCAAAGGCGTCTGCAAGAGAGGAAAAGCTGTTGTCTATGTATATGGGATACTGCTTTGCACCTGTGTCCACACCTAATATTTTCATATTATTTATCCTCGTCCTTGGCTTCAATAGTGGCAGCGGCTTCGTTCTGCATAAATTCGGATTCATTTGCCTCAAGAACCTGTATCTGATTTTCAAGAAGGCTTCTGAGAGTGCCCTTTATTCTGGCATACTCCGCCTTAGTGCTTACTATCTGAGATTTCAGAACGGAAAGCTGAGTATTGGCATCCTGCAATACCTTCTGCGCCTGCTGCTCTGCCGCAGTTATTATCTGCTGAGCTGAAACGCTGGCATTTTTCTTGGACTCCTCCGCATTCTTTTCGGCAGTTACGATAGATGTCTTAATAGTGTCCTCAAGATTCTTGTAATACTTAAGAGCCTCCTCCATAGCGCCTATTTTGTCCTGGAGCTTGGCATTGTCCTTATAGAGCTTCTCAAACTCCACAATTACCTTGTCAAGAAATGTATCCACGTCTTCACGGGAATAGCCAAAGGCTGCCTTTTTAAATTCAACAGTCTCGATATCAACGGGTGTCAACATAATTATTACCTCCCAAAATTCATTTTATTCTTACTTATAGATAATAAGCCTTAGCAATATCCTGTCTTTTTTTGTCGTTCCGACGACCTGAGTGAGCTTAACTCTGCCATAGCCTCTCAGCGTCACTATATCGCCTTCATTTATAGTCCTTGAAACGGAGGAAATCTGTTTCCAGTTTATAAAGGCTTTTTCGCCTTTTATAAGCTCCGCCGCCTTTCCTCGCGATATATTAAAGGCGCTGCTCAGCAAGGCATCAAGTCTGAGGCTTGGTACTGTGAGCCTTTTCTCCACAGCCTCCTTTGGCTTGATTTCAATATCCGAAACCAGCTTTGCCCTGACCTTGGTACGCCCTACTCTTTCCAGATTGGCAGCTATATATTCCGCTATGTCGCTGTCGGCAAATAATACGGCTCTACCCTCCTCCGGCAGTATATCTCCTATTTTTTCCCTTGTAATGCCAAGCCCCAGCACAGAGCCAAGATATTCTCTGTGGGTAAGCATTCCCGAAAAGCCGCTGTTGTAGGATATTTCCACAGGACTTATGGGAAAAAGACTTGTATCGGGCTCTGTATATTCGGGAAAGAAGCCTATCTTAAGTCTTTCCGAATCCTCATAGCCGCCGTAAATCACAGCCTGTACATCTCCTTCATGCTTAAAAAGGGAATGTATACTGTGCGCCTTATAGGTGTCCATAAATACCGTAAACTCCGGTGTAAATGTCTTTATTGCCGTATTCGCTCTGTCAACTGCCTTGGAAATAAGGAGCTTTTCCTCCTCGTCGGCAGCCGATTTGACAAGTTTTTCCCTGCTTATCATAGGAATATGGCATATATCGCCTGTCTGAGCAATGAAAATACGAAATAAAGCAAAATATATGCTATAACAGGCGAAAAGTCTATCATCATGCCGCCGCCCAAAGGTGAGCGCTGTATAAGACGTCTGACAGGACCGAGAATAGGCTCTGTCAGAGAATCCAGTATCCTTATTATTATATTGTCACGGCTTATGGGAAACCATGATAATATACACTTTAAAAGTATTGCAAATGAAAGTATATCGTAAAATATACCAAGCGCTATAATGAGTATCAAACCTATCTGTTCCATATACATTCTCTCCCGATAATTATTTATTCCATATTGAGGAATTCGGGAGCTTTATGCCGCTTGCGGCAAGCTCCTCTTTAAACTGACCCGTAATATTGACATACTCCGGACCTATTATGAAAATTCTGTTGGAAACAGGCTGTATAGAGCCTTCAAGAGCATAGCACGCGCCGCTGAAAAAGTCCGTTATCCTCTGAGCCTCGTCCTTGCCCAGACCCTCTAAATTTACAAGAACTATCTTTCTGTCCTTAAGGTCTTCACAGGCTGCACTTGCCTCTTCAAGTGTCGTTGGCTGAGAAACCACCACCTGCATATTTACATTGGTGTTTATCCTTACCACATTACCGCCGTAGCCTCTTACCGCAGGCGCCTGGCTTCTGAATGGAGAATAAGAGCTTTCCTGGGCAGGTCTTTTGTTCCTGCTGAAATTTTTAAAAGAAATAAGCTCCCTTACCTTGCCGCCGTTGTCCTCGGGCTCGTACTCGTCATAATCATCATAATCCTCGTAGTCGTCCTCGTAGTCGTCGGGTTCTCCCATAACTGCATTCTTTAACTTATCAAACCATTCTGCCATTTTTATCCTCCTGTCCTTATATGTTATAGTTTCTTTCTCCGAAGATGCCTGTGCCTATACGCACTATATTGGCGCCTTCCTCTATCGCAATGATATAATCGTTTGTCATACCCATTGACAGATACTTCATATCTATATTATCATAGTTTTTCGCCTGTATGTCAACAAATAATTTTTTCATCGCCCTGAAATAGCCTCTGTTCTCCTCGGCATCCTCCACAAAGGGAGCTACCGTCATAAGTCCCTTTACCCTTACGCGAGGCAGCTTGCTTACTGCAAGAGCAAGGCTTTCAGCCTCGTCGGGGGGAATACCGTGCTTTGCCTCGTCGCCGCTTATATTCACCTCTATGAGAACGTCCATGTCAATATTTTCCTTTTCCGCCCTCTTGTTTATTTCCTCGGCGAGCCTGAGGCTGTCAAGAGAATGTATAAGACAAACCTTGTCTATAATATACTTTACCTTATTTGTCTGCAAATGACCTATCTGATGCCATTTTACGTTTTCAATTTCCGGATACTTGCGGTTTATTTCCTGGGGCTTATTTTCGCCAAGCTCCGCAAGCCCCAGCTCCACCGCCTCTTTTATTCTAGGCACGTCTACGGTCTTGCTTACGGCAAGCAGGAGTATATCCTCCCGTTTGCGTCCGCTTTTTTCTGCCGCTGCCGTGATATTGGCGTTTATAATATCCAAGTTTTCCTTAATTCCCATAATGCTACCTCTATTCGTATACCATGTCCTCTTTCTGAACATTTTCAATATTGGTCATTATTCTGTCATAAACATATATATTTGTATTTCTGGCAGGGTCAAGTATTGTGTGGGTATTGTTGCTTATGGAATTTGTAAGATCTATGGTCTTGAATTCCGCAATACCCGTATTAACAACATATATGCCCTTTGTGTTGAGGACATCGGCTATTGCAAAGGTCTCGTCGCTGCCCTGCTTCTTTATGGTATCTCCTACATTTATTACGCCCAGCTGAACGGGAACAAATGACATTTTAGTTTCCTCATCGCTGCCGGAAACAGATACCGTCACCTCTGTGACCGTGGGGTTTTCCTCATTTCCCGTTACCTTATATACCTTATCGTCCGTAATATAGTCCGTAGGTATCCTGAGAAGAGTTTCCTCTGCTATTGCTGCATTAGGTATCTTGAAGCCCATTTCGGTATTTTCAATATCGAATGTTATGTTTCTCATATTTATGAAATCCAAAATATCCTTTGTGATACTCAGCACAATATATTTTTCCTTGCTCTTGACATCGCCTGAGATTTCCTCGACCTTTGCGTTGAGGCTATGCTTTTTGCCGGCGCTGTCCTTGGCATACACGGTATGATAATCGCCCTTTTCCCAGTCGGTCACATAGCTGCTGTCTATATAGGAGGCAATGTACCATGTATTTGATGTAATGAGCCTGAAGGCAGGACTGCCTGCCCTTACGCTGTTTTTAAAGCTGTTTTCCGAGGAAGCGGAGGAGGTGGTGGCGCTTTTTGAAAGAGAGAGCATAGTTTCAGGCGTAAGCTCCTTTTCCATGCCGTCTGTATAGTAGGATACTATACCGCTTTCCTCTGCCGTTATTCTGCTTATATTGCTGTTGAGCAGCTCCTCCTGCTCCTTTTTCTGTGAAACAAGGTCGCCAAGCTCTCCGCTGCTTTCGGAAAGCAGAAGCTGATTCCTTGTATCCAGCTGCTTCTGTATATTGCTCTTAAGCTCATAGACATTGCCTATATCCATTTGGGCATAGTCCATGGCGCTGCTGTCTATAATATTCTTTACCGCCGCATTGCTCTTGCTTACATCCTCAGAGTAAATGGAAATATCCTCTCTTTCGCTCTGGAGCTTCATTATGCTGTCGTTTATATCGTCAAGAGCGTCCTGCATACGGTTTACGGTAGCCTCGTCCTTTATGCTGCATACTACCGTATCCTTCTTTACTCTTTCATTGTCCGCAACATCGTATGTTATAACGCCGGAAGCGTCGGTGTTGTATACCTTTTCGCTTCTTATGATAATACCCTGGGCGGACTTGGGAGTATCTATGGTGCCGTAGGAAAGCACATCATAATTTACCAGCTTTTTTGTAAGGAAGTTATATGTAGTTCCTATTATATATATAAAACAGAGTATAAACAAAAACATAAATATGGGAAAAGCCGTTCTGTTTCTTTTTGCCTTGCCCTTGCTTGTGTTTATAAACCTCTTTCCGTCCCTTACTCTGACATTGGACGCCGGCGGTTCGTAGCTGCCGAAGTTTTTCATATTGCCGTAGCCGGAATATATGCTTGTACTTCTGCTGGGGGAGGACTTTTTGCCCTTGCCCTTACTTTTGGTTTTGGTTTTGTTGGCAGAGCCTCCGTAAGAAGCGGAGCTGCCGTAACCGGAGGAATAATAGCTGCTGCCCGTAACGCTTCTTCTTATAGGGGGCAAAGCTGTACCTCTGCTGTAGCTGTAAGGTTCCTGATGATTTGCGGTATTGTATTTTTTTGTATTATTTTTCTTTTTGTTTTTTTTGCCAAACACAATACTGCCTCCTCATAATCGTCGGGTTAATATCATATTATGTAATAACTACATATAGGATGATTTTATGAAAATAAACATATATATAGTTATTATAACAATAATTGCGGCAATTTTCAATCTATTTATATTAATATTTCCTGAAAATATTATGTTATCTGCGGAAAGAGGGCTAATTCTATGGTATAAATACGCTCTGCCTGCCCTTTTTCCCTTTATGGTAGGCATAAATTTTCTCAAAAATACGCCCTTTCCCCTTTTTCTTTCCCGAATACTTTCGCCTATAACCGACAGATTATTCAAAATAAAAGGCTACGGCACATTTGCCATGGTAAGCGGACTGCTTTCCGGCTATCCCGTAGGGGCAAAGACACTCTGCGACCTTTATAATGAAGGGCGTATTACAAAAGGCGAGGCAATCTATCTCATTTCCTTTTGCAACAACTCGGGACCTCTTTTTATGCTTGGTACGGTAGGCGCAGGGCTTCTGGGCAGAAGGGATTTGGGGATTTTTCTGCTTGTAGTACACTATCTGTCGGCTCTGAGCATAGCGCTTATAATGCCAAGACCCCATGTACATATAGAAAAAAATATTTCACAAAGCTATATTCCCCTAGGCAAAAATCTGGAGCAGAGCCTTATGTCCGCCATAAGCGCCATTGTTGCCGTAGGAGGATATATAGTGCTGTTTTCAATAATAAGCTCAATGCTCGACAGTATTACCTCCACCTTACATATAAGACTTAGCGAGCCTTATTCCGCTCTGCTTTACGGACTGCTGGAAATAACTAACGGCTGCAGCCGCATAAAACATATAACGCCTCTTACTCTCGGTATCATAAGCGGTATTATCGCCTTCGGCGGTCTTTCCGTACAGTGCCAGAGTATGGGCTATATATCCAAAACCGATATTCCTGCAGGCAGATATATGCTATCCAAGGCTTTGCAGGGAATAGCGGCATTTTGTATAGGCTTTGTATCGGCAGTTATATTTTTGTAAATCTACCCGTTATATCTTTTTCCCATAAAAAAGGGCTGTCATTCGACAGCCCTTTTTAAAATTATCATGAATTAAATGATTTTATCTCTGTCTACAAGAGTTCTAAGTTCCTGTCTTTCGCTGAAAATATGGTCTGATTCGCTTGCAAGGAATTCCTGAACAGTATTTGCTCTCTTAGTGAAATTGTCAAGTACCGCCTTTATCTGCTTTTCAGTATTTTCGAGCATCTGGTCGGCATATTCGATAGCGCCCAACCTCATATCCTCGGCTCTTGTCTTGGCTTCCATTCTGATAGCCTCTGCCTCTTCCTTGGCTCTCTTGGTTATCTCATGGTCCATAGTCATTTTTTCCGCCTTGCTTTCGGCATCTCTTATGATACCGTTGGCATTTTTGTTGGCTTCTTCTATTATTTTTTCAGAATTGTGTACTATTCTCTGAGCCTGCTTTATCTCGCCGGGAAGATTAAGACGAATCTCGCTTATTATCTCAAACAAGTCGTCCTTTGAAACCCTTATGTTCTGAGTTAACGGTACGGGCTTTGCATTCTCTATTATATCCTCTAAGGTATCCAGTAAGCTCTGAATTGATGACTCCATATTTTTTCCTCCTAATCCTTGCTGTTTAATACTTCTTCATCTTTTTCTGTAGCTGTTCCTTTATCAAATCGGGCACCATATTGTCAATATTCCCGTTGAAGTAGGCAATTTCCTTGACCTGACTTGAACTGAAGAAAAGATACTGTGTATCCGCCGATATGAAAAGGGTCTCTATGTCGCTGTCCAGCGAACGATTGCTCAGCGCCATCTGAAACTCGTATGAAAAATCAGTAACGCCTCTGAGTCCCCTGACTATAATATTGGAGTTTACGCTGCGGGCAAAGTCCACAAGCAAGCCCGAAAAGGACATGACCTCTACATTGTCATAATCCTTAAGTATCTGCTTAAGCTGTTGAACTCTTTCCTCGGCTGTAAACAGCGGCGTCTTGGAGGGATTGTCCAGCACTGCCACATACAGCTTATCTATTATTCTGGAAGCTCTGGATATAATATCCAGATGACCGTTGGTAACAGGGTCAAAGCTGCCCGGATATACAGCTGTTTTCATCAAAAATCCTCCAAACTGCTTTCCTTATGTTTAAGAAAAGTCATCTTAGTTATTTTATAATCCTTAATTCTGACTACCTCAAGTCCTTCCGCTTCGGGAATGTCCTCCTGCTTGGACTGTTCTGCTATTATCAGACCATCGGGAGCAAGTATGCCTGCCTTAAGGATAGAGTAAAGTGTACTGTCTGTTAAGCCCTTGCCATAAGGCGGGTCCATAAATATTATGTCGAAGACTTCTCCCCGTCTGCCCAGCATAGCTGCGGCAGCGTCCGCCTTCATACACAAAATTTCTGCCCTGTCGGCAAATCTTGCTTTTTCTATATTGGAGCTTATTACCTTTATACTGCTTTGAGCATGGTCTACAAATACCGCCTTTGAAGCGCCTCTTGACAGCGCCTCTATGCCTATGCCTCCGCTTCCGCTGAACAAGTCCAGAAATCTGCTTTCGTATAAATCAAAGGATATTATATTGAAAAGAGATTCCTTTATCCTGTCGGTGGTAGGTCTTGTGGAAAGGCCCTCGGGCGCATTGAGCTTAAGTCCCCTTGCAGAACCTGATATTACTCGCATACAGTACCCCCTACACAATAACATATATATAACATTATACTAAAAAAAAAGCGAGAAGTAAACAGTTTATTTTATTTATAAGCATATTTTTTTGATTTTTCTTTCAAAGAGCTGTAAAATTCGTGTTTTCAACAATTTATTTTCTTTTTTTTGTAAATTTTCATCAGTTTTATACAAATTAATTGCCGTTTCCTGCGCTTCCTTTAGTATATCTATATCCTTGTATAGATTGGCAATTTTCATTTCGGGCAGTCCGTGCTGTCTTGTGCCGAAGAAATCTCCCGGTCCTCTCAGCTCCAAGTCCTTTTCCGATATTACAAAGCCGTCGTTGGTACGGCACATTGTCTTAAGCCTTTCAAGAGATGTCTTGTTTTTTGCGTCGCTTACAAGCACACAATAGCTTTTTTCACTGCCTCTGCCAACACGTCCTCTCAGCTGATGAAGAGCCGAAAGACCGAAGCGCTCGGCATTTTCTATTATCATAAGGGTGGCGTTGGGTACGTTTATTCCCACTTCTATTACGGTAGTGGATACAAGAACGTCTATTTCGCCCTTGGCGAAGCGCTCCATTATATCCTGCTTTTCATCATCCTTCATTTTTCCGTGTATGCACTCAACACTCAGCTTGGGGAATATGCTGTTTTTAAGCTCCTGAGTATATGTAAGTACGCTTCTCAGCTCCATTTTGTCATTTTCCTCTATCATAGGGCATATTATATATGCCTGTCTGCCCTTTGCGACCTCCTTTTCCACAAAGGCGTACAGCCGCTTGTAGTAGCTGTGGTCTACTGCAAAGGTATCTGTTTTCTGTCTGCCGGGAGGAAGCGCGTCTATAATGGATATGTCCAAATCCCCGTAGAGTATGAGAGCCAAAGTCCTCGGTATAGGCGTTGCGGTCATTACTAGCACATGAGGGTCGTTTCCCTTTTTTGCAAGGCTTTCCCTTTGCCTTACGCCAAAGCGGTGCTGCTCGTCCGTTATTACAAGTCCCGGATTCCTGTACTCTACACTATCCTGTATAAGAGCATGAGTGCCTATTATCATCTGCCCTCTGCCCTCTGCTATGTCGGAAAGAACGCCTTTCTTTTCTCTGCCTCTTATGCCGCTTGTAAGAAGGGCGCATTTTATACCCAAAGGCTCAAATATCTGAGAAATGCTTTTATAATGCTGAACGGCAAGCACATCCGTAGGCGCCATAAGCACCGCCTGATACCCGTTTTTGATTATAATATATGCCAGCACCATTGCCACAGCCGTTTTGCCTGAGCCTACGTCGCCCTGTATGAGCCTGTTCATAACAGTACCCTTTCTTAAATCGGCAAACAGCTCGCCTATTACATTTTCCTGGGCGGCAGTCAGTTTAAACCCCAAGGCGTCCAGTATAGGGCGCACATCATAGTCCCTTATCCTTATACTGCTTTTTCTGCCCGTTACGTTTCCCTTAAGCTGCAGAAGATGAAGCTGCAGCATAAGAAGCTCCTCGAATACAAGTCTTCGCCGCGCTTTAAAAAACCCCTCGTCGCTTTCGGGAAAGTGTATGTTGTTTACTGCGTATCTTCTGGAGCAGAGAGACCTTTCCTTTATTATGCCGTCGGGTAAAAATTCTTCTGCTTCTCCGTCTATGCCTTCAAGAGCGTCCTTTACGCAGCCTCTTATGGTCTTTTGGGACATTTTGGCAGGCACGGTATACACGGGCACTATTCTGCCTGTGTTAAGGCTGTCCTCCTTAAGAGGCTCAAAATCGGGATTTTCGATTTGTATTCTGCCGTATTTTTCATTTATTTTGCCTGTAAATACATATTCCCTGTGTTGTGTCAGTATGTTTTTGATATAGGGCTGATTGTACCATACGCCTTCTATAAAGCCCCTGCCGTCGGTAAGCCTTGCCTTAACAATGGTCATATTCCTTACTCTCAGGCTTTCGGGTCTTTCCGCCCTTGCCTTAAAGCTGTTTACCTCTCCCACAGCTATATTGTCAAGAGCTACTATATTGCTTCTGTCCTCGTATGTCCTGGGGAAATACTCCACAAGATCCTCGACGGTTTCTATACCCAGTTTATTAAGCTGCTTTGCCCTTGCTTCGCCTATGTTCTTAACAACTCTTATACTGTCCTGCAGCTCCATTTGAATTACCTCAGCTTACTGTAATAATATAATTATAGGTCGCCTGTCCGCCTCTCTCAACGCACACCTCCAAAGCGTCGTTTACGCTCAGAGCGTGATCCTCAACGGCAGCCGCCTCCTTTTCGTCGGCATCGCTGCCCAGATATACCGAAAGTATGCCTGCTTCATCGTTGCCCTCCAGCATTCTGTCCACAAGCATATTTGACACCTTAAGGCGGTCGTCGGTTTTAAGTATTATCTTATCGTTGAGTATGCCTATATAGTCCCCTGCCTTTATTTCTATATTGTCCACAACGGTATCCTTTGCGGCTTTTGTGACCTTGGCAACGTCTATGGCGTCTGCCGCCTCCTTCATTTCCTCCTTAAGGGAATCTATATCCGAGTCCTCGTTGTACATTACCATAGCCTCAAGACATTCCGGCACGCTTTTCGTATCTATTACAACTACGTTCTTTTCCTTGCATATTTCAGCCGCCTGCTTTGCCGCCATTATATTGTCCTTGTCATTGGGAAATACTATTACGGTATCCTCCGCGGAATTTTCAATAGTGCTTATGAAATGGTCTGTACCGCAGCGCATAGAGCCGTTTTCATTGGCAAGCACAGTATCTACGCCTAACTGCAAAAGCATATTTTCAAAGCCCTCGCCGTTGGATACGGCAGTAACGGCAAACTTCTTTTTGGCAGGACTTTTTTCCTCCGCCTCCTTTATTATGGAGGAGTGCTGTATACGCATATTTTCTATTTTCATATTTTCAAGAGGACCTATTGTAAGAGCTTTTTCAAGAACCTCGCCAGGGTGGTTGGTGTGTATATGCACCTTTATAATATCCTCGTCGCATACCATAACTATGGAATCACCCATACTGTCCAGATAGCTTCTGAAGTCCTCCTCAAAATCCGTATGGTTATTTTCTATATTCACAAAAAACTCCGTACAATAGCCGAATTTTATATCGGCATCTGCAGGCTGAGCCGCCGTAATGCTCTTTACAGTATCCGCGGAGCGCTCTATGTGAATGTCGGCAATAGAGCCTATATACTCGTATCCGCCTTCTATTATATACACAAGTCCCTGTCCGCCCGAATCCACTACTCCCGCATTCTTAAGCTGGGGCAGCATATCCGGAGTTTTGGCAAGAACCTCCTTACCATAGTCCATTATTTCCTTTAAAAGCGCCGCTATATCGTCTGTGGTATAGCCTGCCTCCACAGCTCTTTCGCCCATGGCTCTTATGACCGTAAGCATAGTGCCCTCTTTTGGCTTCATGACTGCCTTATAGGCGGTATCCGCAGCAGAAGCAAAGCACCGCGCCAGCTCTGAAGCATTAACTCTTTCTCTTCCGTCAAGGCACTTGTAAAAGCCCCTGAGGATTTGTGAAAGTATAACGCCGGAATTTCCTCTTGCGCCCCTAAGAGCAGAGTTTGACACTATTTTTGCTACCTTTGAAATATTCGTTTCATTTATATCCGCAACGGCGTTTGCTACGGCAGTCATGGTGGCAGACATATTTGTGCCCGTATCCCCGTCGGGAACGGGAAATACGTTCATAGCGTCTACTCTGTCCCTGTTTGCCCACAGCCTGTTAGCGCCGTTTATCATAAACCTTTTCAGATTCTGTCCGTCTATATATTTAAGCTCCATAATTTCCCCCTAGCCGTCTACTCTTATTCCCTCAACAATAACGCTTACATTGTTTACAGCGACACCCAGAGAGTTTTCTATATTATAAGTAACAGTGCTTTTTACTATATCTCCTATGGCGGGGATATTCGTGCCGTATTCCACTATAATATGGAGTTTGACATTTACGGAGGAATCCTCGTTGACAAAAACCTCTACACCCTTTGAAAGACTTTCCTTCTTAAGCAGATGTACTATGCCGTCTCTTACGGTCTTTACAGCCATGCCCACTACGCCATAGCAGCTTGTGGCGGCAAGTCCCGCCGTCTTTGCAAGCACATCGTTGGTTATGGTAATATTCCCCTGTTCATTATTTATAACTACTGACATAAAAACACCTCCGTCAATCTATGTTTTCTCATAATAGAGTATACACGAATTTCCAAAGTTTATCAACTAATTTTAACACATAAACGGCAACAAATAAATTAAATCAAAATTTTTTTATTTTTTTCTTGCATTATACGGAATTTTCTGTTAGAATATAGAACGGTGATTAAAATTCAAGGAGGTGTAAGCATGGCAAAGTGTGAAATATGCAACAAGACACAGCAGACAGGTCACAGAATAAGCATTAACCGTAGTCAGGTTTCAAGACGCGCCAACAAGACCTGGAAATCAAACGTTAAGAAAGTAAAGATAGTTGAAGCAAACGGTAATGTAAAGACAATACACATTTGCGCAAGATGCCTTCGTACAGGTACTCATAAGGGCACAATCACTCGCGCGATTTGATACGTATTCTTTTTATTAAAAATTGATCAATGTTTAATATAACAAAGGCTTCCCTGCGGGGAAGCCTTTGTTATATCGACAAGTATTTTGTTATCTTATAATATTCCATACCTGTGAAGCAAGGTCAGGATATGTACCTGCAAATACGCCTGCTGCCACTATAAGCGTCATAACAGCCGCCAATATGAGCATAATGAATTTTTTAAGGAAAGACACTTCCCTAAAGAAAAATCCGTCTACTGTTTCATATTTTTCACCGTCGGTTACGGCGCTTGGAGTTACCGTCGCCCTTTCCGTCTTATTTTCCCCGAAGCCCTTGGCAGCTTCCTCCACATTTTTTCCGCAGTATTTACAAAATCTTGAGCTGTCGGGTATTTCCTCTCCACAATGCATACAATACACAAATATCCCTCCTTCGTAATATCTGTATTTAATATATCACGATATTTCCGATAAGTAAATATTTTTGCAAAAAGTTAATAAATATGTTAGAATTGTGGGAGATAAACACCGATACACCCACGAAAGGAGAATACCATGTCCGACAAATATACATTAGATGACCTTTGCATGGTAGTACGCCGCCTTACGGCAAAGGACGGCTGTCCCTGGGACAGCATACAGACCCACAACAGCCTTAAGCGTTATCTTATAGAGGAATGCTATGAGGTAATAGACGCCATAGACAACAAGGACAATGTAAATATGTGCGAGGAGCTTGGGGATGTGCTGTTCCAGATAGTGTTTCATTCCGAGCTTGCCCGCCGTGAAAAGGCATTTGACATATCCGATGTAACAGACGGCGTAACAAGGAAAATGATTTCAAGACACCCGCATATATTTTCAGGGAATAATGACAAGACAATAGCGGAAATAAATGACAGCTGGGAGAGTATAAAAAAAGCCGAAAAGGGTTATAAGAATAATATGGAAATACTGAAAAGTATACCGTCCTCTCTGCCTGCTCTTATGAGAAGCGAAAAAACCGTTACAAAGGCTTATAAAAATAATATGGATAGTGAAACTTTAGAGGAAATTACAAAAAGATTAGAAAAAAACGTTTTACTGCTTAAGGAGTTAAATTTATACCATAAAAAGGAACAAGAGGAAATAATTGGTAATTTTTTATTAGATTTAACAAAAATTTCACATTTTTCCCAATTAAATGTTGAATTTTCCTTGACAAATGCCTTAAAAACGTATATAAATAAACTTGAGAACATTGAAACAACCGTTGCAGCCGTTGGAGAAATCGCTGAGGATACAGATTTCGAGGATGCGAAGGTATAAATAATGAAAAGGAGGAAATTTCAATGAACAAAACTGAATTAGTTGCTAGCATTGCTGAAAAGGCAGGCATAAAGAAGACAGAGGCTGAGAAGGCTTTAAAGGCTTTTGAAGAAACTGTAACAGCTGCTTTAGTAGCAGGCGATGAGGTAAGATTAGTTGGCTTCGGTACTTTTGCTGTAAAGACAAGAGAAGCTCGTCCCGGTGTTAATCCAAGAACTAAGGAAGCTATCAACATCGCAGCATCTAAGGCTCCTAAGTTTAAGGCTGGTAAGGCTTTAAAGGACGCTGTTAATGCTTAATTAATAAACTACGGGGTCTCTGACCCCGTCTTTTATTGCAAATTTTTAAAGGAGAGTATTATGAGATTAGACAAATATCTGAAGGTATCCAGAATAATAAAAAGAAGGACTGTGGCAAACGAAGCCTGCGACAGCGGCAGAGTAAGCGTAAACGGCAAGCCTGCCAAGGCGGGACTTGATGTTAAAGAGGGAGATATTATAGAAATAGCCTTTGGCAGCAATACCACCAAAATAGAGGTGCTTTCCGTTCGGGAGAGCGTGCGCAAGGAGGACGCCGTATCCATGTATAAAAGCCTTTAAGCTCTCATATATTTTTATATGGGGGTGATAGCATGGAGGAAAGAGCCTCATCACGTCACACGATCACAATAGACAAAAGAGAAAAGCTGTCGGCATCGGGAGTTACGGATGTGCTTAGCTTTGACGAGGAAAATATCGTTGCCCAGACGGATAAGGGCATACTTATCATACAAGGGCATAATTTACATATAAACAATCTCAATCCGGACAAAGGCGAGCTTGCGGCAGAGGGCACTATCACAAGCCTTTCCTACGAGGAGGAGGGGCTGACTAAATCGGGCTTATGGGGAAGACTGTTTAAATGATACTGTCAATGACATTTCAGTGCAGACTTTTTTTGTTTTCCGTAGTTCTTGGCGCAGCAGGCGGCTTCATATACACTCTGTTGACACGCTTTAATATACACGGAAGACCCGGTTTGGTAAAAAATATATGCGATATGGTATTCTGGCTCATGTTTGCCCTTATTGTTTTTTTGTGTATGCTTCGTGTAAACTACGGAGAGATAAGACCCTTTTCGATACTGGGTATAGGACTGGGTATGCTTGTATATCATGTGCTGGCGGAGGAGTATGTGCGTAAAGCCCTTGCTTTTATATTTGCAATACTTGCAAAAATACTGGGTATATTGACAGAAATATTGCTTACTCCCTTTAAAATATTGCTTTTTCCCGCAAAAAAAATAATTTTTAGTATAAAAAGGCTTGCAAAATCTTCAAAAGTATGAGAGAATATACTAGAGTGTTTTACTATGGGCATGATAAAATGAAAGGGTGCAGTAAAATTGACTAAAGCAAAAATGAAAAAAGCCAATTTAATATATGCAATCATTATGATAATAATATCGCTTATTTTTGCCGCTGCGCTTCTTCATCAGTACAGCATAAGACAAGGTCTTATTTCCTCTCAGATAGATATGGAAATACAGCTTACAAAGGCAAATGCCGAGGGCGCTGCCCTTAAAAAGCAGTTTGACAATATGAATACTCCCGAGTTTATAGAAAAGGCGGCAAGAGAAAAGCTGAATATGGTAAAGCCCAACGAAATAGTTTTCATAGACGAGAACACTCCAGAGGGCAAGCAGCTTCTCAAAGCCACCGAGGCTGAAAATATGGCTAAGGAAAACAGTAAAACCGAACAGCAATAGTATAAGCGTATTATCGACACGCCTACTCCTCCTTACGGAGGAGTTTTTTATATGTCTTATCTATGCACACAGAGCCGAAGGGGGCTGTTATCAGTATAGAAAGCACGGCTACGGTAAGCACCATATTTCCGCAGGCAAGTCCCATAGAAAGTGGCAGAGAGCCGATAGCCGCCTGTACAGTCGCCTTGGGGGTATAGGCAAGCATAGTAAAAAGTCTTTCCCTTTTATTAAGCTGTGTTCCCAGTACCGCCGCAAATACTCCGCACATTCTGAATACAAGGGCAAAAAGCACTATGGCTACTGCGGATAATCCCGCTCTCAGTGCATAGCGTATATCCACAGCAGCGCCTACAAGCACAAAGAGAACTATTTCTCCGAATATCCACAGCCTGTTGTATACAATGGAAAGCTCCTTTGCCTGCTTTGGTACTGTCCTGTTGAGAACAATGCCCGAAGACATTACCGCCAAAAGTCCCGAAAGGGGTATAATACCCTTAAGCATATCCTCAAGAGCCATGAGCAAAAACGAAATGCTCATGAAAATAAGCGCCTTTACAGTGGTATTTGAGCTTATACTGCCAAAAAATATCTTCATAGCATAGCCTACCCCTGCTCCGAGCAGTATTCCCAAAGCTATTGAAATGGGTATTCTGACAAAAAGCTCCGGCGATACCTCTCCTCCCGAAGCCGCTGAAACAAGAGCTGTAAATACCACTATTACAAACACATCGTCTACGGAGGCTCCCGCCAGTATCATCTGAGGTATGCTTTTATCCGTGCCGTATTTATTTTCTATAAGGTCTATCATCCGGGGCACTACAACGGCAGGGGAAACAGCCGCTATAACAGCGCCTATAAGTCCCGCCTCAATTAATGTAACATCAAAAAGCCTTGGCGCTATTATGAGAGCGCCGCATATTTCAAAGCACGCAGGCACAAAGCACAGCAAAGCCGCAGGTCGCCCTACCCTTTTTAAATCCTTTATATCAAGGGTAAGTCCTGCTCTCGTAAGTATTATTACAAGAGCGAACTGTCTGAGCTGAGCCGAAATATCGAGTATCCCTCCCTTGAACAAATCAAGAGCCCAAGGTCCTGCAATTATGCCCATTATTATCATACCTATAAGAGAGGGCAGCTTCATCAGCTTAAATATATATCCTCCTATAAGTCCAAGTATCAGTATTACTGCCATATCCGTAAGCATAGCTCATTCCCCTTTTCGTAATAAAATAAAAAAGCCGACACTTCTCCTTTAAGGCAGAAGTCATCAGCTAAAAGCGGTTTTGTCATAAGACAAGGGAGACATTCATTCCCTGAAATCCAGTATACATTGACTGTGATTATTTGTCAATAGCATATTTAAAATACATAAAAATATAATAATATGAGGTGATTTTATGGCAGAACAGGGAAAAAGAGCTTCATGTATAACCCTTGGCGGCGAAAACGTGGGAGGACTTACGGGCAAAGGCGTAATAGTAGGTATAATAGATTCGGGAATAGAGTATACCCACAGGGAATTCAAAGGACGTATACTCTATATATGGGATATGGAAGAGGACAGAGTATATACAAAGGAGGAAATAGAAGGGGGAGATATAGGCGAAAGGGATACGAACGGACACGGTACGGCCGTGGCGGGAATAGCCTGCGGCGAAAGAGGAGTTGCATACGAAAGCTCTATAATAGCCGTAGCCATAAGGCGTAATTCCCAAGAGGACATAATGCGGGGCATAGAATTCATAGCCGAAAAGGGCAGAGAGCTTAATATGCCTACTGTCATAAATATATCCTACGGCACTAACTCCGGCTCTCATAACGGACAGTCCTATTTTGAGCAGTATATAGACAGGATCTCACAGGAGTACAGAACCACAATAGTGGTTTCCTCCGGAAACGAGGGGGATAAGGGGCATCATTACAGAGGTCGGGGAAATAACGATGTGGAATTCAATATAGGCAACAGCCTGCCCTCCATACATATAGAGCTGTGGAAGAGCTTTGCGGACAGCTATACATACGAAATAATATCCCCTAACGGAAACACAGGCGGAGTTATAGATGAAAATAACAAGGTATCCGATTTTATATTGCAGGATACGCAGATAACAATTACAATAAACGACCCTGAGCCAAACAGAGTAGACCAGAGCATATATATAGATTTAAAGGGCAGACAGTATGTAAACAGCGGTATATGGCGCATTAAGGTAAGAATAGTCAGCACAGTCGACGGCGGCTACAATATATGGATGCCTGTGGGAGAGGGCGTAGACGAAAATACGCGATTTCTTTCTCCCGAAATACAGACTACGCTTACAATACCCTCCACCGCATACAGAGCGCTGACCGTAGGGGCGTACAACTCTGTTACGGGAGTTGTCGCGCCCTTTTCGGGACGAGGGTACACAAGAGAGGTGGAGTACGTAAAGCCCGATATTACAGCGCCCGGAGTAAATATAGAAACGGCGGGGCTTGGGGGAGGCTATACCACATTCACAGGCACAAGCGCCGCAGCGCCCTTTGTAAGCGGAGCGGCGGCGCTGCTTGCAGAATGGGGAATAGTGCAAGGAAACGACCCCGATATGTACGGTGAAAGGCTTAAGGCATATTTAAGGCGCTATGCCGCCAGAGACAGAAGTATGTCCTATCCCAACAGCAATTCCGGTTACGGCAGGCTATGCTTTAGAAATGTATACGACAACCTTATGTCCGTAAACGCAATGCGCGTGAATACTCCCGAAAGCGATTTAATAGCCATTGTTGTGAACTACAGCGAGGTAAATCAGCTTATACTTGAAAATATGGGCAGTAAATTCTGCCGTCTTGAATACGGGGATTATATAATAGCGTACATAGAAAAAAGCCGGTACGAGCAAAGCCTTTTAAATACCGGACTTGGCAGAGGCTTCCGCACATACACGCCTCTTATTATGGGAATAATGGATGAGCTTACCGACGAGGCGGATATTACAAGAGTGCAGGAGCCTCCCCTTGATTTGCGGGGAAACAGAGTTCTTATAGCTGTAATAGATACGGGCATCGACTATAACGACGAAGCCTTTAAATACGAAAACGGCGACAGCAGAATATATTCTATATGGGTGCAGGATGCCGATTATATTGACGACAGCGGAAGTCTGTGCTTTGGTCGGGAATACACCCAAGAGGAAATAACCGCTGGCAATATCGATGTAACCGACGAGGAGGGGCACGGCACGGTACTTGCAAAAACAGTGCTTAGGGCTGCTCCCGAAGCCGAGCTTGTAGTTGTAAAGCTCAAGGGCGCAAGCCAATATTACAGAGAAAGAATGGGCGTAGACGCAAACGCCATAGCCTATGAATCCTCCGACGTTATGCTTGGCGTAGACTATGTCATAGACAAGGCAAGGCAGGCAAGGCGACCTATATCCATACTTCTGGCGCTTGGAACAAACGAAGGCGGTCACGACGGACAGACCTTTCTCGAAAAATATCTTCTGGACATAGGCATAAAGCCGGGTATATGCGTTACCGTGGCAGCAGGCAACGAAGCCCTTGCCCAAAGGCATACCTCCTTTGAAATAGGCGAGGCAGGATATTACGACGCAGAAATAAGAATCGACGAAAATACAGACGCCGCCGTTGTGTGGATGTGGAACAATATAGCGGACAGAGTAGACGTAGGTATAATACCGCCCGTAGGCGAGGATATAGACAGAATAGAAGCGCGTAATAATTTTGTAGGCACATATTCGCTGCCTCTTATAGGCTCGGAGATAACCGTAGAATACAGAATACCCTATTATCAGACCACAAGTCAGCTTACCATAGTCAGCATAAGACGCCCTGTGGCGGGAGTATGGAAAATAAGAGCCTACGGCACTTCCGCCTATTCCCGTATCGACTGCTGGCTGCCCGTATCCAATCTTGTGTCGGGCACGGTATTTCTCTCTCCCGATACAGCCTCTACCGTCACCGTTCCGGGAACGCTTTATGAAATAATGACCCTTGGAGCATACGACTACCGAACAAGGTCAATGGTACCTACTTCGGGCAGAGGTCCTACACGCTACAATATACTAAAGCCCGAGCTGGCAGCTCCCTCTACGGGAGCGACAAGCATAAGCGCAGCCGTTACCGCAGGAGCGGCGGCTCTCCTCCTGCAATGGGGCATAATACGGGGAAACGATTACAGCATAAATACAGCCACAGTCAAATCCATGCTTATACGAGGCGCAGAAGCCGTAGATGTCAAGGAGATATATCCCAATAATCTGTGGGGCTTCGGACTGCTGAATCTGTATAGCACGTTCAGTAATATTTGAATGGGTTTTGAACGGTAAGGGGAACGCTTGTTGTATTAAGGGCGCGTTAAATTTTGGTTTATATGAATATCGACCCTTCAGTCAGGCACGTTCAAAAATATCTTAATCCGAAATTTTTGACGTGCCTGACAGCTCCCCTTCTCGTAAGGGGAGCCTTAGGTATACGATTACCAAAGTTGCTTATTTACTTTAAAAGACGATCCTGAGCCGTCGCCAATAACCCAGCCTCCCCTAGCCTTGCAATAAAACGCAACGTGTTTTATTGCAGGCGTCGGAGGTTTGCTTTTGCGATAGCAAAAGTGCTGAAACCTATTATAGGGAATGTTAGAGAAAAGAAAGCTGTCTACGCTACCTCCCACCTCTAGCCTCCCCTAGCCCGACAGGGCGTCGGAGGGGAGGGGGACCATTTCAAGTAATGCTTGCATTACGCAGAAATGGTGGAAGGGTCGTTTTAAAATAAAATAATGCTTTACAACGCTAAACAATAATCCATCCCCAGCTCATTTACATTATTTTCAGTCGGCAGACCTTTATTTTATTTGTAGCTCTCCAAATCGACGCTGTCAACTATATTTTTCATTTCCCCTTTATCAAAGCCTTCAAACACAAGAGAATACTCGTAATCTCCTATATGTGTCGTATATATGTCGCATTTACCGCCTTCTCCGCTTTCGCTGAAGGTGTCGAACTTATAGCCCTTTGCAGAGGTATAGCTGTCAAGAGTGCCTTCGTCTATATCCCCTATGGTCACAGAGCTTTCCTCTTCTCCCAGCTTTTCATAGCCAAGAGTTATGCCGAAGCATTTGCTGTCGGAACTGCCGTATACAATATACATATCCTTTCTGTTGTCATTGAGTATGCAGCCCTCCACATCAGACTGTTCAAGGTCAGGCATTATTTCGGGCAGAACTACCTTCATGCCCATTTCCCTTTCCGCCTCGGCAACGGAGGAATAGGTCACTGTGTCGGCTACTGCCACATTGCCCTTTTCTATATCCTCAGGCTTTACGTCTGCATTTTGGGCTATTTCCTCAAGAGCCTTTTGGTCAATATCCTCCTTTGAGGCTATCTGTAAATACTTATCGCCGTATTCCATGGAATAATGCTTTACAAGGGCAGCTCCCGTTACGGCGGCGCAGCTCATTACAATAACGGCAGCGGCAACTCCTATTTTAGAAATTCTGAATTTTTTCATAGTCTTATTCTCCTTACATTGTAAAATCACGGAAGAAGCAAAGTCGGAGGGCATATCCTCAACATCGGGCAGCATATCCAGAAGTCTTTCCGTTTCCTCAATATTGCCCTCGTCTATTGCCCTATCTATTGCTCTTCTCATTTCTGTATCATTCATACTTATCCTCCTCGGAAGCATTTTATAAGCGCTTACATTTATATATGTCGTTTATATGGTTCTGTAACTAAAATTTTTCGTCAGCCAGTTTTCTGACCAATTCCCTTATCTCCCGTCTGAGCCGCACATATCTCATTCTTAAGGCGGTATACTCCATACCCAGCTTTTTCGCTATTTTGTCCATAGGTATTTTGTCTATGTAATACAGCTTGTACAGCATATATTTTTCGTCGCTCAGCTGTGAGAGTATTTCGGTAATATATTCGTACTCGTCTATGCGGCTGTCTATTTCACTCTCTATGGTGGTGCTGCCCGCAAGCTCTCTGTCCTCTCTTATTTCACGCATTATTCTTGTATACAGCTTTCTTTTGTGCTCGTTTATTATATTCTTTGCCGTTTGGTATATAAACCCTCCTCCATTGGGATGTCCCTTAAGTCGGTCAAGGCTTTTGTATACCACAATAAATACCTCCTGCACTATATCGTGAGCCATATCCTCGTCCTTTATGGAAAACAGCGCATACTTATATATTCTTTTATAATATTCGGCGCAAAGCTCCTCGAAAAATCCGTCGCTCATAATCATCACCTCATATATATATGCTTATTTTTTGTAATCGTAACATAAAAATTACGGTCTTGAACAAATACGCCTTTATATGTTATCATGTCATAAAAGGAGAATTGCCATGAAAATATATTTAGCGCCTATGGAGGGCATTACAGGATATGTATTCAGAGCTGAGCTGAATAAGTATTTCGGCGGTATAGACAAATATTTCACGCCCTTTATAACACCCTGCGCCAAGGGAAAGCTCGGCAAAAAGGTACTTAATGATATTCTGCCCGAAAACAACAGGGGGCAATATCTTGTGCCTCAGATACTGACCAACTCCGCAGAGGGCTTTTTGACAATGTGCAAAAGTCTGGAGCAGTACGGCTATACGGAATTCAATATAAATCTTGGCTGTCCCTCTGGAACAGTCACGGCAAAGGGACGAGGCTCTGGCTTTCTGGCATATCCCGACGAGCTTGACAGATTTCTTGAGGATATTTTCAAAAGCAGCTGCAAAATATCCGTAAAAACAAGAATAGGCAGCGAAAATGCCGAAGAATTTTTAAGGCTTATGGAAATATACAATAAATATCCCATACATGAGCTTATTATTCACCCTCGTACAAGACGCGATATGTACAAAAACAAGCCTGATACGGAAATGTACCGCTATGCCCTTGAAAACAGCAAAATACCTCTGTGCTACAACGGAGATGTTTTCGATATGGATTATTATAACGAATTTATTGAGAAATTCCCTCATACGGAGGTTATAATGCTTGGCAGAGGTATGCTTATAAACCCTGCTCTGGCTCTTGCCATAAAGAGCGAGGGCTTTCTTTCAAAGGAAAGACTTAGGAGCTTCTATAACAGCTTATACGAGGACTATTCTGAAATAATGCCGGGAAAGGTTCCCCTTATGTTCAAAATGAAGGAGCTTCTTACATATATGGTATATTCCTTTAAGGATGCCGAAAAAATTTCCAAAAAAATAAAAAAGTCAAAGACCCTGGAGGAATTTGACAATAATGTAAATGAGCTTTTTGAATTATATGAAATAAAATAGTCGGGGCGACAGGATTTGAACCTGCGACCTCAGCGTCCCGAACGCTGCGCGCTACCAAGCTACGCTACACCCCGATAGTGATAGTATACTCGTTTTGAGCCAAAAGGTCAAGAGTTTTATTTTTATAAATATATGCTTTAACAGGGAGAAATGTTATGCAAAATACTAAAAAATGTACGCTGTGTCCCAGAAAATGCGGCGTTGACAGGTCTGAAAAAACAGGCTATTGCGGTGTTTCGGACAAGATTATATGCGCAAGAGCCGCTCTGCACTTTTGGGAAGAGCCATGTATATCCGGCGAAAGAGGTTCGGGAGCGGTATTTTTTTCGGGCTGCCCCTTAAAATGCGTATATTGTCAGAACTATGACATTGCCAACAACAAAGCGGGCAAAGAGATAACCACAGAAAGACTGGCGGAAATATTTACGGAGCTTAAGGAAAAGGGAGCACACAATATAAATCTTGTAACGCCTACCCACTATACTCCCGAAATAATAAATGCCCTAAGTATTGCAAAAGGCAGAGGACTTAATATCCCCATAGCCTACAACTGCAGCGGCTATGAAAGTGTAAATACACTAAAGACTCTTGAAAACAAAGTTGACATTTATATTACGGACTTCAAATATATGGACAGCGCCCTTGCGGCAAGCTATTCCAATGCCCCAAATTATCCCGAAGTAGCAAAGGCTGCTCTTGAGGAAATGATGAGACAGTGCGGCAATCCCCTTTTTGACAGTAAGGGCATAATGAAAAAAGGCGTGATAGTGCGTCATTTGCTTCTGCCTACACAGCTTGAAAACGGAAAAGCCGTTGTAAAGTATGTATATGAAAAATACGGGGATTCCCTGTATATAAGCATAATGAATCAGTATACTCCCACAGGGCGCTTCGAAAAATTTCCCGAGCTGAACAACAAGGTCAGTCAAAAGGAATACGACGCCCTTGTGGACTACGCCCTTTCACTGGGAGTTGAAAACGGCTTTATACAAGAGGGGGAAACAGCAAATGAAAGCTATATTCCCGCCTTTGACTGTCAAGGTGTTTAAGGTTTTTCAAAAAGAGCGGCAGTTTCCTCCAGCAATTTTCTTATTTCAAGATGCTGTGGGCAGCGGTTTTCACATTTGCCGCACTTTACGCACTCGGAGGCAAGACCTCTGCCGTTGGCATATCTCCTGTAATACATTCCTGCATTTCCCATATTATGTGTAAGCTGATATGTATTGAAGGCTGAAAAATATTCGGGTATGGGTATGCTTTTGGGACAGTCCTCAGTACAGTATCTGCATTTGGTGCAGCCTATGGCGCTTTGACCTTCCAGAATACGCCTTACCTCTTCTATTATTTTCGTTTCATCATCATTAAGCGGAATAAAATCCTCCATAAAGCTCACGTTGTCCCGAAGCTGAGCAATATTGCTCATGCCGCTCAACACAAGGTTCACGCCCTCTAAGGAAGCGCAGTATCTCATTGCCCATGAAGCGTTGGAGCTTTGGGGAGCATAAGCTCTCATAAGGCTTTCAGCCTCTTTTGGCAAATTTATAAGACTTCCGCCCTTGTTAGGCTCCATAACTATTATGCCCTTGCCGTGCTTTCTTGCCACATTATAGCACTCCTGTGAGCGCACGCTTGGACTTTTCCAGTCCAGATAATTCAGCTGCAGTTGTACAAACTCCACCTCGGGATGTCTTGAAAGCACCTTATCCAACAGCTCCGGCTCGTCATGGAAAGAAAAACCGAAATGTTTTATTTTTCCCTCTCTTTTTTTCTCCGCTATAAAGTCGAAGCCTCCGTAGCTTTCCGTTTCCGCAAAGCTCTTTTTCCATATATTGTGCAGAAGATAACAGTCAAAATACTCTACTCCGCAGCGCTTAAGCTGTGTTTCAAAAAATACGGGATAATCCTTGGGTCCCGTTATTCTTACCGTAGGCATTTTATCCGCTATAATAAAGCTGTCACGGGGATAGCGCTTTACAAGAGCTTCCCGCAAGGCCTCCTCGCTTTTCTCTCCATGGTAGGGATAGGCTGTGTCGAAATAATTAAAGCCCTTCTCCATAAAAATATCCACCATTTTCTTTACCTGCTCCATATCTATGCTTGTAAAATCGCCTTCCTTGAGTATGGGCAGCCTCATAAATCCAAATCCCAGTTTTTTCATAATGCTCCTCCGATATTGCGCGCATATTTATCAACTACACTTGTCATAAAAAAGAATTACTGATATAATTATAATATTATATAATAAAACAGTCAAGGCAGACATTCTTTAAAAAAGAATTGGGATTCGGCGTCCTTTCCACTTTTGACTGTTATGCAGCGTTTGTATATAATTAAAGGATAATTGCTATGAAATACACAAAAAATATTTTGTTTCTTTACATAAGCATATTTGCAGCCTATTGTCTGAGGGAATTTTTACCTCGACACAATGCCTTTGCAGAATATATTGTACTTACAATACTTTGCTTTGCTGTGTTATGGGGAGCCTACGCCTTGTCACTTAAATTCGGAAAACCCCTTATATATACGGAAAAAAGAATACCCTCCGGAGGGAGGGAAGCAAACATGGATATATTAAGGACAATAGCCGTATTTTTTGTGCCTCTTATTCATTTTTTCGGTCTTTCCGGCTATTACAGCTCCCAATTCACATCGGGATATGCTCTGCCCTCTGGGGTAAGATGGCTTTCTCTTTGCGCCGTACCTCTTTTTCTTATTATAACGGGATATTTCAAGTGCGGCAAAACAATAAGCAAAGACCATTACAAGGCTATAATACCCGTACTTGCAACACATATTTTCATATCCTTTATAAGAGTTATTGTTGACAGCAAATACCACGGAGCAGACGTAGACATGAAATATATAGCGGATAAGCTGCTTTTCTTTGACTACGGCTGGTATGTAAGACTATACATAGGCATAATTCTTCTTGCGCCTTTTTTTAATGCCGCCTACAAATATCTCGGCGACAAATGGAAAAAAGAGGTATTCATACTGACACTTGTAGGTCTGACTGCTCTCGGTCCTCTCACCTACGATATAGTACCTTCGAGCTGGCTTATAATATATGTATTTGCTTACTATATAATAGGCGCATATTTTTACGAATATAATGTAAAAATAAACCCTGTTTTGTGTATTATACTGCTTGCAGGCGCATTGCTGACTTTAGGCAAAGCCACAGAGCTGCATTGTATGGGAAATGTATTTGACTGGAGCTTTGCGGGTTATAGAAGTAATTCGGGCTATTCCTCAATGGCAGCATTCATCATATCTGCGCTTATAATAATACTTTGCAAAAGCATTCATATAAAAAGCAATATAATTGCCCTTCCCTTTAAGCTCGTCAGCGTTGTGTCGCTTGAAATGTATCTTTTCAGTCAGATGTTTGACGGCTTCGTGTATAAGGAATTCATTGCCGAGGGTACGCCCTTTATGACAATGTTCCCTATGCTGCCCAAGACAGTGGGAGCTGTGCTTGCCCTTTCGTTTGTGGCAGCCTGGGGCAAAAAAGCAGTATTTTATATTGCTAAAGTATATGTAAGAGCCGTAGGCTCTTCAGATACGGCGGAGGAATGACCGCCTGTAAGTTACATATCGAAAAGCTCTGTCTTCTCCATAAGCTCATGCACGAGCATTATATCGGGAGGTTTTGTACCCCTTGTGGAGGCAGCTCCTGCCGAAGCCGCCATACACATTCTTACGGTATCCTCTGGGGAAAGTCCCTTTTCATAAGAATAGGCAAGAGCAGCCGCCATAGCGTCGCCTGCACCGACTGCAGAGCCTACCTTTATATCAATAGCGGGACATCTTATTGCCCTGCCCTTTATTAAAAACATAGCTCCCTTTTCTCCCAGAGAAAGAGCGACAGTCTTTATGCCCCTGTCCACAAGACCCTTTGCCGCAGCCATAAGCTCCTTTTCCGAAGCGTTATGAAGTCCCGCATATTCCTCAAGCTCCGCTCTGTTGGGCTTAAGAATATCCGGTACTGCCGATACGGCGTTTTTTAAAAGCTCTCCGTCGGCATCTGTAAGCACGGCTGCGCCCTTATTATGCGCCATTTCGATAATACGCCCGTATATATCCTTATCAACGCCCTCGGGCACGCTGCCCGAAAGCACAAAAAGAACACCCTTCTTTGCAAGGCTTTCAATCTTATTTAAAAGCTCTTCTGTTTTTTCATTCGGTATAAACGTTCCCTTTTCGTTAAGCTCTGTAAGTATCCCGCTGTCTTCGACTACCTTTGTATTGGTTCTGGTCTCTCCCTCGGCCCATACAAAATCGTTGTCTATACCGAGGCGGCTTAGAGCTTCGGCTATGGTTTTGCCGTTATTCCCTGCCAAAAAGCCTGTTGCAAGACTTTCTCCGCCCAAGGCTTTTATTGTCCTTGAAACATTTATGCCCTTTCCTCCCGTATCGTAAGAAACTCTTTTTATCCTGTTAAGAGAGCCTCTATTAAGACAGCCGACCTCTATGGTCTTATCTATGGCAGGATTCATTGTTACGGTAACTATCATAATATCACTCCTGCTCTGCTACAGCTCTATATAGAAAATACCCGTCGCCAGCTGTACTGCTATTGAAACAAGAGTTATGGCTATCCAACAGCAGAAGCCCATAGATATAGGCTTTCCGCCCTTTCTTATAAGCTCGGCAATATTTGTATTAAGACCTATGGCGCACATAGCCATGGCTATAAAGAATTTTGCAAGCCACTTCATAGCAGGCACGAAGCTGCCCGTATAAAGCTCTGTAATATTGCTTTGAGGCAGTATTCCCATTACCGTAGTTATTACGGAAGCCAGTATAAAATAAAGTATGAAAATGGGGAATATGCTCTTTATTGAAAAGCTTCCGCTTCCACCCTCTGTCTTTTTTGCCTTTGCCGTTCTGTACAGTGCCAGCACAAGAGTTATGGGTATAATGGCAAGCGTTCTTGTCAGCTTTACCGTAACGGCAGATGAAAGTATACCGTCAACGCCATATATACTCTCAGCGGTAGCTGCCGCCGCCGTCACAGACGACGTATCGTTTACAGCCGTTCCCGCAAATACGGCAAAGCCCTCTGAGCCCAAGCCTATGGCGTGACCGAAAGCAGGGAATATAAGCGCCGCTATAACGTTGAAAAGGAATATAACAGATATAGCCTGGGCAACCTCCCTGTCGTCTGCATCTATAACGGGAGCAGTGGCAGCTATGGCAGAGCCGCCGCATATAGACGAGCCTACGCCTATAAGCACAGAGACCTTTGAGTCCATTTTAAGTATCTTCATCATAACATAAGCGACTATAAGGGATATTGATATGGTGCATACAATAACGGGCAGACTTTTACCGCCTACCCTTGCAATAGTTCCCAAATCAAGTGAAAAGCCAAGAATAATGACCGCCCATTGGAGTATTTTCTTTGAAGAAAATTTAATTCCGCTTTTAAGTGCGTCCCTTTCCGCCAGAGATGGAGATATCAAAGTGATAAGCATACCTATAAGTATGGCAAAAACAGGAGCGCCTACCACCTCCAGAGAAAAGCCGCCTATACTCAGCGATGAAAGCAGCGTTGCGGCTGCCGCAATTACGGCGCATATTAAAATACCGCCTATGTTTTCCTTTATATTTTTCATACAAATATTTCCTTTCTGCCAGTGAACACGCCGAAGCAAGTCGTTATTATTATATTTCAGCCATTACGTCCTGCATATCGTACTTGCCTGCAGGCTTTCCCTTTATGAATTTTGCAGCCTTCACAGCGCCTACGGCAAATACCTCCTTGCTGTGAGCAGAGTGCTTGAACTCTATTACCTCGTCCTTGCCGGCAAATATCACCTCATGGTCGCCTACTATTGTGCCGCCTCTTACGGCTGAAAGTCCCAGCTCTCTGCGTTCTCTTTTCTGTCTTGTCTTACTTCTGTCGTATACATATTCCAGCTCATCCTCCACGCCTTCGTTTACGGCGTCTGCAAGAAGTATGGCAGTACCGCTGGGAGCGTCTATTTTCTGATTGTGATGCCTTTCGACTATTTCCACGTCAAAGCCTGCATCGTAAAGCACGGCGCTGTATTTTTTAAGCATTGCGGCTATAAGATTTATGCCAAGGCTCATATTGGCGCTTTTGAACACAGCCACCTTTTCAGCCGCCTTTTCTATCATACTGTTGGTTTCCTCGCTTAATGCGGTGGTACAAATAACCGCAGGTATATTGTTTTCCACAGAATATTCTATAACATCAGAAACGGCAGAGGCTGTGGAAAAGTCTATTATTACATCCGCCTTTATGTTGCAGTCCTTTATGCTTGTGAAAACGGGAAAATCCGCATTTGCAGGAGCTATGTCCACGCCTGCTGCAATTTCCGCATCCTTGTCGTTTCTTACTATATCGCATATAACCCTGCCCATTTTACCGTTGCAGCCGTGCATTATAATTTTTGTCATAAGAATTCACCTTTCTTTAGTTAAAGGGCGGAAAACCGCCCTTTTTTAATATTTACAGTATACCAAAATCCTTCATAGCCTTTTCAAGCTGAGCCTTATGCTCCTCCTCCATTTCAAGGAGAGGAGAACGGTATGTACCTGCCTTCATGCCCATCATATTAAGAGCCGCCTTAACGGGAATGGGATTGACCTCGGAGAAAAGATTCTTCACAAGGTCAAGGCAGTCGAGCTGCATTTTGCAAGCCTTTTTAACATCGCCGCTTAAATAGCTCATTACCATATCATGAGTATACCTTGGCGCTATGTTTGAAAGCACAGATATTACGCCCTTGCCGCCCAATGAAAGCAAAGGTACTATCTGGTCGTCGTTGCCGCTGTATATATCCAACTCGCCCTGAGTGAGAGCCGCTATTTCCGCTACCTGAGAAATATTTCCGCTGGCTTCCTTTATACCTACTATGTTTTCTATCTTAGCTATTTCCACAACGGTCTTAGGCATTATATTAACGCCTGTTCTGCCTGCTATGGAATACATGATTATAGGAAGGTCTGAAGCGCTTGCCATTTCCGTATAATACTTCACAAGACCTTTCTGCGTTGTTTTGTTGTAGTAGGGAGTAACTATAAGAAGACCGTCTGCGCCTACCTCTGCGCACCTTTTGCAAAGCACTCTCCCATGCTCCGTATCATTGCTTCCTGCTCCTGCAATAACGGGTATCCTGCCTGCAGTCTTGTCTACGGTATATTTTATTACCTCTATCTGCTCGTCGTCGCTGAGCGTAGACGCTTCTCCCGTCGTTCCGCATATTATAATGGCGTCCGTACCGTTTGCTATTTGGTTTTCAAGCATATTGCCAAGAGCGTCGAAGTTTACGCTTCTGTCCTCATTAAAGGGAGTAACTATGGCAACGCCTGCGCCTGTGAATAAAGTCTTTTTCATTAAAATACCTCCTATCTGTCAAAATAGCCCTTTGCCGCAAGAAGCTCTGCCATAAGCACAGCTCCGCCTGCAGCGCCTCTTAACGTATTGTGTGAAAGACAAACGAATTTATAATCGTACTGGCTGTCCTCTCTGAGTCTGCCTACTGAAACTGCCATACCGTTTTCCAGCATTCTGTCCAGCTTAGCCTGGGGTCTGTTGTCCTCCTCAAAGTAGTGTATGAACTGCTTGGGAGCAGAGGGCAAATTAAGCTCCTGGGGAACTCCGCTGAACTCTCTCCACAGCTTAAGAATTTCCTCCTTTGAAGGCTTATTTTCAAAGCTGACAAATACTGCGGCTGTATGACCGTCGGAAACGGCTACTCTCAGACATTGAGTAGTGATATTGGGAGATGTTGCCTTTTCAATAACATTTCCGTTTATTTTGCCCCATACCTTCAAAGGCTCTTGTTCGGACTTTTCCTCCTCGCCGCCTATAAAGGGTATAAGATTGTCTACCATTTCAGGCCATGTTTTGAAGGTCTTGCCTGCGCCGGATATAGCCTGATATGTACAAGCAAGTACATTCTTTATACCAAATTTCCTGAGAGGGTGAAGAGCGGGAACATAGCTCTGTATAGAGCAGTTGGACTTGACCGCTATAAAGCCTCTCTTTGTGCCGAGACGCTTTCTCTGAGCTTCTATTATCTCAATATGCTCGGGATTCAGCTCTGGCACTACCATAGGCACATCGGGAGTAAATCTATGAGCAGAGTTGTTGCTTACAACAGGACACTCCGCCTTTGCATAACGCTCCTCAAGAACTCTTATTTCGTCCTTTTTCATATCTACGGCGCAGAATACGAAGTCCACCATTGAAGCTATTTTATCCACATCGGCAGATGCGTCCATTACCACAAGCTCGCCTATTGACTGGGGCAAAGGCTCTGTCATAGCCCACCTTGAGCCTATGGCGTCCTTGAGCTTCTTGCCTGCGGAACGGGGACTTGCGGCTACCGCAACTACATTGAACCAAGGGTGCTTATCGAGCAGAAGAGTAAATCTCTGACCTACCATACCCGTAGCGCCTATAATACCTACGTTAAAACTTTTCATTTCAATACACTCCTAATCGTAAATAAAAAAGATTGACAAAAGCCAATCTGTGAAAATAACTGCACAGATAGCTCTCCATTGCATAAGCAATGACAGTCGCCGCATTATTGACACGGCAACCAGAATACAGTCTGTCAGAGAGACGGTATTCTTCGGCATTTTTCCCTTTCAATTAATATCCTCTGCCCTCTGCGGCATCAATTAATCTACTGATGTAAATGCACCTCTATCCTTATACTATTTTAACTATAACATTATTTTATGCTTATGTCAACAGATAACTCCTTATATTGAAAATTTAATTATTCTATTGCAAAATATTTATATATGATATATTATTGTATTACAAAAACAGATTTTGATTGTGGAAATAATTACAAAATATAATTGAAAGGCGTGTTGACATGGATACCAATATACAGAAATTTATGGCATTTGTCAAAACCGTTGAATACGAGAGCTTTACAAAGGCAGCGCAGGTACTTAAATACTCTCAGTCCGGCATAAGCAGAATGATAAACGACCTTGAAAAGGAATGGGGAGTTTCGCTTCTGGAAAGAAGCCGTTCAGGAGTGCGCCTTACCTCCGACGGCTTAAGGCTTCTGCCCTACGCCAAAAATGTGTGTATAGACTACGAAAGACTTCAAGCGCAGGTAGAGGAGTTAAACGGACTTGGCTCAGGACTTATAAGAATAGGTACGTTTTCAAGCGTAGCGACCCATTGGCTGCCCAATATAATAAAGGAATTTCAAAAGGACTATCCCAATATAGATTATGAGCTTCTTGTAGGGGAATATAAGGAGATAGAGGAATGGGTAGCCGAAGGCCGTGTTGACTTGGGATTTATAATACTGCCTGCTTCAAGGGATTTGGAAACGATATTTCTGGAGGAGGACAAGCTCCTTGCGGTACTGCCGCCGAACCACCCTCTCGCCGACTGTGAGCGCTTTCCCATAAAGGCTCTTTGCGACTATCCCTTTATGCTTCTTGAGAAAACAGCCAAGGCGGAAATATCACAGATATTTGAAAAGCACAATATATCACCTAACATACACTTTACCACCCTAGACGACTACGCCATAATGTCTATGGTGGAAAGCGGCTTGGGAATAAGCATACTGCCACAGCTCATACTCAGAAGAATACCCTACAATATCGTAACAAAGGAGCTGGAAATACCTGCTTACAGACAGATAGGACTTATACTCAGGGACAAAAAGTCCGCCTCTGTTGCCGTTAAGAAGTTTATGGAATACATTAAATACAAAAATGTAAATTGACCGCGCTGTCTGTCCTGTACCGGCGTAGACTATATGACCCTTCTTGCTCTTATGCGTATGCGCACATAGTCGATATACCATTTGTTTTCCCTGCAAAGCAAGGGACGCAGCACATCGTTTGCCTCGGCTATTATATCCTCTGCCGTAAGGGTATCCATGCCCTCAAAGGGCGTTTTTACAAACATTTTTATCCAGTCTGTAAGTCCGTCCTCGGACTTGCAGAGAGTCGGTCTGTCAAAGAGTATGGCATATTCCGTTTTAAGTCCGTTTTTTTCCAGAAGAGGAGTATATTCTCCTATGGACGGGAAATAAAATGTACGGGGATATGTCAGTCCTCTTTTGTTAAACAACTTTTCAAGGGTACTGTGTACCGCTTCGGCGCAGTTGTGCCCGCCGAATTCGCATACCAGCTCTCCCCCTGTCTTTAGCTGAGCATATATATTTTTAATGAGCCTTTCCTGCTTATCCCCATCTATCCAATGGAATACCGCATTTGAAAATATAACGTCTGCCTTTTCCTTAAGCTCAAAGCTGAGAGCGTCTGCCGTTATGAACTCTATATCCTTGTTGTTTTTACGGGCAAGCTCTGTCATTTCCTCGGAAGCGTCTATTCCGACAACATCGAAGCCCTTGTCCTTAAGCAAACGGCTCAGAGTGCCGTTGCCGCAGCCAAGGTCGACGACCCTGCTGCCCTTTGGCGCTGTTATAAGCTCCGTTACCGCTTCGCCGTATTGAGGTACAAATGAAAAATTATTCTGATAATTTTCTGCATCCCATTCTATATTCATTTTCCAGCTCTCCTTTTTATATCGGTTTTCATATTTCACTTTGTACAAGTATACCATAACGCAAGGATTATTTCAACGGCTATGCTTACTGTTGAAATAAACGGGGAATTTTGCTATAATCCAATTATAGGGAGGAATACCCATGGAAAACAAAAGCATAAAAGGACATCTGCTTGCCCTGTTTACAATTACGGTCTGGGGAACTACATTTATTTCCACAAAGGTACTTCTTACGGAAATGAAGCCTGTGGAAATTCTTTTCATAAGGTTTATACTGGGACTTATCGCCTTGTATATAGCCTGTCCCAGACGCCTTAAGGATACTACGCCAAAGCAGGAGCTTATGTTTGCGGCAGCGGGACTTTGCGGAATAAGTCTTTACTATTTATTTGAAAACATTGCTCTTACATATACAATGGCGTCAAATGTGGCGGTATTCGTTTCCGTTGCGCCGTTTTTTACGGTACTGCTCACACACATATTTTTAAAGGACGAAAAAAGACCTTGGTTTGGCTTTTTTCTGGGATTTGCCGTTGCTATGACAGGCATTTCACTTATCAGTCTTAACGGCGCAAGGCTTAAGCTGAATCCTCTGGGAGATCTGCTGGCGCTGCTTGCCGCCTTTATATGGGGCTGCTATTCCGTGCTTTCCAAGAAAATAAGCGCCTACGGTTATAATACCATACTTACCACACGGCGTATATTTATTTACGGCATATTGTTTATGCTGCCCACACTTATTTTTTCCGACTTCGGAGAGGGTCTTTACAGACTTGCCGAGCCTCTCTGTCTTATTAATATCATATATCTGGGACTTGGCGCGTCTGCATTGTGCTTTGTCACATGGAATATGGCCGTAGGCATAATAGGTCCTATACGCACAAGCGTGTATATATATGTGCAGCCTGTTATTACCATAATAATATCCGCCGTTGTGCTGGGAGAGCCTGTAACGCCCCTTTCCCTTTTAGGTACTCTGCTTGCGGTAGCAGGATTGTTCATATCCGAGAGCAACGGCAGGAGCGACCATGGAAACAGGCAATAAGCTCATAGGGACACGGTATACAAAAATAAAGGGTTACTGCAGCGTGTCGATAAAATCGACACGCATGAAAGAAATGCTTTTTGGCATTTCTTTCAGTTAGCTAAGGAAGGAACCAGCCGTGTTTTCCGCAATTTAGGCATAAATGCCTAAATTACAGAAAAGTTCCTGTCCTCAGGCGGGCAAAGCTCGCCTTGCGGATTAAAGTCTGCGACGCTTTTTTACAAGCTGTTCTTTATTTTAATTTGTATTTACTGTCAAAATATTGTTTTTTCAACAGTCTGGGATTACTGTTTTATTTATATAGGTTTTGTGTTATAATAGAAGCAATAAATATTAAGGAGAGGTATCATGAAATATCTTATAATAGGCGGAGGCGGCACGGGAGGTCCTCTTGCGGCATATATGACAAGAGCAGGCAAGGACGTTACTCTTATAGCAAGAGGCGAACATCTTAAGCGCATAAGAGAAAGAGGACTTATTATAGAGGGAGAAAACGAAAGCTCCGATATTCCTATTAAAGCCTGTACCACCGAGGAATACCGCGACAATCCCGACATAATATTTGTATGTGTAAAAAGCTATTCTCTTGAGCCTGTAACAGATTTCATTAAAAATATTGTAAAGAGCAATACCATAATAATACCCCTGCTCAATATTTTTACCACGGGTATGAAATTACAGGAGGAGCTGCCCAATAACCTTGTGACAGACGGCTGTATATATATTTCGGCAAATATAAAAGAGCATGGCGTTATAAAAATGCACGGAGATATATTCAGAGTGGTATTCGGCGTAAGAAGCAAAGAGGAATATACTCCCGTACTTGAAGCGGTGCAAAAGGACCTTGCCCAAAGCGGCATAAACACCATACTTTCCCACAATATACAAAGAGACGCCCTTAAGAAGTTTTCCTATGTTTCACCTATGGCTGCCTGCGGTCTGTACTATGACGCAGAAGCGGAGAGATTTCAGCAGGAGGGCAATGAAAGACGGCTATTTTCACAGCTTATACTGGAGATAACGGCTCTTGCCAAGGCTATGGGCTTTCCCTTTGACGAGGATATGGTAAATACAAATCTTGCTATACTGGATACCCTTTCCCCTACTGCCTCCACATCTATGCAGAGGGATATACAAAAGGGAAACAAGTCCGAAATAGACGGTCTTATATACGAGGTAGTACGCTTAGGAGAAAAATACGGCTTGGACTTAAAGGGTTATAAAACCGTAAGCAATAAATTCAGAAATATATATAAGTAGAAAGGAGAATTTTTATGAGGTCAAAAAATTTATTCAAAAGCATTTCCGCTGCTGCTCTTGCGCTGAGTATTGCCCTATGCTCGGTAAACGTTATGGCAGAGGATACAAGGCTTATTGCCTTCCCCGGAGCTGAGGGCGGCGGCAGATATACCACAGGCGGACGCGGCGGAGAGGTGTATATAGTAAACACTCTTGCCGACTATGACCCCGACACGGAAGAGCCTATAAAGGGCTCATTCAGAGATGCCGTAAGCGGCGACAACAGAATAATAGTATTCGATGTTTCAGGCGTTATAAATTTAAAGGATTCCCTCCTTATCACAGACAGGAAAAATCTGACCATAGCAGGACAGACAGCTCCGGGCAACGGCATTACAATACACGGCTTTGAGACCAATGTAAGCCGCTCTGAAAACATAATAATGCGGTATCTCCGCTTCAGACCTGGCTCAGACAATGTACATAAGGGCGATTCCATGGACGCTATATGGGGCAGAAGCATGAAGGATATGATAGTAGACCATCTTTCAACTTCATGGTCAACAGACGAAACCATGTCCCTTTACAGAGCCGAGAATTTTACAGCTCAATGGTGCATAATAGCGGAAAGCCTTGCTATGAGCGGTCATACAAAGGGAAGACACGGCTACGGCGCTATATGGGGCGGCACAAATGCTACATATCATCACAATCTCATAGCTCACCATACCTCCAGAAACCCGCGTTTCGGCGGCGGTACTGTTGAGGCTGACGACAACGACCATATTGCAAACTTTGATGTAAGAAACAATGTGCTTTACGACTGGGGCTTTAACTGCGCCTACGGCGGCGGCAGAGCGCAGCTCAACTATGTATTCAATTATGTCGTACCCGGTCCGGGCACAAGAGACAGCGTAAGGAACAGGCTTATTGACTGCGGAGAAAAGAACAAGCCGGGATGGTTCTATGTAAACGGCAATTATATGGAGGGAAATGCCGAGGTCAGCAATGACAACAGCAAGGGAATATATATTTCCTCAGATTCTGCGCCTTTTACAACTATTGTAGACAAGGAATTTGAAATGGAGGGCACAAAGCCCGAAAATCTCCATACGGACACGCCGCAGAAGGCTTATGCGGAGGTTCTTGCCAAAGCAGGCGCAACCTATCCCAAGAGAGACGCTCTTGACGCAAGGATAATAGACGAGGTGGAAAACAGAACAGGACGCTTTGCCAATGTACACGAGGAGGTCGGCGGACTGCCCTATACAGAGGAAATACACAGGGATGCCGACTTTGACAAGGATAAAGACGGTATAGCCGACGAATGGGAAATAAATAACGGCTTAGACCCAAATAACGGCAAGGACAGTGTACTTATAGCCGAAAACGGCTATGCCAATATTGAAAATTACTTTAATTCCCTTGTGGATATGGACTATGCTCCCGACAATCCTCAAATCAGAATATCATCTCCCTCCAATAATGCTATATTTGAAAAGGGAGAAAATGTGCAGATAGCTGCTGAATACAGTACGACTGTATGTAAACTGGAGCTTTTCAAGGGCGATGAAATCATAGATACTATGGAGATAACTCCCGAAATGTCGGGGACTGCCGTATTTACAATAGACGACCTTGCAGACGGCACATATTATATTTCTGTTAAGGCTACGGATTCAAAGGGCTTACAGACACAGTCCACAGCCATAGCTCTTCATATAAATGAGAAAACAGACCTTGGCGAATGGAAATCGACGGATATAGGCTCTCCCAATATAAAGGGAACTGCTTCATTGTCCGAGGATACCATGAGAGTAAAGGGCGCAGGCAAGCTCAGCGGCAGCAGCGACACGGCGCACTTTGTATATAAGACAATAGAGGGCAACGGAGAGATAGTCGCTAAGATAGACGATATGACAGCCGTTGACAATCACGCCTTTGCGGGACTTATGATAAGGGAAAGCCTTTCTCCCGATTCAAAGACCGTAGCGGCAGGACTTTCTCACACAAAGCCCTACGAATGGAAGGAAACTAACCCCGAAACGGGAAAAAGCACCACATATTACAGGAACGCCTTTAGCGCCTATATGTGCGGCAGAGAAGCCACAGGCGGAGAATTCGACCCTCTCAGCGAAAATCTGGATTCTCCCGAAGCCGCTGCAAAGTCAGGCGTTCAGCTTAAAAACGACATAGCCTTCAAGGACTACGGCGAATTTCTGGGCTATTACTTCAAGCTCACCAGAATAAACAACCGCTTTGTTTCCTATATTTCTCCCGACGGAAAGAACTGGACAAAACTGGGCGAAATGAATGTGCCTATGGCAAATAAGATATATATAGGTCTTGCCGTTGACGGAAACAAGGTAGACAACGACCTTGACAATCTGAATACAGTCGATTTTTCACACGTTTCTGTAAGGTAGGGTGAGAGTATGAAGTATTTAATAGGAATAGACATAGGCACTTCTGCCACAAAGACAGTGCTTTTTGACGAAAAATGTAATATAGTTTCCTCCGCCTCACGGGAATATCCTCTGTATCAGCCTCATAACGGCTGGGCAGAGCAAAAGCCCGAGGACTGGTATTTTGCGGTTATCGATACTTTAAAAGCCGTTGTTGAAAAAAGCGGAGTAAACAGCGCGGATATATGCGGTATAGGTCTTTCGGGACAAATGCACGGACTTGTAATGCTGGATGAAAGCAATGAGGTAATACGTCCCTCCATAATATGGTGCGACCAGAGAACGGCTGCGGAGTGCGAGGAGATAACAGAGCTTGTAGGAGCGGAAAGGCTTATGGAAATAACCGCCAACCCTGCTCTTACAGGCTTCACCGCCTCTAAGATACTGTGGGTGCGCAACAACGAGCCTGAAAATTACAAAAGATGCAGGCATATACTTTTGCCCAAGGACTACATACGCTACAAGCTTACAGGAGAATATGCCACAGATGTTTCTGACGCAAGCGGTATGCAGCTTCTGGATATACCCAACAGATGCTGGTCCGACGAGGTACTTGAAAGGCTCGGCATAGACAAGTCCTATCTGGGTAAGGTCTACGAATCACCTGAAATCACAGGCTATATTACAAGGGAAATCTCTGAGCTTACGGGATTATCCGTAAATACTGCCGTTGTAGCGGGAGCAGGCGACAATGCCGCCGCCGCCATAGGCACAGGCATAGTAAAGGACGGAAAGGCGTTTACAACAATAGGTACGTCGGGGGTGGTATACGCCCATACCTCTCATCTCTCCATAGATAAGAAGGGACGCGTACACACCTTCTGCTGCGCCGTTCCCGACTGCTGGCATATTATGGGCGTTACACAGGCGGCAGGTCTTTCGCTTAAGTGGTTCAAGGACAATTTCTGCCTTGACTATATTGAAAAGGCAGAAAAGCTTAACCGCGACGTATACGACATTATAAACGAGGATATAGCCAAAGTGCCTTTGGGCAGCAACAGGCTAATATATCTTCCTTATCTTATGGGGGAGAGAACGCCTCATCTTGACGCTGACTGCAGAGGCGTATTTTTCGGACTTTCGGGAATACATACAAGAGCTGATGTTTTAAGAGCCGTTATGGAGGGCGTTTCATTTTCTCTTACGGACTGTAAGGATATACTTACGGAAATGGGCGCTGACATAAAAGAAATGATGGTATGCGGAGGCGGCGGCGCAAGTCCCGTATGGCGGCAGATACTTGCTGATATGTATAACTGCAGCGTAAAAACTATCGACCAGAAGGAAGGTCCTGCTCTTGGCGCCGCAATACTTGCAGGAGTAGGCACAGGCGTATTCAAAAGCGTAGAGGCTGCCTGCGACAGTCTTATACACGAAAAGGATATTGCATTGCCCAACATTAGCAACAATATTAAATACACAGAATTACATAAGCTGTATCAACAGCTCTACACCTCCCTGAAAGGGGATTTTAAGGCTCTTTCGAGGCTTGATTTGTAAAATTATCCAAAAGCTGCACAAAATTTTTCCTATTTTTGTGCAGCTTTTCTATTGAAATTGGAAAAAATAAGTGATATAGTATAGGTGTATCGAAGGATACAGCAAAATGATATGCCACTATTTATTGGCTTTTTAACCAACTAAATAATGGGCAAACTTATCGAAAGGTAAG
>CANRBC010000012.1 GCA_947628755.1 uncultured Clostridia bacterium | reverse complement strand
GCCGCCAGCGTTCATCCTGAGCCAGGATCAAACTCTCATTTAAAGTTTGCGCTCAGTGATTTTCTCACTAGCTTCTTCGCATTTTTATAGTTGTGCTCCAACTTTTCCTTAATTTACTCTTTTCAGAATTTAAAGGAATCTCTTGGGTTTTGAGTATTGTTTTCGTCTAAGTTATTTAGTTTTCAATGTTCATATAAGCTGCTGTTCTTTGTGACAGCTTTAATAGTTTATCACAGCCATAGTTGTTTGTCAAGAACTTTTTTATTCCTTTTTTCAACTTTTTTGGCTGTTTTTTGCAGCCGACTTATTTCGTCGGCAGCAAAATTTATTTTATCATAATTATCCACCATTGTCAACAAGTTTTTTCAATGTTTTAACAATTTTTTCCCGACGTTTTCAACACTTTTTCCATATTTTTTCATTTAACCTACGCTAAAGGATACGGACGGCAAATATGCCGCTTTTATCTGAATCTTACATCTTTAATTATCATCTGAGGATTTCTGCTGCCGTTGAATTCATTTATATCCAAGGTATATACCAAATCGCCTTTAATAACTACCCTATCTGCATTTTCGACGGAGTACCCCAGTTCTTCTATTTTGTCCTGCCAAACAGCTCTATTGTCAAAATCCACAGCTCTTATTCTCCGTCCCATTTCGTCTTCAATAGTAAGGCTTACAATATTCCTTTCCTTTCCAACAAAGCGAATAAATTTAAAGCTAAGATTCTTGCTGCCGTACACGGGTCTTTCGTTTGCCCTGCCAAAGGGATTGAGAATATCCAGCTCGTCTATGTTTTTTTCCGTAATGTCGCTGAGCCGCAGCTGCGCGTCAATGCGTATAACGGGTATCATATCCTTATCCTCAAGGGTACAGTTTTCGTTAAGCCTTTTTCTCAGCTTATCCACGTTTTTGTACTCTATACTTAAGCCTGCCGCCATAGAGTGACCGCCGAATTTAAGCATAAGCTCCCTTACCTCGTAAAGTCCTTCAAACATATTGTAGGCTTCTATGGAGCGGCCCGAGCCCTTTACCGCCTTTTCCGTATCGGTAAGCACTATTACGGGTCTGTAATACATATCCTTTATTCTGCCTGCTATTATTCCTGCAATGCTTTCATGAATATTTTTGCTAAGAGCGACTATTATTCTATCATTTTTAATATCAGAGCTTTCTATAAGCTCCGTTATTTCCTCAACGCCCTCTGAGGTCATTGTCTTTCTTTCCTCATTGTATTCTATAAGCTCTTGGGCAAGAGCAGTCGCTTCTTTTTTATCCTCTGTGGTAAAGAGTCTTACCGCTCTTTCGGCAGTATCCAGACGACCTCCCGCATTTATACACGGACCTAATATAAAGCCTATGTGATATACGGAAACAGTCTTAAGCTCTCTCAGCTCTATGAGCATTTTAAGTCCGATATTGGAAACTCGCTTGTTAATAAGCTCTATACCCCTTTTGGCAATGACTCTGTTTTCTCCCACAAGGTCCACAACATCGCACACTGTTGCCATAGCCGCAAATATAATAAGCTCCTCGTCATTTTTAAGCTTTTTACCCATATATTCATAAAGAGCCTTTATAAAGCGATAACAAAGAGCGCCTGCGCACATATAGGTAAAGGCGTAGCCGCTGTTCTCGATTTTGGCGTCTATTACAGCGTCGGCAGAGGGTATTATGCTTTCTCTCCCCTTTTCGCTCTCGGTAAAGGCAGGCTCATGGTGGTCCAGTATTATTACAGTCATGCCAAGCTCTTTTGCCAAATCAACTGCTTTCATGGCGGATATACCGTTATCGCAGGCAATAATAAGCTCAACGCCCTTGTCATAAAGTTTTCTGACGGCGTTTTCGTTTATACCGTAGCCGTCGTCTACTCTATGGGGTATTGTATAGGAGACGTCAGCACCAAGAGCCTTAAGACCTTTATACAGAATAGTCGTACTCATAACGCCGTCTACATCGTAATCGCCGTATATACAGAGCTTCTTTTTCTGCTCTGTCGCTTTTTTTACAAGCTCCAAGGCTTTTAAAGCGTCATTGAAGTCCGTAAAAGGCTCAAATATGAAATTGTCCGTGTTCGTATACGCTCTGAGCCTGTCCCTGTCCCTTATGCCCCTGTGATATAGAGCGTAAGCAAGAGGCATACCGCAGCCGTAAAAAGTCGCCAGCTTATCGGGAGAGGCTGAGCATTTTTTAAGAAGCCATTTTGCCATAATATCGGTCCTTTAATAAAATTTTATGTGAATGGAGTGGGGGTAAGTTTTGTTTATGCGAATATCGACCCTTCAGTCAGCCCCGTTCTAAGCCATTCGTTACACTTGGCTGTAGCCGAGGCTGACAGCTCCATTGCACAGAAGAAATATCTGACAGCCTGACCACTACAAGGTCGACCCTTCCGGCAGCCTTAAGGCTGCCACCTCCCCTTCTCGTAAGGGGAGGCTGGGGTTGTGGGGATGGCTGGCTTTTGCCACAAGCAAAAGTGCTGAACTTCTCTAAAGGAGAAGCTCAAGATTACGCTTTCCAAAGTTGCTTAAATATGGTAGAGCTTTGCTATCCCGTCGGAAAATTCATCCATAAATCAAATAAAGCTGTCGCATTAAGACCCTTTTGCCAACAGGTCATAATGCGACAGCTCATGAGTATCTTATTTTTTCTTGCCTGTCTTTTTCTTATTCATCTTAACCGTAGAAAGTATATACCAAATATTGCCTGCAACAAATATTGAAGAATAAGTACCGCAAACAATACCTACTGTAATAGGCAGCGCAAACTGCTTGATTGAGTCAACGCCGAAAATATAAAGACAGAATACAGTAAAGAATGTTGTAAGAGAAGTAAAGAGAGAACGTGTAAGAGTCTGCTTTACAGATGTATCTATAAGAGCCTCGTAATTTGTTCTGCCTATTATTCTTCTGTTTTCTCTTACTCTGTCGAAAATAACTATTGTGGCATTTATAGAATAACCTAAAACGGTAAGTATAGCCGCAATAAAGTTATTGTTCATGGGAATTCTTAAAAGAGCGTAGCTGCCAAGTACAATAAGCGCATCATGGCAAAGAGCTATAACAGCGCTTGCGCCTGTTGAGAAATCCTTGAATCTGATACTTACATATATAAGCATTGCAACACAGGCTACTATTATTGAAAGAGCAGCCGTTCTCTTCATCTCGTTGCTTATTGTACCGCTTACGTCCTGGATAGTAAAGGCATTTGCTTCAATGCCGTATTTCTCCATGAGCTTGTCCTGAACAGCGTTTCTTGTATCCTCGTCAAGAGATTTTGTCTTGATGAGCTTTGTATTGCCCTCTAAGGACTGCATCTGAGCGGGAGCTTCTCCCGTTACTTCCTGTACTATGGCTGCAACCTCGTCATCGGTAACGGGCTTGCCAATATCCACCTGAATGGAAGTACCGCCTGTAAACTGAATATCGTAATTGAATGCGCCCTTGCCCGTAGCCGCATTGAATATCATAGAGGCGATGCCGAGAACTATAAGAACGATTGAAATACCTAAATAAATAGCTCTATTCTTAATTATATGCATAACATCCACCTCCTATTTAGCGCCGTAGAGCTTGTTGTTCTGAGCACCTATGTTGCCAAGGCAGACAACGATAACTCTTGTAACAAAAAGCGCCGTAAACATTGATACTATAATACCGAGAATAAGTGTCTGAGCAAATCCCTTTATAGGACCTGTGCCGAGCCATAACAGAACGGCGCAGGCAATAAGTGTAGTGATATTGCCGTCAAGTATAGCTGAAAGAGCCTTTGCAAAGCCGTTCCTTACAGCGGTCTTCAATGCCTTGCCTGCGTTAAGCTCTTCCTTTATTCTCTCGAATATGATAACGTTGGCGTCTACCGCCATACCTATGCCAAGTATGATACCGGCAACACCGGGAAGTGTAAGAGTGATACCGAAAAGACTCAGTATAACTACCATAAGCGCTGTGTATATAACAAGAGCAAGGTCTGCTGCTGCGCCTAAAAGTCTGTATCTTATAAGCATGAATATAAGTACAAGTATGATACCTATTGTACCTGCCTTAACGCTTGTTGAAAGTGAGTCTGCGCCAAGTCTTGCGCCTACTGCGTTGTATTCAAGAGCAGTTAAGTTAAACGGAAGTGAGCCTGCTCTTATCTTGGAGGAAAGGTCCTCTGCCTCTTCTACCGTAAAGTCGCCTGTTATAATGGCGTTGCCGTCATTGATAGCAGTATTTACAGTAGGTGCGCTAAGGAGCATATCGTCCATGTATATACCTATTCTCTTGCCTACATTGGCAGCTGTAGCCTCGGCAAACTGCTGAGCGCCTGTGCCGTCAAAGGCAAGCGTAACTACGACCTGTCCGTTCTGAGTAGCCTTGTCCGCATCTGCAACGTTCTCGCCGTCTACAAGCACTTCACCCGGAGTACCGTCGTCGTTCATGGCTCTGAATGTAAGGTGAGCAGCCTCGCCTATTTCATTGACAGCTGCTGCAGCGTCGTCTACGCCGGGTATCTCAACTCTTATTCTTCTGTCGCCCTCCTGAGATACTTCTGCGTCGTAGTAGCCCTTGTATTCAACTCTTCCCTGGAGCATTGAAACAGCGGCTGCCATTTCTGCTGCAGTAGGAGTGCCTTCCTTTTCAGCCTCGTATACGATATATACGCCGCCCTTAAGGTCAAGACCCTGCTTGATGTTCTTGTAGCTGCCGTAGCCTATACGGGGAGCTGCTGTTGTAGCCTCTGTGCTTTCCTCATCAGCTGAAGTTTCGCCTTCGGCAGCTGTTTCAGCCTCAACGGGTGTACCGTCGGCATTTGTAGCCTGCTCAGTATCCGTTACGGCTTCGGTTTCGTCCTCTGCCTCTGTTTCAGCCTCGTCCACAGGAACGAGATTATACTGAGGATTGCCCTCTTCATCAGTCACAGGCTCGCCGTTGGCGTCTGTAACGATTTCGACCTGCATCTGTTGTTGTTCTGATGATGAATCAGTTGCAGGAACATTGCCGACACCTAAATATGCTACTGCAACCAAAGCTGCTGCAACTATTATCACCAATAAAAGAATTAAAAAACTCTTTCCTTTCATTGTCAGTTTCCTCCTTGTAAAATATATAAGCATATAAAAACATTATATTATCAAATACCCTCTTATGTCAACTATTTTTAATATTTATTTACATTAATTGGCACTTTTTACGGCTGCGCCTCTGCTGCTTTTATCATAATTGCGCACTCTATTCTCTTTTTCTGCATTTCGCAGCCAATTTCGTAGGGGGTAATAAGGTCGCCGTGGGTATTGAAAGAATTTGCCGTACAACCGCCGCTGCAGTAGAATTTTGCCCAGCATTTCTTACACTCAGGCTTGTTGTATACATTGCATTGCTCGAAGTCGTGTCTTATATCGGGTCTTACAACGCCTGTATCCACAGTGCCCATTCTGAATTCCTCTCTTCCCGCAAACTGATGGCAGGGATAAAGGTCGCCGTTGGGGGTAACGGCAAGGTATTCCGTACCCGAACCGCAGCCTACAAGCCTTTTTGTAACACACGGACCGCCTGTAAGGTCTATCATAAAGTGGAAGAAATTAAACCATTGACCCTTTTCTCTTCTATTTATAATGTCCTTTGCCAGGTTTTCGTATTCCTCGAATATAACGGGGAGATCCTCTTCTGAAATAGCGTAGTCCTCGGAGGGGGCTGCTACCACAGGCTCTACTGAGATTTGCTTGAAGCCCAGATCCGCAAGGTGCATTATATCCTTGCCGAAGTCAAGGTTATACTTTGTAAAAGTGCCTCTTACATAATAGTCTGTCTGATTGCGGCTCTCAGCCAGCTTTTGGAATTTCGGCACTATGCTGTCATAAGAGCCTTGTCCTCCTGCTCTTACTCTCATTCTGTCATTGACCTCTTTCCTGCCGTCAATGCTCAGAACAACATTGTGCATATTCTTATTTATATAATCCATTATTTCGTCGTTTAAAAGTATGCCGTTTGTGGTGATAGTGAAGCGGAAATTCTTGCCATGCTCCTTTTCCACGGAACGGGCATATTCCACAATGCCCTTTACCACATCAAAATTCATGAGAGGCTCGCCGCCGAAAAAATCCACCTCCAGATTTTTTCTTTTGCCCGACGCTTTAATAAGGAAGTCTATTGCCTTTTTGCCGACCTCAAGGCTCATAAGCTCTCTTTTGCCGTGGTATTCGCCCTCCTCGGCAAAGCAGTATTTACACTTTAAATTGCAGTCATGGGCAATATGCAGGCAAAGAGCCTTTACAACAGGCTCTCTTTTGTCAATAAGAGGGATAATGTCTTCATAAATATCCTCTGTGAAAAGCATTTTGCTCTCCACAAGCTCGTCTATCTCCTCAAGAGCTTCGTTTATCTGCTCTTTGGAATACTTGCCGCCGAGCTTTTCATATATTTCATTGTTCGGTATCTCTCTGTAATAGTCCAGTACATCGTAGACTACTTCGTCTACTATATGCACAGCGCCGCTGTTTACATCAAGCACTATGAAATATCCGTTCATACTGTATTTATGTATCATGGTGTCACCTTTCGATTATGGGGAAGTTTGTGTTTATGCAAGTATCACATTATTTTGTTGTTATAACGACCCTTCCACCATGCTTCGCATGGTCCCCCTCCCCTCCGACGCCTGCAATAAAACACGTTGCGTTTTATTGCAAGGCTAGGGGAGGCTTGAAGTGGGGAGGCGGCAAAGCCAGCCTTCGGCTGTCAGAACTTTTACCTTCGGTAAAAGCGATACTTCGTATCGTCGGATAAATCTTCCGATTCAATTCCGATAAATCTTTCGGTGCAATGTCCCCATCCTCAGCACTTTCGGCAAGCCGAAAGCAAACCTCCGACGCCCTTACGGGCTAGGGGAGATAAGAGTTATTATCTTTCAAAAATTTTTAAAGTCTTAATATATCATCAAGTATTTTGAAATGCATTAACCTAAAGCTCCCATTCGTAAGGGGAGCTGTCAGCCTCGGCTACAGTTAATGTGGCGTATAGCTTAGAGCGTGGCTGACTGAGAGGTCGATATTCTCCTAAACAAAAACTTACCCAATTATAATACTTAATCAAAATAATAAGGCTGTCGACCGACAGCCTCGTAATATTATTTTACATTCTCACAAGCCTGATTAGCAACTGTGCAGGATGTCTTGCAGGCTGACTGACATGAAGTCTGGCACTCGCCGCATCCGCCCTTTGCAACAGTATTCTGAAGTAACTTAGTGTTTAAAGTCTTAACGTGCTTCATAATATCCTCCTTAAATAAATAGCTTTATATTGAAATCAGTATAACACAAACGGAATTTTATTGCAACAATATTATTTCATTTCGGATATAATTTTTTTATTCAGTTCAATAAGGCTTTTTATATACTCCTCGGAAGGCCCGCCCTCTACTGTTCTTGTGTTCACACAGGTTTCAAGACTTATTGCGTTATAAATATCCTCTGTGAAAACATCGCTTACATTCTTGTATTCCTCAATGGTAAGGTCGCCAAGGCTCTTGTTATTGTTGATACAGTACAGCACAAGCTGACCTATTATGGCATGGGCGTCTCTGAAAGGAACGCCGTGCTTAACAAGCCAATCCGCCGCATCCGTAGCATTCATAAAGCCTTTGCCTGCGGCATTATACATATTGTCCTTGTTTACAGTCATTGTATCTATCATTCCGGTAAATACGGGGAGGCACATTTTGACTGTATCCACAGCGTCAAATACGCCCTCCTTATCCTCCTGCATATCCTTGTTGTAGGCAAGAGGTATGCCCTTCATTACCGTAAGCATAGCCATAAGATGACCGTATACCCTGCCCGTCTTTCCTCTTATAAGCTCTGCCATATCGGGATTCTTTTTCTGAGGCATTATAGATGAGCCGGTGGAATAGGCGTCGTCCATTTCCACAAATTTGTACTGCTGTGAGTTCCATATTATTATTTCCTCACAAAAGCGACTCAGGTGCATCATTATGACTGAAAGAGCGCTTAAAAGCTCTATTACGAAATCCCTGTCGCTTACTCCGTCCATAGAATTGAGCGTAATGGAGTCAAAGCCCAGCTCCTCGGCAACAAATCGCCTGTCGAGGGGATATGTGGTGGTAGCAAGAGCGCCTGAACCAAGGGGCATAACGTTTGTTCTTTTATATACGTCGCAAAGTCTGTCGTAATCCCTCTTGAACATTTCCACATACGCCAAAACGTGGTGAGCAAGTGTGACAGGCTGCGCATTTTGCAGATGAGTATAGCCAGGCATAATAGTGTCGACATTCCTTTCTGCAATACCGTTAAGTACAGTCAGCAGCTTCTTTAAAAGAGCCTTTATATCCGTTATCTGCTCTTTAAGGTACATTCTTATATCCAAAGCGACCTGGTCATTTCTGCTTCTGCCTGTATGCAGCTTTTTGCCTGTGTCGCCTATACGCTGTATAAGTATGGTTTCCACATTCATGTGGATATCCTCTGCCTTTTCGTCAAAGGTTATATTGCCTGCCTCTATATCGGCAAGTATTTCCTTTAGTGTCTTTTGTATAAGCTGAGAATCCTCCACGTCTATGATACCCTGTTTGCCAAGCATGGCAACATGGGCAATACTGCCCTCTATATCCTGTCTGTACATACGGGAATCAAAGCTGATAGAGCTGTGAAAATGGTCTGTAAAGCTGTCGGTGGATTTTGTAAAGCGTCCGCCCCAAAGTTTCATATTGCCAACTCCTTTTACTCGTCCCAGTTATGGTATACGTTCTTGACATCGTCATCGTCGTCAAGCATATCCAGAAGTCTTGTCATTTTCTTAATATCGTCCTCGTCGGTAAGCTGAGTATAGGTCTGAGGAATCATGGAAATCTCCGCCTCTGCCATAGCAATGCCAGCAGCCTCTACCGCTTCTCTTACGGCAGAAAAATCCTCGGGAGCAGTTATTATCTCAAAGCCGTCCTCTTCCTCAGAAATATCCTCTGCGCCGGCTTCTATTGCTATCATTTCAAGCTCCTCAGGGTCAAATTCGTTGTCGTCATTTTTTTCTATTATTATCTGACCCTTTTCGTCAAACATAAAGCTAACGCAGCCTGTAGTACCAAGATTGCCGCCGCCCTTTGTAAAAGCGCTTCTTACATTGGCTGCGGAGCGGTTCTTGTTGTCGGTAAGCACCTCTACTATTACCGCAACGCCCTTAGGACCGTATCCCTCGTATGTGATAGCCTCGTAATTAACGGCGTCAAGGTTGCCTGCCGCCTTTTTTATGCTTCTGTCAATGGTATCGTTAGGCATATTGTTTGCCTTTGCCTTTGCAATAGCGTCTCTCAGTCTTGAATTGCTGTCCGGGTCAGGACCTCCTGCCTTTACTGCGACTGCAAGCTCTCTGCCTATTACCGTAAATATTTTGCCCTTGGCAGCATCGTTTTTTTCCTTCTTATGCTTGATATTGGCAAATTTGGAATGTCCGCTCATACTGTTAAAACCTCCGTAAATTATTGTCTTGATTTAGTCATATTGGTTTATTATATCACTTATTGCAAAGTATTTCAAGTAAAAGAGGAGCTTATATTTTGAAAAACAGAGAATTATGTCTGTATTCCCTGTCGGGCACAGCAAAGAGCAGTAAAAATTACCTCTGCGGCATTTTGTCGCAAACAGCTAAAAAAACGTCATAAACGGCTTGAGCAGTTTACTGTAATTATGATATAATATATATTAATATATAAAGGAGGCTAAAATATGAAATTACACAGAACAATAGCGATGGTATCGGCTGTAACAATGCTTTTGGCATCTGTAAATATGCATACCGTATATGCCGCAGGCACGCCTGTTACAAGAGGCGAAGCGGCGGAAATGCTTGTGCAGGCGGCGGCAGGCGACTATACGCCGAATCTTGATAAAGAGGATATTTTAAAGGGCTACGAGGATGGTCAGCTCCACCAGGAGCAGGGACTTACCCGTGCAGAAGCACTTGTAATGCTTAAGAGAGCCTTCGGCGAATTTCCTGCTCCCACGGGACACAATCTGAGAACAGGCTATCCTGCAGAAAACTTTACTGATATTCCCGACTGGGCGGATGAGGAGATATCAGACGTATTGGCTTCGGGCATAATAGCTGGCACTTCCGAGAGCACTCTTTCACCAAACGACCCTATTACAAAAGAGCAGCTTGAAACGCTTATAAAGCGTACATACGCCTATATGGGCAAAAACTTAAAGGATGACTACTGGGCAACCGTCAATAAAAATGACCTTGATACCCTTGAAATAAAAGATGGCAGAGCATACGTCGGCGGCTCGTTCAATGAAACTATGAATACCGTAGACGAACAGATGATAGCTATAAGAGATGAGCTTCTTGCGGGAAGCTATGCAAAAGGCTCAAAGGAACAGAAAATAGCCGACTTTTACAGAAGCGTATTGAATAAGGAATACAGGGCTAAAACGGGAATGACACCTATAATGCCTTATATGGAGCTTATAGACAAGGCGCAGAATATTGAGGATATTGTAAAAATAAACAACACTCTTATAGAAGAAACTGCATTGTCGCCCTTTATGACCTTTGGCGTATATGTAGACAATAAGGACAATTCAAAGAATATTATTCGCTTTAGTGTACTCTCAGGATTTCTTGGCATAAGCTCTCTGTATGAGGACGAAGATACGATTGATGAATACAGAAAGCTCATAAATACATATTTCAAGTCTGTTGGCGAAACCGATGAGGAGGCTGACAGGGAAGCCAATCTTATAATAGACTATGAATCAAGGGTAATGAAGTATTTCCCCGATATTCAGGAGCTGAATGATGTTGACAAGACGTACAATCTCTATAAATTAGATGATATAAAGGAAATGTTCCCGGGAGTTGATATAGATTCCGTATTTGCAGCCTCCGGCTATGACGAAAGCTGGAAAACCACCGATATACTTCTTATCTGTCCGGATTATACAAAAGCCATAGGGGCAGAATTTACTAATGACAATATAGACACTCTTAAGGCATACGCTAAATTTGTAATATTATACAATATGGGAAGCACTCTTTCAGATGAGCTTCTTGAAGCCGAATATACCTTTGAGGAAAAAACGGGTATGGGAACAAGAGAAACAGATGAAATCCACGCACTTTCCGCCATAGAAGGTACATTTTATGACTATCTGGGCGAAATATATGCAAACAGATATTTCTCAGCCGAAAAGAAGCAGAATATTGAAAATATGGTAAATGATATACTGGACGTATATAGGACGCGTATTGAAAACGTAGACTGGATGAGCGATAAGACAAAGGAAAAGGCTCTGCTCAAGCTCAATAACCTGAATATACTTATAGGCTATCCCCAGGTATTCGACGACCCTTATGAATATGCGGAAATAAACAGCGACAGTCTTTATGATAATATTGTGAGTTTGTCATTGTCAAGCCGTAAAAAGGACATTGAGGAGCAGTTCAAGCCTATTGATAAAAACTATATGGGCGATTTGGCAGTTTATGATGTAAACGCCGGTTATGTTTTTTCAGCTAACGAAATAGTATTCCCTGCAGCATTTTTCCAGGCGCCCTTTTATGACTATGACGCACCCTACGAGGCAAATCTGGGCGGCGCAGGCTATGTTATAACTCATGAGATTTCTCACGCCTTTGATGATTCCGGCTCAAAGTATGATGAAAACGGAAATGCCATAAACTGGTGGACAGACGAGGACAGAGAAGCCTTTGACGCCCTCTGCGATAAAATGGCGGCATTTTATGACAATCAGGAAATAGCTCCGGGCATATTATCAGACGGCGAGCTTACATTAGGTGAGGACATTGCAGACAACGGCTCTATGAGATGTATACTGGAGGTGGCATCTCATCTTGAGAATCCCGACTATGACACTCTTTTCAGAGCCGCAGCCCACTGTTATGCAAACAGCAGCGACCGCAGCATTCTGGAATTTGACACTGTAAGCGATGTTCACAGCAACGGAAAGCTCCGTGTAAACAGAGTATTCCAGAATAATCAAATCTTCTACGATACCTACGGCATAAAGGAAGGCGACGGTATGTACGTTGCTCCCGATGACCGTGTATATATATGGTAATTATTTTACAATTCAATATTAAGGAGGACAAAATATGAAATTAAAACGAATTATTGCAGCTGTATCTGTTGCAACAATGCTTTTCGGCTCTGTCAGCGCACAGGCAGCAGGCACGCCTGTTACAAGAGGCGAGGCGGCGGATATGCTTGTACAGGCGGCGGCAGGCGACTATACGCCGAATCTTGATAAAGAGGATATTTTAAAGGGCTATGAGGACGGTCAGCTTCACGAGGAGCAGGGACTTACCCGTGCAGAAGCACTTGTAATGCTTAAGAGGGCATTCGGCGAGTTCCCTGCTCCCACGGGAGATAATCTGAGAACAGGCTATCCTGCAGAAAACTTTACTGATATTCCCGACTGGGCAAACAGCGAAATAGCAGATGTGCTTGCTTCAGGCATAGTTGCAGGCACCTCCGAAAATACTCTTTCACCCAACGACCCCGTTACGAAAGAACAGCTTGAAACACTTATAAAGCGTACATACACCTATATGGGCAAAAACTTAAAGGACGACTACTGGGCAACCGTCAATAAAAATACACTTGATACCCTTGAAATAAAAGAGGGCAGATCATACGTCGGCGGCGCATTTGACACCATTGAGGATACCTTAGAGGCGCAGATGAAGGCTATAAGAGACGAGCTTCTTGCAGGAAGCTATGAAAAGGGCTCAAAGGAGCAGAAAATTGCCGATTACTACAAAAGCGTAGTCAACAAGGAATACAGGGCAAAAACGGGAATGGCGCCTATAATGCCCTATATGGAGCTTATAGACAAGGCGCAGAGCGCTGAAGATATTGTAAATATAAACAGCACCTTTATAGAAGAATTGGGAATAAAGCCCCTTATGTTCTACGCCACAGATGTAGACGCCTATGACAATTCAAAAAATGTGCTTTCCTTTGATGTAAATATAGGACAGCTTGAAGCTAATGCTTTGTATGAGGACAAGAGCACAATGGACGCATACAAAAAGTATATGAACGCTTGCTTCAAGGCAATAGGTGAGAGCGATGAAGAGGCTGCAAAGGACACCGAGCTTGCAGCAGGCTATGAATCAAGAACAATGAAGCATTACCCCGATGCTCAGGAACTGTATGACATCAACAAGACATACAATCTGTATAAATTAGATGATATAAAGAAAATGTTCCCTAAAGTTGATATTGATCCCGTATATACGGCATCAGGCTATGATGAAAGCTGGAAAACCACCGATATACTTATTTACTACCCTGATTATATAAAGGCTATTGGGGCAGAGTTTACCGACGACAATATAGATACCCTTAAGGCATATACTAAATTTGCAGTTCTCTACAAATTAGGTCACACCCTTTCAGACGAGCTTTTGGACGCCAGATATACATTTATTGAAGAATCCGGCATGGGCGCAAGAAAGAACGAAGAACAGCACGCTATTTCCGCTGTAGAAAATGTGTATTATGATTACTTAGGCGAAATATATGCCAATAAATATTTCTCTGCCGAAAAGAAGCAGAATATTGAAAATATGGTAAAGGATATAATAAGCGTTTACAAGACGCGTATCGAAAACGCAGACTGGATGAGCGACAAGACAAAGGAAAAGGCTTTGCTCAAGCTCAATGAAATGAAGGTACTTATTGGCTATCCTGAGGTATACAAAGATCCTTATGAATATGCGGAAATAAACAGCGACAGTTATTATGAAAACTATGTGAGCCTGCAGGTATCAAAGCATAAAAAGGAAATCGAGGAGCAGTTCACACCCATAGACGAAAACGATATGGATGAAATGCCTGTCTATATGATAAACGCTTGCTATGAGCCTGCGATGAACGAAATAATATTCCCTGCTGCAATACTTCAGGCGCCCTTCTATGACTATGACGCATCCTACGAGACCAATCTGGGCGGTGCAGGCTATGTTATAGCTCATGAAATATCACACGCCTTTGATGATTCCGGCGCAGACTATGACGAAAATGGAAATGTGTCAAACTGGTGGACAGACGAGGACAGAGCAGCCTTTGACGCTCTCTGCAATGATATGGCGAAATACTATGACGGTCTGGAGATAGCTCCCGGCATATTATCAAACGGCGAACAGACCTTAGGTGAAAATATTGCAGATAACGGCGCTGTAAGCTGTATACTGGAAATAGCGTCTCATCTTGAGAATCCCGACTATGACGCTCTTTTCAAATCTGCGGCTCTGTGCTGGGCAGAAAGCAACAACCGCAGCTATCTGGCATACATTACCGCAAGCGATGTACACAGCTGCGCAAAGCTCCGTGTAAACAGAGTGTTCCAGAATAATCAAATCTTCTACGATACCTACGGCATAAAGGAGGGCGACGGTATGTACGTTGCTCCCGAGGATAGGGTACAGATATGGTAATATAATACATTAAGGAGGGCAAGATATGAAACTAAGACGAATTATTGCGGCAGTATCTGTCGCAGCAATGCTTTTCGGCACTGTCAGCGTACAGGCGTCAGGCACTTCTATCACAAGAGGCGAAGCAGCGGAAATGCTTGTTGCCGCAGCAGACGACTATACACCGAATCTCGATAAAGAGGATATTTTAAAGGGCTACGAGGACGGTCAGCTTCACGAGGAGCAGGGACTTACCCGTGCAGAAGCACTTGTAATGCTCAAGAGAGCCTTCGGCGAGTTCCCTGCTCCCACGGGACACAATCTGAGAACAGGCTATCCTGCCGAAAACTTTACTGACGTTCCCGACTGGGCAAACGAGGAAATAGCCGATGTGCTTGCTTCCGGTATAATAGCAGGCACCTCCGAAAATACTCTTTCACCCAACGACCCTATTACCAAAGAACAGCTTGAAACACTTATAAAGCGTACATACACCTATATGGGTACAAACCTGAAGGACGACTTCTGGGCATCCGTCAATAAAGACACCCTCGATACTCTTGAAATAAAAGAGGGCAGAATGCAAGTGGGCGGCGCATCCGACACTATTAATAATACCGTAGAGGAACAGATGAAGGCTATAAGAGACGAGCTTCTTGCAGGAAGCTATGAAAAGGGCTCAAAGGAGCAGAAAATAGCCGACTTCTACAGAAGCGTAATGAATAAGGAATACAGAGCTAAAACTGGAATGGCACCTATAATGCCTTATATGGAGCTTATAGACAAGGCGCAGAGCGTTGAGGATATTATAAAAATAAACAACACTTTTGTAGAAGAAACAGGAACAATGCTTCTTATGGGCTACGGTACAGATGTAAACGTTAAGGACAATTCAAAAAGAGTGTTCTGCTTCGATGTAAACAAAGGACAGCTTGGAGCAAAAGCTCTGTATGAGGACCAGAACACAATGGATGCATACAAAAAGCTTATGAACACTTACTTTAAGTCTATTGGCGAGAGTGATGAGGAGGCTGCAAAGGACACTGAGCTTGCAGCAGGCTATGAATCAAGAACAATGAAGCATTTCCCAGATGTTCAGGATTTGACTGACATCAACAAGCTTTTTAATCCCTATAGATTGGATGATATAAAGGAAATGTTTTCGGGAGTCGATTTGGATTCCTTATATACGGCATCAGGCTATGACGAAAGCTGGAAAACCACCGATATAATTATTTACTACCCTGATTATATAAAAGCTGTGGCGGCAGAGTATACCGATGACAATATAGATACCCTTAAGGCATATACTAAGTTTGCAATTCTCAGCAAATTAGGAAACACCCTTTCAGACGAGCTTTTAGACGCCGAATATACCTTTATGGAAACAGTCGGCATGGGAGCAAGAAAGAACGAAGAACAGAATGCTCTTTCCTCTGTAGAAGGTATATTTAACGATTACCTGAGTGAAATATATGCAAACAAATATTTCTCTGCCGAAAAGAAGCAGAATGTTGAAAATATGGTAAAGGATATAATTAACGTTTATAAGACACGTATTGAAAACGTGGACTGGATGAGCGACAAGACAAAGGAAAAGGCTTTGCTTAAGCTCGATAACATGAATATACTTATAGGCTATCCCGAGGTATACAAGGACCCATATAAATATGCCGAAATAAACAGCGACAGCTATTATGAAAACTATGTAAGCCTGTCATTGTCAAAGCATAAAATGGATATTGAGGAGCAGTTCACGCCTATTGACAAAAACGACATAAGCAAAATGCCGGTTTATATGGTAAACGCCGGTTATCGTCCTTCAACGAACCAGATAATATTCCCTGCTGCAATACTTCAGGCGCCCTTCTATGACTATGACGCATCCTACGAGACCAATCTGGGCGGCGCAGGCTATGTTATAGCTCATGAGATTTCTCACGCTTTTGATAATTCCGGCTCTGACTATGACGAAAATGGAAATGTGTCAAACTGGTGGACAGACGAGGACAGAGCAGCCTTTGACGCTCTCTGCGATAATATGGCGGCATACTATGACAATCTGGAAATAGCTCCAGGCATATTATCAAACGGCAGGCAGACATTAGGCGAAAATATTGCCGATAACGGCGCTGTAAGCTGTATACTGGAAATAGCATCTCATCTGGATAACCCCGACTATGACGCTCTTTTCAAATCTGCGACTTTATGCTGGGCACAAAGTGCTCCCCGCAGCTATCTGGCATACATTACCGCAAGCGATACTCACAGCTTCGCAAAGCTCCGTGTAAACAGAGTATTCCAGAATAATCAAATCTTCTACGATACCTACGGCATAAAGGAGGGCGACGGTATGTACGTTGCTCCCGAGGACAGGGTTAAGATATGGTAGAGCTGAATATTTGTTTAACGCAGTATTGACTTTGTTTTGCTTCAAAAATACAAAAATAATATAACCGAGTTCAAATAAAATGCGCCTCCAAGACAATATAAAGTCTATGGAGGCGCGTTTAATATACATCCGTGTTTGTCACTGTCGGAAAACCGACGACTATAAATTCGACACGTTGATTTTAAATTTTTATTTCCGGAAAAACCTTAAGGCTTCTTTCCAGTATACCGTTGGTATAGGCTATAAATATACCGTAGTTTGTAACGGGAACGCCCTGCTCCTTACAAACGGCTATTCTATGCTTCATTTCCTTTTCGTTGAGCATACAGCCGCCGCAATGTATTACTGCCTTGTATCTGCTCAAATCCTTGGGAAATTCCGTACCGCTGCAAAATTCGTATTCCACAGCTTTATTTATATGTGACTTAAGCCAGCGAGGTATTTTGACAGTACCTATATCGTCGCATTGTCTGTGATGAGTACACCCCTCGGCAATAAGCACTCTGTCTCCGTCTTCAAGAGCCTCTATTGCCTTTACCGCCCTTATATTTTCGGCAAGGTCGCCCTTATAACGGGCAAAGAGTATTGAAAACGAGGTCAGAAGCACATCTTCGGGTACAACGGTCTTTACATAATTGAATGCCTGTGAATCCGTTATGACCATTGCAGGCTTTTTGCCCATACCGTCAAGAGTTGCCTTAAGCTCCGTATCTCTTGTGACAAGAGCTGTTGCACCCGCCTCCAGTATGTCCCTTATGGTCTGCTGCTGGGGAAGTATAAGTCTTCCCTTGGGAGCTGCCTTGTCTATGGGTATCACAAGCACTACGGTATCGTTTTGCCTGAGCTTGTCGCCTATTATCCTAAGGGCCATATCCTCATTGGGTACAAGCCTTGCTATGGCTTCCTTAAGCTCGTGTATGTTTTCGCCTGTTTCCGCACTTACCCACATACCCTTTTCAACGGAGTATCTGTCCTTGACCTTATCGCACTTATTCATAATAATGATATAGGGCAGCTTTTTCTCCTCAAGGGCTGTTATTATTTCGCTGTCCTCATCGGATATACCCTGTGTGCCGTCGGCAACAAGGAGAGCTATATCGGTTTTGTTAAGCACATTGTATGCCTTTTCCGTTCTCTTTGCTCCCAGCTCGCCTACATCATCAAGTCCCGGAGTGTCTATTATCATAACAGGACCTAAAGGCAGCAGCTCCATTGCCTTGTATACAGGGTCTGTGGTAGTGCCCTTTACCGCCGAAACTATGGCGAGGCTCTGTCCTGTTATAGCGTTAATAATACTGGACTTTCCCGCATTTCGTCTGCCGAATATGCCTATGTGTATCCTGTCTGATTTAGGAGTTGAATTAAGGCTCATATCGTCCCCTCCTTAGAAGCGGAAATCTCTCTGACCGCCTTCAATATCGTAAAGGTGCTGCTTAACGATTGCCCTTACCTTTTCCTTTGGTATATTTTCTATTTCTCTTGCAATAAGCTCCTTGCCTATTTTCTTTGTATCCTCTGAGGCATAGTCCTCCAGATATTCGTCAAGGGTCATAAGAGCATTGGGCAGACAGCAGTTTGATATTTGTCCTGATTTACAAAGGCTCATAAAGCGGTCGCCTGTTCTGCCCTCTCTGTAACAGGCAGTACAGAAGCTGGGTATATGTCCTCTCCTCATAAGCCAGTTTACTACCTCGTCGAGAGTTCTCTTGTCCTCTACGTCAAACTGCTCGCTCTTGTTATCCTCCGGCTCAGGCTCGGCATATCCGCCTACGCTCGTTCTTGAGCCGCCGCTTATCTGTGAGATACCCAGTTCAAGCACCTTTTCGCGGCAAGCCTTGCTTTCTCTTGTGGAAACTATCATTCCCGTATATGGCACGGCTATCCTTATGCAAGCGACTATCTTGGCAAAAATATCGTCGTTTATACCGTCCTTGAAGCTGTCTGCGTCTATATCGTCGGCGTGTCTTATTCTGGGTACGCTTATGGTATGAGGACCTACGCCGAATACAGCCTCCATGTGCTCTGCGTGCATAAGAAGTCCCGCAAACTCGTACTTGTATTTTTCAAGACCGAAAAGCACGCCGAAGCCTACATCGTCTATGCCTGCCGTCATAGCTCTGTCGTGAGCCTCGGTATGGTAGGCATAATTGCTCTTAGGTCCTGTGGGGTGAAGCCTTTCGTAGCTTTCCTTGTGATATGTCTCCTGGAAAAGTATATATGTGCCTATGCCTGCTTCCTTGAGCTTTTTGTAATTTTCAACAGTAGTTGCGGCAATATTTACATTAACTCGTCTTATAGCGCCGTTCTTATGCTTTATGCCGTATATGGTCTTAATGCTTTCAAGCACATACTCTATGGGATTGTTTACAGGGTCTTCACCTGTTTCAAGAGCAAGGCGCTTGTGTCCCATATCCTGAAGAGCTATTACCTCCCTCTTTATTTCCTCCTGTGTCAGCTTCTTTCTGGCAATGTGCTTGTTCTTTAAATGATAGGGACAGTATACACAGCCGTTTACACAGTAGTTGGAAAGATAGAGGGGAGCAAACATAACTATTCTGTTGCCGTAAAACTCCTGCTTTATTTCCTTGGCAAGGGCATATATCTCATTGTTTTTCTCTTCATCCTCACAAACAAGAAGAACAGAGGCTTCCCTGTGAGATAAGCCCTTTTTCTGCCTTGCCTTTTCAATAATAGAGTTTATAAGCTCAATATTGTTCTTGTTTGCCTCGGCATACTCAAGAGTCTCCATTATCTCCTCATGGGATATAAATTCCTCTGCTTTCATTGATTTTGGATTATACATTTTTATTTCTCCTTTCTTTCGGGTCAGAATTTCTTTCCCGTTAGATTAATTATATATTGTTTTTGTGCTTACTCCTTCAAGCTGTCCCAGCTTTCCTGATAAAGCGTTTATAATATCGTTTGGCGCATCCAGCACGACGCTTATTATAGAAATATCCTTTTTTCTGTAAGGGACGCCCATTCTTGCCACAACATATTGGCTGTACTCATGGAGCAGCTCGTTTATTCCTGCTGCGGACTTGGTGTCGTCTACAACTATGCCTATAAGGGCAACTCTTGTTTCGTCCATTTTTTCACCACCTTATAAATAATGATTATTAATTATAATAGCACATTATTTTTAATATATCAACCGGAAATTATATAAAAATAATGTAACCGATACAAACATAAAAAAATAATTTTTAACAGTTGACAGATAATTATTATATAATTATAATATAATTATGGATATTATAAAATTTGAATGGGATAGTAATAAGGATAGGCTCAATCAAATTAAGCATAAAATATCATTTGAAGAAGCAAAGACTGTATTTTATGATGAAGAATCATTGGTAATAGACGACCCTGAGCATTCCGAAGAGGAGGATAGGTTTATAATATTGGGCTTTAGTAAAAAAGCTAATTTGCTCGTAGTTTGTCATTGCTACAGAAATAATGAAGCTGTTATCCGTATTATATCCGCCCGAAAAGCAACCAAGTCAGAAGCAGAACAATACCATATGAGAGGTGAATATTATGAGAGATGAGTATGATTTCACAGAAGCAAGGAAAAATCCATATACAAAAAAATTAAAGAAACAAATCACAATAAATATTGACAGTGATGTTATAGATTATTTCAAGGCGCAGGCTAAATCCTCCGGAATCCCCTACCAAACTCTTATAAATCTGTATCTTGCAGATTGCTCTGAAAACAAAAGGGAACTCAAGCTGTCCTGGACATAGTGATATTTGTTGAGTGCTTTAAAGTGGGAGGCTGCTGCGGCTTCTCACTTTTTTATTGAAAATCTTAATCAAATATTAATAAAAATATCTGTAAAAATGCAGGATATTATGTTACTATTATTTATATATGGAAATATAGGCATAACGGTCAAGGAGGAAAATATGGAATATAAAATACTGGTTGCAGATGACGACAAGGAAATATTGCAGGCTATAGAAATATATCTTGAAAACGAGCAAATGAAGGTGTACACTGCCTCTAACGGCGAGGAGGCTCTTAATGTGCTTCAGGAGCATCCCGACATACATCTTATAATAATGGACCTTATGATGCCAAAAATGGACGGCATACAGGCAATACTGAAAATAAGGAAGGACAAGGAGATACCTATTATAGTGCTTTCCGCCAAGTCCGAGGACAAGGATATAATACTGGGGCTTAACATAGGCGCAGACGACTATATTACAAAGCCCTTTAATTTCCTTGAGCTTATAGCAAGAGTAAAGTCCAATCTAAGGAGATATACCAAATTCGGCAGCTTTCAGCAGACAAACGACGAGCTTGTAATAAGGGGACTTTATCTCAACAAGAAAACAAAGGAGGTAAAGCTGGACGACAAGCCCGTAAAGCTGACTCCCATAGAATTCAAGATACTCCAGCTTTTAATGGAGAATCCCAACGTTATATTCTCAATAGAGGAAATATACGAGAAGGTATGGAACGAGCCTTTTATAAACAGTGAAAATACCGTAGCCGTTCACATAAGACGAATAAGAGAAAAAATAGAGGTAAACCCAAAGGAACCTATGTATCTGAAGGTGGTGTGGGGAATTGGATACAAGATATCAAAATAAAATTACGGCAGTTCTGCTGCTTATACTGTCCATTGTGCTTCTCAGCTGCACTGTGCTGACAGGCTTTGAAAAGAAGCTGCCCTATGACAGCAAAAGCGTATCCTATTTCAAGAACAGTCCCGAAATAAAGGATATGGCAATACGCTATGCCAAAAATCTCCAGAGATACTATATTTACTACAACAATTTCGACATAGAACAGGCTGAGCAAAAGCTCACTGAAATAGACAGCTATATATCCACGGGAGAAATAAAAAGCGCAAACCGTTCTGCCGCCCGTACCTTTCAATATGAAACGCGCAACACGGGTCCGGACAGGGACAGCAGCAGCTATTATACTATTGAGCCTGATGAGCTTTATGACATAGACATAAAGAATATGACAGTAGACAGTATACTTGAGCATCAGGCTATGCTCTCCGAGGCAGTCAATAACTACAACGCCGTTGAGGAATATCTCAAGACAAACGACGATTTTCATTTTTCTCTTTACAGTAAGCTGCTCAGCAGGGTAATAGCCAGCAATACAGAGGATTTCTATAAGGAAAGCTCCTATGAGGTCATATCACTTAGCGACGATATATTCAGCCTTAATTTCAACGGCTCTAAGCTAAACGACAGCTTTACAGGCAACGGTCTTATATGTAAAATATCAATACCCGAAACGACCTCTGCCGATGTAAAGGGACAGATGGTCATGCTGCACAACAAGATAAAATACAATCAGGTGCTGTCCTCCGTATATCTGCCTCTTTGTCTTCTGTGCTGCGCTGCAGCGATAATATCATTTCTGTGGCTCTATAACAGAAAATATTTTATGGCGACTTTAATGAGGCTCTACAAAAGCTATATAAGACTTCCTCTTATAATCATAATACCTCTTGTAACTATGCTTTTAAGAGTGTCCTTTTTCTATATTAAGTATTCGGGTGCGGCTCTTACGGAATGTTTTGTAAGTGGAAGATTCCCTCTCATATTCCTTATGATATGTATAGGCTGCTTTATACTGGAGAATGTATTTCTTGCCATAGCCTATATACTGAATATAGTCAAGGCTCCCAGGCTTTTGCTTAGCGCGCCAGATTTCAGATTCGGCTATGAGATGATAAACGACCTTAAGCTGGCGTTTAAGACGCAAAAGCGTACCTTTACGGCTATACTGGTGTTCGATGTAATATCAATACTCTTTGTTCTGGGCGTTATGTTTGTATCCCTGCCTGGCTTTCGTATACTGCGGACGCTTGGAGTCCTTATATTCTCATATATAATAATATTTTTCCTTATTATAGCCTTCAAGGCGATAGTAGCTCAGATAAAACTGAGATACTATTTGCAGGAGCTTGCCAACGGCAATATGGATACCATACCGGAGCAAAAGGGACTTTTCACCACATCTCTCAACAATATAAACAACATAAACAACGGACTTAAAAAGACAATGGAGGAAAGCCTTAAAAGCGAAAGGCTCAAAACAGAGCTTATTACAAACGTATCCCATGACCTTAAAACTCCGCTGACCTCTATAATAAGCTATGTTTCTCTTCTTAAGGAGCTGAACATACAGGACAAAAAGGCAGAGGAATATATAGACGTAATAGACAACAAATCAAAGCGTCTTAAAATACTTATAGACGACCTTTTCGAGGCGTCAAAGCTGTCAAGCGGTCAAATGGAGCTGGAGCTTGTACATTCGGATATAATAGCGCTTCTGGACCAGACAATGGGAGAGCTTTCCTACAAAATAGAGGAATCCGGTATAGAATTTATAGTCACAAAGCCTCCCGCTCCTCTTCTCGTAAATATAGACGGGCAGAAAATGTGGAGAGTTTTTGACAATCTCCTCAACAATATACTTAAGTATTCTCCCAAAGGCTCAAGAGCCTATATAGATATTAAAGAGGGAGATTCCACCGTAACCATAGTGTTCAAAAACGTAGCCAATTATAGCATGGATTTTGAAGCGGACGAGCTTTTTGAAAGATTCAAAAGAGGAGACTCCTCCCGTACTACGGAAGGCTCAGGCTTGGGTCTTTCCATAGCCAAGAGTATAGTTGAGCTTCACGGAGGAACTATGAATATAGTAACAGACGGAGATCTTTTCAAAATAATAATCGTACTCAACAGATAATGAAACACTGAGCTGTCGCGTTATGATTAACGAAAAAGTCATAATGGGACAGCTTTGTTTTGTTTGTGGATGAATTTATGCTTAATTTTGACAGTAAATATAAATAAAAAAAATTTGAATTTGCTATTGACAAAAGGGTAAAAAAGAGGTAAAGTATTATTGTTGAGTTAGCATTTGCTAATTTAGTTGTATATAGCTTACGCGGTAAGCGTCAGCTAATAATTTTTTGCGGAGGTGAACTGTATGCCCTTGACAATGGCTTCTGTAGGAGAAAAAAATATAATTAAAAAAATAAGCGGTAAAGAGGAAATAAAGCATTTTCTCGAAAGTCTCGGCTTTGTCAGCGGCAGCGAGGTAATCGTTGTCAATCATACGGCAGGCAACGTTATAGTAAACGTAAAGGATACAAGAGTTGCCATAAGCCAAGCAATAGCCAACAGAATTATGGTATAGGAAATTATTGCCGCAGCTTACCCTATGCCCCTAGACTGTATTAATATCGGTCATTGCCGATACATATAAATATAAATATGAGGTGAGTAAAATGAAAACGCTTAGAAACGTCAAAATAGGCGATACCGTAAAGGTAGTAAGGCTTGACGGCGCAGGTCCGGTAAAGCGAAGAATAATGGATATGGGTATCACAAAGGGCACGGAAATATATGTGCGCAAGGTAGCTCCTCTCGGTGACCCTATTGAAGTGACCGTAAGAGGCTATGAGCTAAGTCTCAGAAAAGCTGATTCTGAAATGATAGTGGTAGAATAAATATTTTTTTACACATACGTTAGCATTGGCTAATTAAATAAGCTATGCCTAACCAAGAAAGGAGATATAAAATGGCTATAACTATTGCCCTTGCGGGAAATCCCAATTCCGGCAAGACAACATTATTCAACGCTCTTACAGGCTCTAATCAGTTTGTGGGAAACTGGCCCGGTGTTACCGTGGAAAAGAAAGAGGGAAAATTAAAGGGACACAAGGACGTAAGTATTGTGGATTTACCCGGCATATATTCTCTTTCACCCTACACTCTTGAGGAGGTAGTGGCAAGAAACTATATTATAAAGGAAAGACCCGACGCAATACTCAACATTGTAGACGGTACTAATCTTGAGAGAAATCTCTATCTTACAACTCAGCTTATAGAACTAGGCATTCCCGTTGTGGTAGCCGTCAACATGAAGGATATACTTGATAAAACAGGAGATAAGCTGGAGCTTGAAAATCTGAGCAAATCTCTGGGCGCTAAGGTTGTGGAAATCTCCGCCCTTAAATCCACAGGCATAAAAGAGGCTGCGGAGGCAGCTGTAAAGGCGGCAGGCGGCTCTCAGAATACAGTACACAAATTCAATAAAGAAATAGAAGCAGCTCTTGAAAAAATAGCGGAAAAGCTAAGCGTACCCGATAATCAGAAGCGCTTCTGTGCCGTAAAGGTTTTTGAAAGAGATGACAAAATAGGCGAAATAACAGGCAGTATACCCGATGTGGAGGACATTATTTCAACAGTCGAAAAGAAAATGGACGACGACAGCGAGAGCATTATTACAAACGAAAGATACGAGTATATCGGCAGCATAATAAACAGCTGCTATGTACATAGAAGCACCCGTAAGCTCAGTATTTCAGACAAAATAGACAAGGTAGTAACAAACCGATTTTTAGCACTTCCAATCTTTGCCGTAATTATGTTTGTTGTCTATTATGTTTCAGTTACCACAGTAGGTACTATCGCCACAGACTGGGCTAACGACGGTGTATTTGGTGACGGCTGGTATCTGTGCGGAATTGGCAGAAGCGACTATGATGAAGCTGCTGCCAATTTCCAGAGAGCCGGCGTTATACTCGAAGCAGCAGAGGCAGGCGAAGACTCTGTTGATATAGAGGACGAGGACGGAAATATTATTGAAACCGTTGAAATAACCGATACTGCCATTGCAGAGGCGGAAACCGTCCAAGAGCCCGACAACGGGGATTTCGGTATATGGATACCGGGTATTCCCGGCATTATAGAGTCCGGACTTGACGCCATAGGCTGCGCAGATTGGCTCAAGAGCCTTATACTTGACGGTATCGTGGCAGGCGTGGGAGCAGTCCTTGGCTTTGTTCCTCAGATGCTCATACTCTTTATATTCCTTGCCTTTCTTGAGGCCTGCGGATACATGGCGAGAGTTGCATTTATAATGGACAGAATATTCAGACGCTTCGGTCTTTCCGGCAAGTCATTTATACCTATGCTTATAGGTACAGGCTGTGGTGTTCCGGGCGTTATGGCGTCAAGAACAATAGAAAACGACAGAGACAGAAAAATGACTATTATGACCACAACATTTATTCCCTGCGGCGCAAAGCTGCCTATTATAGCTCTTATAGCAGGCGCTCTTTTCGGCGGCGCATGGTGGGTAGCGCCAAGCGCATACTTTGTGGGAATAGCAGCAATAGTTATTTCCGGCATAATACTTAAGAAAACAAAAATGTTTGCAGGAGATCCTGCGCCCTTTGTTATGGAGCTTCCCTCCTATCATATACCTACGGCATCAAACGTACTGAGAAGTATGTGGGAAAGAGGCTGGTCATTTATAAAGAAGGCCGGCACTATAATACTTCTTTCAACTATATTCGTATGGTTTACATCTAACTTCGGCTTTACAGCAAACGGCTTCGGTATGGTTGACGATTTGAGCGACGGTATACTTGCCTCCATAGGCAAAGCCTTCGCATGGGTATTTACTCCTCTTGGCTTCGGCGACTGGAAGGCTGCCGTTGCCGCTATTACAGGCCTTGTGGCTAAAGAAAACGTTGTAGGTACATTCGGTATACTCTATGGCTTTGCCGAAGTCGCCGAGGACGGTTCTGAAATATGGGGCGAGCTTGCAGGAGCATACACTCCCATAGCGGCATATTCATTCCTTATATTCAATCTCCTTTGCGCTCCATGCTTCGCCGCCATAGGCGCTATAAAAAGAGAAATGAACTCCGCCAAATGGACATGGTTTGCAATAGGCTATCAAACAGTATTTGCCTATGCCGCCGCCCTTTGCGTATATCAGTTCGGCACATTTATTACCACAGGAGCTTTCGGTGTGGGAACAATAATAGCAGGCATTGTATTATTGGGTATACTCTATATGCTTTTCAGACCATACAGGGAAAATACCGCATTTAAGAGAACAGCCTTGGCTGAATAAGAAATGAGGTCGTATAATGGGCACATTTATAGTAGGACTTATACTCCTTATAATAGTGGTATCTATTATAGCAAAAATGATAAAGGATAAGAAAAACGGAAAAGGAGGCTGTGGCTGCGGCTGCGAAAACTGCTCCCATAAATGCCATTGAGTACGTAGCTGTCGCATTATAAGAAAAGGTCATAATGCGACAGCTTTGTTTGGTTTGGGGGGGATTTTTGTTTAGATGCGTATCGACCCTTCAGTCAGGCACGTTCAAAAATATCTTAATCCGAAATTTTTGACGTGCCTGCCAGCTTCATTGCACAGAAGAATTATCTGACAGCCCGACCCTTCCACCGCCTAACGGCGGTCCCCCTCCCCTCCGACGCCCTGACGGGCTAGGGGAGGCTGGGTTGTGAGGAGGGCTGGCTTTTGCCACAGGCAAAAGTGCTGAACTTCTCGTAAGGGGAGCCTTAGGTATTCGCTTCCCAAAGTTACTTATTTACTTTTAAAGGCGATGCTTGAGTTGTCGCCAATACCCCTGCCTCCCCTAGCCTTGCGATAAAACGCAACGTGTTTTATTGCAGGCGTCGGAGGGGAGGGGAACCATTTCAAGTAATGCCTGCATTACGCAGAAATGGTGGAAGGGTCGTTTTAAAACAAAAAAATCTCTATTACAATAAACAAAACTCCAACCCTACACCCCATGCAGCACATTTATATAACATTTTCATTTTCTCGGTGTTCATAATCATTTTAACGGCATTTTATATACGTCGGCAAAACCGCCGATAAAATTTCAAAAACCACTTGGCAAATATAAGTTTTTGTGGTATCATATTTTCTAACACACGAACCACAAAAACTATATGGAAGGAGATAAAAAATGGCATACTACTACAAAGAACCATCACATACCTTCAGCGAATACTTACTTGTGCCGGGTTATTCATCAGCAGAGTGTACGCCTGCCAACGCAAGCCTTGTTACGCCTGTTGTCAAATACAGAAAAGGAGAGGAGGAAAGTCCTCTTACCATGAACATACCCCTTGTTTCCGCCATAATGCAGTCTGTTTCAGACGACAATATGGCAATAGCTCTTGCCAAGGAGGGCGGCATATCATTTATATACGGCTCTCAGACAGTTGAGCAGCAGGCGGAAATGGTGCGCAAGGTCAAAAATTATAAGGCAGGCTTTGTTAAAAGCGATTCCAATATAAGACCGGATCAGACATTACAGGATATACTTGACCTTAAGAAAAAAACAGGTCATTCCACAGTAGCCGTTACCGAGGACGGTACGGCAAACGGCAGGCTTGTGGGCATAGTCACAAGCAGGGATTACAGAATAAGCCGCATGGACAGATCCGTTAAGGTATCCGAGTTCATGACGCCTATTGAAAACATGATATACGCCAAGGAGGGTACTACTCTCAAGGAGGCAAACGATATTATATGGGATAAGAAGCTCAATGCTTTGCCCATAGTAGACGAGAATCAAAGGCTTGTGGCTTATGTTTTCAGAAAGGACTACGATAGCCATAAGGAAAATCCCATGGAGCTTCTTGACAAGCACAAGAGATTCATAGTAGGCGCAGGCATAAACACAAGAGATTATGCCGAGAGAGTTCCCGCCCTTGTAGACGCAGGCGCAGATGTGCTGTGTATAGATTCCTCAGAGGGCTTTACGGAGTGGCAGAAGCTGACCATAGACTGGATAAGAGAGCATTACGGCAATGACGTAAAGGTAGGCGCAGGCAATGTTGTTGACAAGGAGGGCTTCCGTTTCCTTGCAGAAGCAGGCGCAGATTTTATAAAGATAGGTATAGGCGGCGGCTCTATATGTATTACAAGAGAAACAAAGGGCATAGGCAGAGGTCAGGCCACAGCCGTTATTGAAGTGGCGGAAGCAAGAGATGAATACTTCAAGGAAACAGGCATATATATTCCTATCTGCTCCGACGGCGGTATAGTACACGACTACCATATTACCCTTGCTCTTGCCATGGGCTGCGATTTCTGTATGCTGGGCAGATATTTCTCCAGATTTGAGGAAAGTCCCACAAACAAGGTCATGGTAAACGGCAACTATATGAAGGAATACTGGGGCGAAGGCTCTGCCAGAGCAAGAAACTGGCAGCGCTACGATATGGGCGGCGCTAACAAGCTCTCCTTTGAAGAGGGCGTCGATTCATACGTTCCCTATGCCGGCTATCTTCACGACAATCTTATAGTAACGCTTGCAAAGGTAAAGCATACAATGTGCAACTGCGGCGCTCTTACTATTCCTGAGCTTCAGCAGAAAGCAAGAATAACTCTTGTATCCTCCACAAGTATTGTAGAGGGCGGCGCACATGATGTTGTCCTTAAAGACCAGACTTCTATATCAGGCAAATAAAAACGAAACAAAGGGGTTTCGCACCAAGACTGTGCGACGCCCCTTTTTTATAGGCTGCTTGTCCCCTTTTCGTTGACTTTTTCGGCGTTGTATGATAGAATTTTATATAATAATGTACTATGGATAAATTGTGTAAAACGGGGTATTAATTATGAAAAAATGGGTAGGAAGACTGGCATTGCTGATGCTTATATGTATTTTTGGCATTGCCGCCATTCTGATAGGAACGATTTATTTCCATTTTATCTCTCAGCGAATCTATGAGGACAGTACCGGTCATCTTGAGGAAATATACGACCAGGTAAATCACTCCTTCGGCGCTTTTGTGGAGAGGAACTGGGGACTTCTGGAGGGCTGGGACAAATATATAGCTCTGGCTGATAGTAACGGGGACAATACCGTATCGGATTTTATTCAAAACGAGCAGAAATACTGGGGATTTTCCGACTTTTATTTTATCGCTGCCAACGAAGACAGTATGTCTGTTGAGGGAGTTAAGGAAAGCATAGATTTAGGAGAGGAATGGAGCAGAATAACAGAGGATAAAGAGCCTGTTATGGCAGGAAGTACCCTGTCCTCCGGCAAGGATGTAACCTTCTTTGTAATTCCCACTGAGCATAAAGCCTATAAGGATTTCGGCTACGACGCCATTGCCGTAAGCTATACAAACGCGGATATGGCAAGCTCGCTTAACGTAAATGCCTTTTCCGGCAATGCAAAGTGTTTTATTATACACAGCGACGGTAAAATACTTCTTTCCACAATGACGGGAGGAAACGTATACGAAAATTATCTCGTCTATCTTAAGGCTGCCTCCGATATAAGCGCCGAGCATATAGACGCCCTGCGCAATGACTGGGAGGCGGGGAAGTCCGGTCTTCTGTACTGCACAATAGGAGATGTGGATTATTCCATACTGTATCAGCCTGTGGGCTATCAGGATTATATACTGCTTAGCGTAGTGCCTCAGAGCGTAATAAGCGCAGGCTTTTTGTCCGTGCAGAAAACGACCACAAACGTTATGATAGTGCTTTCTATGCTTATAGGCGCTGCCGTTATAGTGCTGCTTGTTATGCGATACAGGAAAATGTCCCTTAAAAGCAGAATGGAGCTGCAGTACAGAGAGCGTATGTTTGACGTGCTTTCAAACAGCGTAGACGATATATTTATAATGCTGGACGCTCAGAAGCATAGCGTAGACTATCTGAGTCCCAATATAGAAAGGCTCATTGGCATACCCGTAGAGGATGCCCGCAAGGATATAAGAGTGCTGCTTAATTGCGTTATGAACAGCGATGTGGTAGTTCCTAGCAGCGTTCTTGAGGCAATACCATTACAGGGCAGCATAAGCAGAGAATGTGAATATATGCACCAAACCACAGGAGAACGCCGTGGCTACAGAATGACGGTATATCACATGAGCATACAGGATGTAAGGAAATATATTTTTGTAATGTCCGACCGTACTATGGAGCTGCAGATGAACAAGCAGCTTAAGGAGGCTCTGACAGCGGCAAGAAGCGCCAATGAAGCAAAGAGCAATTTCCTTTCAAATATGTCACACGATATAAGAACACCTATGAACGCCATAGTAGGCTTTTCTGTCCTTCTTGAAAAGGATGCGGACAATCCCGATAAGGTAAGGGAGTATACACGAAAAATAACCGCATCCAGCCACCATCTTCTGAGCCTTATAAACGATGTGCTGGATATGAGCAAAATAGAAAGCGGAAAGACATCTCTCAATGTAGAGGCTTTCAGCATACCGGAACTTCTGGACGAGCTTAATATCATAATTATGCCTCAGGCAAAGGCAAAAATGCAGAAATTCAAGATACACGTACAGGGAGTGGTACATGAGCAGGTAATAGGCGATAAGCTGCGCCTTAATCAGATACTTATAAATCTCCTTTCAAACGCTATTAAATACACGCCCGACAGCGGAGAAATAGACTTTACCATAAGCGAGCTGCCCCAGGCTGCTCAGCAATACGCCACTCTCCGCTTTGCCGTAAAGGATAACGGCATAGGCATGAGCGAGGATTTCCTTGAGCAGGTATTTTCACCTTTCAGCAGAGAGATTAATTCCGTTACCAACAAAATACAGGGAACAGGCCTCGGTATGGCTATCACCAAAAACCTTGTGGACCTTATGGGCGGCATAATCAATGTGGAAAGCCAGCCCGAAAAGGGCAGCACATTTACAGTAGAGCTGACATTTGCCATTCCAGAAAAGGATGAGGGCGAAGCGTGGTATAATTCCAAGGTCAGCAGAATACTTGTTGCAGATGACGATGAGGAGATATGCCTTGATATACGGGAGCTTATGAAGGACAGCGGCGTTACCGTGGCATACTCAACAGAGGGCGCAAAGGCTGTGGATATGGCTGTCAAGGCCCATGAGGAGGGAAAGGACTACAACGTTATACTTCTTGACCTTAAAATGCCAGGAATGGACGGGGTGCAGACAGCTCAGAAGCTGAGAGAAAGACTGGGCAGCGGCGTTCCCATACTTGTGCTTACCTCCTACGACTGGAGCGATATAGAAAAAGAGGCTCGTCAGGCAGGCATAAACGCCTTTATGCCCAAGCCGTTTTTCGTTTCTACATTCTGGCAGACTATAAAGCCCTTGTTCTCCGAGGAGGAGGCTCGTAAAAAAATCGACGAAGAGGCTGCGGAAAAGGCTATGGAGGGACGTCTGTTCCTTGTAGCCGAGGATAACGAAATGAATTCCGAAATACTTACAGAGGTAATGGCTATGGAGGGGGCAAAATGCGAGCTTGCCGTAAACGGACAGGAGGCTGTAAGTAAATTTGAAGCCTCTGATGTCGGTCACTATGATATGATACTTATGGACGTGCAGATGCCTGTTATGAACGGCTACGACGCTACAAGGGCAATACGCGCCTCCGCCCATCCTGAAGCAAAGACAATACCAATAGTGGCAATGACCGCAAATACCTTTGCAGAGGATGTAAGAAACGCCATGGACGCCGGAATGAACGGTCATCTTGCAAAGCCCATAGATATGAAGGCAGTAAGAGAAATGGTAATAAAGCTGCTTGGTCCTTCAAATAAGTCGGACAGTAACAAACAAGGAGATACAAAATGAAAAAAAGAATTTTTTCCGCAATGCTTATAGCTGCGCTTATATGCTCTGTGACAGGCTGCGCCGCAAATAAAGATACAGAGGATAAAAGCGTTACTCTGACCCTTATGGGTAAAAAAAGCGATTTGCAGAAAAGCTATATGACAAGTATTTTCAACCAATACGAAGCAGAAACAGGCAATAAGCTGGATATAATAGCATACGAAGACGCAGAATACGAAACGGCTGCCCAAGAGGATTTCAAAAACGGAAATGCTCCCGATATTTTTCTACATTTTCATAATGCAGATTTGAGCCGCTTTGACGTATCGGAAAACTTCTGCTATCTCAATAACGAAAAATGGATAAACGATTTGACAGACGGAGCAAAGGCCTACTGTCAGGACAAGGACGGCAACATTCTGGGACTGCCCTTTTGGGAAAACTCCGTTTCCGGCTGTTATTACAACAAAACGCTGCTGAACAGTCTTGGTCTTAAGCCTGCCGCTACGCAGGCGGAATTCAATATGCTTTGTCAGGCTCTTGCAGATACAGGCTATACGCCTATATGCTGGCCTGCCAATGGCTGCTCATGGATGCTGCAGTTCGGTCTTGACCCTGTATTTGCCGACGACCCCGAAACCCTTGAAAAAATAAATAATAACGAAATTTCATATTCCGATATACCTGCCGTTACCGACATGATACAATGGATAGCCGACGCTGCCGACAAGGGCTGGTTCGGAGAGAATTATCTTGAAACAGGCTGGGAGCAGATAAGCTCGGAAATGGCGTCGGGACAGGCGGTCATGACATTTATATGGGATACATGGTTCTACACGGATTTTGAAAAGGATAATAAATATAGCGTAGACGACTTTGCCCTTATGCCCATATTTCTCAATACTGCCGAAAACGGTACCTATGAGGGCGGCAATCTGAATATGATGATGGTAAACAAAAACAGCGACAAAAAGGAGGAGGCTTTGGATTTCCTGGATTTTTGCGCTACGGAGAAAAATTATAATAAAGCCTTTGACGGCATTTCCACTGTCAACTGCTTTAAGGGACAAAACACCAATATTCAGTCCGATATGGTGACAGAAGCCGAAAAGTCAATTAAGGCAAACGAAAGAGTTTCTACTGCCGCTTCAAGAGTTGTAGGTTACAGCGCCGACGATATGGTAGCGGCTCTCGACGTTCTTTTCCGCAAGAAGACAGACGTTAAAGGCTGCGTAAAGCTCATGGACGAATACCGTATACAGGAGGCAAAGGCAAACGGCGCAGACGGGTTTTAAATAGCTGTATATATTTTATATCAAATAACAAGGCTGTCACATTATGATTTATGAGTAAAAAAATCATAATGGGACAGCCTTGTTTAATTTGTGGGGGTGTTTTGGTAAGCAAATTCGACCCTACCACCCGCCCAACTCAAGATTGTTTATGTCCAAATGAAATGGTTGGGCGGGTACCTCCCCTTCTCTGAAGGGGAGGCTTTCGTATAGGTGCTTCACATTTTTTTGAGAAAGTGAGAAAAGCTGTTTTTTTAACATTATAAGGAAAAGTTGAAGGGCGTATTTCTAAGGCGTCCCTTCAGAGAAGGGAAGCTGTCAGCCTCGGCTACAGCTAAGTGTAATGAATGGCTTAGAGCGAGGCTGACTGAAGGGTCGATTCTACTCACCTAAACAAAAATTCAATACAACAGTCCCATAACACAAACCCACCGTTAATATATTTTACAATTTATTTTTTTGCGAAAAAGTTTGAAAATACTTTTGAAATACCGGGAGCTATTGCCATAAAGTAGAGCAGGCATACAAACTGCATAATAGCCTTTGCCATACCTGTGCCAAGACCGGCAGCCGTAAGCATATCCACGGCGTTGCCTGCAAGGCTGTCAATCGCCGTATATGTAAATATGCAGAATACTACTCTGACTATTCTTTCCGGCGTGCTTATATCGGTTGAAAATTTTATAAAGCGTCTTTCTATAAACCAACCTACGAGCATACCCATTGCGCCGCCTGCCGTTTTATAGGAATCCACAGCCATTTTTGAGCCTTCTACTATTACAGAGCCGTTGTGGCATAGTCGACAGGATAGGATTTAAGCGCGGCGTATATTATGAGAATGGAGCCAAGCGCCAGACCGCCAATAAGCGCCCATATATCGGCATTGGGTTTTTCCTCTATTATAGGCATGAGCTTTGTCATGGCAAAGAGTACAGCCGTGCCTATTACAAGGGCTACAATAACATCCTGCGGAGTATGAACTCCCAGATAGTTTCTTGAAAAGGCTATAAGCAGTATGAGAATTCCAAAAAATATGCTGATACCCTTTGGTACCTTGTCCTTTCCGCAGGCATTTACAGAAAGCCCGCCCCATATACTTACGGCATTTCCCGTGTGACCGCTTGGGAAAGAATATCCCGTCGCATCTGCCTGGGCTTCAGGCACGGGTATTATTCTTGTGTCCCGTATCCATGGGCGGTAAACGCAGGCTGTTATTTTAATAAAGCCGTTTATCACTCTGTTGGCATACAGTGTAAACATAAGAAAAATACCCTTTCTCTTGTCATAACCCCAGTATATCATACCTATGAGAAACATAAGTACAGATGTTTCACCGAGTTTTGTAATATACTCAAGAAACGGTGTGAAAAAATTTCCCGTAGCTTCTCTCAGATTTTGAAGAAGAAGCAAATAATTAATATCCATAAACTTTTTTACTTTCTTTTTTTATTATTATATCACAAAAAATTATGTGAATAAAGGTTGTTTGCGCTCTTTTATTTGCATTTTGTGCCGTTATAAAAATATGATAAGCCTGCTATATAAATAATCGATTTTTTGTTATACAATAAAGAGCTTTTATATTTTTTTGCAATATAAAACAGGCGGGTCTGCAAAACATCACAGACCCACCTGTTATTATAAAGAAACAAAAATGGAAAACTATATTATAGGCTTACTTATCCATTTCAGCCTTTCTAGCAGCTATTACCTTATCCTGAACGTCCTTGGGAGCTTCCTCATAGCGCGCAAATTCCATAGTAAATTCACCTCTGCCCTGAGTCATACTTCTAAGGTCAGTAGCATAGCTCATCATTTCGCCTAAAGGAGCTTCTGCCTGAATAGTCTGCTTACCGTGCTTTGCCTCCATACCCAGTATACGACCTCTTCTCTTGTTAAGGTCGCCCATAACATCGCCGGTATAGCTGTCTGGAACAATTACCTGAACAGTTTCGATAGGCTCAAGTATAGCGGTCTTGCCCTTTGCAAAAGCGTCCTTGAACGCCATGCTTGTAGCAACCTTGAACGCCATTTCGGAAGAGTCTACCGCATGGTATGAACCGTCTACAAGAGTAGCCTTAATACCAACTACCGGATAGCCTGCAAGGGGACCTGCCTTTATTGACTCCTGTATACCCTTTTCAACAGCAGGGAAATACTGCTTAGGTACAGAGCCGCCGAAAATCTGCTCTTCAAATACATAGCCGCCGCTTAAGTCGCCGCTTGGCTCGAATATTATCTCAACATCGCCGTACTGACCTGAACCGCCGGACTGCTTCTTATATTTGCTTCTTATTCTTTCCTGGCTCTTTATCATCTCTCTGTATGGGATAGTAGGCTCGGAAAGCTCTATGTCGATTTTATACTTGCTCTTCAGCTTGTTTACAAATACATCTATATGAGTATCGCCTATGGCGTATATAACTGACTGCTTTGTTTCCTTGTCAAACTTATAGTCAAGGGTCTTGTCCTCTTCACGGAGCTTTGAAATAGCGCCTGCCAGCTTATCCTCGTCGCCCTTTGTCTTTGGAGTGATAGCCTTTGACAAAAGAGGAGTGGGATATTCGATAGCAGGTATCATAACAGGTCTGTCATTGGAAGCAAGAGTATCGCTTGTAGAGGTATTCTGCAGCTTTGCAACAGCGCCTATATCGCCAGCCTTAAGCATATCCACCTCTATCTGCTCCTTGCCCCTAAGTACATATACCTTGCCTATTTTTTCAGTAATGTTCTTGTTTACATTTCTGAGCATAGCGTCCTTAGTAAGAGTGCCGCTGTATACCTTGAATATGCTCAGACGACCTACATAGGGGTCGGCAATAGTCTTGAATACAAATGCGCATACGGGATCCTTCTCATCGCAGTTTATTTCTACCTTATCCTCTGTCTTGGGATTGATAGCCTCTGCAACGGGATTGACCTCTGCCGTAGGCGGAAGGTACTTGTTGATAGAGTTCATCATAACTCTTATACCGATTGTCGTAATGGCAGCGCCGCATATAACGGGAGTAACAGAGCCGTCTACAATACCTACGCGAAGACCCTTGTTTATTTCGTCCTCGGTAAAGCTCTCCTCAGCAAAGAATTTTTCCATTAAATCGTCGTCGGTCTCGGCAACTGCTTCTTCTATCATAAGACGCATAGTGTCGACCTCGTCTTCAAGACCGGAGGGCATTTCGCAAGGCTCTACAAGACCGTTTGCAAACTTACGGGCTTCCTTCTTTACGGCATTTACAAAGCCTATGAACTTGCCATTCTCATAGAAAGGAACCTGCAGGGGCGCAATGCTCTTACCAAAAGTGTTCTGGAGCTGCTCCACTACCTTTTCCATATCGGCATTTTCATCATCCATGCCATTTACGAATATCATCTTGGGAATGTTCATCTCTGTTGCCATTTCCCAAGCCTTTTCCGTACCTACCTCAACGCCTGACTTAGCGTCTACAACTATGAGAGCCAAATCCGCAACGCTGAGCGCCTGCTTTACCTCACCGACGAAATCAAAATAACCGGGAGTATCTATAAAATTGATTTTCTCATCAAGCCACTCTACGGGAATAATAGAAGAGCTTATTGATACCTTTCTTCTTATTTCCTCCGGGTCGTAGTCACTTACGGTATTGCCCTCTTCTACGCGTCCGAATCTCTTGGAAACGCCGCTTACATGAAGACAAGCCTCAACTATTGTGGTCTTACCGCAGCCGCTGTGACCCAGCACCGCAACGTTTCTTATCTCCTTTGCTGAATAACTTTTCATGAATTTCGCCAACTCCTTTGATTTTATATTTGTGCAATATTTACGATATGCCAATAATCGGATTTTTTTAATCTTATACTTTGCACAAGTTAATTTGCCTTATAAATTATAATATTCCACAAATAAACCAAATTTCCTTTATTTTTTCTGTAAATTTATACATTTTGGTAAAATTGTATAACTATAACGAGCTAAAGGGCAACACATTGCTGCGCCGCCCCGTTTAAAAAAGACTACTTTACCATTTGTGAACAAGTATAGGGCGTCAGCTCTATTCTTATAAAGAAGCCCTTGTCGTGAGAGCATACAGGGCATTTTGCCGGAGCCTTTTTGCCTGTAAACACATATCCGCAGTTAAGGCACATCCATTGTGTATCCACCTCGGACACAAAGAGCTTGCCCTCCTCTATCAGATTGGCAAGAGCGTTGAAGCGTGTGCCGTGTATCTTCTCAATTTCCGCAATACTGTAAAACATATTGGCAATTTTAGGAAAGCCCTCCTCCTTGGCAATATCACCGAAGCCTCTGTAATCGTGCTCGTACTCCTGAAATTCATTGTGAGCGGCTGCCTTTAGCAGTTCAACTGTCGTATCGTAAATATCCACGGGATAGTTTCCGTCAATCGATATATTCTGACCGCCCTCTTCCCCAAGAGCGTCATAGAACACCTTGGCATGAGCCTCCTCCTGCTTTGCAGTAAACTCAAATACCGCCTCGATTACATAATTGTTCTCCTGCTTTGCCTTTCCCGCAGAAAAAATATACCTGTTCCTTGCCTGAGACTCTCCCGCAAAGGCTCTCATTAAGTTTTCTTTTGTTTTACTCTCTGCAAAATCCATATTTTACCTCCTGTTATTTTTTATTTATTTTTACCGAAAAAGTCTGAAATATTCATAGTGACAAAATTTAGTTTATGTATTATAATCAGATAAGAGGTGATACAATGGATATTACTTATATTGAGCACAGCGGCTTTTTAATCGAAACGGAAGGCTGTTATATTGTATTCGACTACTATCGGGGGACTTTTCCAAAGCTAGAGGACAAGCCTGTATATGTGTTTTCAAGCCATAGTCACAAGGACCATTTCAATCCTGCCGTTTTTGATATACTTAAGGATAAAAAGGCAAAATATATATTATCCCGCGACATCAGGAAAAAGGTCGGCGACGCCGATAATATAATATACGTCAGAGCCAACGAGGAATACAGCATAGACGATATTTATATACGCACCCTTAAGTCTACGGATATGGGCGTTGCCTTTCTTGTAAAGGTGGAAAACAGATTTCTTTTCCACAGCGGCGACCTTAACGACTGGCGCTGGGCGGAAGAAAGCAAAGCCTATAACAACAATATGGTAAAAAATTTCAGAACGGAAATAGACAAGCTAAAGGGCATTACCATAGACGCCGCCTTTATCCCTCTTGACCCAAGGCAGGAGGACTATTATTATGAGGGTATGGCATATATATTGAATAATCTTGATATAAAATACGCCTTTCCCATGCATTTCTGGCACTACTATGAAATAATAGACAGATTTATTGAAGAGGGACATAATAAGTCAAACTGTAAGATAATGAGGATAAGCAATAAAAACGAGAAATGGAGGATATAGTATGCAATTCAAAATGGTACACGAAAATTACAATGTAAGGGATATTGACAAATCTATGGAGTTCTATGAGAAGGCTCTGGGACTGCATGAGGTAAGAAGAAAAACTGCCGACGACGGCAGCTATATAATAGTATTCATGGCTAACGACAACTCAGAATTCGAGCTGGAGCTTACATGGCTCAGAGATATGGACAGACCCTACGACTTAGGGGACTGCGAATTTCACCTTGCTTTCAGAGTAGACGACTTTGACGCCGCATATAAGCTCCACAAGGAAATGGACTGCGTATGCTTTGAGAATACAAAAATGGGTATTTATTTTATTGAAGACCCTGACGGATATTGGCTGGAAATAGTGCCTGTGAGAAAATAAAACATATATTGAGCAGACATCTCTTTAGTCTTATAGCATCAACGCAGTTCATTTCCTTTTAACGTAAAGCTCATGACTGCGTTGACAGCTCATTTAGTCGTTACAACCGCATATTCCCGTAATAAAGCTTCGGTTTATTTCATTTCATACCATCTTTTCTATTTCATAGTAGTCGTAGCGCGCTGTGGCTATTGTTCTGTACTCAATTTTCTTATTATAAAGCTGCTCTATACTGTTGTCCTTTTTAAGCTGCTCTATTATCTTTTCATTTGATGAAACCACGACCCTATTGTATATCGTAGAGGCGAATATATCGCGTATTATATTCTTGATATTGTTGCAGATATAATTAATATCCTTTACATGACCGCTTCCTCCGCAGCAGGGACATTCTCTGAAAATATAGCGGCTGAGAGGCTTTCTTTTCTTCTGTCTTGTTATCTGCATAAGCCCAAGCTCGGTCATGCCCACTATATGAACCTTTACTCTGTCACGGGCAAAGCATTTTTTAATATGCTCTGTAAGTCTTTCGTTTTCCGCTTTATCCTTTACGTTTATAAAGTCGGTTATTATCATTCCGTTTATATTTCTGAGCCGCAGCTGTCTTGCGATTTCCTCGCAGGCAGTCATATTTATTTTTGCCGAATTCCTGCTTTCAGACGCCTTGCCGCTGTTTACGTCTATTACGGTCATTGCCTCCGTTTCGTCTATTACTATATACCCGCCGTTTTTAAGCCATATTTTTCTGTTGAAAAGCTCGTCTATCTGACTTTCTATCGAAAAATTTCTGAATAGTGGTATAGCTCCCTCATAGAGCGTCACGTTATTGTATTTTGCCTTAAGCTCCTCATAGGCGCTTTTTTCATTTACAACAATGGGACAGTCCTCGTCAGCCATATCCTTTACGGCTCTGTCAAGAGGCGACGACTCCTTGTATATAAGGGCGGGAGCTTTTGTATGACTGCCCTTTTCAATTACGGAGCGCAGCCTGTTGTAAAGTATTTCAAGCTCCGCCTCTATATCTCCTGCAGAGGCGTTTTCGGCAGATGTCCTTATAATAGGCGCAATACCCTCTCGACAGTATTTATCTCCCAGCTCTCTGAGCCTTTGTCTTGTATCGCTGTCGGTTATCTTGGCGGAAACTCCCGTCTGCTCCTGTCCCATGAGCATAACGGCATACCTTCCCGCTATGCTCAGCGCTCCCGTAACTACGGCGCACTTTTCGTCATAAGCCTCCTTTATGACTTGTACGGTTATTTCCCTGCCTGGGCGCACATTCCTTACCTCGTCGCCCTCTCTGCTGTCGTTTATCTGCAAAAACACAGGCTTTTTCTCGCCTATATTTACAAAGGCGATTCCGGAGGGCAGAACCTTTTCTACTCTGCCCACATATATATTGTCTGCAAGAACGCTTTCATTCCTGTCCTGCATTATAAGCTCTGTAAGCACGCCGTTTTCCACAAGCGCCGTTCTGTAAGGCTCGGAAAAGGCGTCTATATAAATTTTTCCTCCGGACATAATGGCAGCAGCACTCCTTCCTCCTCCGTATAGAGAGTTCCTCTCAGTATATCTGTTTTCAGCAAATCGGGAACCTCTCCCATAAGTGAAAATATATATTCTATAAGAACGTCGGGTTTGAGATTGCCTTGGCTTCCCGTTGCTATATTGCAGTTGAACTCCGTAACGTCTCCGCTATTGTCAACGTGTATGCTCCTTATGAGAGGTCTTATATCCACAGTCTTTGTTTTCTTTTTAACCGTTCTCTCAATATATATTTCCTTTTTTTCAAGTACATTATTTACCGTTTCTTCAAAATCATCATATTTTTTGTCAAGGGTCACGCAATAATCTCCCCAAGCTACGGCAGCGGCACAGCCCAAAGCTCCTGCTTCGATTTCCATTACGCACAATACGGATATACCATGGGGCAGGCTGCCGTTTAAAGCCGCCTTTATTTCGTCGGTATCCATTCTGCGTGTAAGCTGTATATCCGCAATCTCTCCCGAGCCTGCCATACCCAAGGGCAGCGGCAGAGCAAATGTTATAAGCTGATGGGGATTATAGCCCCATGAATAGCCTATGGGCAGCTTTGCCTTCCTTATGCTCCTCTGGAACAGCTTAAGCAAATCCAGATGCCCTATAAATATCATTCTGTCGGTTTTGGTAAACTCTATTCTGTATTTAATATTGTTATTCAAAGCAGACACCTCCTCCAAAGGAAGCCGCGCCGCAATGGGCGCACTGTCTGCGGCAGTTAGGCGTTACCTGTCCAGCCTTTGCCCTTTCCATTTCATCAATGAAGAATTTCTTGCTTACGCCTATTGAAATATGATCCCAGGGCAGTATTTCGTCGTAGCTTCTCTCCCTGTTGGCGTAAAATTCCCTTGAAACTCCCGTATCCTCAAAGGCTTGAAGCCATGCGTCGTAGTTGAACAGCTCTGACCAGCTGTCAAACTTAGCGCCAAGCTCCCACGCCCTTACTATTACCTTTGCCAGACGTCTGTCGCCTCTTGCCATAACACCCTCCAGAGAGCTTAGCTCCGGCTCATGATAGTTATACTTCACCTGTTTTTTTGTAATATTGTGCTTTACATATCTTTGCTTTCTCCCGAATTCCTCTACGGTAGACTGAGCCGCCCATTGAAACGGCGTAAAGGGCTTTGGCACAAAACAGGCGGAGCTTATTGTAACGGATATGGGTCTGCCCTTTCTCTCCTCCTTGGGAATTTCAAAAAACTTATTTACAATAGCGTCGGAAAGACGCACTATTCCCATAAGGTCCTCGTCGGTTTCCGTAGGCAGTCCCGTCATAAAATACAGCTTAACTCTCGTCCAGCCGCCGTCAAAGGCGAGCTTGCAGCCGTCCAATATTTCCTTTTCGGTTATTCCCTTGTTTATAACATCTCTCAGCCTTTGAGTCCCCGCTTCGGGAGCAAATGTCAGTCCCGATTTTCTCACAGCCTGTACCTTTTCCATAAGGTCAAGTGAAAATGCGTCTATTCTCAGAGAGGGCAAGGATATGCCTATCTTGTCCTCGGAATATTTGTCTATAAGCTGCTCGGCAAGCTCCTTGAAGCCTCTGTAATCTCCTGTTGAAAGGCTTATAAGGCTTATTTCCTCATGACCTGAATTTTCTATAAGTGAATCTGCCAGCTCCAGAAGTCTGTCCGTGCTTTTTTCCCTTACGGGTCTGTATACATAGCCTGCCTGACAGAAGCGGCAGCCTCTTATGCACCCTCTGAACACCTCAAGAGTTACTCTGTCGTGTACTGTTTCTATAAGAGGAACAAGCTGCTTGTCGGGATAGAAAACATTATCCATATCCTTTACTATTACCTTTTTTATAATGGCGGGGGCTTTTTCGTTATTTGGCGCAAATCGGCTTATAGTACCGTCTTCCTTATACTCCACATCGTAATACTTAGGTATGTATATACCCTCTACGCCGAGAGCCTTTTCATAAAAGTCCTCCTTTGTGCCGCCGTTTTTCTTGTTTTCCTTATAAATATCCAGCAACTCGTCATAGCTCACCTCTCCCTCGCCTATATAGAAAATATCTATAATATCAGCCAAAGGTTCGGGATTGTAGGCGCAAGGACCTCCTGCGATTATTATAGGGTCGTCCTCTCCTCTTTCCTCAGACCATATAGGTATCCCTGCCAAATCCAGCATATTCACAATATTCGTATAGCTCATTTCATATTGCAGAGTAAATCCCACAAAATCGAATTTCTTAAGCTCGTCGCCTGTTTCAAGAGCAAAAAGAGGTATATGCAGCTCCCTCATTTTCTCCTCCATATCGTGCCATGGCGCAAACACTCTTTCGCAGTAGACGTCCTCTCTCCTGTTGAGAAAATAATAGAGTATCTGCAAACCCAGATGGCTCATTCCCACCTCATATACGTCGGGAAAGCAAAATGCAAACCTTATATCGACGTTCTCAGCTTCTTTAACGACCATATTTATTTCATTTCCTATATATCTTGCAGGCTTCTCCACTTGAAGCAAAATTTCCTTAAGCATTTTATCCTCCGAATTGAATATTCATTATCTATTATAATAGCTCAAATCCGAAAGAATATCAACTAAATTATGATTTATGCCCTTTTTTTCTACAAAGGAACGAAGCCTATCCTCTGTTATTTCAGCGGTAATGTCTCCGCTCCTTACGGCAATAACTGTATAATAATCCATACCCAGTCTGTTTATTATACTTTTTATATCCGTAAGTCCATGAGCCGCTATTGTTCTGCATACATATATATTTCTACCCTTTTTCATAAGTGTTTTGTAGAAATAATAGGCGGCAGCCTGCTCATATTTTCGGCTTTCCCTTATTATATACACCGCCGCAAGCAAAAGCGACGGATTATAATCCAGAAGCACCATCTGCAAAAAGCCCATAAATATAAACGAAATGCAGAATACAAGGCTTATATTGACAACAAGCCTGTTGGCTCTGAGAGTACCCCAAATATATCCGCCTATATACAGCAGAAGTCTGCTGCCGTCAAGGGGATATACGGGCAAAAGATTGAATATGCCTATAAATATATTTGCTATTCCCGTAAAGCTGTTTATGAAAAGTATGCCAAATATAATATTGAACAGAGGCGGCGCGCCTATAACAGCCGTTCTCTTTAAAAGACTTATATTTTCAAGACCCTGTATGTCTGCTCTTAAGCCTGTGGGCATAAAGGTAACGCCCTTTACGCCTGCGCCGTATTCCTTGGCAATAGCAATATGCAGCATTTCGTGTACAGCCATAAAAAAATATGCAATAAAAAATTGCTCTAAATAATTTAGAGCAATCATAAGTAATATTAAAATAAAAAAGGAAGGTCTGAATTTAATATAAAAGCTGTTCATATTCTCTCCATGCTATTTCAGATATTCCGAGGGGTTCAGATTCTTGCCCTCATACATTATCTCATAGTGCAGATGAGGTCCTGTTGCCTGCCCTGTGCTTCCCGTATACGCCAGCAAATCGCCTTGCTTTATTTTCTGTCCCTTTTGGGCTATAACCTTGCTAAGATGAGCGTAAAGTATTTCATAGCTGTCGTAGGTCCTGTATTTTACCCACCAGCCGTAGCTGTCCGAATAGGCGCTGTCCACTACCTCACCGCTCTTAACCGCTATTGCGGGAGTGCCTGCAGGCACGCCCAAATCCATTCCCTTGTGGTTTTCGTTTTTTCCTGTTACGGGATTTACCCTTGAGCCGAATACATCGGTCACAACAGCGTTTTCAACGGGAGTTATCCAAGCCTCGCTAGGGAGATTCCAAAGCCTTCTGTCTGTTGTAATATGCCTTTTCATGGTCGGCTATATAGTCAAGGCTTTCCTGTGACAGAGCAACTTCATTTCCTAGGTTGGCGATTATTCCCCTATGCCTGCCCTCGGATATAATATTGAATACTGATACGGCTGTTTTCTTAATGCTTTCCGCAGATGTGCTTTCGCTTAGCACAGCAGTCACTCTGTCCACCATTGCGGCGGAAAAATCGTTGTTCAGTCTGTATATGCCCACAGCTATTATTGCAGTACCCAAGCATATATTGAGCCGCAGCAAAAACGTACTTTTTTCCTTTACGTTCTGCCTGTCTATATTTGTAGTGTAGGCGCGCCTTTTGTTGTTTCTTCTGTGTTTTTCGGAGCAATATCTTTTATCCATAGTTTTCACCTCACTATATTATATTAGGATACGGCTTATTTATTCCTGTTTTTTACAGCCTGAGATCCTCTCGGCTTATACATTTCAGCTTAAAAACAAGATATGTATATATAATACCTGCCGTACCAAGTGTAAGCATAACGCCGTATTTATAATCTGCGCCATACCATATACGGCTTTGACAAAGCCTTGCTGCAAGGCAGGCAAAAACCGCAGATAGCGCAGGCTTTATATACTGCCCCAGCACAGGTATATTTATTTTAAGAAAGCTGTTTACCCTTATTACGGCAGCCAAGGTAATTATCGCCGTAGTAAATATCCATGGCATAAGAAATCCCTTTATGCCGCAGTAGGGTACTATAAAATATATGGCAAGCAGATTTACCACCGATGAAAATAGGTTTATCTCAAATATAAAGAGCTGCTGCCCCAGACCGTTGAGTATACCCGACATAGTGACCTGTATATAGAGGAATGGACACATTATTCCCAAAAGCCGCAGTATTTCATAGATTTGCTTCTGTGAATATATGAGTATTCCTACCTCCGCAGGGAAAAATATGAATATACACGATGTAAAAGCTCCTATTATAGCGGTTATTGTCATTGACTGATGTATTGTGCTCTTTATTCTTGAATACTGGTCGAGAGCGTGACTTTCAGATATGGCAGGCATAGTTGCCGTGGCAAGAGCCGTAAGTATTGATGAGGGAAACATAACAAGGGGCATTGCCATACCGCTGAAACGTCCCAGTATGCTCAGAGCCTCGGACTGTGTGCAGCCGAAAAGCTGAAGTCTGTCGGGTATAAGTATATTTTCCGCCGTTGAAAACAGCGAGCCTGTGACCCTGTTGAGAGTAAGGGGTACTGCCGCAGCCATTATCATAGCGGCGCAGCCTTTTATTTCCAGAGTAGGCGGTCTGCCCTTTTTGTTTTTGAGCATATAGTATAAAAATACATATAAAAACGATATTATCTCTCCTGCCGCCATGCCCCATACCGCTGCGGCGCAGGCAAATTCCAAGCCCTTCGGTATCATGTAGGCAGAAAGCATATATATGACTGCCATTCTCACAGTCTGTTCAAGCACCTGACTTACGGCAGAAATCATGGTATTCTGCAAGCCAAGATAATATCCTCGCATTACAGAGCCTAAAGCCATACAGGGAAAGCACAGGCTTATTATTCTGAGAGAAAGAGCCGTTCTGCCGTCCTTTAAAATATGTATTGAAATTTCATCGGCAAAGAAATATGTAACAAGGCTTGAAGCCACAGCTAAAGCCGTTGAAAAAAATAGAGAAAGATACAGTATTCTTTTTACGTTGCCCTCCGTACCCCTTGCCTTTTCCTGGGCTGTCAGCTTTGACATAGCAGTTGAAAATCCCGAGGAGGAAAGCGACCACACAAGCATATACAGCGGCGTTATGAGCTGATACAGTCCCATACCCTCTGCGCCTATGGTCTTTGCCATATATATTCTGTAAAAAAATCCAAGCACTCTTGTTATAATGCCTGCTATGGTCAATATCAATGCGCCCTTTATTATAGTTCTCCTTGACATATTTGCCTCCTTGTCCCTATAAGTTTATTCTATGAGGGCAGGCGTTATTTTATTTCAAGGTATTGATTTTTATTGATAATATAAGGCATTTGAGGTATAATTTTGATAATGGAGAAAATAAAAGTCATACAAAACCGAGGTGATACCATGTTCGATATACAGGCGGAGCTTAAAAAACTTCCCGAAAGTCCGGGAGTATATATAATGAAAAACGAAAGCGACGAGATAATATATGTAGGCAAGGCGAAAATACTCAAAAACAGAGTACGTCAGTATTTTCAGAACAGCTCTGCCCATACGCCCAAGGTAAGAACAATGGTCAGCCATATAGACCATTTTGAGTATATCGTAACGGGCAGCGAGGTAGAGGCTCTTATACTGGAAAACTCCCTTATAAAAAAGCACTCCCCGCGGTATAATATTCTCCTTAAGGACGACAAGACGTATCCCTATATAAAGGTGACTACAAACGAAATGTATCCCCGTGTATTAATGACAAGAAAGCACCTTAAGGACAAAGCAAGATATTTTGGACCTTTCACAAGCGGCTTGACCGTAAAGGAAAATATAGAGCTTATAAACAAAATATGGAAGCTGAGAAGATGTCAGAAGGTATTTCCCCGTGATTACAACAAGGAAAGACCCTGCCTTAACTATCATATAGGTCAATGCAAAGCTCCCTGCAACAAGCTGATCTCCGAGGAAGAATACAACAAAATGGTAGACAGTATTATAAATTTCTTAAGCGGCAGAACAGAGGAGGTCATTGCAGAGCTTAAGGAAAAAATGGAGACAGCTTCGGAGGCGCTGGAGTTTGAAAAGGCAGCCGAGTACAGGGATACCATAGAAAACGTTAAGACCCTTAACGAAAAGCAGATAATAGAAAATATGCACATAGACGACAGAGATGTTATAGCCTTTGCAAGAGATGAGGACGACAGCTGCATTGTGCAGGTATTCTTTATAAGAGGAGGACGTATTACGGGACGTGAGCATTTTATGCCCGAAAACTGTCAGGGTATTTCCGATACCGCCATGCTTGCGGAATTTATGGAGCAGTTTTACAGCGGTACGCCCTTTATACCCAAGGAAATAATATTACAATGCGATATAGAGGACTATGACCTTATAAGCCAATGGCTAAGCGAGCAGAAGGGACAGAGGGTAAATATACTTATTCCCCAAAAGGGCGAAAGAAAAAGGCTTGTGGATATGGCAAGGCAGAACGCCCGCATAACTCTGGACAAATTTGGAGCTGAAATGAAGAGAGAGCAGGACAGGACAAAGGGGGCTCTTGAAGAGATACAGAAGGCTTTGGGCATTGATTTTGAGCTGAACAGAATAGAAAGCTACGATATTTCAAATACACAAGGCTTTGAATCCGTAGCCTCAATGGTAGTATTTGAAAAGGGAAAGCCTAAGAGAAGCGATTACAGAAAATTCAAGATAAAGGCAGTAGTAGGGGCAAACGACTATGCCTCCATGTATGAGGTTATAACAAGGCGCTTTACAAGGTATATAAACGAAAAGAATAATATAGGCAAAAAGGCAGGCTTTGACAGGCTGCCCGATATGCTTTTCCTTGACGGCGGAAAGGGACAGATAACGGCTGTGGAGCAGGCTCTTGAGGATATGGGACTGAGCGTTGCTGTATGCGGTATGATAAAGGACGACCGCCACAGAACAAGAGGAATAATATACAATGGAAAAGAAATAACAATGCCCTATTCCTCTGAGGGCTTCAAGCTCCTTACGAGAATACAGGACGAGGTACACCGCTTTGCCATAGAGTATCACAGAAGCCTGCGCTCCAAAAAGCAGGTACACAGCATACTTGACGATATAAAGGGCATAGGCGCTGTGCGCCGTAAGGCTCTTATGCTGCACTTCGGAGATATAGATAAGATAATAAAGGCAAGCGTCGAGGAGCTGACACAGGCAGACGGTATGGATAAACGCGCCGCACAGGCTGTATATGACTTTTTCAGAGAAAAAGGATAAGGCGTTAATTATCACGATTCTTTCAGATTTGTAAAGTTAATTTTTTTATGAGCAATAGAGATTTTTTTTACGACCCTTCCACCGCCTAACGGCGGTCAGCACTTTGCCTGCGGCAAAGCCAGCCTTCGGCTGTCAGATACTTCTTCTGTGCAATGTCCCCCTCCCCAGCACTTTTGCTACGCAAAAGCAAACCTACGGTTTGTCGGATAGCTTTCCGATGCAAACCTCCGACGCCCTAACGGGCTAGGGGAGGCTAAGGGAGAGTCAAAATAATGTTATGCTTGCATAGACAAAAAACACCTATAACTAAAGCTGCTCCATTATGGTCAAATACAGACCACAATGGAGCAGCTTATCATTTTATAACATTAATTTATAATGCGCTCTTTATTATTTCCACGCACCTATCTACGCCCAGACTTGATGAGCAAAGGCACAAATCATAATTTTCGGCTGCGCCGAATATGGTATTGGTATGATAAGAGCAATATTTTTCTCTTGCCTTATCAACGGTTTTTATACCGTCGATTACCTTATTTTCGGGAACGCCGTCCATTTTCTTTTTCATTCTCTCAAGCCGCCAGTCAAAGTCGGCGTGTATGAAAACGTGGAGTACGCTGTCGTATTCCTTAAGTATTGTATTGGCATTTCTGCCCACTATAACGCAGCGACCCTTTTGCGCGAATTTTCTTATGACCTTTTTCTGAGCGTCTACTATTTTTTCGCTCAAGGGACGGTTATAGAAATCGAAAAGACTCTGAGTGAAGCCAAAGGATACGGGGACTTTTTCATCCCATTCCACAAGAGAATATATGTCTATATTGCTTTCTGCTGCGGCAGAGAGTATAAGCTCCTTGTTGTAATACTCGAAGCCCAGCTCTCTTGCAAGCATTTCACCAATAGTACCGCCTGCCGCGCCAAACTGTCTGCTTATGGTTATTATCTTTTTCATAGACTTACCTCCCCTACAACACCTTATTCAGAAAGTCTATCGTTCTTGGCTCCTTGGGATTGAGTATAACCTCGTCGGGAGTTCCCTCCTCTACTATATATCCGCCGTCCATAAATATGACCCTTGTGGCAACCTCTCTTGCAAAGCCTATTTCGTGAGTTACCACCACCATTGTCATACCCTCCTTGGCAAGCTCCTTCATAACAGCAAGTACCTCGCCTACCATTTCCGGGTCGAGGGCGGAGGTCGGCTCGTCAAACAGCATAATATCGGGATTCATAGCCAAGGCTCTTGCTATTGCAACTCTCTGCTTCTGACCGCCTGAAAGCTGTGGAGGATAGGCATTTGCCTTTTCGTCAAGACCTACTCGCTTTAAAAGCTCCATACCCTTTTTTTCAGCCTGCTCCTTGGTCATTTTCTTAAGCTCTACGGGAGCAAGGGTTATATTGGCAAGAACATTCATGTGAGGGAAAAGGTTAAAATGCTGGAATACCATACCTACCTTCTGGCGAACCGCATTGAGGTCTGCCTTTTTGTCCGCTACATTCACGCCGTCTATATACACATCTCCCGACGTAATGTTCTCAAGCCTGTTAAGGCATCTGAGAAATGTGGACTTTCCCGAACCCGACGGTCCTAAAAGCACTACTACTTCTCCTGTCTTTATTTCGGTATTGATGTCCTTTAAGACCTCCAGCTTGCCAAAGTTCTTCTTAAGATTTTTAACAAGAATTTTTGTATTTTCGTCTATTGCGGTATTATCTTTCATTGCCAACATTAACCCTCCTTTCTATTTTCTTAGCCAAACGGGATAATGTTACAATAACTATCATGTATATAATGGCTACAACTGCCCATACGCCGAATACATCAAAGTTTATGGCAACGATTATATTGCCCGCCTTAGTCAGCTCCGGGAAGCCTATAACGGAAAGTATGGATGTATCCTTAAGAGAAATTATGAACTGGTTTATTATAGAAGGTATCATAGTCCTTATTGCCTGTGGCAGAACTACCTTCTGCATAGATTTGCCATAGCCCAGACCGAGGCTTCTTGCAGCCTCCATCTGTCCCTTGTCCACAGACTGTATGCCCGCTCTGAATATTTCAGCCATATATGCGCCTGCGTTCATGGAAAGAGCTATTGTGCCGGCTGTAAGCGCCGTAAATCTAAAGTCCGAAAATCCCAGATTCCTTATGAACATAGGTATGCCAAAGTATGTAAAATATGCAAGTACAATAAGAGGCACTCCTCTTACGCCGTCTACATATACGGTAGCTATAAAGTTAAGGGGCTTTATCTTTGTTACATTCATTATACCGAATATAAGTCCTATAATAAATGCGAAAACAAGAGATAAAAGCGTAAGCAGCATTGTCTGAACAAGAGAAAGCAGAAGCATACCCCAATAATTCTGTATAATGCTTATCATGTACTTCCTCCTTTTAAAAATGGCTGCCCAAGGGCAATAAGGGCAGCCACGTCATTGTGATTGGTTATATTTTTGTCGTATTACTTAGTGTAATTATCTATTATTTCCTGATACTTTCCGTTAGCCTTGATATTTGCAAGACCTGCCTGGAAGGCTGCAAGAAGCTCGGCATTTTCGCCTTTCTTTACTGCAAAGCCATAGTCTGAACCTGCAGCTGTCATACCCTCGGGGATCTCCATCTCAGCGCCCTGCTGTACATTGTACGCCATAACGGGATAGTCCTCGAAGCAAGCTACGGTGTTGCCAGCGATAACATCCTGATACATTGTGGGAGAATCCTTGAACTCAGTAACAGTAAAGCCGTACTGGTCTGCTATTGACTTAGCGTAGTCAGCGCCGTTTGTGCCTGTCTTAACAGCAACAGTCTTGCCGTTTAAGTCCTCATAGCTCTTTATATCTGAGCCTTTTGCAACTGCCATTGTTACATCTGCTGTGTAGTAAGGGTCTGAAAAGTCGAAGGTTTCTTTTCTCTTGTCTGTAATTGACATACCTGCAATAACGCCGTCTGCCTGTCCTGACTGAACTGCAAGAAGAGCTGCGTCAAAGCCAAGTGACTGAATCTCAACCTCAAAGCCCTGATCCTCGGCAATAGCGTTTACGATATCGACGTCGATACCTACAAAGTTACCGGAAGCGTCGGTAAACTCAAAGGGAGGAAACGCAGTGTCGGTAGCTATAACATACTTCTGACCGCTGCCTTCAGCCGCAGGCTCAGTTGCATCTGTCTCCGGCTCTGCAGAACCGCCGCAGGCAGCAAGTGACAATGTCATAACGCCTGCAAGTAATAATGATAAAAATTTCTTCATTGTGGACCATCCTTTCTTTTGGTAAAGTAATAAATTTACTTAAATTTTACCATATCAAGCCATTTTTGTCAATCTAACTTGTAAAATTTGCATAGTTATTATGACAAAAATTCATCTATAACACGACAGGCTTCTTCAGGCTCTCTGTATATCCAGAAGTGGTCGCCGTCAACTATCTTAAGCTCGGCGTTGGGTATAGTATCGGCAATAGCCCTTGCGTGGCTTGTCTTTATCATATCGCGGTTTCCGTTTATTACAAGGGTTTTTGCCTTTATGACGGAAAGGGATTCCCTTTTAAGATTAGGCTCTTTCACCATAAGCGAAAAATACTCCTTGTTAAAGCGATTTATAGGACTGACAAAGGCGCTTAGACTTGCGCACATATATCCCACTCTGAGCATTAGGGCGGTCATAGGCTTAAAGCCGTGTATGTTGTAATTGCCGCCTACAAGTATCAGCTTGTCTATAAGTCCGCTGTTTTTAATAGCGGTAAGCATGGCTATATTAGCTCCGTCGCTGAAGCCTACGATATTCACCTTGTCAAGACCTATATGCTCCAGAACATTTATAAGATCCACAGACATAGTGCCCAGAGAAAGCTGACCCTTTCCGAACTCGGATTTGCCGTGACCTCTGCTGTCTATTACAATGAGCCTGTATTTATCCTTAAGTATATCTATATGCTTTTTAAAATTCTTTCCGCTTTCTCCGTTGCCGTGGAGAAGCACAAGAGCCTTATTTTTTTCATCGCCGTAAAGCTCATAATATATGTTGGCGCTTCCGGACAGTATAACTCCGTTTTCCATAGCGCCACCTACATAAATACATCAAGACTGCAGGATTCCGCAACCTTGAGATATATTTCGCTGAATATCTTTACAAGCTTTTCCTCATTCATAAGGAAGGTCTCCACTTCCTTGTCCAGCATCAGCTTATAGAACTCCTGTGAAATATATTTTTCCTTATCAAAGTTTTCATGCCCTTGATTTCTTTCATTGGCATACTCCATGTGCTTTGATTTAAGTCTGTTTATTTTTTCCATAAGCTCCGGCTTATCCTTTACATACTCCATTGCCTTTTCGTATTCTCTGTATGTATGGCTCTTTTTTATAATTTCAGATATTTTACCTGCCATTTCAATGGCTTCTTCAGTATATTTTTCCATATCGGTATCTCCTTATAAAAGTCCTCTTACCAGAAGCAGGAACAGAACACAGCATATTATAATAAGCACGGAGAAAACAAGAACTCCTGCGTTTATGCCGTGTCTTTGGGTACTCAGAGTTTCCGCCACAAGTCCCGAACGCCTGAGAGCCGTAACCACAGGCTTATAGAGCATAAGCGTAAACGCCGTATTGAGAGCGCCCTTGAATACGTTAATGGGTATAAATACGGGAACAAGCATTTTTGCCACCTCTTCTCTTGGCATACCCATATAAAGAGGCGTAAGCAAGTAATTCCAAAGCACCATAACTACGGTAAGCAGACACGTTCCTATTATAAGACCTGTCACGGCTCTGCCAAGGGTATGCTTTCTGCTGTATATCCATGCAGCGGGAAGGCAAAAGGCGGCGCTTGCTATTATATTCATAACAAAGCCAATAGGTCCTGTTGAGCTTATGGTAAGCATTTCCACAAATGCCACAATCGCCGTTATAAGCAGCGAATACAAAGGTCCAAGTATGAAGCCGCCTATCACTATGACTATATCCTTTGCGTCATAGCTTATAAAGGGCGCTGCAGGTATAACAGGGGGCAGCACATGGCTTACAAGCATTACAAGATACGCTATTGCCGCAAGCATTGCTGATGTTGTAAGTTTCTTGGTTTTATCCATTTTGGTCGGAAGCCTCCGTTTCGTTATTATTTACTCTTTCCGAATACTGTATCTCTACATTTTCATTTATTGAAAATCCGTATTTTTCAAATATCTCCGTAGCCTCCTGAGTGGTAAGATAGTCTATAAAATCGTCGGCATAAGGAGCATCGCTGTTAATAAGCGCAACGGGATATGTAACGGGAGTGTTAAGCGTATCCTTGGGCGGCTCTGATATAGCCTGTATCTTATCCGTATGGAGCGCCACGTCGGTAGCATAGGCAACGCCTATTTCCGCCTCGTTTTTTATTATGGCGTCTACGACCTCCTCATCGGAGGCATATTCCTTTACCTTTATATTTCTGAGTATATCCTCAAGATTTCCTGTGTTTATAAGTATTTCTCTGGCATAGTCGCCTATGGGTATTCCCGCTTTTCCCATAGCTATGCTTTTGGCTTGATTGGCGTTGTCAAAGCCCGTTACCTTAGATGAGGTATCCAAATTTTTTATAAGCACCACTCTGTTGTCCAGATAGGGAAATACGTCTTCTTCACCTATTATTTCGTTATCTGTAAGCTCGTCGGTCTGTTTGAGAGAATCGGGAATAAAAATGTCGCAGCTCTGCTTTCCGCCTATGGAGTCTGCCATATAGTCAGAGCTTCCCGTACTAAGCGTTATTTCAACAGGAGAATCCTCATTATATGCATTTATTACCTCTAACAGAGGTTCTTTTATACCGGAGGCGGCGTATATCTTCAGCTTGCCGCTGTCGGAGTCACAGCCTGCCAGCATAAGCGCCGCGCACAATATTATCAATATTTTTTTCATAAAACAGCTCCTTCTGAAAACAATATTTATGTCAAATTCACCTATTATAATTATAAATCATAGAATAAGTTTTGTAAACAACAAAAAAATTAAAAAAATGCGTCAGAGTTATCCTTGACCAACCGACAAATACCGTTGTATCATATAATAACACATAAATTGGAGTGATTAAAATGGATAATACAAAAACTGCCCTCAGAGTTTCCGCAGTAAGCATAGCTGTAAATGCTTTACTTTCACTTGTAAAGCTCATAGCGGGACTTATAGGTCATTCAGCCGCCATGATCTCCGACTCGGTACATTCTCTTTCCGATGTTCTGAGTACATTTGTGGTAATAGCGGGAGTAAAAATAGCGGATAAAAAATCCGACGCTCATCACCCCTACGGTCACGAAAGAATGGAATGCGTAGCGGCAATAATACTGTCCGCCCTTCTCTTTCTCGTAGGTCTGGGTGTAGGTATGGCAGGCATAAGAAAAATAATAAATATGGAAAGCACCGCCATTGAAATTCCGGGGATAGCGGCTCTTGTCGCAGCCGTTGCGTCCATAGGCGTAAAAGAGGCTATGTATTGGTATACAAGAAGCGCCGCTTCAAAAATAAATTCCGGCGCGCTTATGGCGGACGCATGGCATCACCGTTCAGACGCTCTTTCCTCTGTCGGCAGCTTTATAGGCGTACTTGGCGCAAGGCTTGGCTTTCCCGTACTCGACCCCTTGGCTTCCATTATTATATGTGTATTTATCGTAAAGGTGGCATTTGATATTTTCAAGGACTCAATGGATAAAATGGTAGACAGAGCCTGCGATGATGAAACCACAGAGGAAATGAAAAGGGTAGTCCTTTCGGTCAAAGGCGTTGAAGCTCTTGACCTTATCCAGACAAGACTTTTCGGCTCTAAAATATATGTGGATATAGAAATATCCGCCGACGGAAATCTTCCTCTTTATAAGGCTCATGCGATTGCCCAGGAGGTACACGACCATATAGAGAAAAATTTCCCTCTTGTAAAACATTGTATGGTACACGTCAACCCAAAATGATAAAATATCGAAATCACGTCAGTATATTCCCTGCCGTAGTTTGGACACAATACCGCAAGGATAGTCTGTACAATATAATTTGCGCGTAAAAGAAGCTGTTCCATTATGATTTATAAAAAGTCATAATGGAACAGCTTTGTTTGATTTGGGGATGAATTTTTGTTTAGAACAATATCGACCCTTCAGTCAGCCCCGCTCTAAGCCATTCGTTACACTTGGCTGTAGCCGAGGCTGACAGCTCCCCTTCTCGTAAGGGGAGCCTTAAGTGTACGCTCTTCAACATTCCTTTATAATGTTGAAAAACCCAGCATTTCTCACTTTCTCAAAAACTGTGAAATGCCTATACGAAAGCCTCCCCTTCAGAGAAGGGGAGGTGCCCGCCCAATCATTTCATTTGTACATAAACAACATTAAGTTGGGCGGGCGGTAGGGTCGAATCTAATAGCCTAAACAAAAATTAAACCCAACGCCCTTAATTTACTAACAATGTGGAGTATACCTTTAGCCGACAGCATACACATTAAATCTTCTTAAACTGATTTACAGCGGAGGCAATAGCTCTTATAGAGCTTTTTGCGGTATTGGAGCTTATGCCTACGGCGTAGTAGGATTCGTTTCTGCAATTGTATACCTGCACATAGGTTATGGCTCTTGACTTATTGCCGAATTCCATAGAGTGCTGACTGTAATCAGCTACATTGAATGTAATATCGAATCTGTCCATAAGAGCCTTGCAGAAGGCGTCTACTATACCGTTGCCGTGACCCTTAAGCACCATATCCTCTCCTCTGTATGTAATATTACACTCCATATCTACATTGTCCTTTGTAGAATGTTCTGTGTAATATACAACAGAAAGAGGCTCTTTTACATAATAGGTATCCAGGAACAAATCGTATATTTCCTGGGGAGTCAGCTCCTTATCGCCGTCAACGGACGCCTTTGTGACCTTTGGTCCGAAATCCTGCTGCATAGCCTTGGGCACATGCAGACCGTAATTTGTTTCCAGAATATAGGCTACGCCGCCCTTGCCTGACTGAGAATTTATCCTTATGATAGGGTCGTAATTTCTGCCTACGTCAAGAGGGTCAATAGGAAGATAAGGCACTTCCCATCTGTCGGGATGGTCTATCATCTTTGCCATACCCTTTTTGATAGCGTCCTGATGTGAGCCGGAAAATGCCGTGTACACAAGGTCGCCTGCATAAGGATGTCTGGGATGTACCGCAAGTCCGGTAGATGATTCGTAAATATCTATGGTTTCATTTATCTTTGTAAAGTCCAACTTGGGGTCAATGCCCTGTGAGAACATATTAAGAGCGATGGTCAGTATATCCGCGTTGCCTGTTCTCTCGCCGTTGCCGAAAAGAGTACCCTCTACTCTGTCAGCGCCTGCCATGATTCCCAGCTCGGAGGCGGCTACTGCGCAGCCTCTGTCGTTGTGAGCGTGAAGGCTTATTATAACATTTTCTCTGTACTTTATATTCCTGCACACATACTCTATTTGGTCGGCATATACGTTAGGCGTTGCCATTTCAACCGTATTGGGCAGATTGATTATTACCTTTCTGTCCGGCGTAGGCTTCCATACGTCGAGTACCGCATTGCTTATCTCAACGGCATAGTCCATTTCTGTACCGGAAAAGCTCTCGGGAGAATACTCGAATAAAAATCTGTCCTTGCCGTATTCCTCCGCAAGTCTGTCCACAAGCTCAGCGCCGTCTGTTGCCAGCTTTGTTATTTCCTCCTTGGACATATTGAAAACAACATCTCTCTGTAATGTAGATGTAGAGTTATAAAGATGCACAATAGCTTTGGGAATGCCCTCAAGAGCCTCAAATGTTCTCCTTATGATATGCTCTCTTGCCTGTGTAAGCACTTGAATAGTCACGTCTTCGGGAATAAGCTTCTGCTCTATAAGCGCACGGCAGAAATTAAACTCCGTATCGCTGGCAGCCGGAAATCCGACTTCAATTTCCTTAAAGCCTATCTGCACAAGGTATCTGAAAAACTTTATTTTCTGATCCAGATTCATAGGCTTCTCAAGAGCCTGGTTGCCGTCGCGAAGGTCTACGCTGCACCATGCGGGCGCTTTTTCAATGACCCTTGATGGCCATTGTCTGTCGGGCAAATCGATTGGTGGAAACTGTTTGTAGCGTTGATGATTCATTTTGTTTTTCTCCTTTCAAATTCTGACTTTTTTTATCAATAGGAGCTTTGCTTATCCTCTGTGCAATAAAAAAATCTTCGTCCCTGTAAGAGACGAAGATACAAGCTCCGTGGTACCACTCTAATTCATTAATAAAAATTAATGCACTTTATCAGGTACAGAGCATATAAAATATGCCGATACCCTGCTCCTCTATCGGTGAGCCTCCGTCCGCACCTACTTGTTGTTTTCAGCACGACCACTCAAAGGCGAGTTCGGACAGATTGGAATACCGTCTTGCACCTACCGACGGCTCTCTGAAAGTCCTTTCTGACTTACTGCTCCTTATCACAGTGTTACCTTATTGATAGATGATATTTTAACAGATATGCTCTTGATTGTCAAGAATAAAAATAAAGTTTTTAAGTCCGTAAAGTTAATAATTCAAAGCAGTTCATATATATTCCCTGTTTTTTCTGTATTTCAGAGGAGATATGCCCTTTATTCTTCTGAACACGTCACCGAAATAATTGCTGTCGTTAAAGCCTGTTTCGTAGGCTATATCCGTAATGGAGAGCTTTGTTTCCAAAAGTAGTGAACAAGCCTTTTTCATACGGATATTGAGTATGTATTCCTTAAAACCGAAGCCTGTTACCTCCTTGAATTTCTTTGAAAAATATGTGCTGCTCATTCCCACAAAGTCCGCCACATCGGAAAGGGAAAGATTTTTGTTGTAATTTTCGGTAATATAACGGGCGGCGCTTTGTATTATTTCGTCACCGCTGCTGAGTATATGCGCGTCGTTTTCTCCCATACTCTTGTCATAGCGTATAAGGAAAATAAAAAGCTCCTGTATATATATTTCCATAAGCCTTTCCGAATACTCGTCGTCGCTTTTGTATTCGTTTTCAAGCTGACGCAGTATGCCCTCCACATAGCCTCTCCTATGGCGCGGTATAGGGAATACCTTTCTTTTAAAGCAGTTGTCCACAGCCTCCGAGCCAAAGGACTCTACAATATTGTTGTAGTATTTCTCATTAAAAAGCACATAGGTACGTTCTCCCAGCTTGTCGGAGCTGTACTCGGTCTTGTGCATTATATTTCTCTCCAGAAGCACAAGAGTACCCTTTGAAATGTTGTAAATTTCACTGTCGATAAAAAATTTTCTCGTGCCTGCTATAAGATAATATATCTCGTAGACGTTGTGAAAATGCGCATTGGGCATTTTGTAATACTTGCCCTGCTTACTTGTATTTACTTCTATTTCCTTATATGACATTCTCTCCACAATATCACCTCATGATAAAACCCTGCAAAATATCTGTAAAATCATTATAACACATAATCTTTTTAAGGTAAATACATATTTTTTGCGTTATTGTATTGTCAGGAGGAAATTATTATGATAAAGCTGGATTTTGAAAAAATATATTCTACGGACAGAAATGCGGAAAACTGCTATATAGGTATACCCATGCCAAAGGGAGAGCTTTATGACGTCGGAAAAGTAGCGGTACGTGATAACCGCAAAAATACAGTACCAAGCGCTTCAAGAGCTACGGGATCATGGGAGGACGGCAGCATAAAATGGCTTTTTACACGATTTGAAGCCGATATTCCTGCCAACAAGGGCGCAGAATACTATCTGGATACGGACAGCAGCGAAAGCTATGTTTTTGAAAAAGGTATAACCTTTGAAAACAATATTATAGACAACGGTGAAATGAGGCTTTGTCTCTCAACGGGCAGCAGCAGTATATTTGAATACATAGAATACAAAGGGAAAAAATATACCTCCCTTATAAACGCTCCCATTCTTAAGGACAAGGAGGGCAATACCTACGGTACTATTACGGAAGGCTGGGAGACAGCAGAGAGCAGTCCTCTCTGCCTTGTGCTAAAGGGCAAAGGTCATCACACTCTCGGCAGTAAAAGGAAATTTTCATTTGAGCTGAACATAACGGTTTTCAGGAATAAGTCAGCACTTGAGCTGGGTTACAGAATAATAAACGATACGGACTGTGACCTTGAAATAGACAGTCTTATAATGGAGAGCCGCAAGGAGGCAAAGGGAAGGACAAGAGCAGCAGCCGCTTATTCCAACTACAAGACCTCCTTTGATATAAACGAGGACGGAGGAATCGCCTATAAATACGTTGATGCCAAAATGCTTCTTCTGGAATCCAACGAGCATAATTCAGAGGTATTCTACGGCACATTTTTCGGGGACTATACCGACGAGGAAATGGGACTTTGCGCCTGTGTATATCAAGCGCAGCAGAATTTTCCCAAGGCTGTGAAGGTGCAAAATACAAGCTGTGAAATAATGCTTGTGCCAAAGGATATGGGAGATGTAACTGTATTCAGCGGTATGGCAAGAGAACAGAAGGTGCTTTTTTATTTGCACTCCTCCGACGAGGAGCTTCAGAGCATAAACAACAAGACAATAATATATCAGATGCCCGACAAACCTGCCGTATCTCCCGATGTGTTTGAAAAGGCGGGAGTGTTCCCCGATTTGTTTGTTAAAAACAAGAATTACGATATGGAAATGTATATTTCAGCCAAGGCGGACGACCACTCAAGAGCCTATGGCATGATGTACTGGGGAGATTCGCCGGATATGGGCTATACCAATCAGGGCAGAGGCAAGGGAAAGCTCGTTTGGACAAATAACGAATACGATTTTCCTCACGCCTGCGCACTGCAGTATGCACGCACGGGAATAAGGCGTTTTCTGGACTATGTGCTTGTAACGGCAAAGCATTGGATAGATGTGGATGTGTGCCATTACAGCAAAGACCCTCTTATAATGGGTGGTCAGTATGAGCATACCTGGGATCACATAGGAGCTAAAAACATAGTATGCTCCCATGAATGGGTAGAGGGACTTCTGGACTACTATCATCTCAGTGGAGATAAAGACGGTCTTGATACTGCCATAGGCATAGGCGAAAACATACTCCGACTTCTGGAAACGCCTATGTTCAACAGAGCAGGCGACGCCAACGCAAGAGAAACGGGCTGGGCGCTCAGAAGCCTTACGGCTCTGTATATAGAAACCAATGATGAGAAATGGCTTGAAAAGTGCGACTGGATAGTCGGTCACTTCAAGGAATGGGAGGAGCGCTACGGACTGTGGCTCTCACCCTATACGGACAATACCGTAATAAGAGTTGTATTTATGATTTCGGTTGCCGTAGGCAGTCTTATGAGATATTACAGAGTGCGTCCAAATGACGAAATAAAGAGAATGATACTCCATGCCGTAGACGATTTGTGCGACAATGCAAGGCTTGACAACGGACTTTTCTACTACAAGGAGCTGCCCTCTCTTAAGCGCTTTGGAAACAATCCTCTTATACTGGAGGCTCTGTCCATAGCATACGAACTGACAGGAGACAAGAAGTACATTAAATACGGTCTTCCTACACTCAGATATGTTATTTCATTTAAGCCTGCCGGAGTAAACTACTCCAAGAGAATAGCGGAAGGCTCTCTTATACAGGGCGGCATGGGTACAAAGAGCTTTGCTCAGATGATGATACCTGTTACTCTTTACTATAAGTACGCCGCAGAACTGGGACTATTATAAAATTAATTCTTCCACCGCCTAAAGGCGGCGGAAAGGTCGATAAACAACTGACAAAAATATAATTCAATGCTGCAACCCCTTTTTAAATGAATAAATCGGGGTTGCTTTTCTGTTTTTATTCAATATTATATTAGGTTATATTTTACTGTCTTGATTGAATTTTATCATATCCGTTTATTTAGTCAATAATTTATTTGACTTAAAGCCGACTTTAAGTTTTATTATATTAATATAAGGAAAGGAGTAATCAATATGAAATACAGACAAATCAAAAGATGCGAAAATATAAACGTAAGTGAAATAGCCTTAGGCTGCGAGGGCTTTCTTGGAAAAAGCAAGGCGGGGTACATAGCCATGACGGACAAAGCCTTTGACTTGGGAATTAATTTTATAGATATGTACACATCAGACCCTGTATTCAGAAGTAATTTCGGCGCTGCCATAAAGGGCAGAAGACATAATATAGTTCTGCAGGGACATATAGGCTCTGCTTGGGAAAACGGTCAGTATCTCAGAACAAGAAATATAAGCAAGGCAAGGCTTGCCTTTGAAGACCAGCTTAAGCGACTGGGTACGGACTATCTGGATATAGGTATGATACACTATGTAGACGGTATGGAGGACTTTAATAAAATTTTCGGCGGAGATTTTATTAAATACTGTGAGAGCCTTAAGCAAAAGGGCGCTATAAGGGCGCTCGGCATGAGCTCACATAATCCTGTCGTAGCTCTTAAGGCTGTGGAAACAGGACTTATAGACGTGCTTATGTTCTCTGTAAACGCCGCTTATGATATGATGCCGCCGGGAGAAAATGTAGACGATTTATTTGAGCCCGAAAACTACAAGAAGGGCTTCGTAAACGCCGACCCGCACAGGACAAAGCTCTATGAATACTGCGAAAGAGAGGGTATCGCCATAGACGTTATGAAGACATTTGGCGGAGGAGATATGCTTAGCGCCGAGCTTTCGCCCTTTGGCGTTGCATTTAATGAATATCAATGTATAGAATACTGCCTTACAAGACCCGGTGTTGTTTCCGTAATGGCAGGCTGCCATTCCACAGAGGAAATGGAAAAACTCACAGGCTATTACACTGCTTCCGCGGAGGAAAGGGATTATTCCCTTGTGCTTTCAAAAATGGATAAATTCAAATTCCACGGCAACTGTATGTACTGCGGTCATTGCGCCCCGTGTACTATGGGCATAAATATTGCCGACGTCAACAAATACCTTAATCTTTCGTTGGCGCAGGGAGGCGTACCCGAAACCGTCGCAGACCACTACAAGCTTCTCGAACACCACGGAGGAGAGTGTATAGAATGCGGTCGCTGTGAGAAAAACTGTCCTTTTGGCGTTGAGATAATCAAAAAAATGAAAAAAGCCCAAGAAATTTTCGGATATTAAACAGCATACGATTTTTGCCGAATTTACCTATATTGACTACAAAATAAAAAATTGCGACGGGGTTTAACAAAAATTTAATTGAAAATACAGGCGTATTGTGGTATTATTTTTTTATTAATCAATACGGAGGTATAAATATGAAAATCGAAACTAAATGCGTTCAGTCCGGCTATGAGCCAAAAAACGGCGAGCCAAGAGTTGTGCCTATAGTTCAGAGCACCACCTATAAATATTCGTCAGCCCAGGAAATGGGCGACCTTTTCGACCTTAAGGAGGACGGCTTTTTCTACACGCGTCTTGCCAACCCTACTGCAGACGCTGTTGAAAAGAAAATTGCCGACCTTGAGGGCGGCGTAGGCGCTATGCTCACTGCAGCGGGACAGTCAGCCTCACTTATCGCCATTATGAATATATGCCATGCGGGAGACCATATCGTAAGCTCTACCGCCATATACGGAGGCACATACAATCTGCTTTCAGTTACTCTTAAGAAATTCGGCATAGACGTAACATTTGTAGACCCGGATATTTCTCCCGAAGAGCTGGAAAAGGAAATAAAGGACAACACAAGGATAATCTTCGGCGAGACCCTTGCCAATCCCGCTCTGCGTGTGCTGGATATAGAAAAATTCGCCAAGGCTGCTCACGAACACAGCATACCCCTTATTATAGACAATACATTCCCTACTCCCTATCTCTGCAACCCTATTGACTTCGGCGCAGATATAGTTATACACTCTACCTCCAAATATATGGACGGTCACGCCGTTTCTCTTGGCGGAGTTATAGTGGACAGCGGTAATTTCGACTGGAAGGCAAGCGGTAAATTTGAGGAGCTTACAACTCCCGACGAATCCTACCACGGTATTGTCTATACAGAGGCATTCGGAAAATCTGCCTATATCGTAAAGGCAAGAGTACAGCTTATGAGAGATCTTGGCTGCACGCCTGCTCCCATGAACTGTTTTCTTCTGAATCTGGGACTTGAAACACTTCACCTCAGAATGGAAAGACATTCCGCAAATGCCCTTAAAGTAGCGGAATATCTTGAAAACAACGATAAAATAGCATGGGTAAGCTATCCCGGACTTAAATCAAGTCCCGACCATGCTTTGGCTATGAAATATCTGCCAAAGGGCTGCAGCGGCGTTATCGCCTTCGGACCTAAGGGCGGCAGAGATGCCTCCGCAAAGCTTATGGATAGCCTTAAGCTGGCAAAAATAGTTTGCCATGTTGCAGACGCAAGGACAAGCGTTCTGCACCCTGCCTCCTCAACTCACAGACAGCTTACCGACGAACAGCTTGTAGAGTGCGGCGTTAAGCCTGAGCTTATAAGAATGTCCGTAGGTATAGAAAATGTCGAGGATATTATAGCCGATATTCAACAAGCTCTGGATAAAATATGATGGGATATATAGGCGCTGTTTTGTTTAGAGTATGAATTTTTGTTTAGGTTAATAAGGTCGACCTCTCAGTCAGCCCCGTTCACAGTTGTTTTTAATTAGGCTTACTGACGTGGGCTGACAGCTCCCCTTACGAAGGGGAGCTTTACGTTATGGTTTTTCAAGCGTTTGAATAATGTTGAATAAAGACTTTAAGAAAGCTTAAGGGAACCAATGCCTTCAACCTCCCCTATCAGGGGAGGGGGACCGCTTTAGCGGTGGAGAGGTAAACCGTCCTTTCATAATGGAAAGGTCGTTTTAAAACAAAAAAATCTCTATTACGATAAACAAAAATTCATCCACAAATCAAATAAAAACTGTCGCGTTACGATTTTTCATAACGCGACAGCTTTTTGTCTTGGGAAGTTATTTAGGGGAAATTTTCTTTTCTGTATAAAATCTTTTATCTTTTTTTCTTATCTATTAAGCAATACCCATATCGTACTTGCTGTCTGTGCACTGTACTGCAGCTGCGCCGCCGTTGTGTCCCATAAGGTTGAAGAAAGAATCGCTCTTTAAGAAGTTGTCATAGCTTAAAGAATCCATGCTTTCTGTGTAGTTCTCATCCCATGTTACGTCAACGTTGTACCAAGTACCGTCAATCTGTACTGCATTCCACTGGTGATTCATTGCTGCGCTTGTTACAAGCTCGCAGGGGATACCCAGCTTATCCATTACCATCTTGTAGCTTAATGAATAGCCGTTGCATACGCTCTTGCCGTTTACAAGAAGGTCGTAGCTTGTAGTCATTGCTAAAGAGTGGTCATATTCAGTTGAGTTGATTAAATAATCGTGTACTGCCTTTGCCTTGTCAAGGTTAGTTGCGCCTGCGCTTGCTGCTGCTGCAATCTTTGCAACTGCTGCGTCCATTTCTGCGCGGCGTCTTTCTATATCGCTCTTGCTTCCGTCGTAGGTTACGTTAAGAGCTACTGCCTGAGCGCCCTTAGTTGTTACTGATACGCTTTCGTCTACACAGAAGAAATCGGGGTCTGTGTTCATAAGGTCGAAGTAAGTATCCATTGCCTCGTCAGCCGTTACATTGAGAGCTGAAAGGTCTATTGCTGTTTCGCAAGCGTCAACGCCTGCTGCTATTGTGCTTCTTAAGTCAGCTGCATTTACAGTGGCTGCAGCCAGTGCCATTGTTGCGATTGTTGTGCATACGAGAACTAATTTCTTCATAAATGCCACCTCCATTGATTTTTCGCTTTAAACTAAAAAACGTTGCCCGATATGAGTGGCAACGCAAACGTCTTATAAACTTATATGCAATCTATATAGACTGCGCCTATAAGACAACTGTTCATACTGAACAGGCAACCGGCTGTCATTGCTCCTAAGAGCTTTAGACCCTTGGCTTTGCGTCCTTACCTTTCGATAAGTTTGCCCATTATTTAGTTGGTTAAAAAGCCAATAAATAGTGGCATATCATTTTGCTGTATCTTTCGATACACCTATACTATATCACTTATTTTTTCCAATTTCAATAGAAAAGCTGCACAAAAAACGAGAATTTTTGCACAGCTTTTTATGCAATATTTCATTATCTGTATTTATATGCCTGGGAACACAGCTTTAAAGCGTTTATTCCGCTGCTGCCCTCGGCAATAAGAGGAACGCCCTTTTCTATATGCTCTACATAATTTTCAAGCATAGTCACATAAGGGTCGCCTTCTTTTTTCATAACCACGGCTTCCTCGGTATATTTCAGCTTTTCTCCCGTATTGACATCGGAAGTATTTATATATTCCTGAGAATCTTCATATCTTATGTAGGTGATTTTTTCATCTTCAAGTGTTATTCTGCCCTTTGTTCCTATTATCTCAAGACGGTTGCTGCCAAAGGGTTCGCCTGTGCTTATAAAGAATATGCCCGTCATGCGAGGATATTTCATAAACAAAGTCGCCTCGTCCTCTACATCAAAATCGTTGTACTTGCCCGTCTGAATATCCGCATATAGGCTGTCGGGCATACCAAAGAACCATTGCCACAAATCCAGAAGATGCTGTCCCTGATTTATGAGAGCGCCGCCGCCCTCGCCTACTATTGTGCTTCGCCATGAGGAGGAGTTATGATAATGTCTTGTTCTGAAATACACATTGCTTTCAAGCATAGCTCTCTTTATTTCACCAAGCTCGCCGCTGTCCAGCTTACTCTTTATCCATTTATATATGCCTACGGCTCTCAGATGGAACATAACTGCAAATACATGACCCTTTGAGGCTCTTATCATTTCCTCCGCCTGCGCCACATCTGTGGAAAGAGGCTTTTCGCAGAATACGTCCTTGCCCTTTTCAAAGGCGGTTAGCGTTGTTTTGTAATGAGCCTTATGGGGAGTAGTGATAATAAGCGTATCAAAATCATCACTATGAGAGAACATTTCCTCCTCGCCTTTGTATATGCTTATGCCTTTCAGATTTTCCTCCGCCCATTTTTTTGTATTGTCGCTTCTGATACAGACTCCTGCGAGGCTCATTCCCTTTACTTCTTTATTGCAGAGCATGCGGGCGTATTTTCTGCCCTGTACTCCAAGACCTATTATAGCCGCTCTTATCATTATTTCTCACCCTTTCTTCCGAATATCATCAATATGACGAAAAGCACTGCCGCTATTACGCCAAACTCCTTGTAATTCCAGCTGTTTACACCAAGCTCATATATCTGAGCCGGCACTACCTCTCCGTCTGCGCCGCCGGATAAGGGTCTGTACCTTTCAAACACGGACTCAAAGCTCTTGTAGGGCTGTGTATACATACCCTCCGACGCCATAAGCCTTAAAGTATTGGCATAGCTGTAAAAGCTGCCCGTACATTGCTTGTATTTTTCTCTGTTCCATGTATGATCCTCCGAGAGCTTATTGTCATCTATATTATAGTAGTCGTATATAAGCATATCCACACCGTCATAGGTAAGGGGATCGTCCCATGTTATATCTATATGATAATAATCCTCTCCAAGCCTTACTGCATTCCATGTATGGGCTTCGCTTTTGCTGCTGCCGGATATTGTGAAGTTTTCTATGCCGCACAAATCCAAAAGTATATGAGCCGCCTGAGTATATCCCTGACAAACCGCCTTTCCCTTTACAAGAGCGCCGTAAGCCGTATAATTATCGGGGTCTTTGTTTGTATCATAGTCCCTTGCATAGCTGCAGTTGTTTATAATATAGTCGTGTATTATTTTGACCTTCATATAATCAGGCATATTATAGGCTATGTTAGAGCCTACAACGGTAAACGCCTTTCTTTCCGTTTCCTTTTTCTTATTGAGCAAATCGCCTGTATCGTATCTGTAACGTACCGTAATACGATATGTGCTGTCGCCTGTAATGGAATTGTCAGAGGTGCTTGTGTTGTAGCTGTCTATACCCATTTCAGCAAAAGGACATTTCTCGCCTATACTCTCAAATATATCGCTCAAGGCAACAGCCTTGCTGTTTTTGTTCTTAAACACAATATTTATGCTGTCGTTACAGTAGAGAAGCCCCCTTGTTATAATGTCCTCAAACTCCTCGTCATTTTCCGCTACATATATTTCGCTAAGAAGTATATTGCTGTTTATATACTTTATATTCACACTGCTGTGGCTGCTGTATACAGTACCGTTGTAGCCTCCGAAATACATTTCAAGGCGAGGCTCAAGCTCATACACCTGCTTAAGAACGGTATCGGGGTCGGGAGCATCAAGCCTTATTTCGCCGGCAAAGCTCTCCAGCTGAGCCGCTATGTCGTAAATGCCTTCGGCATAAGCAACTGTCGTAAAAAAACTCAGCATTATAATAACAAAAAGCAAAGCTCTTTTCATACTCGTCCCTCCCCACAGAATTTTAAAATGCGGTTCAATGACCCTCTTATAAAGCATGGTCTCTGAACCGCATTTCAGCTGCTTCAAATATGTCTGAAACGGCTTATATTACTAATGTTTTTCATTTGCTATGACAGAGCAGCCAAAGGCAGGCACTTTAACGTTGATACAGCCGTTTTCCACTACATATACAGCCTTGTCGTCATTCCAGCTGTCGCCTCCGGACTCCGCAAGTCTTAACAGCTTTGTGCCGTCCTTTACTTCAAGACGCCATACGGGTACGACTATTTCGTATTCCCTGTCGTTGTTATTGAGTATTATAACTGCCTTGTCGTCGTCATCCCATCTTCCGAAGCATATAATACCATAGCTCATATAGAGATAATCCAGAGAGCCTGTTGCAAATACGTCGCGGGATTTGTGTATCTCCACCATTTTTTTGCAGAAGGTGTATATTTCCATATCCTCTTTACCCCAGGGGAAGGGTCGTCTGTTGTCCGGGTCTGTCCAGCCCGTAAGTCCGACCTCGTCGCCATAGTATATGGTGGGAGCGCCTATCCAAGTCATCTGGAAGGCTATGGCTTCCTTCATAATGCCCTTGTTTATTCCCGTGTCTGCCTCCTCCGCTCCGGAGGTATGAAGCCTTCCTATTTTCCTGTTTGTCCTTGTAAGAAATCTGGAATGGTCGTGATTGGAAAGCTGATTCATGGCAACGGAAAGACTTTCATTTGTAAAGCGCGCCATAAAATAACGCATACTGCCCTCAAAATCCGCAGAGTTATTATATCTGCTGGGATTGGACTGCTCGCTGTGCTTTTCCATGCCTGTTAGAAACCATGTAAGAGGCTCCATAAAAGCGTCGTAGTTCATGACCGTATCCCATTGGTCGCCGCCAAGCCAGTCCTCGGGATTGCCATAATGCTCGGCAAGTATTATGGCGTTGGGATTGGCAGACTTTACCGCCTTTCTGAAATCCCGCCAGAAGCTCATATTGAATTCCTTGCTAAAGCCTAAGTCGGCTGCCACGTCAAGACGCCAGCCGTCGGCATTATAGGGAGGCGATACCCATTTTTTACCTATTTCAAGTATATAGTTATAAAGCTCCTCAGAGCCCTCGTAATTCAGCTTGGGGTGATTGGAGTGAGCCCACCAGCCGTCATAGCTGTCGTTGCCCGGCCAGTGTCCTCCGTGCCATTTAAAGAAATTGTGGTACTTGCTGTTTTCAGCGGCATAAGCGCCGTTGGGATAGCCGTTCCTGCCATAGAAGCCCTCTCTGTCAAGCCATTTATTAAATGCTCCGCAATGATTGAACACACCGTCCAATATTACCTTTATCCCTCTGTCGTGTGCCAGCTTCACAAGCTTTGCAAAGAGCTTATTGCTTGCCTCAAGGTTTTCCTTATCGGTAGTCCTTACCATATACATGGTAGCCTCTGTATTGTCCTTACAGTCCTCGGAAAGCACATTGCCCTCAGTATTTATAATAACGCCGATATGCGGGTCTATGGAATCATAGTCCTGTATGTCGTATTTGTGATTGCTGGGAGATACAAATATAGGATTGAAGTAAATAGCGTCTATGCCCAAGTCCTGTAAATAATCCAGCTTATCTATAACGCCCTGCAAATCTCCGCCGTAGAAATTGCATACATCAAGATTCTCCACAGGAGCGTCCCAGCTTTCGGCTGCCTTTGCCGTAACTCCCAGATAGGCGTATTCGTTGTCCTTGACATCGTTTGTCTTATCGCCGTTGTAAAAACGGTCTACATATATCTGGTACATTACTGCGCCCTTTGCCCAGTCGGGAGTTCTGAAACCCGGTATGACTGTAAAGTCATAGTCGTCTATTATATTCTTTACAAGCCCCTGCTTATTATAGAAGTATTCTCTTCCGTCCTTTTCTATTCTGAAATAATATTTTATCTTTTCCGTACCGCAGGGTACAGTACCGCTGTAATAGTCAAAGCGTCCTGCGGAAGCCGTCCTTATCATAGGTATCATATTGCCGTTTGCAACTATATGGGCGCTGTCAATATCGTTTTTGCCCACTCTCAGCTTTATGACCACCTTATCGTTGACAGCGGGAACGGCAGGAAACCTGTAATTCTTGCTTTCGTCGGAAAAAATGGCGTCTATATTAAGGTATCTGAACTGCATTCTGGAAAGAAGCAGTATGCGTTCGATATAATCGTAGCTGTTCAAAAAATCACCTCATTATCATATAATTAATAATATAATAACTGATAAAAAAAGTCAACGAATTTATTGAAAATGTGTTATAATATACAAAAGGAGTTGATGCTATGCTTTTGGGAATATGTCAGACAAAAATAGTATACGAAAACAAAGCCGAAAATATTGAAAAAGCCGTTGCATTTATAAAAAAAGCAGCAAAAAAAGGTGCGGATATAATTTTATTTCCCGAAATGAGCTTTACGGGTTTTTCAATGAATATTGCTCTTACAGGCGAAAAGGACGGGTATACAATCAAAAAAATGCAAGACTTGGCTGAAAATTACAATATTGCCATAGGCTTCGGTCATGTTGCTCTTGTAAACGGCAAAGGGGAAAACAAATATACCGTTGTGGACGAAAGGGGAGAAATAATAAGCGATTACGCCAAAATACACCCTTTCAGCTGCGGCGACGAGGACAAATATTTCACAGGCGGAGATAAAATATCACTTTTCAGCTACAAAAGCTTCGGCATTTCTACATTTATATGCTATGATTTGAGATTTCCCGAAATATTCCAGTCAGCTTCGCAAAAAGCCGATATTATAACGGTAGCGGCAAACTGGCCTGCCGAAAGAGCCGACCATTGGAAGACGCTTCTCAAGGCAAGAGCCATAGAAAATATGTGCTATATTGCAGGCATAAACTGTACGGGCAAGGCAGGAAATACAGAATATAGCGGCGGCAGCTGTGTATACTCTCCCGACGGCAGGCTACTGTGCGATATGGGAAGCAGCGAGGATATTGCTTTTGTACATATAGACAACAATGCTTCCGAGTACAGAAGCGCTTTTCCCGTAAAAAAAGACAGGCGGACAGAATTATACAAAAAGCTCTTATAAATACATTGACTTTTTATAAAAGATATACTAAAATTATATTAAGAATATACAGTTAATTATGAAGGGATGTGTTAATATGAATTATTATGAACTGGCAACCAAGAGAAAATCCACAAGAGATTTTAAGGACAAGGAGGTTTCCGAAAGCAATATCGCCAAGCTAAAGGCTTACTTTCTCGACTGCAAAAGACTTGTACCTACAATTAATGTGGAATTCAAGATAATAGACCCCAAACTTTCACCTATGATGAACGGCTGCGTGGGATATAAGGACTATCTTATAGAAGCGCCTCACTATCTTCTTATTTTATCCGAGAAGACAGACCATTATATTGAAAATGCAGGCTTTATAGGAGAGGACTTAGTGCTCAAGCTGACCGACATGGACATAGATACCTGCTGGGTAACCATAAGCGACAGCGAAAAGCTCAAGGAAAGACTTAATCTCAATACGGACAAGGAGCCCGTTGCCCTTATAGCCTTTGGCTATGAAAAGACAGTGCTTTCAATAAAGCGTCTTGACATAAAGAATCTGTCTAACGTAACAATGAAAAAGCGTTCCGGCTATGAAGCGCCGAAGCTCTACATAGAAGACGCCATATATGCAGAGGATATGGGCATAAAGGACGAGACATCTACTCTCGACCACTACACCGATTTGTATCAGGCTCTTGTAGCTGCCTGCTGCGCCCCCTCTTTCCTCAATCTGCAGCCCTACCGCTTTATTATAGACGACGGACTTTTCGTACTGGTAAGTCTGGAGCATCCTCAGACCTCAGAAGAGGATCAAGCTCTTAATCTTGGCATACTTATGCTTAACTTCTACGCTGTGCTTTCTCAAAGAAGCGGCGTTTATGGCAAATGGGAGCTTAAAGCCCCCGAAAAGGCTCTTGAACTGCCTGATGGCGGAGAAATAGTCGGATATTTCAAGATTTAATACATATAATATAAATAGGAGTATCGCACATAAGCTGCGATACTCCTTTTATATTTGAATATTAATTTACGCTCTTGTTTTACTGGAACTGCTCCTCTGCTTCTACAAGCTGTTCCTCGTCGGAGAGCTTATCTCTTTCGCCGTAAGCCTTATAAAAGCTCGTTGAGAAATCTATACAATAGAGGGCAAGCACCGCAACGGCAACGAGCTTGCCATAGCGTGCATAATAAATGTTTACCAGCTTTTCCACAAAGGGTTGGAAGCATACGAAGGTAAGAGTGGTCATTGCGCCCCAGCACAATGTACTTTCAAGACAGATAACGCCCTTATAGTTAAAGGGTTTATTGTTGTAATCCCACCAAAAGCAGCCAAACAGCTTTGTCATAAGCCATGCCACAAGCATTTCAAATATTGTGGCAAGCACAGCGCCCACAATGAACAGAAGCACCTTATGCTCGGCTATGGGCTGCAGAAGAAAATACACGCCTAAAGCGCCTGCGCCGTATATGGTACAGAGAGGTCCTCTTATAAAGCCTCTGTTTACGGGTCTTTTTTCCTCATAGCTCATTACTGCGCACTCAAATATCCAACCAAAAAAGCTGTATATGAAAAAGCAGTTTAAAAAGAAGTATATATCCATACCAAATGTTTTATAGAAAAACATTGACATAATTTCCACCTCTGTGTATCTGATATAATAGAAGTCCTATTTTTACACAAATAACATTTTACTCCTTTATTTTTTACTTTTCAATACATTTTATATTACATTTGTGTTTCAATTCCTCCATAATTTGCGGTACGTTATCTGCAATATCAGTAGCAAGCACGCCGTAAGCTCCCCTTTCCTGCGCCGCTATTTCTCCTGCAAGACCGTTTATATAAGCGCCCAGACAGGCTGCGTCAAATATGTCCATGCCCTGAGCGACAAGTCCCGCAACAACTCCCGTAAGACAATCTCCCGTACCGCCCTTGCTCATGGCGGAAGAGCCTGTTGTATTGACGCATATACGTCCGTCGGGAGCGGCAATTACGCTGCGGGCGTCCTTAAGCAGCACAACGACATTGTATTTTTTTGCAAAGTCCGAAGCAGTTTTTATAATATTATTCTTTATAAATTCCGTGTCAAGTCCCGTAAGCCTGCTCATTTCCTTTATATGAGGAGTTATAATACCCTTGAATGAAATAAGGCTCTTGTCCTCCGCCATAATATTAAGGGCGTCGGCATCGGCAATAATTGTATGCTCTGTATTTTCAACGACATTTTTGACAAGCCTACGGCTTCTGTCCGAAATGCCTATGCCGGAGCCTATGGCTGTAACATTTCCGTAGTTATAGTCTATTTCTTCCTCTTTTGAAGTAACGGCTTCGGGCAATAGATTCTGCACCACGTTTATAACATGATTCGCAGAGCATATATTCACAAGTCCTGCGCCCGTTCTGTAAGCCGCTTTGCAGTTTATGATGGCTGCGCCTGTCATGGTATCGCAGCCCGATACAAAAAGAGCTTTGCCATAGCTGCCCTTGTTGGAATCGGCATTTCTCACAGGCAGCATAGCCGCAACCTCGCTTTCCGTCAGCGTAAAGCTGTCGTATTCAGCACTGTCGGGTATGCCTATATGCTTTACGCAAAGCCTGCCGCACCGCGCGGCAGCCGGATAGAGCAGAAGTCCTCTCTTGGCTCTGTGAAAGGTCACAGTAACATCAGCATTTACGGCAATGCCATAGTCCTCTCCCGTATCGCAGTTTACTCCCGTGGGACAGTCTACGGAAAGCACAAGCCTTGCTTTTTTGTTTATCAGCTCTACTGCCTCGATATATTTCTCCGAAAGCCTGCTCTTAAGTCCCGTGCCTATAAGGGCGTCTATTACTATATCATAGTGACCTATTGTCACATTTGCATTATTATATACTATATCGGCATTGTAGCTTTCCAGTATTTCCAGATTTTTGCGGCAGTCGGCTGTGGCTTTTTCCCTTTCGCCCATAAATATTACCTTAACTCTTATACCCTCTGTTATAAGCAGTCTGGCTATGGCAAGTCCGTCACCTCCGTTATTGCCCTTGCCTGCAAATACCAGAGCCGAGCCTACGCCTAGCTTAAGTACCTCCTCTGCCGCGCCTCTTGCGGCATTCTCCATAAGGACTATTGAGGGAACGCCCTTGTCCTCTATGGCTATACGCTCCGCTTCTCTCATCTGCGCCGTTGACAATATATACATACTATCACCTCTATTCAATGATTGCAAAGGCTACCGCGTTATCCTTGCTGTGGGATATGGATACGGTTATATTGCTGCCCTGCATACCGTCGTATATATCCTTTGCGTTGCCGTACAGGATAATGTAGGGCTTTCCGTTTTCCGTCCTCAGTATTTCTATCTCCACGGGAGCGCACCTTGAAAAGCCTGTGCCCAAAGCCTTGGCAAGGGCTTCCTTTGCGGCAAAATTCCCTGCCAGAGTATTATAATTGCTGCCGTGGAAAAGACATTGCTCCCTTTTTGTAAATATCCTGTCCATAAAGCCCTGCTTTTCCGCTGATTTCGCCACTCTCTCTATTTCTATTATATCTATGCCTATTCCTTTTATCATAATATCACGCTCCTTTTATTCAAGTATACAATATAATTTTAATATTTGCAAATTTTGTTATTATAGAGTACAATGGATTCAGGTGATATTTATGAGATATAAGATACTGAGTATATTAAGAGAAAAAAACGGCTTCGTATCGGGAGAGGAGCTTGGCAGTCTTCTTGGCATATCCAGAGCCGCCGTATGGAAAAATATTATGCGGCTCAGAGAAGAGGGCTACGATATAGCCTCTGTCAGTAAAAAGGGCTACAAGCTCAACGATTCCGCAGATATACTCAACAAAAATGAAATAAACTACGAAAACGCTATGTTTTTAAGAGAAGTGGATTCCACAAACAACGAGTGTAAAAGGCAGGCTGAAAAAGGCTGCGCCGACGGACTTCTGATAGTAAGCGATTATCAGACTAAGGGCAAGGGCAGACTTGGCAGGGATTGGAGCTCCGCTCCCTCTCAGGGGCTTTACATGAGCATTGTGCTTAAGCCGCCCATAAGTCCTATGGAGGCTCCCCAGCTTACGCTTATTGCAGGCATAGCCACGGCAAAGGCAATTAAAAAAATAACGGGACTTGACGCAAATATCAAATGGCCTAACGATATTATTGTAAACGGAAAGAAAATATGCGGCATACTTACCGAAATGAGCGCAGAAATAGAAAGAGTGAAATATGTCGTAACGGGCATAGGCGTAAATGTAAACGACGAAGCCTTTGAAAACGGACTTAAGGATAAAGCCACCTCCGTATATATTGAAACGGGCAGGAAATACAAGCGGAACATATTCATAGACGAAATACTCGGAGAGCTTATGAAATACTATAAGCTGTACTGCGAAAAAGGATTTTCCGCCCTTAAGGACGAATACAACAAATATTGCCTTAATATAGGAAAAATAGTTCGCACTACGGGAAGCGTTCCCGTAAAGGGCAAGGCTCTTGGCGTAAACGACAAGGGAGAGCTTCTTATAGAAACCGATACAAATATAGTGCCTGTGCTTTCCGGCGAGGTTTCCGTAAGGCTTAAGAACAACAGATATATTTAGGAGAAAGCTATGGATAAAAAGGATATTCTATGCTCTGCCAGCTTTTACAAGCAGGGTTATGTATTAAACGACAAATTTGAAAGGCTTCCCGAAGCCATAAAAAGAGAACTGAGGGTAATAACCGTCTGTCTTGCCGAAAAGACAAGAGGTATTGCCATAATAGGCTTTTACAAGGATACCTCAGACGTATATATAGAGGTAATGAATCAGCCCGACGACTTCCTCTATGACGAAATAGGGGCAAAAATGGAGGTAGGATATGTTGAAAGGGAAAACGAAGAGCTTTTTCAATCTCTATCTCTATGGTACAGAACCTTTATAAAGGGTGATTTCAATGAAAATAGGTAACGTTACTACTCAAAACAATGTATTCCTTGCGCCTATGGCGGGAATTACGGATAAGGTATTCAGAACTCTTTGCAGAGAAATGGGCTGCGGTCTTGCCTATTCCGAAATGGTAAGCGCCAAGGGTATGCACTATAACAACAGGAATACGGCGCAGCTTCTGGAAATCGAGCCCTCCGAACGCCCCTGCGCAGTACAGATATTCGGACATGAGCCGGATATAATGGCGGATATGGCAACTCGGCTAAACGAATACAAGGACATAGATATTATAGATATAAACATGGGGTGTCCTGCTCCCAAGATAGTGAAAAACGGCGAAGGCTCTGCCCTTATGCTTAAGCCGGAGCTTGCAGGCAGTATAATAAAAGCCGTTGCCTCCGCCTCCCGCAAGCCCGTTACAGTAAAGCTGCGCAAGGGTTTTGACAACAGCAGCCTTAACGCCGTGGAAATGGCGAGAATTGCCGAGTACAACGGCGCGGTAGCCGTTACGATACACGGCAGAACAAGAGAACAGTATTATTCCGGCAAAGCCGATTGGGATATTATAAAGGCGGTAAAGGAAAATGTGACTATACCCGTAATAGGCAACGGAGATATTTTTACTCCTCGCGATGCGGAAAATATGCTTGAATACACAGGCTGCAACGCAGTTATGATAGGACGCGGCGCACAGGGGAATCCCTTTATATTCGGAAGAACGGTACACTATCTCCGCACAGGCGAGCTGCTGCCCGAGCCTACATGGGAGGAAAGGCTGGATATGGCTGAGCGCCATACGAATATGCTTGTGGAATACAAGGGCGAGGTAATAGGCATAAGAGAAATGCGCAAGCATTTGGGCTGGTATATAAAGGGACTGCCCCACAGCGCAGAAATGCGAGTGAAAATAAACGCCACAACAGGCAGAGAAAATATGATAAACGTAATAAAGGAAATGCGTGAAAAAATCGGAGAACTGTAATAAGCCAGACTGCCGAAAAAACAATATTTTGACAGTAAATATGAATTAAAATAAAGAACAGTCTGCAAAAAAGCGTCGCAGACTTTAATCCGCAGGAGGAATTCACTTCCTCCGAGGACAGGAACTTTTCTGTAATTTAGGCATTTATGCCTAAATTGCGGAAAACACGGCTGGTTCCTTCCTTAGATAACTGAAAGAAATGCCAAAAAAGCATTTCTTTCAAGCGTGTCGATTTTATCGACACGCTGTGTAATAAGCTCCTCCGATTTTTATAGGGTAAATATTTATATTTGCAGGGTCAATTAAGTCCTTCCCATTCCTCATACATTTCCATGAGCCTTTCCTCAAGGTTCTCCTTTTCCTCAAATACCTCTCTTGAACGAATGGGGTCGGTATATACATCCTCTCTTTCCAGAAGGGCGGTAAGCTCGTCTATTTTTTCCTCGGTATTTGCAATATCCTTTTCAAGTCTTTTAACGGTGTTTTCTCTTTTCCTTTGCTGCGCCTGTAATTCCTTCTGCTTTTTCCAGTCTAGCTTATTCTCTGTTTCTATGGGCGTATCCTCCGTATGGGCTTCCTTTACATCGGCTTTTTTCTCCATATAATAGTTGTAATTTCCTATATAGGTAACCGCCCTATTGCTGTTAAGCTCTATTATTTTATCCGCTGTGGCGTTTATGAAATATCTGTCGTGGGAAATATACAGTACAGTACCCTCATAGCTTTGTAGCGCCTGCTCCAGTATTTCCTTTGAATTTATATCCAGATGATTCGTAGGCTCGTCCAGTATAAGGAAATTTGCATTTGAAAGCATTATCTTGGCAAGAGCGACCCGTCCCTTTTCGCCGCCGCTGAGAGTAGATATAGTCTTGAAAACATCGTCTCCCGTAAACACAAAGGCTGCCAATACGTTTCTTATTTCCGTAATGGTAAGCTCCGGATAGGTATCGGATATTTCATCAAATATGGTTTTGTCAAGATTTAAGTCCTCCTGCTCCTGGTCGTAATACCCCGGCACAACGTTAGCGCCAAGCCTACATTCGCCCTTTAGAGCATCAAGCCGTCCCAATATTATTCTGAAAAGCGTCGTCTTGCCTATGCCGTTAGGTCCTATAAGAGCCGCTCTTTCACCCTTTTTTATATCGAAGGATATATTTTCAAAAAGCGTCTGCCCGTCAAAGCCCATAGCTACATTGTTTACGGAAAGCACATCGTTTCCGCTTTCCTTTTTGGGCTTTATGGCAAAGCGCATTGTATCCGGCAGAGCGTCGGGAGCTTCTATCCTCTCCATCTTTTCAAGGTTCTTTTCCTTGCTCCTCGCTCTTTTAAGAGATTTCTCCCTGTTAAAGGATTTAAGAGTCTTAATAGCCTCCTCCTGCTTTTTTATCTCCTTTTGCTGATTAATATATCTGTGCATAAGAGCCTTTCTGTCGGCTGCCTTTTTCTCGGCATAGTGAGTGTAGTTGCCGAAATATACCGTGGCTTTTCTGTTTTCTATCTCTATAATTTTGCCTGCCACCCTATCCATAAAATATCTGTCGTGGGTTATTATGAGCAAAGCGCCCTTATAGCCTTTAAGATATTCCTCAAGCCATTGCACAGACTCTATATCCAGATGATTCGTAGGCTCGTCAAGGAGAAGTATATCCGGCTGCAAAAGCAGGAGCTTGCCAAGGGCAACTCTTGTCTTCTGCCCGCCCGAAAGCTCGTGTATAGGCTGCTCCTTTTCCTCATCGCTAAAGCCAAGACCCTTTATAACGCCTCTTAGCCTGCTTTCATAGCTGTAACCCTCCATATCCTCCATTTCGTGAGAAAGCTGAGAATACCTTGACATAAGGGCGTCGTATTCCTCGCCGGAAAGCCGGGACATTTGCATTTCCATATCCCTTAGCTGCCGCTCAATGGCAATAACAGGCTCAAACACCGTCTTAAGCTCGTCGTACACGGTATTTTGGCTGTCTATCTCCAGGCTCTGTGAAAAATAGCCTAAAGTTGCAGTCTTAGGCATTATCACCTCGCCTTCGTCCGATGAAAGCTCGCCCGTTATTATTTTGAAAAGAGTAGACTTGCCTGCGCCGTTTACGCCGACTATACCTACCTTTTCCTTTTCCTCTATATGAAATGATATTTTTTCCAGTATAGCATCCGTACCAAATGCCTTTGATACATTGTTAAGAGCAAGTATCATACCAATACCTCCAATCCTCTCTATTGTATCAGAAAAAAGGGAATATTGGAAGTATTTATTTTCACGGCTCAAATAAAATGAATAATGCAATAAACGTTGACAATTTATCCCTAATCTAGTATAATTGTTAGGATAAAAAAGAAGTTACCATGTTCAAAGGAGTGACATCAATGGCTGATGAAAAGAAAATAATACTTACAAGCGAGGGACTTAACAGTTTAAAAGAGGAGCTGGAGAATCTCAAGGTCGTAAGACGTAAAGAGGTTGCCGCTAAGATAAAGGAAGCCAGAGCGCAGGGCGACCTTTCCGAAAATGCCGAATACGACGCTGCCAAGGACGAGCAGGCGGAAATAGAGTCCAGAATCGCTACCATAGAAAAAATGCTGAGAAATGCAGAGGTCATCGACGAGGACGAGATAAACACAGGCAGAGTGAACCTTGGAAATAAGGTAAAGGTATACGACGAGGAGTTTGACGAGGAGGTCGTATACACCATAGTAGGTCCTGCCGAGGCAGACCCCTTTAATTTCAAGCTCTCTAACGAGTGTCCTTTGGGCGCAGCTCTTTTAGGTCATGCCGTAGGCGATGTTGTGGAAAGCAACGCCCCCGACGGAGTTATGAAATACAAGATTCTGGAAATACAGTAGGAGAAACAAAAATGGCGGATAATAAGAACAAGCAGCCCTTAGAGGGCAAGGCTTTAAACGAGATACTTAAAATAAGACGAGAAAAACTTGCCAATCTGCAGGAAATGGGAATGGACCCCTTTAAGATAGTAAAGGCAGATGTTCGCAACCACTCTATGGAGATAAAGGAAAACTTCGATACCATGGAGGGTACCGAGGTAAGCGTTGCGGGCAGAATGATGAGCAAGAGAGTTATGGGTAAAGCCAGCTTCTGCGATATACAGGACAGAGACGGCAGAATACAGTCATACGTTACAAGAGACGAGCTTGGCGAGGATAACTACAAGCTGTTCAAAAAAATGGACATAGGCGATATTGTATTTGTAAAGGGTACTGTATTCAAGACCAAAATGGAGGAAATTTCCATACACGCCACAGAGGTAACCCTCCTTTCAAAGAGCCTCCAGGTGCTTCCCGAAAAATTCCACGGCTTAAGAGACCAGGACCTCAGATACAGACAAAGGTATGTAGACCTTATTGTAAATCCTGAGGTAAAGAGGAACTTCTTTATAAGAAGCGCTGTCATAAGGACAGTAAGGGAATATCTGGATAATCAGAATTTCCTTGAGGTGGAAACTCCCATTCTCCAGACAATACCCGGCGGCGCTTCCGCAAGGCCCTTTATAACTCATCATAACACTCTGGATATAGATATGTACATGAGAATAGCTCTTGAGCTGCCCCTTAAGCGCCTTATAGTAGGCGGTATGGAAAGGGTATATGAAATAGGCAGAGTATTCAGAAACGAGGGCATGGATATAAAGCACAACCCCGAATTTACACTTCTGGAGCTTTATCAGGCATATACGGATTACTACGGTATGATGGATATTACAGAGGGCATAATAAAAGAGATCTGCAAAAAGGTCGCAGGCACAGACAAGATAGTATATCAAGGCGTAGAGCTGGACTTTGCAAAGCCCTTTGAAAGAATAACAATGGTAGACGCAGTCAAGAAATACGCAGGCGTGGACTTCGATAATGTAAATACCCTTGAAGAGGCAAGAACTCTTGCCAAGGAGCACAATATCGAATTTGAGCAAAGACATGAAAAAGGCGATATACTCAATCTTTTCTTTGAAGCCTATGTAGAGGATAAGCTCGTGCAGCCTACATTCCTTATGGACCACCCTGTTGAAATTTCTCCTCTTACAAAGAGAAAGCCCGATAAGCCCGAATATACAGAGAGATTTGAGCTTTTCATAGTAGGACGTGAATTTGCCAATGCTTACAGCGAGCTGAACGACCCTATCGACCAGAGGGCGCGTTTTGAAAGACAGGAGCAGCTCAGAGCCCAAGGCGACGAAGAGGCAAATATGATAGACGAGGACTTTATGCTCGCTCTTGAATACGGTATGCCTCCCACAGGCGGCATGGGCATGGGCATAGACAGACTTGTAATGCTCTTTACCGACGCCGCCAGCATAAGAGATATTCTCCTCTTCCCCACAATGAAACCAATCGCCGCAAATAACGAGGAAAAAGAGGAAAACTAAACCGAAAATACTTAAGCCTGCAACTAATTTTTCATAAAAAAATTTAGTAAGGCGTTTTTACAATTATAATACAGTTATAATATTATGAGAGCAATCGTAGTGATTGCTCTCTTTTTTACTGCATTCTTACCTTTATGCTAATGAGATATTCGTTGTTGTTTTTCTCCATTTCGTATGCTGTTTCCATGCCCGATTCGTTCATTATGCCTACTGCCTGCTTTATTGTGTTTGTAAAAAGCCTTATGTCGTTAAAATGCTTTTTTATATGAGAGCCGCTTTTTTCGGCGTTTCCGGATATGCGGTGGCTTCTTATGGCGCTGTCTATCATTACCTCCGCCTTTTCCTTGCTTAATCCCAGCTTGCTTATTTTATCTATAATGCCCTTTTGTACCGCGCTGTCCTCTGTACGGAGGAGAAGCGCCGCGCTTTCCATAGGTATATTGTTTTTTGCCAAAAGTGATTTTATCTCGTTGCTGAAAGAGCAGAATTTCAAAAGCTCCTTGACTCTTTCCTCGGATATTGAGAGAATATGCGATATTTCGTACACATTATACTTAAAGCCCTCGTACAGTATCCTTATGCCCTCTGCTTCCTCAAGATAGCTCAGCTCTGACCTCTGTATATTTTCGGACAGGGTAACAGCAGCCGCATCTCTGTCGCTCAGCTCTATTACAATAGCGGGTATGCTTTCCAGTCCTGCAAGGCGCGTTGCCTTTAGTCTCCTTTCCCCGAATACAAGCTCATAAAGGCGGTTGTTTATAAGTCTTACGCTTATAGGCTGGAGTATGCCGTATTTTTTCACGGAGGAAACAAGCTCGCGCATATTGCCCTCTCTGAAGATGTTCCTTGTCTGATATGGATTAGGCAGTATTTTATCCACAGGCAGATATATGACCTCATTCCCTCTGTATACATTGTTTATCATCTGAAATCCTCCTTTAAACCCATATTTTATCTTAGCGTTTTTTATATTTACATTTTTCAAATCAGAGAAGCTCTGTTTGCCACCTCGTAATTTTGAAACTTCGTTTCTCTCTATGTTTTTGCGTCTTTTCAATGCTATCGCATTGTACTTTTCTCGCTTTCGCTCGCAAACCGCAAAAACATATCGCTAAATTATCCTCGCTGCAAATCCGAGCAAGCTCTGTTTGCAGCTTCGGAATTTTGAAACTTCGTTTCTCTCTATGTTTTTGCGTCTTTTCAATGCTATCGCATTGTACTTTTCTCGCTTTCGCTC
>CANRBC010000011.1 GCA_947628755.1 uncultured Clostridia bacterium | reverse complement strand
TTTGGGCTCTGCACGAATCATTCCCTGTTTTGGTTCAAAATCGTTAACGAGCCTGGCGAGTTTCGCAATTACCTATTATAAGTATACCACACTAATACGAAATAAAATCAAAATATTTTATTAAAAAAACAGCAGTTGTCTGCTGTTTTATTTTGCGGCTGAAGAAACGCTTTCGCCATCCTTATCGCCTGTTATGGTATTTGTAACTCCGTCTACGGCTTCGCCTATTCCCTTGCCGGCGTCCTCAACGGCATTGCCTATTTCATTGCTAAGGTCGCTGCCCTGCGTCATTGCGTTGCCGCCTGCATCTGAGCCTGTCATAGAATCGTTTGTGTCGGCATCTCCCGAACTCATATTGCCTGAATTGCTGTCAGAACCCATATTCCCTGAGTTTCCCGTACCGTTATTTTCGTTACCTCCGTTATTTTGCGCAGAAGTTGTATCAGTACTTGCATTACTGCCGCCATTTGTGGTATCATTATTTTTAGAGCCACAGCCTGTAAGGGTAAGAGAAAGGCAGACAAGACTGACAAATAAAATTTTCTTGATCATGTTGCGTCCTCCTTGTTGCTTTTAATTTTTTTACATATTTATTATGTGCATTAAATCAAAATATAAAGTGGTAAATTTTTCAAAGAAAAAGGAAGTGTCTATATGAGAAAATGCGGTATACTTGTTCACCCCATCAGCTTTCCGTCAAAATTCGGTATAGGCGATATGGGACCCTACTGCAGAGATTTTATTGACTATATGGTAAAGGGCGGTCAGAAGCTATGGCAAATACTGCCTTTGGGTCATACCGGCTTCGGAGATTCTCCCTATCAGAGCTTTTCCACCTTTGCGGGAAATCCTCTTATGCTCAGTCCCGAAATACTTGCGGAAAAGGGCTATATTTCAAAAAAAGAATTGGAGAATACTCCGCATTTTAATGAAAGAAAAATAGAATACGGCTCTGTTATAAACTACAAATACAATATTTACAGAATGGCGTTTAAAGGCTTCAGGGCAATGAAAAATGCCGTTCTTACAAGAAAATACAACGCCTTTTGCAGTAAAAACGCCTTTTGGCTTGAGGATTACAGCTTATTTATGGCGCTTAAGTATTATTTCATAGACAAAAGAAAAAATACATGGGAAAGCGCCGAATACAAGACATATTACAAAGCCGCCTCAAGGTACATGAGCACAAACGCCGTAAAGGACTGCTTCTACGGTGGCAGCTGGAACAGCTTTCCTGCCGATATAAGAGACAGAAAACCGGAGGCAATAGAGAAATACAGCGCTCTTTTAAAGGAGGATATGGATTTTTACAAATTCCTCCAGTTTGAATTTTATTCTCAATGGGCAGAGGTAAAAGCCTATGCAAATAAAAAAGGCATAGAGATAATAGGCGATATTCCCATATTCGTAGCAGGCGACAGCTCAGACACATGGGCGAACAGAGAGCTTTTCCACATTAATACAAAAGGCTTTGCAACACAGGTTGCAGGCGTGCCGCCGGACTATTTCAGCAAGGACGGTCAGCTCTGGGGCAATCCCCTGTATAATTGGAAAAATCACAAGGCGCAGGGCTACGACTGGTGGGTAAAGAGAGTTGAAAAGATACTTGAGCTTGTGGATATTGTCAGAATAGACCATTTCAGAGCCTTTGAAAGCTACTGGTCAATACCCAGCGGCGAGGAGACCGCCGTAAACGGCAAGTGGAAAAAAGGTCCGGGTACAGAGGTATTCGACGCCATTGAAAGGGAGCTTGGCTCGCTTCATATTATAGCAGAGGACCTTGGCGACCTTAATCCCGAGGTGCTTGAGCTCAGAGATGAGCTGGGACTTCCCGGAATGAAAATAATACAGTTTGCCTTTGGCTCTCCGGATAATCCTTATCTTCCTCATAATTATAACAGCGACAACTATGTTGCATATACGGGAACTCACGATAACGATACTACCATAGGCTGGTACAAATCCTGCTATGAGGATACAAAGGACTTTGTAAGGCGTATGCTCAATGTCAGCGGCGACAATATCAACTGGGACCTTATAAGATACACGATAGCCTCCTCCGCCAAGTATGCTATTATTCCCATACAGGACATTATAGGTTGCGACAGCGAGGACAGAATGAATACTCCGGGCGTGGCTGGCGGTAACTGGCAGTTCAGATTTAAAAAAGAAGATATAAATGAAGGTCAAGCTAATAATCTTAAATATTTATGCTATTTATTTAACAGATAATAGTTAAAACAGTAAAAATGAATATTTTATTAAGAAATTTACAAAATATTCATAAACCCATTGACATTTATATCACAATAGTGTAAAATTACGATAGAAGGAATAATTAATATTTTGTTAGTTATTTTCCTCCCCCAATTTATATTTATATTTTCGGGAAAAACAGCCCATCCCCGGGGCTGTTTTTCTTTTGCGTCGCTAAGTTGACAGTTTGCGACAAACACTTGAAAATATTGCTTGTAAAGTGTAAAATAATATCAAATACAAAAATAAGGAGGTATTGTATGCAGTACAGAATTATAGGAACAACCGTTCCGGCAGTAGAAATAAAGCTCTCCTCCGGTGAGGCTGTCTACACCCAGTCAGGCGGTATGGCATGGAGAAGCGACGGCATCGCTATGGATACCAATACAAGAGGCGGCTTTATGAAGGGACTTAAAAGAGCCTTCAGCGGAGAATCAATGTTTATGGTGACATATTCAGCCTATTCCGACAGTACGATATGCTTTTCATCTACGGTTCCCGGCTCTATTATGGCTGTAAACGCCGACGAGCACGCAGGCATGATATTGCAAAAAGGCGCTTTCCTCTGCGCTGAGAACAACGTAGAGCTTTCTACCGTATGGCGCAAGGGCATAATGAAGGGTCTTTTCGGCGGTGAAGGCTTTATTATGCAGAGAGTTGAATGCGGCGGTACGCTTTGGCTCGAAATAGACGGAGACGCCGTTGAAAGGGAGCTTGCTCCCGACGAGCTGCTTATGGTCGATACAGGCAATGTGGTTGCTTTTGATTCCACTGTTACATACGATATAGAAAGAGTTAAGGGCTTCAAGAACATATTCTTAGGCGGCGAGGGTCTTTTCGTAACTACTCTTAAAGGTCCGGGCAAGGTCATATTACAGACCCAGAATCTCGTGGACTTTGCAAGACGTATAGGCAGTATGCTCCCAACCCCGACCCAAACTCAGACACAGCCTATAAGCAGCAATTAATTTGGACTGACAATAGAGGCAGTTTGTGTTCATAAATACCTCTCCGTCAATCCTTCGGACTGCCCCTTCCCTTCTCTGAAGGGAAGGTTGGGATTGTGGTAAGGATTGGCTGAGAGGATGATTCATCACCAGAGAAGCTGTCGGCATTGCCGATTGAAAGGGCATTCGCATAAAAAAATACAATGCGGAAGGCTCTTTTTTTGTATATATTGGTACCAATGGCTACGGGCTCGTTATTTCAACCCCCTTACGAATTCCTTTACCTTTTCCAAATCGCAGTTTGTTTCATAAATTCGTCTTATAACGGCAGAGCCTACTATACAGCCGTCCGCCGCCTTGCCGAAGCGCTCCGTATCCTCTTTTCCCGAAATACCGAAGCCTATGTATGCATAGCTTCTGCCCCGCTGTCCGGCTGAGGTACATTTCAGCTTTTATTTATTACATTTTATCAGTTATTTTAAGCACTTTATTAGCCGCTCTCTGAAATTCATATTCTGTTTCGGAGATATTTACTGTGTGCTCCCTGCCGAAATATTCAATAACATCTTTTATTAGCTTACTGTCCCTGCCGTCAAGGTCGCATACAGGAAATATTCTTATCTCTTTGCACAGTCTCAGCATTTCATATATAGCTTTTATATGAAAATCATAGCCCAAGTCCGTATACATAAGCAGAAAATGAGAGCTTAAGCCTATGTCATAGTATTTGTCGGGCAGCTCTATACTGTCAGGCAGAGAATGGGCTACATATCTTCCCTCTTTCTTTCCTTTCTCAAAGTCCAAAAGAAAGCTATTCATAGCAGACATTCTTGTGTTTTCAAGGTCTGACAAGCCTTTAAAATTCTTCCACACATAATTATCCATATTCATGGACATCTGTTCCATTACAATATTGCGGGTCTCTTCTATGCGGTCTTTTATATCCTCTGCGCTGAAAGCATATATTGGGTCAAAGGAGGTCACATCTGCTCCCCTTGCCGTCATCTCGGCATTAAATGAAGAAGGACCGTCACCGAAGCCTGCTATTTTACATTTTAAATCTGCTGAGGTCAGATTGAACATAGTCATATATTCATTGGCATTTCTGCCCCATGGTACTACGCTGTCCAGCTTAAATGCCATAGCTATCCCTCCTTTAAGTACAACAAGTATAATTTTAAAACTGCCGATTACAGGTGTTCCTTCCCTATAATCGGCAGCTTTTTTTGATGCTTATTGTTATTTCAAACCCCTTACGAATTCCTTTACCTTTTCCAAATCGCAGTTTGTTTCGTAAATTCGTCTTATAATGGCAGAGCCTACTATACATCCGTCCGCCACCTTGCCGAAGCGCTCTGTATCCTCTTTTCTTGAAATACCGAAGCCTATGCAGGCAGGAGTATCCGTACAGGACTTTACCTTTTCAACAAAGCTGTCTACTCTGGAATCGAATTCCTTTCTCTCTCCTGTAACGCCGAGAGATGAAACGCAGTATATAAATCCCCTTGCATTTTTAACGAGCATGGGTATTCTGTCTTCGGAGGTAAGGGCGATAAGAGGTATCATATAAAGCTCTGTACCTTCCAGAACAGGAAGCATTTCGTCATACTCCTCATAGGGCAGGTCGGGAATTATAAGTCCGTCTACACCTGCTTCTATACATTCCTTTACAAACCTTTCCTTGCCGTAACCCAGTATTGAGCTGTAGTATATCATAATGGCAAGAGGTATCGGACTTGTTTTTCTTACATTTTTAACTATATCGAAAACGAATCTGATTTTAAATCCGCCTGAAAGCGACCTTACAGATGCAGCCTGAATAACAGGACCGTCTGCGAGAGGGTCTGAAAAGGGTACTCCCAGCTCTATAATGTCTGCTCCCGCCTCTTCAAGAGCATACACCAGCTTTTCTGTAGCTTCGCAGCTGGGGTCGCCGGAGCATATATATGGTATAAGAGCCTTTTTGCCCTGGGCTTTAAGCTGAGCAAATTTTTCATCTATCCTGTTCATCATTAAATCTCCTTTCCAAGATATTTGGCAACGGCATTTACATCCTTGTCGCCTCTGCCTGAAAGACAGACAACAATAATATCGTCCTTATCCATATTAGGCGCATCCTTCATTGCTTCCGCAAGAGCATGAGAGCTTTCAATAGCGGGCATGATACCCTCGTATCTGCAAAGGGTCTGAAATGCGTCTATGGACTCGTCGTCTTTTATGGAGGTGTATTTTACTCTACCTATATCGTGGAGATAGGCGTGCTCCGGACCTACGCCGGGATAGTCAAGACCTGCGCTTATGGAATAGGCTGTCTTTATTTGACCGTCTTCATCCTGCAAAAGATATGTTTTCATGCCGTGGAGAACTCCTATTCTTGCGTCGGGAGCAAAGCCTGCTGCGTGCTGACCTGTTTCAATGCCGTGACCTGCGGCTTCAACGCCTATAAGCTGCACATCCTTATCCTCTATAAAGGGATAGAACATACCTATTGAATTGCTTCCGCCGCCTACGCAGGCATATACCTTGTCGGGAAGTCTGCCCTCGGCTTCAAGCATCTGCTTTTTTGTTTCCTCGCCTATTATTTTCTGGAATTCCCTTACCATAGTGGGATAGGGGTGAGGACCTACGGCAGAGCCTAAAATATAGAATGTGTCCTCCGCTTCCGCTACCCATGTTCTTATAGCCTCGTTGGTAGCGTCCTTAAGAGTGCCTGTGCCGCTTGTTACAGGCACTACCTTTGCGCCCAAAAGCTCCATTCTGAAAACGTTGAGCTTTTGTCTTTCTATATCCTCAACGCCCATGAATACACGACATTCCATATCGAAAAGAGCCGCTACGGTAGCTGTGGCAACGCCGTGCTGACCTGCGCCTGTTTCGGCTATTACCTTTGTCTTGCCCATTTTCTTAGCAAGAAGAGCCTGGGCAATAGCGTTGTTTATCTTATGAGCGCCTGTGTGGTTAAGGTCCTCTCTTTTGAGATATATTTTAGCGCCGCCGAGAGCCTTTGTAAGTCTTTCCGCATAGTATAGCACAGAGGGTCTGCCTACATATTGCTTCATGTAGTACATATAATCCTTTCTGAACTCATCGGAATAGCAGTATTCCTTAAACTCCTTTTCGAGCACCTTTAATACGTTCATAAGCGTTTCGGGTACGAACTGACCGCCGAAAACACCGAAATCCTTATTTAATTCCATACCTATCTTCCTTTCTTACGGTATTTATCAATTCCTTTATTTTATCATAGCTTTTGTATCCGCCGACCTCTACCGAGGAGCTGAGGTCCACTACATTGGGCTTAACGGTATTATAGGCTTTAATAATATTGTCAGCCCCTATACCTCCTGCAAGCACCGTAAAATGCCCTTGTGAAAACGTCTTTGCAATATTCCAGTCAAAGCATTTGCCGACGCCTCCCCTTTTTGCTCCGCTGTCGGAATCCAGCACAAAGCCTTTTGCATTGGTGTACTGCTTGGCTTTTTCAAGGTCGGAGCTGTCTTTCATGGGTATCGACTTCCACACGGGTATCTGTATCCTGCCGCAGTCCTCGTTGGTCTCGTCCGAATGGAGCTGGCATATATCAAAGCCTGCCCTTTCGCAAATATCTATTATATCATCAATATCGTATTCTGCAAATACCCCTACGGTCTTTATATCGTATCTTAATTTTTTCTTTATTTCAAGAACCTTTTCAACAGTGACATTTCTTCTGCTTTTCTCAAAAAATACGAAGCCTGCATACTTTATTTCCTCAAACTCGCTTATATATTCCGCATCCACGGGTCTTTGAAGTCCGCATATCTTAATATCCATAGGCATCTCTGAACTCCTTTGCCTTTTGGGCTATATTTCCGCTTTTCATAAAGCTCTCGCCTACAAGCACGCCGTTTACACAGGCGCTTTTCAGTATTTTGATATCCTCGGCGGTATGTATTGAGCTTTCGCTTACAACTACCTTATGGTCAGGTACAAGCTCGCGAAGTCTTACCGTCGTGTATATATCCTCGGAAAAGTCCTTAAGATTTCTGTTGTTTATACCTATTATATCAGCTCCTGCGTTAAGGGCAAGGTCTATTTCCTCCTCGTTGTGAGTTTCTACAAGAGGCTCAAGTCCTACCTCTCTTGCCGTGCGTATAAATCTGTAAAGCACGTCCTTTTCGTTGAGTATGGCGGCTATGAGCAGTATTGAGGAAGCTCCAAGCTCCCTTGCCTCAAATATCTGAGAGGTGTCTATTACAAAGTCCTTTCTCAGCAGGGGAAGACTTACCTCCTTGTGTATTGCTTTGAGGTATTCGGGACTTCCCATAAAAAAGTCCTCCTCCGTAAGCACCGATATGGCGTCAACGGCATTTTCATATTCCTTTGCTATTGCCACAGGGTCGAAATCCGGCTTTATAAGTCCTCTTGAGGGCGACGCCTTTTTAACCTCGCCTATTATTGAAAGTCCCTTTTTGTTAAGGGCTTCATAAAAGGAGGGAACAGGCTTTTCAAGAGCCTTGCAAAGCCTTTTGCTGTCAAATTTATACGGCTTTTCCTTAAGAGTTATTCTTTTCTTTGCAACTATATCGTCAAGTATCATAACTGCCTCCTAATATTTACCCTCTATAAAATTCTTTATTATCTGCATACCCTGTGGAGTATTTATGCTTTCGGGGTGGAATTGAAGTCCCACAACGTCGTATTCCTTATGCTTTATTGCCATTATTTCCCCCTCCGCCTTGGCAGTTACCTCAAGACAGTCGGGAACGGTATCCGCCTTTACTGAAAGACTGTGATAACGGGCAACCTCCATGGGGTTGGGACAATGCTCAAATATTCCCTTGCCGTTGTGCGCCATAAGAGAGCTTTTGCCATGGCAAAGCTCCTTTGCGTTTGTTACCGTTGCGCCGTAGGCGACGGCTATGGACTGATGACCCAGACACACGCCGAGAATGGGTATCTTGCCTCCCACTGTCTTTATTATCTCTATACAGTTGCCTGCCTCCTCGGGAGTTTTTGGTCCGGGGGATATAACAACCCTGTCGGGCTTCATTTCAAGTATGGCTTTGCCGTCTATATCGTCGTTTCTGAATACTCTTATATCCCTGTCAAACTCGCCTATATACTGATACAGATTAAATGTAAAGCTGTCGTAATTGTCTACCAGAACTATCATTATACCTCGCCTCCTATTGTCTTGACAAGGGCTCGCACCTTGTTGTGGCTTTCCTCATATTCCATAGCGGGGACGGAATCGGCGACTATGCCTGCTCCTGCCTGCATATACACCTTGTTGTCCTTTATTATCATTGTCCTTATGGCAATACACATATCCATATTTGAGTTAAAGCTGAAATAGCCCACAGCGCCGCCGTAAAGTCCTCGCCTTTCCTCCTCCAGCTCCTCTATTATTTCCATAGCTCTTATTTTGGGAGCGCCTGAAAGAGTGCCTGCAGGGAGGAATGTGGAAAGCACGTCGAAGCTGTCCATATCATCTCTCTTTGTACCCTCCACAAGAGACACAAGATGCATTACATGGGAATAATAGTGTACCTGCATAAACTCCTTTACGTTTACGCTGCCTATTTCCGCAACTCTTCCCATGTCGTTTCTTGCAAGATCCACAAGCATAATATGCTCCGCTCTTTCCTTTGGGTCGGCAAGAAGATTTTCAGCAAGAGCTATATCCTCCTTTATATCCCTTCCTCTTTTTCTTGTGCCTGCTATGGGACAGGTTCTTACCGTGTTTCCCGTTACCTCTACAAGCATTTCGGGAGAAGAGCCTGCCACATGGTATGTGCCGAAGTTGAAAAAGAAAAGATAGGGAGAGGGATTTATGGCTCTGAGTCTTCTGTACAAATCAATGGGCTTTTGAGTAGTCTCTGCCGTAAGCCTTTGGGAAAGAACTACCTGGAAAATATCGCCCTCGTATATATACTGCTTTGCCTTTTCCACTATACCTTCGTATTTTTCTTTTGTCATATTGGAGGTGAATTTAATAGGTTCAGGCTCCTTTATGGCGTAGTGCTCGGCAGGGACAGAGGACTTTACCTCCATTTCCATTCTGTCGAGCTTGCGCTCAGCTCCCTCTTTATCGTCGGGAGAAGCAAGAACGATCAGCTTTATTCTGTCGTGAAGATGGTCGTATACTATAAATTCATCGAATACCATAAGATGTACCGTAGGCGTATCCACTACCTCGGGGTTCTCATCGGGTATTTTTTCGTATTGCCTTATTACATCGTAGCCAACAGCGCCAACAGCGCCGCCTATAAAGTCCATATCAAGGTCGGTATCCACATTATAGCTTTGTATATAATCTCTTACGCTGTCCAGAAGCCTGCCTTGGCATACCACAGGCTCTTTGCCCTTTTCCTCTATTGTAAGCACGTCGTTTCCGTATAGCACTGCCATAGGGTCTTTGCCCATAACGGAGAAATTTGTCTTTCCCTCGCCGCGGCTTTCAAGTAGAAAGCCTTTGTTGTCTCTTACATATTTGTAAAAAAGGGTTATGGGCGTCTCAGTATCTCCCGAAAATTCCCTTACGAATGTTTTTAGGTTTGTCATTGTGTTACCTCCTGTCTGTGTTGTGAATTGGCGGTTATAGTGTTCAAATTGCTGCGGCCCACCTCCACTTCGCTTCGCTGCGTGTCGGTGTTTAGGGTCCGTCTTATTGCTTATAAGCAGACGGCCCCTTAAATCCATCGGTACACAGATTTGCCTACAAGCAAGCTTGCAGCAAATCTGTACCCGATGTCTTTATGCCGCAGCCTTATAAGCAAAAAGAAAGACTTTGCCCAAATTGGACAAAGTCATAAATAACAAAAAGCCACCAATTCGCAGATACTATCATATCCTGTCTCTGTAACGGGAGAACCCGCTGTAAGCTACTGTAATTTCACCACAGGTCTCATAAGTCCATTCGCCAAAAGCCTCTGCACCGACTTGCACCTACCGTCGGCTCTCTGAAGCGTCGTCTTAAGGTTACTACTCTTAATCATCGACATTAGTTTTAAATTAAATAGAGTATAGCACAGTAAATTATATTTGTAAAGAGGGAAAATTAAAACTTTTTTTGAACAATACGCCACTATTGTGAATAATTTTATTTTTATGACCTATATATCCTCTCTTATTACCACAGCCGTACTCTGTGAGCTTTCGGGCTTTTCCTTGTACAGTCCGTAGCGCTTGCACAGTAGCTCTGCCGCTTTCATACGAAGTGTGCCGCTCATGGGACTTTCTATGGCGTCGTATACCACCTCGCCCTTTTCGTTCTTGCCCTTTACAAGCTCCGTTTCCTTTTCCTCTCCACGCATAACTCTGAAAAGATACTGTATCACCTCGTCGCTTTCTCCGCCGCAGTTTTTCTCCATTATGCTCTGCTGTATGTATTCTCTTATTTCGCTCTTATTGAAAAATGACTTGTATGCTTTTGCATACCTTTGACTGTAACCTGCGTTTATAAGAGCCGAATATCCGTCGCCGCCTTCAATAAAAAAGTCCGCCGCTTTTTTCTGTTTTATATTCAAATAATCATCTCCTTTGTCATGCCGCGCATTTTATGATACCATAGCCTGTGCGACAAAACGCGACAACTCTTTGTGCAGCAAAAAGGTGTTGTGTTGGAATTTTTGTTTATCGCAATAGAGTTTTTTTGTAACGACCCTTCCACCATTTCTGCATAATGCAGGCATTACTTGAAGTATTCAGCACTCTCAGCGAGCCTAAAGCCCCTCGTATAACGTGTGGTTTTCTGTATACAAAAAATTCGGACTGCTGCTTCTCCGTAAAAAGAGAGGCGGCAGTCCGAATAAGGCTCGCTTTAATTTGCGCCGAAGATAAGCGTCAGCAGAGGTGTTTATCTGCACAAGCATTAATTTGTATACTGCAATATTTTTATAGCCTGAGCGGCGGCGTTCTGCTCGGCTTCTTTTTTGCTTTTGCCTACGCCCTTTCCCAGAACCTTGCCGCAATGCTTTACAACGGCTTCAAATTCCTTGCAATGGGCAGGACCCTTTTCGCCTGTTATATCGTATTCCAAGGGAGACATACTGTCCTTTTGTATTATTTCCTGGAGCATTGTCTTGGAATCCATTGCTTCAAAGGAGCCTGATATTTCCTCTATTTCGGGAGCAAGCATATCCAGTACGAATTTTCTTGCGCTTTCCATACCGCCGTCAAGATATACTGCGCCTATAATCGCCTCAACTGCGTCGGCTATAATAGAGCTTCTTTCCCTGCCCCCTGTTATTTCCTCGCCCTTGCCTAAGCGGAGCATTTCGTTTATACGAAGCTCGCGTCCCTTTTTGGCAAGCATAGCTTCGCACACTACGGCGGCTCTCAGCTTTGTGAGCTTGCCCTCAGGCCAAAGAGGGAATTTTTTGTATATATATTCCCCTGTAATAAGTCCCAGTATGGCGTCGCCAAGAAATTCAAGACGCTCGTTGCACTCTGCGCTGCTGTCCTTATGCTCGTTGGCATAAGAGCTGTGGCAAAGGGCGGTGTCTATAAGCTGTCTGTTTTTGAAATCGTATCCTATATCCATAATTATCCTTTCCTAAATGCCCTAGCTTAAGGACCTTACATAAGATACTTAAGCTAAAGTATTTATAAAATTTATGCTGCGGAAGTACCGCAGCATAGAAGTTAAGTATTTTAAGCCTGAGCTTCGTTGATGCACTTTATAACATCGGCAACAGTCTTAATGTCAGCAGATTTTTCATTATCAAACTCTACATCGAATTCTTCCTCTAATGTGTTGATAACCTGGAATAAATCCAAAGAATCGGCATCCAGATCCTCAAAGGAAGTTTCAAGTGTGATTTCGCTTTCATCTCTGCCAAGCTCCTCAGCGATAATAGCTATAACCTTTTCTTCCATTATTAAAGTCCCTCCTTGATATTTATAGTCAATAAATATATGACAAGTGTTTGTCTAATATTAATATACTAGATAATCTGCCATTTTACAAGTATAATTTTAATAAAAATGTAAAAACTTAACAGAAAATATTACAAAAACCGCTTAAAAGCTGATATTTAAAGCCTTTCCGCAATCTTATTCACAATATCGGCATCCATGAATTTTTCGCATTGCTTTATAGCGCCGGCTATGGCGGAAGCATTTGAACTGCCGTGAGCCTTTACCACAAGACCCTTGAGTCCCAGAAAAGGAGCGCCGCCTATATCGTCGTATTCAAAATAGTTTTTCTTAAGTCTCTTGAAGGCTCCCGAAGCCATAAGAGCGCCTATTTTGGACATTGTGCCGGACATAAGCTCCTTTTTTATTATACGGAGTATGCTCTTGCCGAAGCCCTCCATAAACTTAAGTATAACATTTCCCACAAAGGCGTCGCATACTATTACGTCCACATCGCCCAGCGTTATATCCCTTGCTTCGGTGTTTCCCGTAAAGTTAATGCCCTGGGCCTGCTCCAGAAGAGAGTATGCCTCCTTTACCATGGCGTTTCCCTTTTCCTTTTCAGCCCCTATGTTTACAAGACCTACGGTAGGCTCTTTTTTGCCCATTACGTTTTCGTAGTAAACAGAGCCCATTTTGGCATACTGTACTAGATACTCAGGCTTGGCGTCTACATTTGCGCCTGCGTCAAGCATAAGAGTATGTCTCTTTTCAGTAGGGAGCATTGTGCCAAGGGCAGGGCGCTGCACGCCCTTTATTCTGCCTACTATAACAGTTGCGCCTGTAAGGAGAGCCCCTGTGTTGCCTGCGGATACAAAAGCTCCTGCGTCACCGTTCTTGACCATATTAAGTCCCACTACCATTGAGGAATCCCTTTTGCGCTTTATGGCTTCTGTGGGAGTATCGCAGTTTTCTATTACCTCTGTGGCGTTTACCACCTGTATTTTACTTTTGTCGCAGTCGTATTTTTTAAGCTCGGAGTATATGACATCCTCCTTGCCCACAAGGGCAAGCCTGTATTTAGCAGTCTTTGAAGCCTCAACGACTCCCTTTACTATCTCTTCGGGAGCGTTGTCGCCGCCCATAGCGTCCACAGCGATTATATCCATATAAATACCTCCTATATATCGGCGTTTTCGATAGTTGTTACCTCTGTCTCAGGCATATTTTCAATACCGGAGGAAAGCACACCGAGATTAATGTATGTAAATATGCTGAAAACTATAAAAAGCGCTATAAGCACTATAAGTACGATTACCGCAGTATTTTTTTTCATTGTCCTGCCTCCTTGAAAAAGTTTTCTATATCCGCCCATTTACAGGCTACCGAGCCTTGGGCAAAGAAGGGCTTTCCTCCGCCTCTGCCATTTAAGGCGGCGTTCATTTCCTTTATAAATTCCTTTAAATTTCCGTCCTTTTGGCATACGGCGTATTTGTAGCCCTCCTGGTCGTTGCCCGAAAATACGGAGCACAAGCCCTCCGCTCCGTTTTCCATAAGCATATTGGCAAGATTCCTTACGCTGTCGGGAGAAAGTCCCTCTTCTCTTATAAGCACGGAGCTTTCCCCCTTGTGCTTTTGGGCAAGGGAGTTGAGCTTTTCTCTTTCATAGCCTATAAGAGTGCTTTTCATGCTTTGATTTTCACCGAGAAGCCTGTCCACAGCCTTGGCGGTCTCGCCTATCTTTGCAGAAAGGAGATTGGATATTGCCTTGTTCTGCTCCAGCTGTGTATTTATATGCTCTATGGCTCTGCCGCCACAGAGCATTTCTATTCTTACGCCCTGATGAAATTTCTGACAGGAGAACATTTTTATAATGCCAAGCTCTCCGCTTCGTCTTACATGAGTGCCGCAGCAGGCGCATATATCCGCGTCGGGAAAGGATATGAGCCTTACTATGCCCTTAAGGGGCTTTTTGCTTCTGTAATCAATATGCTCCCTTTCCTCCTCGGAGGGGTAGAGAGTAACGCACTCCCTATCCGCCCATACGTATTCGTTGGCTTTTTTCTCTATCTCCTGTACCTGCTCCCATGTTATCTCCTTGTCCAAATCAAGGGTTATCATATCCTTGCCTATATGGAAGCCTACGTTGTTGCAGCCGTATTTTTCGTGGAACATACCGCTGACTATATGCTCTGCCGAATGCTGCTGCATAAGGTCAAAGCGCCTTTCCCAGTCAATAACGCCCCTTACCTCTGTGCCAGGCTCTATGGGACTGTCGGTATAGTGAACAACGTCCTCGCCTTTTTCTCCCACATAAGTAACGGGTATGCCGTTTAACGTACCCATATCACAGGGCTGACCGCCGCCCTCGGGATAGAAAGCGGTGTTTTCAAGTATTACGGCATAGCCCTTTTTGTCCTTTTCACAGCTTATTGCCCTAGAGGTAAATTCCCTCATATAAGCGTCCTTGTAATAAAGTCTTTCCGGATTCATACTATTTCTCCCATCATTGTTTCTTCTGTAATTATATCCTTTAGTTTAACTCTGATAAGGCAGTTTGTCAAATCCTTGTCGGATTTCACAAGCACCTTTATATAGTTTGAGGTATGTCCCTCGTAATATCCGTTTTCAATCCGTTCAAAAAGAACATACTTTTCCCTGCCTATAAACTTCGACATAAATTCCCTGTTAAGTCGATTGCTCAAGGCAATCAGCTTCTCACAGCGCTTGTTCTTTACATCGGGAGGTATCTGCTCCTTCATTTTTGCAGCAGGAGTACCCTCCTTGGGAGAGTAGGGGAAAACGTGTATCTTGCTTAAACGCGCCTTTTCGGCAAAGGCATAGCTTTTATCAAAGTCCTCGTCACTCTCACCGGGAAATCCCCCTATAATATCTGTGGTTATAGCCACATCGGGAAAGGCTCTTCTCAGCTTTTCGCAGGCGGCTAGATATTCCATAGAGGTATACCGTCTGTTCATAGCCTTAAGCGTCCTGTCGCAGCCGCTTTGGAGAGAAAGGTGATAGTGGTCGCATACCTTGGGCAGCTTTTTTATTCTTTCTATAAATTCGTCGGTTATTACAACAGGCTCTACGGAGCTGAAGCGTATGCGCTCTATGCCCGTTACCTCGTGTACCCTTTCTATAATATCGCATAGGTCTGTATTGCCCAAATCCGTACCATAGCTGGCAACGTGTATGCCCGTAAGCACGACCTCCTTAAAGCCGTTTTTTGCAAGGGTATCCACCTCGGCTATAATATCCTCGGGCTTTCTGCTGCGCACAGGACCGCGGGCGTAGGGTATTATGCAGTAGGTACAATAGCGGTTGCAGCCCTCCTGTATCTTTATATAGGCTCTTGTTCTGCCTCTCAGCTTGCTTATTTTAAGAGGCTCGAATTCCTTTTCTCCCCTTATGTCGGAAACGGCGTTAAGCACGCCCTCTCCGCCGTAGCTCTCTATAATATCCACGACCCTGCTTCTGTCCTTTGTGCCTATTACAATGTTTATGCCCTCTATATTCGCTACCCTGTCGGGAGCTGTCTGGGCATAGCAGCCTGTGGCGGCGACTATGGCGTCGGGATTTCTGCGCCTTGCCCGTCTTATCATCTGCCGCGACTTCTTGTCGCCGAAGTTTGTGACGGTACAGGTATTTATTATATATATATCGGCAAAATCATCAAATTCCACTATTTTATAGCCTTTTTCGGCAAAAAGCTCCATCATTGCCTCTGTATCGTACATATTCACCTTGCAGCCGAGAGTAACGAAACCTATTTTTTTCATAATAATCACCATAATCATAAAAAATTCTCTTTTAAATATAACACAAATAGTGTAAAATATAAATAATAAGTTGCAATTTTTTTAAAAGGGAGATAATAATATGAATAGTACAAATACAGACAGTGAAAAAGAGCTTATAGAGCTTGCGGCTTATAAGATAAAGGATACTCTCCTCAATCTTATAAACAATTTGTCGGAAAATCCTCAACCCGAGGGGTATATAATGCCTGAGAGCTTTCATGAGATATACAGGGAAATATGCAGCGCCTATACGCTGCTTGGCGATATACTTGAAATGGACGAGAGGACAGAGTTCATGAAAAGGCTCGATTTTCTGGAGAAAAGGACAAAAAAAGCTGCCGTCGCTCTTAACAGATATGTGTTTATGAACGACTATGTGGGAGGCAGATTGCTGGAGGCGTACAAGCTAAGAGAGATAAAGAACGCCGATGACGGTATCCCCCTTAACAACAGAGGAGTGGCAGCAGACGCAGAGCATTATATGACACATCTGGAAAAGAATATAGAGGGCAGCTTTACGCTGGGAAAATTAATTGCCGCCGTACCTCTCAGAATGACAAGGGAAAGATATACGGACTATGTAAAAAAGGCTCTTGCCCTTATGACCGAGGATATACCCAAGCCCTTTGCAGCAGCGTGTATAGAAAGGCTCAAGGATATGTTCTATTCCCGTCCCGACGACGGACTTAAGGCAGACTTTCCCTATATATACGAAAAGCTGAAAATAGCCGAAAGCACTATGGATGAAATGAGCAATGAGGACATTCTGGAAAATCTGGGAGATATGGACAACAATGCTGAGGCTATACAGACCATATTCGATATTATGCGCATATATTACAACGATGTAAATTATCTTAGGATAATTGCTACCTTCGGCGTGGATACGGATTTTGTATTTGAAGACGATATGATGCTTAAGGACTTGTATTATGCCTTGAGAAACGTTATTATAAACAAGGATGAGAGCCTTATTGAGGAAATAAACAAAAGAGCCGTTGAAGAGATAGAAAAGAGATTTGAGGTATCCGAGCCTCTTGAACAGGAGCTTATGAGCATATTCAGAAAAAAAGAGGAGGCGGAGCTTTCCGATTTGCCTGATAATATCCTCTTTTCACTTAATGTAAACGCGGCTATTTCCGAAATGTATTACAAGGAGCTTGACGAGTCTATAATGGAAATAGACAATAACAGAAGCACCGACGAGCTTATAGAGGACTTTACTGAATATATTAACAATACCGTAAGCGGCATACCCGCAGATATGCAGAAGTACGTAAAGCGCAAGTTCTTAGAGCATATACCGTGTCCCTTGAGCCATAAGGAAGCGAGCGACTATATCAACTATGCGCTTGACGGCATAAACGACAGGCACATAAGCCTTATGTCATACGGCGAGCTTCTGAGCCTTACGGAGCATAGTCATGAACACCATGAGCATGAACATCATGAACACCATGACCATCATGAACACCATGACCATTGCGGCTGTGGTCATCACCATTGAGAAAAAAACGAATTTTTCCTTTTTTTCCTTTCTTCTTTTTATTTCTATTCTATCAGATTTTTGGGCCTTTTGCGACTGCACTTTTAGTATATCACTTCATTCTAAGTATATAAGCCTTTTTGGAGCGCATTACATTAAGGCTCCCCTTACGAGAAGGTTCAGCACTTTTGCTTCGCAAAAGCGACACTACGTGTCGGCGGATACTTCTTCCGCTGCAATGGAGCTGTCAACGCAGTCAAAGACTTTAGAATAGTACGGCATTGAACTGCGTTGACTGAAGGGTCGATTTTCTGCCTATGCCGACCCTTACACCATGCTTTGCGTGTTCAGCACTTTTGTTATCGCAAAAGTGTTGAATTCTCTGCAGAGGAGGCTTGAGGTGCGGGTTGGATAAAAGGGCGATTTATACTATGCAAGCCTTAATTTATCATACTAACAAAACCGAGGAAAATTCCTCGGTTTTGTTGTTGAATTTATTTGAAATTATTTATATTATGCTATTTATTAGCCCATTTTTTTAATATAATCCATTATCATTTCCACTGCATTGTCGATACCGACCTTGGCGGTGTTTATGCAGAGGTCGTAATTTACAAGGCAGTCCCATGTTCTGCCCGTATAGAATTTGTAATAAGAGGCTCTTTTTTTATCCTTTTTCTGGAGTATGCTCTTTATATCCTTGGCGTCGCCGTAAAGCTCCTTATGTCTTTCTACTCTCCAGTCGTTGTCGGAGCGTATGAACACCTTTACAAGTCTTTTTTCCTCACGGAGAACATAGTCCGAGCATCTGCCCATTACAACGCAGGAATTCTTTGCGGCAGCCTCTCTTATTATTCTGGACTGTATGCTGAACAGCTTGTCGTTATCCGGCACAACGCTGCTGTGGCTTCCGCCGTTTACGCCCATTACAAGGGAATACAGAAAGCTGTTAGTAGCCGTTTCGTCAACACGCTCAAAGGAGGACTCGGCATAGCCTATTTCTTTGGCTGCCATGCTTACAAGCTGCTCTTTGTCGTAAAAATCTGCGTCAAGCCTTTCGGCTAATTTTTTTCCTACCTCTAATCCTCCGCTGCAGAACTGTCTGCATATCGTAACTGCTATTTTTTCCATAATTCTGCCTCCCGTTTATATTCTTAAATATATTTTATTACAAAAGAGGCGATTTGTCAAAGTGTTATTTCTTAAAATAGCCCTCCAGTCTGTATATGGGCATGCCCATAGCTGAAAATTTTTCCTCATACTCCGTCATAACATTTCCCTCGTAGTCGCTGTTGTGCAAATCAAGGGTTATATTGTGAAGCCTCCAGCCCTTGTCGGCTATTTCGTTCAGACTGAATTCAAAGAATATTTTATTATCCGTTTTTAAGAAAAGCTCTCCGCCCTCCTCGCCGAACAGCTTCTCGTATATATTCAGAAAATTCCTGTGAGTGAGCCTTCTTTTTGCCCATTTTTTACGCCTGTGCCAAGGGTCGGAAAAGTTGGAGTATATTCTCTTTACCTCTCCTGCTTCAAATATATCAAGTATATTGGCAACGTCCTCTACGAAAAAGCGTATATTTTCCCCTGCTTCGTTTTCGCGGCTTTTTTTGAGGGCAGTCACTATTATCTGCTCCTCTCTTTCTATGCCTATATAGTTTATATTCGGGTTCAGCTTGCTCATTTCGCTTAAAAACCGACCCTTTCCGCAGCCTATTTCTATGTGGATAGGGTTATTGTTGCCGAAAACCTTGTGCCATTTGCCCTTGTATAAAGAGGGCTCTGTGATTATCGCCTTGTTGGAGGCAAGCTCTCTCTCCGCCCACGGCTTTTTTCTTATGCGCATATATTTATCTCCAATCTAACATTTCATAAGGCAGTAGCAGAATTCGTTGTTTTTAAGAGGTCTGTTGTTCTCCGCCTTAAATTCCGTAAAGCCTTGAAGCATGGCTTCAAGCCTATAATCGCTGTCATATTTACAGGGAACACCCAGCCAGCAGTTGTTTTCCTTGTCTTTGCCGAAAATAAGATGTCTGTAATCCCTGCAGCCCTTTATAACAAAGGGATTGTTTATATATTTCCAAAGTCCCTGTATAAGGGCAAGCTCCTTTATGTTGCCCCTTACCCATGTAATACCGTCGTCGCCGAAGGGCTTTACGGTATTTTTGCTGAAAAGGGCGTCTATACTGCTTTCGCTGCCTATTCGCGAATATTCCTTTATTTCCTGTATATCCTCGTCAAGCTCGTTTATTATACATATCAGCTTTTCCTTTTCATCGCAAATGGGAACTGTATTGTCCTTTACAGGCGGTTCTGCATTTGTTTCTGCAGGCTTTACAGTCTCCGCCGCCTTTACCTCCTCCTTTGCCATAAGGCATCTCTGCCAGTTGTACTCGCCTTTTGTAAAGCCTATAAGGGGAGCTTTGTCCTTTACCAGCACAGCGCAGGCTCTTATATCGGATACGGGTATTCCTGTGTCCTCAAATGAAAATTCCCACTTCAGCTCTCCCCGTCCGCCGCTGTCTATGTAAAGGCGATTCCCTGTCTCGGCGCAGTCGTTTTCGGAAAGAATACACACTCTGTAGTCGCTGTCATTACGAAGTCCCTGTACCTGCAGGGCAAGTCTGCCTGCGCCGTTTCTGTTCTCTATAACGCATCTGCCCACAGCGCCTCTCATATCCTTTGCATATCCCTCGCAGCCCTGTTTAAGAGCAATAAATAACCTTGAATAAGCCATAATATCCCTCCGTAGAAGTTATACCTTATTAAGTATATTCTCTCTGCGCCGCAAGTATGCCGTATAATATTCTCTCCTATGCCTTTGTGTCGGCGCTTACGCCGTCGCACAGCCTTGCAAAGTCCTGTAATGTCAGACTTTCCCCTCTTATTCTTTCGTCATAGCCAAGAGAGCGGAGCAAGGCGGCTATCTCCTCCTTGCTCATTTTCATTATTCCGCTGTTGTATATACAGTTGACAAGGGTTTTTCTTCTCTGAGAAAAAGCCGCCTTTATAAATTCAAACAGAAAGCTCTCGTCCTTTACTTCCACGGGAGGCTTGTCTAGTATAGTAAGCCTTATTACCGCAGAATCCACATTGGGTCTTGGCATAAAGCAGTTTGGCGGCACATTTGCCACAAGATATGGCTCGCAGTAGTATCTCGTCATAAGTGAAAGAGAGCCGTAGTCCTTTGTGGAGGGCTCTGCGTTCATTCTGTAAGCGACCTCCTTCTGTATCATTACTGTAAGGCTTTCCATGGGGATATGCTTTTCCAGTATAGTCATAATAATAGGCGTTGTTATATTATAGGGGAGGTTTGCCACCATTTTGACATTCATGCCCTTGTGCTTTTCAATAAGAGCCTTAAGGTCTACCTTTAATATATCCTCGTTTATTATCTCTATATTGTCGTAATCCTCCAGAAGCTCCTCCAGTATAGGCACAAGCGTCCTGTCAATTTCAACGGACACTACCTTTCCGGCTTTTTTCGCCATAGCCTGAGTAAGCGTGCCTATGCCCGGACCTACCTCTATAATAAGGTCGTTTTCGCCTATATCCGCCGCATTTATTATCTTATCCAGCACTCTTTCGTCTACAAGAAAATTCTGACCGAAATTTTTTTTGAAGCTGAATTCATATTTTTTTATTATCTGCTTTGTTTTGTATGCTAAGCTCGCTTCCATATTATTTTATCATACCTTCGACAGTGGCTTTTGCAGCTTCCAGAGCTTCGGCTATTTTGGAGGCGTCCTTTCCGCCTGCCTGAGCCATATTGGGGCGTCCGCCGCCTCCTCCTCCGCATACGGCTGCCGCCGCCTTTACTATGCCGCCTGCGTTAGCTCCTGCCTTTACCGCATCATCGCTGCACATTACAACAAAGCTGCATTTGCTGCCTTCGCCGCTTGCCAGCACTATAACGCCGTTGAGCTTTTCCTTTATCTGGTCACCCATTGTTCTGAGAGCATTCATATCCATGCCCTTTACCTGAGCCGCAACTACATCAACGCCCTTTATATTTACCCTTGAGCCTATAATATCGTCTACAAGAGAGCCGCTCATTTTAGCCTTAAGGCTTTCTACCTCCTTGGCAAGCCTCTTGTTTTCCTCCAGAATATGCTCTATTCTCTTGGGCAGCTCTCCTGCCGTTGTCTTTAAGGCGTCTGCAACGCTCTTTAAAATAAAGCCTGCTTCGTCAAGATAGCTGAGAGCCCCTGCGCCCGTAAGCGCCTCTATTCTTCTGACGCCTGCTGCAACGCCGCTTTCGGAAAGGAGCTTGAACACGCCGCAGTATGCGGAGTTCGTAAGATGAGTACCGCCGCAAAACTCTATGGAATAGCCGCCTATATTTACGACTCTTACCACCTCGCCGTATTTCTCGCCGAAGAGAGCCACAGCGCCTGTCTTTTTAGCCTCCTCAAGGCTCATTTCCTTTACCTCTACGGGAAGAGCCTCAAGTATTTTTTCATTTACCTTTTTCTCTATTACATTAAGCGTTTCTCTGTCAATAGCCTCAAAATGAGTAAAGTCGAATCTCAATCTCTTGTCGCTTACATAAGAGCCTGCCTGCTCTACATGAGAGCCAAGCACCTCCTTCAATACTGCCTGAAGTATATGAGTAGCCGTATGATTTCTTGCAGTAGACAGTCTTTTGGCTTCGTCTACGGCAAGGGTAACGGTATCGCCTACGCGTATTGTTCCCGTAGTCACCTTACCTGTGTGTATAAATTTGTTGCCTCCGAATTTGGTACAGTCCTCTACCTCTATACCCATATTGTCAGCGCCTACTATTACGCCCTTGTCGCCTGTCTGACCGCCCATTTCCGCATAGAACGGCGTTTTGTCAACAATTACGGCTACATTGTCTCCTGCCTTTGCTTCGCTTACTATTTCATCATTTACCACAAGGGCAAGCACCGTGCCCTTTCCCATAAGGCTGTCATAGCCTGTAAATTCCGTTGACATAGCGGGGTCGAGCTGATGGAATACAGTTTCCTCTGCGCCCATGTATGTGTCCGTAGCTCTTGCGTTTCTTGCTCTTGTTCTCTGCTTCTCCATTTCAGCCTTAAAGGCGTCCATATCAAATGTAAAGCCGTCCTCGGCAAGTATTTCCTCCATAAGGTCTACTGGGAAGCCGTAGGTATCGTACATCTTAAAGGAATCTGCGCCGCCTAATACGTTTTTGCCCGCTTCCTTTAATTCCTTGAGCTTGTCCGCAAGCATAGCCATACCCGTATCAAGGGTATTGTAGAATCTCTCCTCCTCGGTGGAAAGTACCTTAAGTATCATATCCTGCTTTTCCACAAGCTCCGGGTACGCCTTACCGGAATTTTCTATTACCACTTTACTAAGGTCTGTAAGGAACTTTCTGTCTATACCCAGGAGCTTGCCGTGTCTTGCGGCTCTTCTCAGAAGTCTTCTAAGCACATAGCCTCTGCCCTCGTTGGAGGGAAGAACGCCGTCTGCCGTCATAAATGTAACAGAGCGAACATGGTCTGTTATAACTCTTATGGAAATATCCTTTTTTTCGTCCTCGCCGTACTTAGCTCCGCAAATATCGCACACAGCATCTCTTATTGCCTTTACCGTATCCACGTCAAATATGGAGTTTACCCCCTGCATAACAGTGGCTATTCTCTCAAGACCCATTCCCGTATCTATATTGGGGTGATCCAAGTCGGAATATGTTCCGTCCTCCTCCTTATTGAACTGAGTGAACACAAGATTCCATATTTCCATATATCTGTCGCAGTCGCAGCCTACGGTACAGTCAGGCTTGCCGCAGCCGTACTCCTCGCCCTTGTCGTAATATATCTCTGAGCAAGGACCGCAAGGACCTACGCCATGCTCCCAGAAATTGTCCTCCTTGCCCATTCTGAATATTCTCTCAGGAGCAAGTCCTATTTCCTTATTCCATATATCATAAGCCTCGTCATCGTCCTGATAAACGGATACGTAAAGCCTGTCCTCCGGCAGCTCCACTACCTTTGTAAAGAATTCCCACGCCCAGGCGATAGCCTCGTGCTTGAAATAGTCGCCGAAAGAAAAATTGCCCAGCATTTCAAAGAAGGTGCCGTGTCTTGCAGTCTTACCTACATTTTCAATATCCCCTGTTCTTATGCACTTCTGACAGGTGGTCACTCTCCTCCTCGGCGGTATCTGCTGACCTGTAAAGTACGGCTTTAAAGGAGCCATACCGGAATTGATAAGCAGAAGGCTTTTGTCGTTGTGAGGCACAAGAGATGCGCTTGCCAACCTCAGATGTCCCTTGGATTCAAAAAACTCCAGAAATTTTTCTCTTAATTCGTTTACACCCATGAATTTCATATCAATATCCTCCATAATAAAAAATCCCCTGAGCCTTAAGGCTTGCAGGGGCATAATAAATTACACGGTACCACCCTGATTATACGTCTGTCGTACATCTCGGCTTATCATTAACGCTGATAAAACGGCGGAGTATTGATCCGCAGGGGAGATTTCTCTCAAAAGGGAGCTTCTCTTTATACATCGGGGATGCTTACACCGACCGCATCCTCTCTGACGCCTTTGCATAAAGGTACTTATCCTTCCCGTTTTCATATAAACAACAGATACATTATATTAAATAAGATAATTTTTGTCAAGAGATAATAAGAAGCATACATGTATTTTATAGACATATCTTAAGTTTCGTTCAATAATTTTTTGATGCCCAACATTATGGTATCTGTTCTTGATATTTTTAGTAATTCAGAGCACTTGTTTAACTCCGAATATTCGTTTTCTGTTAGTTTTATTCCCAACTTTTTATTGCGTGGCTGCGCTTGTTTTGTTGGTCTGCCCATTTTTTTTTCGGAAATTATAAAAACCTCCTTTACTCTTGCCTTTATTTGTGTTATTATTTAAGTAACTTTAGAGGTAACAGCCGGAAGCGGCAAGTACCTTCCGACTGTTACCTTTGAGTTGCGGTTATTAAATCATTTTAATCTTCCAGTGTTTGCTGAAGATTATCAATGATTTTTGAAATTTTTTCGGTTTTCTTTTCAGATTCCTTTTCAGCTTGTGCTTCTCTCAAAGCGTCAAGGAGAAAACGAACAAAACCGTTAAATTGCTTGTCTGTCATTCCCATATCAATCATTACTTACCTCCTTTCTGACACTTGCCGCCGTACTTGCTTAGGCTTGTTGCCCTTGCTGTAATTGCATAGTAACATACGGTCGACCAAAAATCAAGACCTTTTTTGAAAATTATTTTTTGCCCTGATAAAAAAGCAAACATTTAAGCCGCTTAGAGGGGCTTTATTTTTTTGAAAATATTTTCGCTTTGGCTTTTGGTCTTGCTCTTGCTTCTGCTCCCAAATCTGAAGTAAGGCAATAGGAAGGATATTACTATTTATATTATTATATTATAAGGAAGCTGCCTGTCTTCTCGTAGGCACAGTCTCCAGTATCCCCCTACCTCTATATTTTGCTCCGGAGAGGAACATACGACCTAACCCCGCACAATTATTCACAAAAAATTTGTAAAATGAAATTACATTTTTTGATGATTTAATTCAGAAATTTTCTTAAATTTTAAAAAAATCTTAATAACTTTGCTGTTGACAAGGTTTGTATTGTGTACTATAATACATAGTACAGTAAAACATATTAAAAAAGCTATGTTTTAAGAAGGTGGTGACAGTATATGTTTAATATTGAGCTGCGCTCCGATATTCCCATTTACGAGCAGATATGCAATTTCGTAAAGGAGGGGGTATTGAAGAGCTATCTTAAAAAGGGAGATCCCCTGCCTTCCGTGCGAAAGCTGGCGTCCATGCTGAATATAAATCCAAATACGGCGGCAAAGGCATACGCCGAGCTTGAAAAACAGGGAATCATAATTACCGAAAAGGGAAAGGGTACATTTATATCCGACTGCAAGGACATAAATGCAGATTTCAGCAAGGCAATGGAGAGTATACGCCCAATACTGACGCAGCTTATGCTTTCGGGTATAGGCAAGGAGGATATAATAAAGGGAATTTACAAAATATTAGAGGGACAGGAGGGCAAGTAAAATGATAGAAATAAAAAATCTGACAAAATGCTACGGCTCTTTCAAGGCTGTGGACAATGTTTCCATAACAGTGCCAAAGGGTACTATACACGGCATTATAGGTGAAAACGGCGTTGGCAAGACTACCATAATTCACTGTGTTACGGGAGTATATAAGCCAAACGAAGGCGTAGTGCTCATAGACGGCGAGAACGTTTACGACAATCCCAATGTAAAGGCAAGAATAGGCTATGTTGCCGACAGCAACAGCTATTTTCCCACATACAGGGTAAAGGATATGGTGAATTTCTACAAGGGCATATACCAAGGCTTTGACGAGGACTGCTTCAACGAGCTGAACACTGTATTTGCCCTGCCTGTGGACAGGAGAATAAATCAGCTTTCAAAGGGGATGCAGATGCGCCTTGCCCTTATGCTCAACATTGCCATAAGACCCGATGTCCTTGTACTGGACGAGCCTACAAGCGGTCTTGACGCCATAGCCAAAAAGCAGGTGACAGACCTTCTCATAAAGGAGGTAGACGAAAGGGAGTGTACAATACTCATATCCTCACATCATCTTTCCGAGCTTGAAAAGCTCTGCGACGATATTACAATGCTCCAAAACGGTAAGGTAAAATACCAAAGCAGCGTAGAGGGTATAAAGTCAAAGGTAAAGAAGCTCCAGGCGGTATTTTCATCTCCCGTAGACCTTTCCGATATAGAGGGTATACTCAATGTAGAGCAGATAGGCTCAATATACCACATAATCACGGACAATTATACTCAGGCTATGGAAAGGCAGCTTTACTCCAAGGGCGCAGACATACTGGAGGAAATAGGCATGAGCCTTGAAGAGATATTTATATATTCCTCAAAGGAACAGAGGTGATTTTATGAATTCACTTTATAAAAACTATATCAGAAATTCACTTATACTTCTGGGCGGAGCATCTCTTTTCTCAATATTTCTGAACGTTATGGATATAATGAGCGAAAGAACAAGCTTTGCCCAAGAACAGGAAGCCTGGAATCCCTACTTATCCGAGTGGAGCCAGTGGGCAGGCACGGTATTTGTAATAATATTTGTTGTTATGGGCTTGAATACGTTCTTGCACTATAAAAATGTCAATAAAAAGACAGGTGTTTTCATAAAGCAGCTGCCTGTGAAATACAGTAACGATTTTCTGTTCAGAACGGTTTCGTCTATTATTTTCATAGGCGTAACTCTTACGGTACTGTGTATAATTGGCTGGGTAATGTATTCACCTTATTTTGCCGAGGGCGAAAACTACTTCAAGCAGATGTGGGATACTGCCTATATGACATTTGCGGTAATGGTGCTTTTCTATTCCATAGGTCTTGTAAGTCAACAGATAATAGGCATACCTCTTCTCGCTATATGTGCTCCCTTTGCGGCATTTTTCGGTATGCTTGGTTCATTCATAGGCTATGCGGCAATGCCCTACGCCATAAGAGAGCTGGCAATATTCAAGATAGCCCTAAATATTATGGATAAATTTTTTGAGTTTATATGCTTCTATGGAAAGATAAATCCCGAGGAAACGCTTCTTATAATATGGAGCATACCGCTTTTTATACTGGCGGCTATTTTAAATTCCAAAATCGATTACAGCAATATGGGCAAGCTGTTTTTGTTCCGCTGGTGCAGACCTGTCGTATATGTCATAGGCTCTCTTACGTTTGCCTTTTCAATGCAGTTCGTTGTAAACTGCTTTGAAGTAAGAAGTATAGCGGCAGTCATTGTTACATTTATACTGAGCCTGTTTGCAGGCTTTAAGATAATACAGTATTTCGTAAGGCGATTTGATTAGGGAGGTGTATTTTATGGAAAAAAGATATAAAAATCTCATATTATGGGAAATAAGCAAAATAAAATGGCTTCCTTTGATAGCCCTTGCCGTAATGTATTTCAGCTCCATAGCCTTTAAGGAAAACGCTATGCTTGAGGACTGCCGTGTGCTGACCGAGGGCTATATGAACACAGCATGGTCAATAGAGCTTATATGCACGGGCTTCAGCACCTTTAATATAGGCTGGGTAGTTCTCCTTGCCTTCTGTCAGTTCAATGACGACGCAAATATATGGTACTCCCTGCCCTACAAAAAAAAGGAGCTTCATTCCGCAAAGCTCATAACAGGCGTATGCTTTATAACACTTATGCTTGCAATATATACCGTGTGGATAATCGCACTCTATCACAGATACATTCCCTTTATGGAGGATATTTTCAGCCTGTATCCCTTTGACGGCAGAGTGTTCAATGAAATTACAATAATTGAAAATATGGCTCTTACATGGATTGTGCTTATATTCATATATCTGGTGTTTATGTTCTCTCAGTATATGGTTAATCAGCCTGTAATAGCTGCCATATTCGGCATAATAATACTTATTACTCCCGTATTTCTTATGGAAATGGCAGAACGATACGGAAATCTTAATACAAGCGGCGCCCACCGTTTTCTGTATTTCCCTCTTTTCCCATTCTCCGGTACGAACTCCGTAGCAGACGACTATATAATAGCCGCTTCATGGAGCAGCGCAAAACAAAGCGGCACGTCTATTGAATGGCGTATAGCTCAGGGCAGTCTTTTCAGCCTTTTAAGGCTTGTATACTATACCGTCCTTTCATTTGTTATGCTGTATGTTTGCAATAAATGCGCCGATTCCGAGCTGAGAGCGGAAAACAGCGGACTTCTGCCGGGCAAGGTATACGGCAAGATATTTATTGCTGTAATTACGCTGTTTATAGCAGGATTTTTCGGAAGTCAGTTTATGTACAGTACAAACAAATGGGTAGGAGTTCTTGTTTTCCTTTTCTTTGGCATTGTTACATTCGTTATTGCCAATGTTATACTTAAAAAGCAGGGGGTGTTGTTATGGCAAAAAAAGTAATTATACCCATACTTTGTATAACTCTTCTCTGCGGCTGCGGTAATATAAGTTGGGGAAGAGATGGATACAAAGACAAAAAGGTGGATATATCCGATAGCTCTGTGGTATATACGGATGAAAAGAGAGATGAATATCTAACGGAATGCTATCAGCTTCTGAACGCACCTATATATGAGGATACAGGCAGTTCTTTCCGCTATGAAGCGCATATACTTGATGAAAACGGCTATACGACTGAAACAATACCCCTTGATGAATACAACGGGAGAGTAAATGAATTCCTCAGCACATGGGAAAAGACGGATATGTACTATATAGCGCCCTATTCAGGCACTGAAAAAGAGCGCTATGACGTATATTACAACAGGGAATACGACCTTATAGCCGATCGTGGCGATACGGATTTCAAAGGCTATTATAATGCAAGGCTTTGCAACGACACGGGACGTATAGCAAAGGGTCATGAGGCGTTTATAGAGGATATGCGCTCATCAACGGGCTTAATGTATAACGACTGCAGCGCAGGAGGAAAATACACACGCCTTGACTTTTCAAACATAGAGTATGGCTTTTTGAGGGATTTTCCCTATCATTACAACGGTATCGAAGTGCACATAAGTCATCTGCCTGTGAGAGTATCTCTGTATTTTGAGGGTGAAAAACCTGTAAAAGCCTATATTTCATATATGAAGGTAAAGAACCTTGACAACAAAATGGACGAGGAAACAAAAACTGCCCTTGTGAAAGCCCTTGAAAAGGCAGGCTTTGAGGACTGCGCCCTTATAGTAAACGAGGCGGCAAAAGCTGTGGAGAGTAATAATATAAGCCCCTCGGCAGGAAAGTATAAGCTGCTGCACCTTGATACCTCAGAACCCATCGGCTATTGGAAGGAGGATTTCCTAACAGGAAAGGGCGTTATAGCCGTGCAGCCTTATTGATATAAAAAAATCGGAAAAGTACACTTTTCCGATTTTTTTATACTGCCTAAATACGTGTATATTCTAGCACAACGTCACTAAATATGCAAGATTATTAATATAATTTACCATAATTTTACCGAATCGGAAAAGTGTACCTTTTCGGAAAACTTTCCGATTTGGGCGTCTTGCAGAAAAATATAATGCCCATAATGCGCATATTAAAAAGCAAAGGAGAAATGTTATGCGAAAGTTATTAATTACATTGGGTTTATGCTCAATTATTAGCACAGCGGTATTTGCCGACTACGATATAAAGGGCACAAGGTATTACTTTAACAGCGAAACGCAAATGATAGAGTATAAGAATGATAAGGGAGAAAAAATTGAGTACGGTCCATGTACAATGGTCGAAAAAGTAGGAAATGCCATTAAAGCCGCCAACAATGCAGAGGAAGAGCTTTACGGACTTATGGATATGGACTTGAATGAAATAACTCCTAAAATATATGAGCAAATTTCGTATGATGAGGACACGGATTCATACGTATGCTATAACAGAAAAGAAAATATCACAGACTATTATGATAGCAATTTCAATAAAATATCACAGCCTCTTTTTATAACGCCTCTTGAGGATACATCTTATTATATGCTTACCCTAGGCGATGAGGCTGATTATGAGCAAAAGCATTATTATATATGCGATAAGGAGGGTAATAAACTTATAGATGACAGCTTTAAAAATATAAGGTCATACAATAACTGTATAATCGTTAAAAATCAAGAAAATAAAATCGGAGTATATAACAATAATCTGGATTTGGTCATACCCTACGGCAAATATAAAGCCATAACATATTATGACGGAAAGCTCCGCTGTGTAAGCGGTGATACGGATGAGGTCACATATTTATCAGATGACTTTAAGCCTATTGATACGGATAGTGAAATAAAATTATTGTTCGACAAGTATTATTATCAGAAGCACGATGACGGACTTTACTATATTTGCGACGCCCAAGGCAATGTATTAAAGGATAAGGGCTACTGTGAAATTGACTATATAGAAGGCAGGATAATAGTCAGAAGCAGCGACAAATACCCAAGGCTTTACGGACTTTTAGACGAAAATCTCAATGAAATATTTGAAGAAAAATATTTCAGAATAGCACTTTACGTCAATGAAAAACTGACAGAGCTTTATCTTAACGGCAGCATAGAAACATACAATGCAGACAATAAGCTGCTGAAAACCGAGGAGGGTCCTGTATTTGTTACGCCTATAAACGGTATGGCGGAAAGAAGAATATATGACCAATATCCCGACGCCAATATGCCTGCAGAACACTCCTGTATCATTATAGATGACGAGGGAAATGCTCTTACACCGGGATATGTCAGAATAAATCCCAATGTACAGCCCGGAAATACCCTTATATTCAGCACCATTATGGGACATTACGATATTGTTGAGGGCGTGCTCAATTCCAATTTAGACATAATAGTGCAGCCTCAATACGGAAATATGTATGTAAAAGAAGAAAACGGAACTATATACATTGAAAATGTATGGGAGGGCAGCAATACGAAATATTATGACTTGAATGGCAACAAATATGATACCAAGGAAGAATTATTTGCCAATGTCAATAAAGACAGCAGCGCAAGCCCATGGGCGAAGGAAAGCATAGAAAAAGCCATAGCGGAAGGCATTGTACCTGAAGAATTACAGTCGGACTATACCAAAAACATAACAAGACAGGAATTCTGCAAGCTGGCAGTTATGACATATTCTGCAAAAATGGGATATACCGTAAATATAAATACAGAAAACCCCTTTACCGATGTGTCCGATAACTATGTAACGGCAGCCTATGAGCTTAAAATTGCCGCAGGCAAGGGCAATAACAAATTTGTACCGAATGACAGCATCACAAGACAGGAGGCGGCAGTTATGCTTGGCAATCTGGCAAGGATAATGGGTACTGCCAATATCTATAACACAGATAAATTTGCCGACGAAAGCTCTTTTGCCGACTGGGCAAGGGAGTCCATATATTACGTATCCTCTGCCGATATAATGACAGGCACAGGCAACAATAACTTTTCGCCCTTGTCAAATTACACAAGAGAACAAGCTATAGCAACCATGTATCATTTATATGAATAATGAAGTGGTGTTGAGTTGAATTTTTGTTTATATTATTATGACATTATTTTTTGTATTATAACGACCCTTCCACCATGCTTCGCATGGTCCCCCTCCCCTAGCCTTGCAATAAAACACGTTGTGTTTTATTGCAAGGCTAGGGGAGGCTGGGATATTGACGACGGCTCAAGTTTCATCTTTCAAAGTAAATAAGCGACTTTGGGAAGCATATACCTAAGGCATCCCATTATGACTTTTTTGCTAATATATAATAGCTCCATTCATGAATATTTGTTATACCTATATACCCTTTATAAATTTATAGCTGAAACAAGCCGAGGAAATCCTCGGCTTGTTTTGTATATATTAAAAATATTAATTAAATACGGGACAGAGCTTTATGCCAGGTGTTTTATCATTGTATACGCAGTCATATATCTCATCTCTGTATTTATGCACGGCATTTCTTAATGTCTGTTGTTCGGACTCAGAGGGTGTAGTTATACCCAAATTTTTCTTGGCGTCTGCCTGTCCTCCTCCGAAGCTGAGAGCCGTACCCTTCTGAGAAAGGGCTGTCATGCTGTCCATCCAATAGTTCTGGGCGTTGTCAAAGCTAAGACCGTTTACAATATCGAAGCGCGCTGCTCCGCCGTTCTGGTCATAGCCCTTGCCGGGTGTCTGATGAGCGTTGTTTGCATGGTCAAAGGCAATACAGTTCTCTATATATCTATATGAGCTTTCGGGAGTTTTGGCTGAACCAAACTTAAAGCCGTTGGGATTGCCGCCCCACAGATTTGAAAGCAGCTGCTCATAGGTTCTCGTCTTGTTACCGAAAAGAGTAATTGTAACTCTCGGCCATGGTGAAGCCTGTTTGTTATTGTACTTCGTTTCAAAGTCAGGGTCTTCCTTGAGTATCTGCTCCACATAGAGCAAATCCTTATCAAGTGGGAAGCCGTTCAGATAGTCGTATTCGCCTGTGAATACATTGGGATTGCCGTTGTTCCATGCAAGGCACTCTATATAGTATATCTTGCCTACATAGCCGCCCTTGCTTGAATCCTCGTAGCTGTCCCAGCCGTCGTCGCTGTTTTCCCATGCGCGGCAGTTATAGAAGTAAATATTTTCGCCACAGCCAAGCTTTGGTGAGAAGCCGTCTGCATCGTCGCCGCACTTCTGTACTATATCGCCGTTCCTGTAACTGTCTACGGCAATAAATGTAACGTCATGTGTTCTGTCTGTCATGGATATGCCCGAATTATTGTTGTATCTGAATATACAGTTTTTAAAGAAGCAGTTTCCTGCAGGGTCGCTTGCTTTGTTCTTTACTCTGATACCGCAGTCCGGAGCTTTTTCCACTATTATATTCTCAAAGGAATAGCCTGTACCGGATATTGTAATGCCGGTGGTGGTGCTTGTCACCTTATTCCTTAATGTAGTAAAGTCAAGGCTCGGTATAGTGCCGTCGGGCTGTACCACGCCTATTACATTGACATTGGCGTTCTTTTCCGTTAGCTTAAGAGCCTCTGAGCAGTCAATATCATTCATGATATAAATATCCTTGCTTTTGCCGGAAACTGCTGATTTAAGCTGACTGAAATCCCTTACCTCCACTTTGCTGCCCGTAGTGGTGATCTCTGAGGGCACTTCAAAGGCTGCTGTGGTGGTCTCGGTTATTTCCAGCTTATCAAAGGTTATCCTTATGCTCTTTACATCTATGTGACTATCCGCAGTCAGTCTGTATGTGCCTGCCTTAAGTCCTGCGCCGTAAAGCTGCTCCGAATATGGAATACCCATTTCATAGCCTATGGACTTGATAAATGCTCCGCCGGAAAGGGTGAGCGTTCTCGTACCCGTTGTATCCGTGCTGGCGTGCTTAGCCGTAATATATACGTTTGCGCCCTCGGCAACCTTGAATTCAAGGCTGTTGCCGGACGTCATTCTTATTCTCGGCTCGGCGCTGCTGTCCTTTGGCGGAGGGAAATCTCCTGTCTTTTTGAAATAGGTGTCCGTTTCAAAATTATTTGTATCCATAACATAAGGCGCAGATATTACGCCCTCCACAGGCGCAGCCGTTGTGTTTTCCGTAGGCGGCTCTGTAAATGTCTGTGTTTCGGGCTCTGCGGTAGTGCCCTCCGTAGGCGGTTCATAAGGCGGTACTTCTCCGGTTTCCACAGGGGCTCTGAATGTACTGTCCAACACCTTCTGGAGAATATAGGCTACGTCAGCGCTGTTTATAGTGCCGTTGCCGTCCATGTCCAGCACAGTTCTGAAAGACTCTACTGTGGGGAGCTTGCTGCCGTCAAGCACATAGCCGAGAGTATCCGAAGCGTCCTTTGCGGTTATGCTGCCGTCGCCGTCGGCATCGCCGTAGGGAGCGGCAAATACCCATGATGACATAAGCATTACAAAGGCAAGTATTGTTGCCGTTAGTCGTTTTTTCATCTAATCTCTCCTTTATTTATTTTTTTTCAGTATACCACATTTCAGCATAATAAAACAATGATAATTGTCAACAACATATTGTCCTGTTTTTATACAAAATAAATAATTTATCCTTTATGCGCTATATTTTTTATATTTTTTTCCGCCTTGGAGCGGGCAATCATTATTATATGTCCGCAGCCGCAGCACTTCATTCTGAAATCTGCGCCTATGCGCAGTATTTCCCAGTCCTTTGAGCCGCAGGGGTGCTGTTTTTTCATGGTGACTATGTCGCCTATTTGTATGTCCATGTTGTCCTCCTTGTGGGGTGTATTTTTGTTTATCATAATAGAGTTTTTTGTTTTAAAACGCCCCTTCCACCGCCTAACGGCGGTCCCCCTCCCCTCCGACGCCTGCAATAAAACACGTTGCGTTTTATTGCAGAGCTAGGGGAGGCTGGGGTTGTAGTAAGGGCTAGCTTTTGCAATAGCAAAAGTACTGAAACCTATTGTATGGGCAGTTAGAGAAAAGAGAGCTGTTCGCGCTGCCTCCCCACCTCTAGCCTCCCTTAGCCCGTCAGGGCGTCGGAGGGGAGGGGGCCCGCCGTTAGGCGGTGGAAGGGTCGTTATAAAGTAAATAATGTTATACTAACCTAAACAAAAATTTACACTACCAAAAAACAATATTTTGACAGTAAATACGAATTAAAATATAGAACAGTTTGCAAAAAAAAGCGTCGCAGACTTTAATCCGCAAGGCGAGCTTTGCCCGCCTGAGGACAGGAACTTTACTGATATTTTGCATACTTGCCAAAATATCAGTAAACACGGCTGGTTCCTACCTTAATTCAACTGAAAGAAATGCCAAAAAGCATTTCTTTCAAGCGTGTCGATTTTATCGACACGCTAAACAAGGGGCTGTATCCAGCCCCTTGTAATTATTCCTCGTCGTTTGAAACGATAGCTTCGGTATTGATGTCCTCAGAGCTTATCATTTCCTCTGCATAGCTTTCCTCTACCTCGGGTTCGGGAACATAGTCCGGCTTATCCAGCTTAAGGTCTACTCTCCGGTAGAGATTCATACCTGTACCTGCCGGTATGAGCTTACCTATGATAACGTTTTCCTTAAGTCCGATAAGGGGATCCAGCTTACCCTTTACGGCAGCGTCCGTAAGCACCTTTGTGGTCTCCTGGAAGGAGGCTGCTGAAAGGAAGGAATCCGTAGCAAGAGACGCCTTTGTAATACCGAGAAGAGTTCTCGTGCCGGAAGCAGGCTCTTTGCCCTCTGCAATCGCCCTGTTATTGGCGTCCTCAAAGGCAAGCCAGTCTACCTGTGAGCCCGGGAGCATATCTGTTTCGCCCTCTGCCTCGACTCTCACTCTCTTAAGCATCTGTCTTACTATTACCTCAATATGCTTATCGTTAATATCAACGCCCTGGAGACGGTACACTCTCTGTACTTCCTTAAGAATATAGTCCTGTACTCCTCTTACGCCGTTTATTCTCAGTATATCCTGGGGATTTATAGAGCCCTCGGTTATCTGGTCGCCGTCGTTTATAACATCGCCGTTGAGCACGCATATTCTTGAACCGTAGGGAATGGAGTATTCCTTTACCTCGCCGTTAGGCGCAGTAACGATAACGTCCTCCTTCTTGTTGTTTGCAGTACCCGTTACGTTGATAGTCACTCTGCCGCCGAACTCAGCTATTATAGAGCGACCCTTGGGATTTCTTGCCTCGAAAAGCTCCTCAACTCTGGGAAGACCCTGTGTAAGGTCGTTACCTGAGATACCGCCTGTATGGAATGTTCTCATTGTAAGCTGAGTACCGGGCTCGCCTATGGACTGAGCCGCAATAATACCTACGGCTTCGCCTATCCTTACCTGTCTGCCGCTTGCCATATTTGCGCCGTAGCACTTGGAGCATACGCCGTTGTGGCATTTACAGGTAAGTATGGTTCTTATTTTCACAGTTTCTATACCTGCCGCAACCACAGCCTCTGCCATATCGGGAGTGATAAGGGTGTCCTTGGGAACTATTGTCCTGCCCGTATTGGGGTCTGTAATATCCTCAACGGAAAATCTTCCTCTTATTCTGTCCTCAAGAGGCTCTATGGTCTCCTGACCGTCCATGAAAGCCTTTACCTCCATATAAGGCTTGTCGTCTGTATCTGCGGAGCAGTCGTATTCTCTTACTATAATATCCTGTGATACATCTACAAGACGTCTTGTAAGATAACCGGAGTCCGCAGTCTTAAGAGCCGTATCCGTAAGACCCTTTCTTGCGCCGTGAGCAGAAATAAAGTATTCCTGAACGGTAAGACCCTCACGGAAGTTAGCCTTAATAGGAAGCTCTATGGTCTCGCCGGAGGGTGACGCCATAAGTCCACGCATACCTGCAAGCTGCTTTATCTGTCTGTTAGAACCTCTTGCGCCTGAAAGAGCCATCATATAAATATCGTTATACTGACCAAGGTTGGCAATAAGGGCGTCGGTTATTCTGTCATCTATCTTTTCCCATACCTCTATTACCTTGTTGTGTCTTTCCTCGTCGGTCATAAGACCTCTGCGGTAGAGCTTGGTTATCTTGTTTACTTCCTCGTCGCCCTCTTTAAGAAGAGTTTCCTTAGCCTCGGGTATCTTCATATCGGATACGGATACCGTAAGAGAACCTCTTGTAGAGAACTTAAAGCCAAGATTCTTTATATCGTCAAGCACTACTGCCGTTTCCGTAGCGGGATGCTTGTGTATACATCTGTTTATTATCTTGCCAAGCTCCTTTTTGCCTGTAAGGAAGTCTATCTCAAACTTAAACTTGTTTTCATCTATGCTTCTGTCTACAAAGCCAAGATCCTGGGGAACTATCTCGTTGAATATAATACGTCCCACGGTAGTGTCCACAATGGCGGACCTTTCTTCGCCGTTAATTTTCATAGTTCTTCTTACCTTGATTTTAGCATGAAGGCTTACAACATGGTTGTCGTAGGCAAGAAGCGCCTCGTTTTCGTCAAGGAATACGCTGCCCTCGCCCTTTTCGCCGTCCTTGGCAAGAGTAAGGTAGTATATACCAAGCACCATATCCTGTGACGGTACTACTACAGGCTCGCCGTCGGAGGGCTTAAGCAGATTGTTGGGAGCAAGAAGCAGGAAACGGCACTCTGCCTGTGCTTCTACACTCAGGGGAACGTGAACAGCCATCTGGTCGCCGTCGAAGTCGGCATTGTAAGCTGTACATACAAGGGGATGGAGCTTAAGGGCTCTGCCCTCTACAAGCACAGGCTCAAATGCCTGTATACCAAGTCTGTGAAGAGTAGGCGCTCTGTTGAGCATAACGGGATGCTCCTTTATTACCTGCTCCAGCACGTCCCATACCTCGGGCTTAAGCTGTTCTACCATTCTTTTGGCGCTCTTTATATTGGCGGCTATCTCGTCGGATACAAGCTTCTTCATAACGAAGGGCTTGAAAAGCTCAATAGCCATTTCCTTGGGCAGACCGCACTGATAGAGCTTGAGAGTAGGACCTACAACTATAACGGAACGTCCTGAGTAGTCAACTCTCTTGCCCAGAAGATTCTGACGGAAACGACCCTGCTTGCCCTTTAACAAATCTGAAAGGGACTTAAGGGCTCTGTTGCCCGGACCCGTTACGGGACGTCCTCTTCTGCCGTTGTCTATAAGCGCGTCTACGGCCTCCTGGAGCATTCTCTTTTCGTTTCTTACGATAATATCGGGAGTACCAAGCTCCAGCAGCTTCTTTAATCTGTTGTTTCTGTTTATAACTCGTCTGTAAAGGTCGTTAAGGTCTGATGTGGCAAAACGTCCGCCGTCAAGCTGCACCATAGGTCTCAGCTCCGGAGGGATAACGGGAATAACGTCCATTACCATCCATTCGGGTCTGTTGCCGCTTAATCTGAAGGCCTCTACGACCTCTAATCTCTTTATTATCTTGGCTTTTTTCTGACCGGTAGCGTCGGCAAGCTCTCTTTTAAGCTCCTCGGACTCCTTGTCAAGGTCAATAGCCTCCAGAAGCTCCTTTATTGCCTCTGCGCCCATGCCTGCTCTGAATGAGTTCCTGCCGTATTTTTCTTCCGCTTCTCTTCTCTGCTGGTCGGTTATTACCTCCTTGTAAAGAAGATTGGTCTCTCCTGGGTCAAGCACAATATAGCTTGCAAAGTAAAGCACCTTTTCAAGCTCCTTGGGGCTCTTGCCCAGTATAGTGCCCATCTTTGAGGGTATGCCCTTGAAGTACCATATATGGGAAACGGGAGCGGCAAGCTCTATGTGACCCATTCTCTCACGTCTTACCTTAGCCTTTGTTATCTCAACGCCGCAGCGGTCGCATATAATACCCTTGTGTCTTATTCTCTTGTATTTGCCGCAGTGACACTCCCAGTCCTTTGTAGGTCCGAATATCCTTTCGCAGAAAAGACCGTCTCTTTCGGGCTTAAGTGTTCTGTAGTTAATAGTCTCAGGCTTCTTTACCTCGCCGTAGGACCATTTTCTTATTTTCTCAGGAGATGCCAAGCCAATTTTAATTGAGTCAAAGAAAATTTGCTTCTCAGTATCATTATTGCTCATAATTACTCACCCTCCTGTTCACGGTCTAAGAGCTTGTCAAGGTCGGCAAGGTCGGCTAAAATGTCTTCCTCGCTGAACCCTTCCTCGTCTATTACTATATCCTCGTCGCTTATATCGCCAAGAGCCTCGTCTACATCGTCTAATGAAATGCCGCCCAAAAGGCTGTCGATAGCTGATTCTGCATCGTCCTCAAGCTCTTTTTCGGTATCCTCTTCAGGCTCTGTGCCCTCCATATTTACGCCTACGGTAAGCTCTCTGCTGTCTGCAAACTCGTCTATCTCTACTTCCTGTCCCTCATTGAATACGGCTACGTCAAGAGCAAGAGCCTGTAATTCCTTAAGAAGCACCTTAAAGGATTCGGGTACGCCGGGTTCGGGTATATTCTCGCCCTTTACAATAGCCTCGTAAGTGCTTACACGGCCTACTATATCGTCGGACTTAACCGTAATTATTTCCTGAAGCGTATAGGAAGCGCCATAAGCCTCCAGCGCCCAAACCTCCATCTCGCCGAAACGCTGACCGCCGAACTGAGCCTTGCCGCCCAGAGGCTGCTGCGTTACAAGGGAGTAGGGACCTGTGGAACGAGCGTGAATCTTATCGTCTACAAGATGGTGGAGCTTAAGGTAGTGCATGAAGCCTATAGTGGTGGGGTTGTCAAATTCCTCGCCTGTTCTGCCGTCGCGGAGCTTTACCTTGCCTGTTCTGTCAATAGGCACGCCCATCCATTCCTTACGATGCTCTCTGTTCTTGTCTAGGTATTCAAATACCTCGGGGTCCAGCTTATCCTGCCATTTTGCCGCAAACTCGTCAAATTTATCTTCAAAGTGATTATTCTCGTCTCTTACAAGAGAATTGGCATAGTCGTTTGCCATATCGAGAGTTTCCATAATATCCTGCTCGTTAGCGCCGTCGAATACGGGAGTTGCTATTTTCCAGCCAAGCACGTTGCTGGCAAGACCTAAGTGTATCTCCAGCACCTGACCGATATTCATACGAGAGGGCACGCCAAGGGGATTAAGAACTATATCAAGAGGACGTCCGTTGGGAAGATATGGCATATCCTCTACGGGAAGAACTCTTGAAACAACGCCCTTGTTACCGTGACGGCCTGCCATCTTGTCGCCTACGGATATTTTTCTCTTCTGAGCTATATATACTCTTACGGACTGATTTACGCCGGGAGCAAGCTCGTCGTTGTTTTCTCTTGAGAATACCTTTACATCAACTACTATACCGCTTGTGCCGTGAGGAACTGTAAGGGAGGTGTCTCTTACCTCTCTTGCCTTCTCACCGAATATGGCTCTCAGAAGTCTTTCCTCGGCAGTAAGCTCTGTCTCGCCCTTAGGCGTTACCTTACCTACAAGTATTGAATTAGGCTGTACCTCTGCGCCTATTCTTATGATACCCTGTTCGTCAAGGTCCTTAAGAGCCTCTGCGCCCATGTTGGGTATATCTCTTGTTATTTCCTCGTCGCCGAGCTTTGTGTTTCTTGCCTCGGTCTCATATTCCTCTATGTGTATAGAGGTGTATACGTCGTCCATTACAAGTCTTTCGCTCAGAAGTACGGCGTCCTCATAGTTATAGCCCTCCCAGGTCATAAAGCCAATAAGAGGATTCTTGCCAAGAGCAAGCTCGCCGTTCTTGGTGGAGGGACCGTCTGCTATTACAGAGCCTGCCGTTATCTTCTGACCCTTGCTTACTATAGGCACTTGGTTCATACAGTTGGACTGATTGGAGCGCTTGAACTTTGTAAGCTCGTATGTCTCGGTAGTGCCCTCGGTAGTCTTTACAACTATCTTGGAGGCGTCTACAAATATTACCTCGCCGTCGGAGCGGGCAACTACGCATACGCCTGAATCCTTGGCAGTCTTGTACTCCATACCCGTACCTACTATGGGCGCGTCGGTGGTAAGGAGGGGAACAGCCTGACGCTGCATATTAGAGCCCATGAGCGCTCTTGTAACGTCGTCGTTCTGGAGGAAGGGTATAAGAGCCGTAGCCACGGAAACAAGCTGTCTGGGAGAAACGTCCATAAGGTCTACCTTTTCCGGAGAAACCTGTACATTTTCCTCTTTTCTTCTACAAGTAACTCTTTCGTGTACGAATTCCTTGTTTTCGTTAAGAGGCTCGTTTGCCTGGGCTATGGTATACTTTTCTTCCTCGTCTGCCGCTATATATATTATCTCGTCTGTTACTCTTGAAGTGCCGGAGGACTTGTCTATCACTCTGTATGGCGCTTCGATAAAGCCGTATTCGTTTATCTTGGCAAATGTTGCAAGAGAGTTGATAAGACCGATATTAGGACCTTCGGGAGTCTCTATGGGGCACATTCTGCCGTAGTGTGAGTTGTGAACGTCACGAACCTCGAAGCCGGCTCTTTCTCTGGAAAGACCGCCGGGACCAAGGGCTGAAAGTCTTCTCTTGTGAGTAAGCTCGCCCAGAGGGTTGTTCTGATCCATGAACTGTGAAAGCTGAGAGCTTCCGAAGAATTCCTTTATAGAGGCGGTAACAGGCTTTATGTTAATAAGCGCCTGGGGAGTAATGCTCTCGGTATCCTGAGTAGTCATTCTCTCTCTTACTGTCCTCTCCATTCTGGAAAGACCTATTCTGAACTGATTCTGTAAAAGCTCGCCTACGGCTCTTATACGTCTGTTGCCCAAATGGTCTATATCGTCTCTTGTGCCGATGCCGTAGTCAAGGTGTATACAATAGTTTATGGAAGCCATAATATCCTCTGTGGTAATGTGCTTTGTAACAAGCTCGCCCATGTTGGCTCTTATGGCAAGAGCAATGCTTTCCGCATCGTCGTTTTCCTCAAGTATTTTCTGAAGAAGCGGAAGGTGTACTCTTTCCTTTATTTCAAATTCCTCGGCAGTAAGTCCGTAGGCTGAAATATAGTCGTCTATTTTTACGGTAAGGTTGGAGAGTATCTTTACCTCTCTGTCCTCTGTATTTACATATATTGCAGGCATACCGCTGTCCTGCAGTCTGTCGCAAAGCTCGTCGGTAAGCCTTGTGCCTGCCTCTGCAAGCACCTCGCCTGTCATCGGGTCGACAGCGTCCTGTGAAAGTGTATAGCCGGAAACTCTGTTCTTAAAAGCAAGCTTCTTGTTGAACTTATATCTGCCCACATGAGCAAGGTCGTATCTCTTGGGGTCGTAGAACATATTGTTCAGTATAGTAAGAGCTGACTCAACCGTAGGAGGCTCGCCTGGACGGAGCTTTTTGTATATCTCAATAAGACCCTCCTCGTAGGTCTTGGTAACGTCCTTTTCTATTGTTGCAATTATCTTTGGCTCTTCGCCGAAAAGGTTGATTATATCCTGGTCTGTACCGCAGCCCAAAGCTCTTATGAACGTAGTAACGGGAACCTTTCTGTTCCTGTCTATTCTTACTGAAAATACATCGTTAGAATCCGTTTCGTACTCAAGCCATGCGCCTCTGTTGGGTATAACCGTTGAGGAAAGAAGATTCTTGCCGTCTCTGTCCTTGGCAATTTCAAAATATATGCCGGGAGAACGTACAAGCTGTGAAACTATAACTCTTTCCGCGCCGTTTATTACAAATGTACCCGTTTCGGTCATAAGAGGGAATTCACCCATGTATATTTCCTGCTCCTTGACCTCGTCATTTTCCTTGTTGCGAAGCCTTACCTTAACTCTGAGGGAGGCTGCGTAGGTAGCGTCTCTGTCCTTGCACTCGGCAATAGAATACTTTGTCTCCTCGTCGAGCTTAAAGTCTACAAACTCCAGAATGTAATTGCCGTTATAGTCGCTTATAGGCGAAATATCGTCAAATACCTCTGAAAGACCCTTGTCCAGAAACCATTGGTAGCTGTCCTTCTGCAGGGCAAGAAGGTTTGGCATTTCAAGCACTTCGTCAATACGCTGATAGCTCATACGCATTGTATCGCCGTACATTACAGGACGTAGTCTGTTTTTGTCCATTGGCACTTTCACTCCTTTATTTTTATTCGGAAGCTGTGTTCCTCATTGCTTTACGCTATGCACAGGATTTGTGAACTCTTGTTAATATTATTCACAAATCTTTTACAAAAAACTATTGACTTTTTTCGTTTTCTGTGGTACAATAATCGTGTATAAGTATTATAATATTATTGGTGCAGTATATTATTTTACCATTTTTATCAAGCCCTGTCAATAGGGTTTTTTGTTTTTTATGGGAGGTTTTTTTAATAAAAAGACCGCCATTATACGACATATATTCCCGATAAGGTATGCGCCTGCGCCTGTCTTTTGTGGAATTATCAAATCATCGGTTTTTGTATACAAAAAAGGGACAGCTTTTGCTGTCCCTTGATTTGTGAATTAGAATGCGTCTATTTCGTTATAACCCGGTTTAAGTGAAGTTGCCAGTTTAACACCGCCACTAAGCGTAATAATATCCTCATTCTTAAGAGTGGTAATGCTAATCTCCGGTTTTTCATATTTTTTCATAGTTAATTACCTCCCTTAATTATTTAATGCTGCTTGATACGTCGTTGTCGGTATAAGATTTAACAGTACCTGCCAATGGCACGTTAATATTGGTTATGTCCTTAAGTGTGCCTTCTCCGTCAGCAGTATTTGATACCTTAGCGCATATAGTATATTCTGCTGTATCTGCTGCTGTCTGAGTGCCACCCTCAGTAAGCTGAACTCTTACGGGGAAGGTATATACTGCCTTTTCAGTAGCAGCGCCAACAGATGTACCGTTTGTAAGAGCTGTGTATGTACCATTTTTATCCTTAACGCCTACCTCTGTAACCCATACAGGCAGCTTAGAACCGTCGATAGTTACTTGGAAAGCACCTGCGCAGGCATTGAGTTTTGGAGTTTCTGTTGCAGGATCATTCTCTACATCAATTGATGAATGTTCAACACAATCCTTTAATAATTCATAGTTTAAGCTCACAGCATCAAGATCAACAGTTTTCTTACCTTTAAATAAAATGTATAATTCAGGATTTGCTTCATCAGTTACTTTATCAGTGCAATGCCAGTTTGCAGAAACTGTATTGTCGCAATCTGTACGAATCTGAGCATCCGGTGAGCCTTTTGACGTAGCACCACCAAACAGACCCGGATTAACTAATTTATCCAAAGTATAATACACGTTATTGTACGAAACGGGAACACATTGTCCTATTATAGCAAGTCCTGCAGTTGAACTTTGTATTTCTTCTGCCGTTAAACCCGGATATATAACTTCCGGATCATAAATTCCACTATAGCAATAAGAATCAAAAACTGCCTGCTCGCTTGTAATTTGAATATCAACAGGAAAAGCTAAAAGCTGACCTTCTGTAATAGTCGTTACTGTTTCACCTGTACTAAGATCTATAGGTAAACCTACTTCAAATGTATTCTTTGTTACCTCTGCAGAAAAAACGGTACTGCTAAATGCCATTACAAATATGGTACTTAATGCAGCCAAAGCATATTTAAATTTCATTCCATTATCCTTCTTTCTTTAATTTTTTCTGGGAAATTCAGTTATTCTGGAAAGTTCATATTGTGCAATCAAAGCTGCATCCTTTGATGTTACTAAACCATCTCCATTAACTTCGCCTCTGTTAAGTTCATCACTAGTTAATGTTATTCTGGAAAGTTCATATTGTGCAGCTAAAGCTGCATCCTTTGATGTTACTGAACCATCTGCATTTATATCACCCAACAAGAACGCATCCTCAACCAAATCGATAACGCCGTTCTGTACCGTAAAATCGGTGTCGGCATCGGCAAGTCCTTCGCCGTCGTTGGCAAGCTGAGCAACGCTTACATCAATAGGGATATTTTCGGTCTTTTCATTGACAGTAAACTGAACATCAGCCATAACAGCGCCCTGCTGCTCACCCTCCTGCTTTTTCTCTACAACTACGGGAGAAGCTGCTGCCCATGCCACAATGAGCCTATGCTCGTTAGCTGAAATTTCCTGGTCGGCAGATACTATAATACCATTTGCTTGGGTAAACTCGCCGCTACCCACAGTCGCATAGGGTGAATCCGCATCATCAGTCTTAACAGGCGTCGCAAGATTTGGATTATATGTAAAGGTCATAATATAGCCGTTTACACTTGCGCTTTCTTCAGCTGCGTCGGGAGTGACAACAACAGGAACATCAACCTGATCATCTTGCTCAGTGTCGTCTACATGACCGCCGTCGGACTGAAGCACGCCTACAGAATAGGTTTCCGCATGAGCGACCGTCGCCATGACAGCTATCGCCGCGCAGGCTATACACAGACCTATATAGCTTTTCAACTTCATGTTTAACCTCCTTTTTTGTTTTTTTACATAATATTATGATAACATTTTTTGGAGCTTTTGTAAATAGGGAATATTTACTTTTGACCCTGTTTTAAGAGCTTGGGTTCTTGTGAGTTCTCTTTACCTCTTCACCGGCAAAGCCGATCCCCCTCCCCCTCGTAGGGGGAGGTTGGGAAGAACCTTAAAACTTTAAAACTTTGCGCCCATTCCATTAAGCTGACCGCTTGACTTCGGCTGAAGGAAGCCTTTCATATTTATAGAACCGTCTGCATTTCTCATCTGCTCGTGAACCTTTGAAAGGTCTGTATAGGGCAATGTCATTGATTCAAAATCTGAATCAGACGGTGTAATCTGAGTGCCTGACGGACTGCTCAGCGTACCGTTGCAAAGATAATACTTGCTATTATAAAATACTGAATTCTTTACAACTGCATTTTTCATTTTGTCGCTGCTCTTTAATCCATAGGATATACAGTTTGTTATTTTAAGTCCCTTTGTCGCTCTGTCCAATCCGTAATTTGACTTGGTACTGTACTTATTGTTTGCATAAGCAGTACAATTTGTAACAGAAGCTAAATCCGGATTATTATTGTCTGTAAAACCATAAGCACCATTATTAAATGCTATACAATTTTCCACAATATGACCTGTTCCTATTCCAGAACCGCCTAGCTTAAAGCCATTCATATCGCCGTTAGCACTGCCCGAACCGTCTGTAAGCTTGCCGTTATTAAATGCAACGCAATTCTTTATGGTAACAGCGCCTATTGGTCCTGTATCTGATTTAGCAAATAAATCCCAGCCGTCATCGGAATTGTTATAAGATATACAGCCGTCAAATACAACATTGTTTCCGCAAGTGAGCTTTGCTGCAAATCCGTCTGCATTTTCTTTGGTATCGGGATCCATATTGTTATATGAAGTACAGTTCTTTATAAGTATATCGGAAGGCCAGTCGCTTCCCGCTGAAGAACCTCTGTAGCTTACTTGAAGTCCCGAATCTCTGTTGCCCTCAAATACGCAATTCTCAACATTTATATAATGTCCCGTAACGATCATACCATTGTCGCCTGCGCCCTTTACTCTGAGGTTAGACACATTCCAATAGCTGCCGTCCAACTGAATACCTCTGTTGTTGCCGCCTAATGACTGACCGGAGAAATCAAATACTGCTTGACCTCCTGTGCAGGTAAGAGTTTTAGGCGCTGAAGAAGTACCTTTATTTGTTGAACTTATCTTAACTATGTCGCTTGTTTTATATGTACCGGGTGCAAGATTTACCACTCCGCCGGGTTCAACACTTGTTAATGCGTTTCTTAAAGAAGCAACGTCTCCTGCTGCAACATTTATAGCGCCGTCAATATTTACTGTGGTAGCCTGTGTAGGCTTTTCGGCAGTTGTTGCCTGAGTAGGAGGCTCTACAACGCTGCTGCCGTAAGTCACCTTTACAGAAAGTATGCTTGCGGAAGTGCCGCCTGACTGACCTGCGGTTATTTTGTAAACTCCTGCAGGAACTCCGCTTACTGTAAGGGTCTTCTGTCCGCCGGCGTGGTCTACAGATTCGCCTGTTTTACCGTTGAATATTACCCACGCGGTCTTGCCGTTATCGCCTGAACCGCATTTATATGTGATAGTAACTTCTGCGCCGTTGTTCAGCTTAAGCTCTACATAGCTATCGGTAGAATCGTTTATCTTAACTTCGCTGCTGCTTGACTTATTGCCGCTTACCTTAAAGTGAGACGTATCGCTCAATATATTAGAATATTGGTAAGTGCCTGCGTCAAGTGCTGTAAGACCGGATTGATCCTTAGTGGTAGCTTCTGTTGTAGCTTCCTTTGTAGTAGTCACAGCAGCCTTTGTAGTAGCTTCTGTTGAAGATTCCTGTACTTCTCCGTCCTTGGGATTAACTATAATACCGTAAATCTGCGGATTAGTGCCTGAACCGCCGAAGTATACAACATCACCCTTCTTAAGCTCTATTGTAAAGAAATCATATCTGCTTTCAGCAGGCTTTTCGGACTTTATAATGCCCGACGTAGACTTATTGATGAAAGCAAGGGTCTTGTTGTTCTTATCTGCATTGAACCATGTGGCTATGGATACTGTCACATCATCAAGAGCCTGTATTTCCACAGCTACCCGATATGCTGTACCTTCAAATGTCGTCTGAACACCATTGGTCTTTACATAGTCGGTTACGGATGTATCGCCAAAGCTGACGGGAGAAGCATCCTGACCATATAACAGATCCTGTGAAGCAATTATATTCACTCTGCTTGTAGAGTAAATAGTTTCGTCCTTCTTTATGGATTTGCCTGCAGCATAAGCGGGAGCTGTCCAGTCAAAAGCGCCTGTGGGTACTGAAGGCTCGGGAGTATCTCCTGCCTTATAGTTGAGTATCCATATTACATCCTCCATATCTATTCCCGCCTTGCCGTCGCAGTCTGCATTGGCAAGAGCAACGGAGTCCGTAATAGCCTTTATATTAGAGATATGGTTGAGTACGGTAATAGCGTCAAGGGTATCTACCTTATTATCTCTGTTGGCGTCGCCGTTAAGTGACTTAGCGGAGGTATTGACCGTAATGCTGCCGTTGGCAACAGTGCTCTTAATATCCGTAGTTTCGTCGGACTTAAGGTCGTCAACAGTAAGAGTAATATCCGTTGAGCTGTTTGCTATAAAGTTTACATAGCAGAGATAACCGTCGTCGGCTGCAGTCGCTGAATTGACGCCTGCTATCTTTATCTGACCGGAGGTTGCATTAGCCTCTATATCGTCAGCCGTAAATGCCGTACCGTCCTGTACAGATGAATATGTAAGAGCGCCCGGTGTATAGCTGAGAGTAACAGCATAGTTGGCAATAGCCTTTGCTCCCGTTATCTTTATAGGCAGCTTTACTGCTGCGCCCTTTGCAACAGTCTGGCTTACTACGGAAACAGCAGCTGACTGAGTATCTGGAGTATCGGGGTCTACAACAGGGGTCTTAGGCGTATCGGATACGAACTCAATATAGAACATATTGGTTGAACCGCTGCCCTTCGTTATAGTATGAGTGCCTGCCTCAACAGGAAGCTCAAACTTACCTTCGCTTGCACCATTCAGATAATCATTAATATTTTTTTCTGTACCGTCTAATTTAATGCTGTTGCCGCTTGTATTGTTCATTACAAGTATGACTTTACCCTTTTCGGAAGTAAATACGACCTCCGTAGCGGATTCCATCTTAAGACACTTGGTAAGGGTCTTGCCATTGTAGGTCATAGTACCCTTTGAGGTTGAGGTGCTTGCATTTTCAAATGCGAAGAACTCCTCCGGGTCTGTAAGACCGTCGTCTGTGAAGCTGTGTAATGTATTGTCGGCATCTGTGCCGCCGCCTACATCTGAGCCGCCCTGCGCCTCGGTGGTAGCCTGAGTATCTGGCTCCTGAGCGCTTGTGCTTGCCTGAGTTTCCTTAGCCTGAGTAGTAGCCTGAGTAGTAGGCTCTGCCTCCGTAGGAGCTTCGGGGTCAAAGGCAGTTATCTTAAGATGAGTTATCTTAGCTTCCTTATACTTAGCGGGAGTGCTGCCCTTTGCAGGCTGGAATCCGCTTGATTGTATGAAGTATGTGCCTGCAGGCAGATTGTATTCGATGCCTGTGCCTGTGATTATCGCCTGTCCGGAATCGTTCATAAGTATTACGGGATATGTGCCGCCGCCGTCTGTAATGGAGATATTGACAGCTGTATTTACATTAAATACTATATCCTGTCCTACTTCATTGCCGCCTACTGTTATGCAGCTTCCGTCTGTCTTGGCAACATTGAATATAACATTGTCAACAGTCGTACTCTTGCTTGTAACGTAAGAGCTGTTAAGGTCATGGTCGTATGGGAGCTTAACAGAAGCAGTAGGCTGTCTGTCCCCTGCTACCATAGATGTATTTACATCTTCGGGATCCATAACGGGCTCCGCCTTCATAACGCCTGCCTGTGAAAGAACAGTCGCCTTTACAAGAGGTATACTTTCATCCAGCTTATAATCCCCAGAGGGTATATAGCTCAAATCGGGATTTGTATCAAAGGCTGAATACTTGTTGGAGCTTGTAACGACCTGTGACTTATCCTTTACGACCGTTGCCTGCATTGCTTCTATACAGCCGGAAAGGGAATCCATATAGCTCTTTATAGGGCCGCCGCCCTTTATCTGCTGCGGGTTCTTACATTGATAGAACAGATTGTACTCTGAGAATATGTAGCAGTTTGCTCTTGTCTGCATAGCGTAGTCTGTCTGTCCTTCAATATAGTTGTTGTACATGTGTATATTTGCCTGACGTCCGAGAGGACCTCTTGCCTCACAGCCCTTCCAATGGTTGTGATGGTATGTCAGATTGAACTGAAGGCTTGAATCTGATGAACCTACAAGATTAGTCTTGTGATAGCCCTCATAATAGCAATAGCTGTTTGTGAAATACTGACCTCTCTTGAAGTCACAAGCGCCGTCGCCGCCTGCCTTATCGCTTTCGGCAGGGTTGGCTATGGTCGGCTTATAGAATTCACAATGGTGTATCCAGCAGCGCTCAACGCCTGCCGTAATAGTGCTGCCCTCCTGCTGACCTTCCATGCCTACGCAGTCCTCGGGAACGTTGCGGAAGGCTAAATTCCTTACCTCAAAGCTCTTGCCTAAATCGGGACTGGAGCTTTGGCAGATATAGTGGATACCCCAGCCGTCCATAGTGGCGTCTGTGCCTATACCCTCTATGGTAATGTTCTTGCCGCTTTGTATTCTTGCCATAAAGCCGTTGTCGCCAACAGTTCCGCCATAGTCGTCGGAATCATAAGCCGTAAGTCCGTCGGGAGCTTTTACGTCGCCTATTATCCTGACTACAAGAGGTGTGTTTTCAAGGGCAAGCTGTTTTATAATACCTTGGTTGGAATTTGTTTTTGCGCCTGTCGTCTTTGCAACAGCGCCTACTGAGTTAAGTATATTTCCTATACCAGTAACTGTAATACCGTTATTTGATGTAACCGAAACGGTATTCTTGTTGTCATTTGTTACGTAAAGTATCTTAGCATTGGGCTTAAGCGTACCGTCGTCCTTGTATGCGCCTACGCCCTCGTTATATTTCCAATGGGCATAGCCGGAACGGTCGTAGGAATAGACTTGTATATTTTGCTTTGTAAGAGTGCCTGAGTTTTTTGTATTTACAGTAAGGGTATAGCTGCCTTCCTTTACGCCGGGAATGTCTATACGTACCTTGCCGTTTACATCTCTTACAAGATACTTAAGAGCTTCGGCATCAAGGCTGCCATTTGCCTCACCGCTGTATGACACAGCCGTGACATCGGAAGCGGTAACGCCGGTCAGCTCTGCGAAAATCGTTTCATACCAGCCGCCGCCTGCTATTGTAGCCGTTGCTGCCATTGCCGTCACAGGCGCAAGTGTTACCGAGCCTGCAAGCATGGCGGCTGAAAGAAATGCGCTTAAAAATCGTTTTAAGCATTTTTTCATATATGTATTACCTCCTGTTTTATTTTGTTTTTAGAGTGGTTCATTCCACTTTACAAAGAATTAATCAGTTTATTTACATATCTTGAAACCTTATATGCGTCTGAGCCTGTTATCTTTCCGTCGCCTGTTACGTCTGCCATAGCCTCATTGGCAACAGCCTTTATCTTGCCTACAACATATTGAAGTATCTCGCTTACGTCTTTCATATCAACTACGCCGTCACCGCTTGCGTCACCCTTCTTGGGACTTCCGGGAGGTGCGCTTGTGGTAGCTTCGGTAGATTCCGTTGTAGTTGTAGTAGTAGTCTTTGTTGTGGTCGTAGTAGTGGATGTAGTGGGTTCACTGGTATTTTCCTGACCGTCGGGTACAAACTCCAGATAGTAAATATGGGTTTCTCCGCTGTCCTTTAATATGGTATGCTTGCCTGGCTCAATATCCTTTATGGTCATTACGCCGGTGCTGTCTACCGTATGAGGCGTTGAATCAATTTTTATGCTCCTTGTCTTGCTCGTATTATCGAACACAAGTATGAGCGAACCCTTTACATCGTTTGTGAACTCTATCTTTCCGCCTGAATCCATTTTAAGACAATCGGTATAGATAGCTCCCTTGTATGTTACGGACGGTCCTTTTGTTGTAATTGAGCCGCCGAAGGAATAGAATGAGCTTTCGTTACTGTTGTCGTCAAAAATATGGATATAGTCGCTTGATGAAACGGCAGGCTTTGATGTTTCTTCTGTCTGCTCCTCTTCCGTAGCCGCCTGTGAGGTAGGCTCTGTGTTCTCTGTGGTAGCCTCTGTTGGAGCAACGGGAGAGCTGCCCTTTACAGTACCGCCTACGGAAACTATATCTTTCCAGGAATTATAGTTTGTAACATAGCCCTTGAGAGCTGAGTCTACACCGTAATCCGTGCTGTCGTTAAATACCTCATACTGCGCCTTGTCCTTGATTATGCCGCCGCCTACAGAGCCTGCATATTTCTCTACGCTTGAGACAACGCTGTCTACTGCGTCGGGTGTGGCCAGCTTGCTCGGAGCAAGACCAGCATTGTCGTATGTAGTGCCGCCCTGCTTAGCCTTGACTGCTGCAGGAACTGTTTCATTTCTTGTCGTAGCCTTGTATGCGTCATATTCCACATTGTTGCTTGAGCTGTAGTATACAGGCTCGCCGGTGTTTATAAAGCTGTTGTTATAAGCCTTTATAACGCCGCCGTTCTCGCTGGAGAAAGTACCCTTGCCGCCTGCTATATCCGTACCCTGCATAGATGTAAGCATTGTCTTCTTACAATTTCTGAATACATTGTTCTCCACAAAGGCTGAACCGCCGTATGTAACGCCTACACCGTACTTGGCTACGCCGTCGAAAAGGTTGTTGTAAATATGTACGGACATTGTTCTTATTCTCGGATGTCTGGAGTCGGAATGGTCGAACCAGTTGTGGTGATAAGAAATATAGTTAGGTCCTGATTCGTTCTTCATACCGCAAAGAGATGACTTGCCCGCATCCCAGAAGTGGTTGTATGAAAACTCGCAATACTGAGAATCTATCTTGACGTCAAGTGAGCCGTCGCCCTTTACCTGGTCTGCGTCTGAGCCCTGCGCGCCGTAGTACAAATCTACATTATGTACCCATACATATTTGTTATTTGACTGTATTGAAATACCGTCGTCCGTAAAGTTGCCTACGCCAAGGTTCTTTATTTCCACATTGGCTGAGTGCTGAATATCAAAGCCGCCGTTTAAGAAAGCGTCCTCGCCTATACCCTCGAAGGTAACGAACATATTCTTATATTTCTTGCTTGCCTTTACTCTTAAAATACGGTCTGATGAACCGGGCTTTACAGTACCTATTATTCTGATACAAAGAGGTCCCGGACTTGCCAGCTTACCGTGTACGCTTTCGGAGGTGATGCCGCCCTCGCCGAAGCCCTTGCCTGTAAGTCCGCCTTCGGTAAGAGTAATGGTGTCGATATTCTCCTGGGTTACATAAAGAACGGTTGCTCCTTTCTTAAGCTCGCCGTTTTTATCGTAAGCGCCGGGAGTATCGGTGTTGCCGCCTGCCGTAAAGGCAAAGCCTGTTCTGTCATAAGCAATTACGGAAATATTGCTTACCGTACTTGTTTTGAATGCGGATGCAGAGGTATAGGCATCTACCTTGATACTGTATGTGCCTGCCCTAAGTCCTACCATATCCGCTCTCCAATGGTCTGAATAGCGCCTTATGAGCTGGTCGTCTATCCTTACCCACTCTCCGCCTGAAAGCTGGTATGAAACTACATACTGAACGGCGCCTGTATAGTCCTTCCATTCAACATAAGCGCCCTCCTGGTAGCCGCCCGCTTCCGTAATATTAACATCGCCGGAGTAATTCACAGCCGCCTGTACCGACTGCGCCGTTTCTATGCCGACGGAGCTTGTATCGGCTATGGCTATGCAGGATACTGCCATAGCTGCCGTCAGCATTGAGCTTAAAAATCTTTTTAAGCCTTTTTTCATGGGGTTTAGGCCTCCTTTTTTTATTTTTTTATTTAATTTTACAGCCGTATGTTAAGGTATAAGATTCCCCTAAAGCCATACCTCAGGACATACTTTTGTAATATAATCGTAATGTTATTCTACACCAAAAAATATTGTCAGTCGTGAATAAAATGTGAATTTTACCCCCCCCCTAAATTTTTGTTCATTATATTGAATTTAGCCTTGTTTTTTTGTCAATTTGTACTAATCGGCAGTATTTTGGCATAGATTTTCCTGTAAGGATACTGTTTTTCGGAGTGATGTGTTTTTGAAAAGGCTATTTGTTTTTCTGGTCATATTATCTGTGTTTTTAAAGGGAGCTTTTATATGCTCCGAGGAATATTCGGACAAGGTGGCGTCTGATGTGACCTTCTATGAAATGGGCGACGCTTCCCTTACGGTTTCCGATACTCTTACGGAGCAGTACACACCCTCCTTTGACAGAGAAAAAATGAGGGATATAGACTATCTCAGAAAATATTATTACGCTGTGGACAAGAAAACCGGTATGTCGCCGCAGCTTTTCGATATAGATAGGCTTATGGATACCGATGTGACTATCGGCAATAAGGAAGCAGACGGACCGAAAATACTTATATTCCATACCCACGGCAGCGAAATGTTTGCCGACAGCAAAAATGTGAACGAGGGCGTAATAGGAGCAGGAGAATATCTTAAAAGCATTATAGAGGACAAATACGGTATAGAGTGTTTACATATTACAGACCGCTTCGATGTGGTAAACGGAGCTGTGCAAAGAGACGGAGCTTATGAAAGAGCAGAGCCTGTTATAGCCCAAATAGTAAAGGAAAATCCCTCTATACAGCTTGTAATAGACTTGCACAGAGACGGAGTAAACGAAAATCTTAGGCTTGTGACTGAGGACAAGGGGGAAAAATGCGCCAAGGTTATGTTCTTCAACGGACTTTGCGCAAAATGGGATAACGGCAAGCTAAAGAGCATAAACGGACTTGAAAATCCCTATCTCGTCACAAATCTGGCGCTCAGCCTTAAAATGCAGCTGGCTATGAACGAGCTTTATCCCAACCTTACAAGAAAAATTTATCTCAACGCCTATCGCTATTCCCTGCATTTTAAAGACAAGAGTATGCTAATAGAGCTGGGCGCTCAGACAAATACCGTAGAGGAAATAAATAACTCCGTCGAAAGACTGGCGGAGGTGCTTGGAAGGGTATGTATAGACGGATAATATATCTACGCAATATCGCCCCTTTCGCCGCCGTATTTGGGAAAATTGCTCTTAAATAAGCTGCGGTGAACGAAAGGGGCGTTTTTTTACATTATTGCAAATCTGCAGAGGTCGTAGCCTCAATATTGCTTTCCTCGGTATTTTCTGCTGTAAAGCCTGTTATATCATTATATATTATACACAAGTTAGTTAAAAGATTGGGTATCATCCATATCATATAGACAGCCGTGCCTATAAATGCGGCTAACATTATAAGGGCAAATACTATGGTATACGGCTTAATGGAGGTCTGACTTTGAATGACCATGGCAAGATATACGAAGCAGCCTATGGCTATGGCATACATTACGAGCATAGGTATACAGTATGCAAGCATTACCTTAAATATGCCGAGCTTATGATACTTTGTCACCTTAAAATTACTTATGACAGTCTGAATAATGGTCTTTTCTCCTCTGTCATAATAGCAGAAGGGACTAAGTGAAAATACAATGCTTATATATATAAGCCCTATGAGCATAACTGCGGCAAATATAACTATAAAAGCGGTATTTGCATTTATTGCGGAAAGAAACATTATTATAACAAGGGGAAGAAATATCACAGCAATACCGCAGCCTACGGAATATATAAGGGAATAGCATATAAATCCCGGAAGACTGTGAAACGCCATTTTAAAGGAGTCCTTTGCTCTTTCCCCTCTTGTCATCCTCATATAATACCAGCCCAAGCTGAGAGCTGCCCATAAGGAAAAAACAAAAATGGCTATATACGCCGCCCCGAACAATACTACCGAAAGGGCAGACATTTTGTTTCCGCCGACAGCGACAATTATCGCCTGTACGATAAAGTTGAATACATATACAAGCAGATACAGTCCTATAAGCGTAATATAGGGATGCACGCCTGCTTCCTTGAAAATTCTTTTGGTTTCCTCTCTTAATTCCCTTATACTCATATATTTTCCTCCTTACCTCTATATAATTTCATTATAACTCATATATCGGCAAAAAGCAATTCCTTTGCATAATACAGAAAAATATGGTATCATTAAAAAGGGTGACGCTATGAAAAAAATATATTTTATATGCCTTATACTTATAGGCATATTGGGAGCATTATATATATACAGTCTTTGTAAGGCAGGCTTATCGCCGAGGCTGGCGGCAGTCCTTCTGCTTGCTGCCGCAGTCACGGTAGGGGCAGGACTTTTAATAGTTAAGCTGCTGACAAAAAAAATAAGGAAAAATATGGAAGATAACTAAAATTTTAAACATTTATACTGTTGTTTTTTACAGAGGAATTATGCTATAATTAAATTGAATTTATATCAAAGGAGGATATTTTTATGGGTGATATGGATAACAGAGAGCTGCATGAGCATACTCATGACGACGGCTGCGACTGCGGTCACGAACACGTGCAGTATATGACCTTGCGTCTTGAAGACGACACGGAGGTAAGGTGCGCCGTAGTCGGCATATTCGAGGTAGAGGATATAGAGGGCAAGGAATACATAGCCCTTGTTCCCGACGACGGTGAGGAGGCATATATATACGAATATGTCGAAACCGACAACGAGGACGGCTTTGAGCTTCGCAATATCGAAACAGACGAGGAATTCGACATTGTGGAGGAGGCATTTATGGCAATGCTTGACGAGGAGACGGACGACGGAGAGTATGAAATAGAAGAGCTTGAGGAATAGTAGGTTACACAAGAGGGATGCCGCAGCTTTGACGCGGTGTCCCTTATTTTTTTGTATGGGCAAGTGACTTGCGGCTCGGCAATTTTGCAAAAAATATGGAATATAACTATTGATTGGGAGTGGTAAATATGGCAAGTAAAGACAAAAGCGGCTATTTATTTTCAAACAGAGATTTGGCGGTGCTTATACTGCCTCTTATAGTGGAGCAGCTTCTGGCAATACTGGTGGGCATAGCCGATACTATGATGATCTCCTCCGTAGGTGAATCCGCCGTTTCCGGCGTATCCCTTGTGGACAGCATTATGATACTGCTTATAAATGTATTTGCGGCTCTTGCCACAGGCGGCGCTGTGGTGGCAGGTCAATACCTAGGTCAGAACGACAGTGAAAACGCCTGTACAGCCTCTGAGCAGCTGGTGTGGTTCATAATGATTATAGCCGTTGTTATAATGATAATAATGTATATTTTCCAAGGCATAATATTCAGCACCGTTTTCGGCTCTATTACCGAGGAGGTAGCGCACCATTCCGATATATACTACAAAATAGTGGCGCTTTCAATACCCTTTATAGCAGTATACAACGGCGGCGCAGCCATATTCCGCGCTATGGGCAATTCAAGGGTATCCATGACGGTCTCAATAATAATGAATGTAATAAACGTTATAGGCAACGCCATTCTCGTATACGGCGCGCGCATCGGTACGGCAGGCGTAGCCATTCCCACACTTGTGTCCAGAATAGTTGCCGCCGTGCTTATAATTGTACTCCTTTTCAACGAAAAGCTGCCCCTCCATATAAGAAAAACGCTTAAATACAGCTTCCACAAAAATATAGTAGGCAAAATACTCTACATAGGCGTGCCGAACGGCATGGAAAACAGTATGTTCCAGCTGGGCAAGCTCCTTGTGCTGAGCCTTGTGTCCACATTCGGCACTTACGCCATTACGGCAAATGCCGTTTCAAACACTATTGCGGCATTCCATATACTGCCGGGACAGGCGGCGGGACTTGCCGTTATAACTGTCATAGCCCGCTGCGTAGGCGCAGGAGACTATGAGCAGGTAAGCTATTATACCAAAAAGCTCCATATATTTTCTTATGTATTCATAATACTGACCGTAGGCTCTACATTCCTTATAATGCCTCAGATAATGAAAGCCTATAACCTATCCGAGCTTACGGCTGCCACGACCTCTAAGATACTGTATTTCCACGGCACCTGCGCCATGCTTATATGGCCCTTGTCATTCACTCTGCCCTCTGTGTTCAGAGCGGCGGGAGATGTTAAATTCGCTATGACGACCTCCATTGTATCCATGTGGATATGCAGAGTCATAATGAGCTATGTAATAGGCAAATACATGGGTCTTGGCGTTTTCGGTATATGGGTGGCTATGGTGCTGGACTGGTGTGTGAGAAGCGTATGCTTTATACTGCGATATAAAAACGGAAAATGGAAAAATAAGGCTGTTGTGTAATAGTTCGGTTGGGGATTATGGTAAATACTATTCAACACCCTAACAATATAATATCAATTCAGTTTTTTGGTCATAAAGGTAACGGAAACGTATTCGCCATTCTTATAGGCAAGCTCTCTGAAAGTACACATAGGCACAAAACCGCAGCGGCTATGGAGAGAAAGGCTCGCCGTATTGTTGTCTGTAATAACGGCTATGAGTATATGATACTTTCCTGCAAGGCGTTCAAGCTCCGTTACAAGCATAGTGCCTATGCCCTTGTGCCTGTACTGATGAGAAACATACACGGATACCTCGGCAGTAGTCCTGTAGCCCGAAAACTTTCTGAACCACGAAAGAGACGCCCAGCCTACGACATTTCCGTCCTTTTCCGCTACCACTATGGGATAGTCCTCATCTATATGCTCCTTGTACCATATCTCCGCATCCTCAATAGAGCGAGGATTTTCATTTAGGTTGTAATTGGTGTGCAATATAGCGTAATTGAGTATATCGTTTATTGCAGGCACATCCTCGGCTCTTGCCTGTCGTATAATAGTATTTTTCATATAAATATCTCCTTATAGCCTATTAAATACAGTATATTTCAAATTCAAGGATTAGTCAACAGTTGATTTTTTGACTGCAAATATTTATAATTATATCTATGAGGTGATTATATGAAGATGCAGCAGATATTAAGTCTTGTAAGACGTGCTGTTCAGGATTACAATATGATAGAGGATGGCGACAGAGTTGCCGTAGGGATTTCCGGAGGCAAGGACAGTCTTACCCTCCTTGCAGCTCTCAGAGCAATGCAAAGATTCTATCCCAAAAAATACGAGCTGGAGGCAATAACAGTAAGCCTTGGCTTCGAGGGTATGGATTTTTCGCCTGTACGGGAATTTTGCGATAAAATAGGCGTACACTATACAATAGTGGAAACGGACATAGGGCAGATAATATTTGACGAGCGTAAGGAAAAGAATCCCTGCGCCCTCTGCGCCAAAATGAGAAAGGGCGCTCTCAACAGCAAGGTGGACGAGCTTGGCTGCAACAAAATAGCGCTTGGGCATAACCGTGACGACGTTATAGAAACATTTCTTATGGCGCTGCTCTACGAAGGCAGGATACACTGTTTCAGCCCCTATACCTATCTGAGCAGAAGAAAAATAGCGTCTATACGTCCTCTCATATACGTTCCCGAAAGAGATGTAAAGGGTTTTGCAAAGCGGGAGGGTCTTCCCGTTGTAAAAAATAAGTGCAGGGCTGACGGCAATACCTCAAGAGAGGAAATCAAAAACATGGTCAAAAAGCTCGGCAAGAGATACGACCATTTTGAAGACAGAACGTTCAATGCCATAAAGCGTTCTTATATAGAGGGGTGGAGAACAGATGAAAGCGGATTATCACAGTGAGGAAAAAAACAAGAATATACTTAAGCTAAGACAGGTAATGAAGGATTTGCCCTCCTTCTGCCGCGAGTATTTCATGGATATAGCCAACACTACACAGGCAAGGACACGTCTTGCCTACGCCTACGACCTCAGAGTGTTTTTCAATTATCTTACAGAGGAAAGTCCCAAGTTCGAGGGCAGGACAGTAAAAAGCCTTGTGCTTGCCGATTTGGAAAAAATAGAGCTTTCCGACCTTAACGAATTTATGGAATATATAAGCTACTATATTTCCGAGGAGGGAGTTGAAAAGGAAAACGGGGAAAACGGCAAGTCCAGAAAGTTGGCTGCCGTAAGAGGACTTTTCAAATACTTCTATAGGACGGAAAAAATAAAGTCCAATCCTGCGGCTCTTGTAAATACGCCTAAAATACATGAGAAAAATATTGTAAGGCTTGAGCCTAACGAGACTGTCGATTTGCTGAATGTAATAGAAACGGGAGATAAGCTGACACAAAAGCAGAAGGCATACACCCATATTACAGGCAAAAGAGATTTGGCAATAGTCACGCTTCTTCTGGGTACGGGAATGAGAGTATCCGAGTGTGTAGGAATAGATATAGACGATATAGATTTCGACACAAACGGCGTAAGGATAATACGAAAGGGCGGCAAGGAAATGGTAATATACTTCGGCGAGGAGGTTGAGGAGGCTCTAAAAGCCTATCTTTCCGAAAGATATGAAATGAATCCTCTGCCCGGAAATGAAAACGCCCTTTTCCTCTCTACACAGAGAAAGAGAATAGGCGTAAGAGCCGTGCAGAATCTTGTAAAGAAATATGCGGGAGTCACCACTCTTAAGAAAATATCTCCCCATAAGCTGAGAAGCACATACGGTACTGCTCTCTACCGTGAAACAGGGGATATTTACCTTGTTGCCGATGTGCTGGGACACAAGGACGTAAATACCACAAGGAAGCACTACGCCCAGATGAGCGACGACAACAGACGAAACGCCGCAAGGGTAGTAAAGCTGAGAAAGGATTAAGACGTAATGCTGCCAAACAGTTGGACTTAAGTACAGTAAATGAAACAGGAGGAAATGTCATGGCATCAAGCAAAGAATACCTGGAATTTATTTTAGAACAGTTATCCGAATTGGACGAAATAACATATCGCGCTATGATGGGAGAATATATTATTTATTATCGCGGTAAAATTATAGGCGGTATATATGACGACAGACTGCTTGTAAAACCGACAAAATCAGCAGTCAGGCTCATGCCCGATTCTGCTCGCGAGCTGCCCTACAATGGCGCAAAGGAAATGCTTTTGGTGGAGGAGGTCGACAATAAGGATTTTCTGACAGGCTTATTTAATGCTATGTATGAAGAGCTGCCAAAGCCAAAGCCGAAAAAGAGGCCTGCCAAATAGCCTTTAAGCCTCAGATGTGTTATATGGAGCGCAGAGGTGTTGAAGCTTTGTTTATTGTAATATGGTATTGCCTTTGCTTTGGAACGACCCTTCCACCGCCTAACGGCGGTCCCCCTCCCCTCCGACGCCCTGACGGGCTAGGGGAGGCTGGGGTATTGGCGGCGGCTCAGGTTTCGTCTTTCAAAGTAAATAAGCAACTTTAGAAATCGTATACTTAAGGCGTCCCTTCAGAGAAGGGAAGCTGTCAGTCACGTCAAAAATTTTGGAGTAAATTGTTTTTGAACGTGACTGACTGAAGAGTCGACACGTATATAAACAAAAATTTCCCCACAATCAAAAAGCTGTTCCATTATGACCTTGCTACAACAGAACAACTCAGGCTGTCGAAAAACAACATATTGATAGGAAATATGAATTTCAAGTAAAGAACAGTTTGCAAAAAAGCGTCGCAGACCTTAATCCGCAGGAGGAATTCACTTCCTCCGAGGACAGGAACTTTTCTGTAATTTAGGCATAAATGCCTAAATTACAGAAAACACGGCTGGTTCCTACCTTAGTTATCTGAAAGAAATGCCAAAAAGCATTTCTTTCAAGCGTGTCGATTTTATCGACACGCAAAAGCTGTTCCATTATGACCTTGTCACAACGGAACAGCTTTTTTAATACGGTGTAAAAAATTACTTTAATGTAACCTTAGCGCCAACTTCCTCAAGCTTAGCCTTGCAGCTGTCAGCGTCTTCCTTAGAAGCGCCTTCCTTGATTACCTTTGGTGCGCTGTCAACTAATTCCTTAGCTTCCTTAAGACCGAGACCTGTTATTTCTCTTACTACCTTTATAACCTTGATCTTCTCAGAGCCGATTTCAGTTAATTCTACGTCGAATTCAGTCTTCTCCTCAGCAGCCTCGCCGCCTGCAGCAGGACCTGCAGCAACTACCATACCGGCAGCGGCAGATACGCCGAATTCTTCCTCAGCAGCCTTTACAAGATCGTTAAGCTCAAGAACAGTAAGTTCCTTAACAGCAGCAATAATTTCTTCAATAGATAATTTAGCCATTTTGTTATCCTCCATTTCTGATGATATAAAAATTGTTAATAGTTAAAGTTTATGCGCATTTTATGCTTCCGCAGGAGCTTCCGCAGCCTCTGCCGGCGCAGCCTCGCCGCCCTTGTCTGCAATAGCCTGAATAACTCTTGCAAAAGAACCCATAGGGGACTTGAAGCTGCCAAGCAGCTTTGAAAGAAGAACATCTCTTGACGGAATGTCGGCAACAGCCTTCATGCCCTCTGCGTCGTAGCAAGTTCCCTCTATAACGCCTGCCTTGAATTCAAGAACCTTTGCGTTCTTTCTGAACTTGTTGATGATACTTGCGGCAGACGTAGGGTCTTCGTAGCAGATAGCAATAGCGCTTGGACCTTCAAAGTAGTCCTTTAAGCCTTCGTACTGGGTACCCTCTACTGCAAAGTGCATCATGGTGTTCTTGTAAACCTTATAGTCTACGCCTGCTTCTCTTAATTGCTTTCTTAAATCAGTATCCTGAGCAACTGTAAGACCTCTGGCATCAACCAATACAGCGGAAGTAGCCTTTTCGAGCTTTTCCTTGATCTCGTTTACAACGACCTGCTTCTGTTCAACATTAGCCATAACTTTTACACCTCCTGTATTAATATGAGCCGTATAAAAAAACTCTCTGTCGGCAGACAGAGAGTGGTAAATACAAATCAAAAATGATGTATCCTCGGCTGGCGCTTACGCTTTGAGACACTGGGTCACCTGCTGTCTACGGCACTTTTGATATAATAACACATCATGTTAAGTTTGTCAATATTATTTTTTCAATTTTTCAAGTATATTTCTGCCTATTGCCATATTGGTACCGCTGTGGTCTATTACGATACCGGTATAGCCTACGCCCTCCTTTTCCACAAGGCTCATTATAGCAGGAAAATCCAGCTCCAAAAACTGAACGTCGTCTCTCCATTTGGATATTTCGTCTACGGAGGTGAACACCATAAGATAGCTGTGACCCTCTGAGGCAATGGAGAAATGGGAGATCTCGCTTATTATTTCTCTGCCGTTTTCATTCTTTTTAGTCTTGGCGATCATGGGCACAAGGAAGCTCTCTTTTGGAAGCTCGTTTATGAACTCGGTCTTGGCTTCTCTTGTATTTTCATTTTTTACCTTTTCCATTATATGGGTAAATCTCTTGCTCATATATTTTCCTCACTTCTTGTAAAATGGCTCTATGCCTTTTATACTTTCTCGCGCTATTTTATCAAAGGAGGGCATAAGTCCTATGCTTTCGCCTTTTTTTATAACGGTATGGGCGGCTGCCGCAATTCCGTCAAACTCCTCCTTAAGTCCTTTTCCTTCGGAAATAAAGTCTATTATAATAATAGGTGTCGCCTTGTCCTCTCCCTTTCTTATAGTCTGCATTATGTAGGCAGACCTTATACATTTTCTTGTCCTCATGTATTTCACAAGGGCGTCCGTAAGAGCCTTCGGCGGGTTTTTGACTGCCATAAGTCCTAGGTTTCCCTCTGTTTCCACCCTTTCGGGACGTATTACCATTGTGGGGTCGTTCACTCTCTCTACGCCCATGAGGAAATCCTTTCTGACGGCTATATTACAGCCGCATGGGTCAATTACAAAGCCGTCGTAGCCCTCCTTATCCTCCAGTATTATATTCTTTATACTGTTGTATCGCCTTATGAAATAGAGCTTATTGGGATTTTTATTCCACTTGTTCATTTCCTCCATAGAGGTGAATGTAACAAGATAATTGAAGCCGCTGCCTGTTTTCATGGATATGAAGCTGACCTCCGCATCCTCCGGTATTGTATTGTTCACAGGCTCGGGACTGACCATTACGGGCAGTATAAGTGATGAGCCAAGCAGCCTCTGTATGAAAAACAGCCTGTTTTCCCTTGTTGCCTCGCGCTTCATTTTGTCCGCAAGCTCCAGAAGAACGCTGTTGTCTGTTATAGGGGTATTATCCATTATATGAACCTCTTTCTGCAAAAAAGGACGACACTATCCCCTGATATGCCAGGTGACTCTCCCCCCATGTCATCCTCTTTAAGTTGAATATTTATTTTGTCAGCTCGTCTATAAGCTCCTTTACAGTAGTCATTTTATCAAGCCTGTACACGTTTTCTCCGCAGAATATAAGCGCATTGTCCAAATCTCCGTTCGCTCCGTTGAAAAGAGCTGCGGATATACAGTACGGCGTTGTGGCAGGGTCGCAGTGATAAAGACATTTAAAGCACCTTGTTACCTTGCAGCCCTTTGGCACTATGTTTTTGATAAAATTGTTGTTAAGGGCTCTGCCGGGCATACCTACGGGACTTTTTACTATAACGACGTCCTCTTTCTTAGCATCTATATACGCCTGCTTAAAGGCTATGTCCGCATCACATTCCTCTGTGGCTACAAAGCGTGTCGCCATCTGCACACCGTCCAGACCCAAGTCGTTAATACAATGGTCTATATCCTCTCTTGTGTATACGCCGCCGCCGAAAACAACGGGTATCTTTTTGCCCGTCTTTTCCTCAAACTCGTTTCTGGTCTCCAGTATCTTAAGTATCTCGTCGTCAAAATTATCTATGCCTTCAACCTCGTCTGCCTTAAAGCCAAGATGACCTCCTGCCTTCGGACCTTCTATTACCACAAGATCGGCTACCTTGTCGTATTTCTTTAGCCAGCGTGTAAGTATTACCTTAAACGCCTTTGCGGAAGAAACTATGGGGGCGAGCTTTATGTCCGAGCCTGCCGCGTGCTTTGGCAAATCCATAGGCAGACCTGCGCCGGATATTATTATATCTGCGCCGTTTTCTATACAGCACTTTACATACTCCTCATAGTGGGTTGCCGCCACCATTATGTTCACGCCTATAATACCGCCCTTTGATATTTCCTTTGCCAGCTTTATCTCTCTTGCAAGAGCTCTCATATTGGCTTCGGTAGTGTTTGTATAAAAATCCTCCTCCCGAAAACCCGGCTGAGCAGCACTTATAACGCCAATAGCGCCTTCTCTCGCAACAGCGCCCGCAAGAGAGTGCAGACTGATGCCTACGCCCATGCCGCCTTGTATTATAGGAATCTTTGCTCTTATATTGCCTATAACTAATTCTTTCATTTTAACTCCCTCGTAAAGTAGTTTTGAATACCCATCTCTTTACATTCAATATAATTATATCATTTTTAAATACTTTTGTCCACAATAAGTTTACATTAATTCCGCCGCCATTATTACGACAGGCAGGGACAGCGCCGAAAGAAGAGTAGAAATTGTGTAAAGCTCCGAAGCGTACACGGCGTTTCTGTTATAGCGTATAGCAAACATAGTACAGGATGCGCCTACGGGACAGGCAGTTTCTATAACGGAGGTCATTGTAAGCACATTGTCGGCATTGAACAGCTTAAGCACAAACGCCGCGGCTATGGGTATTACTATGAGCTTTAAAAAGCATACGTAATAAAGCCTTACATTCCTTACGGCTTTGAGCAAATCCGACTGCGCCATTGTAACGCCTGCAACTATCATTGCAAGAGGCGTATTCATATTTGCAATATGGGTAAAAGCCTCGTCAGCCTGGGCAAAAAGCCTTATATTAAGGCAAAAGCATATTATTCCCAGTACCGCCGCTATAACGCAGGGAGAGCATACTCCCTTTATTATATGCCTTATGTCAGTCTTTCCCGTCATAAGTATATAGCCCTGTGTCCACAGAAGTATGTTGAAAACGGCTATATAGGACGCCAGATAAAAAACTCCCTCCTGTCCGAAAAGGGCGTTTATTATGGGTATGCCTATAAAGCCGCAGTTGGAATATATGGCGGATACCCTTTCTATATCGAAGCTCTCGTTTTTACGGCTTATGGCAATATAGGAAACAGCTATTGCTATGGCGTGGCATATAAATGCAAAGCCTATTGATATCCACAGCCTTATAAAAAGCTCCTCTGTAAAATCCGTCTGAAAGCTCATAAATATAACTACGGGATTTACTATAAGCAAAAGCAAATCCGAAAGGGTTGCGTTGCCCTCCTTTGTCACTATCCTTGTCTTATAGGCTATAACTCCCGCTATAAGTATAATAAACATTACGAGCATTTTCCGAAATGCTATAAACGCCAGCTCCATATCAATTCTCCCCATGTATTATTACATCAAATTTCGCTCCCGTTACCTTTATAAGGTCCTTGGGCTTCAGTATTATCTGAGAGCCTATGCGCCCTCCGCTTATTATCATTTTATCCAGTTTTTCCGCGCTGCTGTCAACAACGGTAACAAAGCTCTTTTTCATACCCAAGGGCGAGCAGCCCCCTCTTATATAGCCCGTTACCCTGTTTATGTCCTTTACGTGTATCATCTCAACGGACTTTTCGCCTACGCTTTTAGCCGCCCTTTTAAGGTCAAGCTCCTCGGCTACCGGTATCACAAAAACAAAATATTCGCCGCTTTTTCCCTCCGTTACAAGGGTCTTGTACATAAGCTGCTCCGGCTCTCCCAGCTTTCTGGCTATGGATACTCCGTCTGTAAATTCGTCGCATTCGTATGTGACTACGCTATACTCCGTTTTACTTCTGTCCAGTATGCGCATTGCGTTTGTCTTTATATCCTTATCCCTTTTAGACATAGCTTATATCCATGGCAGCTGTCAGAACAATGTGCCGACAGACGCCTTTTTTATCCTTTCCGTTATACTTCTGCATTTTTCATACAGCCTTTCAATATCCTCGCCTATATAAAATTCGCCCTTTTCATAGAGTATACTGCCGTTTACCATAGTCAGCGCTATATTTTCGTTGCCGCCGCTGTATACTATATTTTTAAGTATATTGTTTTCCGGCTGCATATTGGGTCTGTGCATATCTATTACCGTAATATCGGCAAGCCTGCCCTCCTTAAGACAGTCGTTATCAGTACCCATGGCGTATGCTCCGTTTTTGCACGCCATTTCTATCACTCTTTCCGGCACAAGGGCAGAGGCGTCATTTTGCCGTATTTTTTGCAGAGCCGTTGCCAGATACATTTCTCTGAACATGGAAAGAGCGTTGTTGCTTGCAGGACCGTCTGTGCCTATTGCCAGCCTTACGCCTCTTTCATCAAGAACAGAAAGGGGCGCTATACCGCTTGCCAGCTTGCAGTTAGAGGCAGGGTTTGTAACTGCCGTTATGTCTTTTTCCTTTAATATTTCAATATCCTTATCGCTTAAATGCACACAATGGAAAAGACTTCCTCCATAGTCAATAAGTCCCAAATCGTTAAAAAGCTCAACGGGACTTTTGCCATGCCTTTGTATACACTCCTCCACCTCTTTTTTGGTTTCAGAGCAATGGGCGGAAACAGGGGCTCTATACCTTTTGGCAATAGCGCCAATGTCCTCCAGTATGCTCCTGTCCGTTGTATATTCGGCATGGAAGCCAAGCTGAAACGATACGTTTTCGCAATAATTATTGTATTTGATATAGCTTTCCTCAAGCTCCTTGGGACTGCTTGTAAAGTTATTCACAGCGCCGCAAAGCGTCATTCTGAATCCGGTGTCCCTTACCGCCTCGGCTGTGGCATGAGGAAAAAGATACATATCGAAGGCAGATGTAATGCCGCTGCATATATATTCCGCAACAGCCAGCTTTGTCAGATAATAGGCGTCCTCCTCCGTAAGCCTTGCCTCCATAGGAAATACCATTTCATTAAGCCATCTGTCAAGAGGCAGGTCGTCAGCATAGGAGCGCAGAAAGGTCATAGGCGAATGGGTATGAGCGTTTTTAAAGCCGGGCATAAGTATATTGCCCTTGCAGTCTATTTCACGCTCAAACACGCCCTCCTTATGCTTGCCTATATATTCAATTTTATTATCCTTTACCCACAGCTCGCTGTTTTCGGCTATTTCGTAGTTTTCCGTAAGTATTCTGCAGTTATAAAACCTTATCATAAAATTCCCCCGAAGCTCTCAACAGAAGACAATATTATTTTCTTGAACAAGGGAGCAGCCTTATCCGCCGTTTCCTGTACCTCCTCATGGCTCAGAGGCTTGTCCGTAAGCCCTGCCGCAAGGTTGGATATAAAGGATATGCCGCATACCCTCATGCCACAGTGCCTTGCCGTCATAGCCTCGCAGACGGTACTCATACCTACGGCGTCGACTCCCAGCTTTTCCAGAAGCCTTATTTCGGCAGGCGTTTCAAAATTAGGACCGCTGAGCTGAGCATATACGCCCTCTCTTATAAACACGCCGTTGTCCCCCGCGCTCTTTTTAATTATTTCCGTAAGCTGTCTGTCATATATATTTGTCATATCGGGAAAGCGCGGACCAAGCTCGTCTATATTTTTCCCTCTTAAGGGAGATGGTACAAAAAGGGAAATATGATCCTTTATAGCCATAAAATCTCCCGGAGAAAGCTCAAATTTAATACCGCCTGCGGCATTTGTAAGCATAAGGATTTCTGCGCCCAGAAGCCGCATTATCCTTATGGGCAGCACTACCTTATCCATATCGTAGCCCTCATAGTAGTGTACTCTGCCCTGCATTATGACTACGGGAGTTCTTCCTATATTGCCGAAAACGAATCTGCCCCTGTGTCCCTCTACGGTAGATATGGGAAAATCGGGTATTTCACTGTAATCCACAGAAGCCGCAGCCTTTATCTCATTTGCAAGAGCCCCCAGACCCGAGCCAAGCACTATTGCAACCTTTGGTATAAAGTCAGTTTTTGAGCGTATGGCGTTTATTATATTGTCGTACATAATATCCCTCCTTTGTCTGTATGTGTCGAAATGCTACTTTCCTTGAGCAACATTTGCAGTTACCTTGTCCTCATTATCCACCCATACTGCCTCAAATCCCTTTTCCTCGGCAATTTTACTGCCCTCGGAGTATGGAAGTATAAACAGATAGGTAGAATATATATCTCCCTCAAGGGAGGAATTGCTTACTATGGTAACGGACTTGTTGTTGTCAGCAGGCATAAGCGTATTTTTGTCTATAATATGGTGATAGACCTTGCCATTATACATATAATATCTCTGATAATTGCCGCTTGAAACGGCGGACTTATTATTTAAATCCAGCTTATACACATATTCCGAACTGCCTTCCTCCGGCTTCTGCACGCCTATTTTCCACAGAGGCTTGCTATCGTCGTTAAGACATATAACATTGCCGCCCAGATTAAGAAGAGCAGCTGTCACGCCTTTATTTTCAAGATATTCCCTTGCCCTGTCGGCAGCATATCCCTTTGCTATCGCTCCCGGGTCTATGGATGTATATTTATCGCTTATATATACGCTCATTGTATCATCGTCCAGTATTATACTGCCTATATCCGTATGCCTTGCCGCCTCCGAAAGCTCATCGTAGGAGGGGACAGCAGCCTTTTCGGGAGAGGCAAGAGCCTCCTCTCTGTAATTATGCCATACCTTCAGCACAGAGCCCATAGCTATATTTATATAGCCGTCTGTCTCATCATAAGCATTTACGCCTGCCTTTATAAGCTCATACAAATCCTTATCCACACTTACGGGCTTTTTGCCTGCATTGTCATTTATTGCTTTTAAATTTGAAATTCCCTCATAATCGTTATATATGTCAAAAAGTTTATTCAGCCTTGTCATTTCGCTGTGAAGTCCTTGGGATATTTCGTCAAACTCCTGTTGTGAAGAGCAGTATGCCTGAAATGTGGTATAGGTATCGAATACATCAAGATATTGGGTATTGTATTCCGCTTTGCCGCAGCCCGTAAGGAGAATAATAAAAATAATGAGCATTATTCTTTTCATTTTCCCACCTCCTTAAGAGGATAGGCAAGCACAGGCATAAGCGTCTTTAAAAGCACGCCTGTAACGCTGCCCATTACCACTCCCGATACTATAAGCACAGGCAAATACATATAGGCATAGACATTCAGCATAAAGGATACCGCTATTATCTGACCTATATTGTGGGATATAGCCCCTGCTATACTCAAAAGCATATATGAAATTCTGTCCTTGAATATACTCAGAAGAAGTATTATAACAAGTATGGAAAGCAAGCCTCCGCAAAGGCTCAGCACTCCCGCCACAGCTCCTCTCGTTATGGCAGCAAAAACGCCCTTTGCCACATTGAGAGCCACAGCCTGCTTCCTTCCTATAAAAAATACCGTAAACATAACGACTATATTGGCAAGTCCCAGCTTTACGCCGGGTATTGCCGTAAAGGAGGGGAGCATTGACTCGAATATGGAAAGCACTATTGTAAGAGTAAGAAGCATTGCCATATAGGTTATATATTTAGTTTTGCTCATAACACACCTCACAGCACAGTATCCACATCGTTTCCCCTTATTCTCAGCACAAGTCTGTTGGGAAGGCACACCGCCGTCTGACCTCTTTTATTTATATAGCCTGTGTTCACACAAATCTTATCGGGACAGTCGGATTCCATAAACCTTACGCTGCCTTCCTTTACCTCAAATACCACATGCGGCAGCTCCTCGGGGGAATACAGTGTATCCTCCCTTAAGTCAAGGGTTTTTATGACCTCGTTATTTAAAAGTATTTCTGCGGTGTACCCCTGTCTGCTTGTGTATTCTATGCCTATGTATAGTATAAACGCCGCAGCCAGTATCGCAGCTATAATTATAATATCTCTGACCTTGAAAAATGAATTATTCATAGCTCTACCACATTTTCACTATTTCGTTTTCGTCTATACCGTACATTTTAATGAATTTCTTTAAGTCCTTTTCGCTTTTTATAGCCATTACATCTGTAAACGTACCCTTTTCAATATCCTTAAAGCCTGCTACCTGCTCGCCCGTACAAATACTGCTCATTATGGCAGGCTTCATTTTTGCTCTGTCGTATTCCTTCTTAGCCATAATATCACCTCACTATAAGTATAAACCATTTTAAGGGAATATACAAGAGGAGTAAGCTTGGTTTATATATCGGCATAAATAAAAGGTCTCCGAGAGCAGCTGTTCTCGGAGACCCTGAATAATTAATTTCCCTCGTACTCGTCAAGAGTTATCATACTGTCAATGCTTTCGCCTGCAGGTATCATTGGGAATACCTTTTCGTCACGGTCTATCTCGCATACTATAAGGGCAGGCTTGCCGCTTGCTATAGCGCCCTTTATAGCCTCGTCGACCTCCTCCGGCTTTGTTACATTATATGTAACAGCCTTATACGCTTCGCCCAGCTTTATAAAGTCCGTAGCCTTGTCAAGATTGGTCTGGGAATATCTTGCGTCATAGAAAAGATCCTGCCATTGTCTTACCATACCCAGAACATGATTGTTTATAACGACCTCTATTATAGGCACGTCGTTTGCAACGGCAGTTGCCATTTCTATATGATTCATATAGAAGCAGCCGTCTCCCGCAATATTGAACACTACCTTGTCGGGCTGACCTACCTTGGCGCCTATGGCAGCGCCCAAGCCGTAGCCCATAGTGCCGAGACCGCCGGAGGACAGGAAGTGTCTGGGATACTTGTTCTCTATAAACTGGCAAGCCCACATCTGATGCTGACCTACCTCTGTAACTATTATTTCCTCGCCCTTGCATATAGCGTTTATCCTCTCCATAATATACTGAGGCTTAAGCGTGCCGTCATGTACATACTTAAGGGGATATTCAGCCTTATATTTTTCTACCTCGGAAAGCCATTCCTTTCTCTCCTTTTTCTCAAGGCGTTGGTTTATGCGCTTGCATACCTCGTTTACATCGCCTATTACGGAGCAGTAGGCAGGAACGTTTTTGCTTATCTCGGCAGGGTCTATATCTATATGGAGTACCTTTGCATTGGGGGCAAATGTCTTGAAATTAGTTGCAACTCTGTCGCTGAATCTTGCGCCCATAGCTATAATAAGGTCACACTCATTGGCAAGGAGGTTAGATGTCTTTGTGCCGTGCATACCTATCATACCCGTATAGTTCGGGTGGTCGGAGGGAACAGTACCAAGTCCCATAGCTGAACAGGAAACAGGCATATCCTGACCCTCCACCAGCTTTATTATCTCCTCCGTAGCCTCGGCGTTTATACAGCCGCCGCCACAGTAGAGGAAAGGCTTTTCGGAATTCTGTATAAGCTCAACCGCCTCGGACAAATCCTCCTCCGTAATGGTGTGTACCCTCTTCTCAACGGGTATCGGCTTTTGCGGAGTGTACTCGCACATAGCCGCCGTAACGTCCTTTGTAATATCTATAAGCACAGGACCGGGACGACCCTTGCGGGCTATCCAGAATGCCTTTCTTACAGTATCCGCCAGCTTTGTAACGTCCTTTACAAGAAAGTTATGCTTTGTAATAGGCATAGTTATGCCCGTAATGTCTACCTCCTGAAAGCTGTCCTTACCCAGATAGGAGTTGGCAACATTGCCCGTAATGGCAACTACCGGTACGCTGTCCATATACGCCGTAGCTATACCCGTAACGAGATTACACGCTCCGGGACCGCTTGTGGCAAGACATACGCCTACCTTACCCGTAGCCCTTGCATAGCCGTCTGCCGCATGGGCAGCGCCCTGCTCGTGGGACGTAAGATAATGCTTTATTTCATGCTGATGCTTGTATAAAGCGTCGTATATATTCAGTACAGCGCCGCCGGGATAGCCGAATATAGTGTCTACACCCTGCTCCTTAAGGCACTCTACCAAAATTTCAGAACCGTTTAATAACATAATTACCTCCGTTGAATTTAATATAAGCCCGAATAGTCGTCGGCACTATACATTTCTATATATCTTTTGGGATAATGATAATCCGCATCTATGCCCTTCATAAGCAACGGATTCAAATCATAGTAAAATATCTGTGTTGAAGCAAGACTATGTCCGTTTTTGGAAACTCTTGTAAGCGTTTCCTCACCCATGTGTCCCTGATGTATGAATATGCCGTTTATATCACATTCATAAAGAGCCGAATGACCTGCGTCCTCTTCGCCCAGATAAACTATTTTGCCATATTCGCAGCCGTAGAACTTATACATATAATCAGCCTCGCAGCAGCCTATCTTAACGCAAAGCTCCTTATAGCCGTCCTTATTTATATCATAGGCGCAGTATTCTACCTCCGTAGGATTTTGGCATTGCTCACTCCAGGTCCTCACACCGTCTGAATAGGTGCCTGTATGACCTGCCTTGCTAAGCCACTTAAGCTCGTTTATATATGCTGCCTTTACATCCTCCTGCATAGCTGATACAGGCGCAGCCGTAATAGTCAGCAGCATAATGAAGGACAATAAAACAGCTATAATCCTTTTCACAGGCATTCCCCCTTAATTCAATACAGCGCCCTTGTCCGCAGAGCTTACCAGCTTGGCATATCTTGAAAGATAGCCTGTCTTTATCTTAGGCTCGGGGATTACCCACGCCTTTCTTCTCTCGGCAAGCTCCTCGTCGCTTACCCTTACATTTATATTGCCGCCGTTTATATCTATATCTATAATGTCGCCTTCGCGCACAAGACCTATATTTCCGCCTGCTGCCGCTTCGGGAGATACGTGACCTATACTTGCGCCTCTTGACGCGCCGCTGAAACGACCGTCCGTAATAAGAGCGACCTCCTTATCCAGCTTCATGCCTGCAAGAGCAGATGTAGGTGAAAGCATTTCTCTCATACCGGGTCCGCCCTTTGGACCTTCGTATGTTATGACAACAACATCGCCCTTTACTATCTTTCCGCCGAATATAGCCGCAATAGCGTCCTCCTCAGAGGTGAACACTCTTGCCGGTCCGCTGTGCTTAAGCATTTCGGGAGCTACTGCGCTTCTCTTGACTACGCAGCCGTCCTTGGCAATATTGCCTCTTAATACTGCGATACCGCCTGTATGAGAATAGGGGTTGTCCGCCTTTCTTATAATAGTGCCGTCAGCGCCCTCTATACCCTCTATATTTTCGCCTACGGTCTTTAATGTGACCGTAGGATTGTCAAGCTCCAGTAAACCCAGCTTGTTTATTTCCGCCATTACCGCAGGAATACCGCCTACAAGGTTCAGCTCCTCAATATAGTTAGGACCTGCAGGAGCAAGGTGACAGAGGTTAGGCGTCTTTGAGCTTATATCATTTGCTATATCCAGGTTGATTTCTACGCCGGCTTCATGAGCTATTGCAGGAAGATGAAGCATTGAATTTGTTGAGCAGCCAAGAGCCATATCCATTGTAAGAGCGTTTTTGAAAGCCTTTTCATTCATAATATCTCTCGGCTTTATATTTTTTTCCACCAGCTTCATTATCTGCATACCGGCGTGCTTTGCAAGACCTATTCTGTCGCCGTATACGGCAGGAATAGTGCCGTTGCCCGGAAGAGCCATACCTATTACTTCTGAAAGACAGTTCATAGAATTTGCAGTATACATACCGGAGCATGAGCCGCAGCTTGGACATGACTTGTCCTCATATTCCTTGAGCTTTTCTCTGCTTATAAGTCCTGCCTCATAAGCGCCGACTGCCTCGAAGGTCTTGGAAAGAGACAGCTTTTCGCAGCCCATAGTGCCTGCAAGCATAGGACCGCCGCTGCATACTATGGCGGGGATATTAAGTCTAGCGGCTGCCATAAGCATACCGGGAACTATCTTATCGCAGTTGGGAATAAGCACTAAGCCGTCAAAGCCATGTGCCATAGCCTGACACTCTACACTGTCTGCTATAAGCTCTCTTGTAGGGAGAGAATAGTGCATACCAATGTGTCCCATAGCTATACCGTCGCATACGCCTATTGCGGGAACCTCTATCGGTGTGCCTCCTGCCGCAAGTATGCCTGCCTTTACAGCCTTTGCAATATTGTCGAGATGAACATGACCCGGTATTATCTCATTCTGAGCATTGACCACGCCTATAAGCGGTCTTGCCAGCTCCTCGTCTGTATAGCCCATCGCCTTGAAAAGAGAACGGTGGGGCGTCTTGTCGGGACCCTTTTTAACTCTGTCGCTTATCATTTTTGCCTTCCTCCTTGTATATTCATATATATAAATTATTATTTTATGATTTTCAAACAGGAATTTCGCTGAAATTCCTGTTTGAAAATCAGGTGTACTATTGTACACCCGATAATTTATCAAAGGTTTTCGATAATTAGCTTACACATTTCCTTACAGTCTACCTGAATTCAGCATTAATGAAAGATGCCTGTTCTCCATTAGGGAAATAATAGGTATTTATACCCTTATCTGACGTTACTCTTAAAAGTCCGTTTATAAAACAATAAGATTCAATGCTGCTCTCTGTTTTTACGTTACCTGTTTCCTTGCCAAAGGCGTCAAACATCACAAGCTCGTAATCGCTCTTCTTGCCGCAGAAGATACCGCCGCCGTCGGAAACAAAAAACCTTTCGCAAATGTCTTCCGCCATTACATTTCCCTTTGTATCTATAACATCATACGTATTTGTTTTGGGGTCAAAGCCAAACCAGAAATTATCATAAGCATAACTTGGCACAACAAACTCATAGCCCTTGTCTTTAATGTCGAATTTTTTCTTTCCGTTTATATCAAGGATTTCGCCGTCTGCACGCATTTCACCATTATCCATAAATTCCACAGTGTCATATTTTTTAATATATTCTCCGCTGCCTACGCGAAGTATTTCCGAATGTGATGTTTTTAAGTTTCCCAGGATAACGTTTGTGCCGAAAATACTGCTGATATTATAAGTTTTCAGGTCAATTTTAAATGTTTTCAAAATATCGCCCTTGTTGTTTACAATATCTGCATTGCCGTTTTTGTCAATGCCTACGGTCATATTGTTAAGGGCTGTACCCACGTACCTGTACTTTTTTGGTGTTATGGGCTTTAGGTCTTTATCCAGAAAAGCAAACAAAACGCCCTCGCCCGCTTTTTCGTCTTCATATAAAGCCGAATACATACCGCAGCCTATATAGTTTATATTTGTTGTATCGTTTACGGAAATTATTTTTCTTGCCTTAAGGTCGTACAATTTGTATCCGTAATCACTAACAGCGGCTATATCTCCGTCTATACTTAAAACACCCGTTACCCCCGAACCGGAAGTAACATCGTCTCCGGTTTTGTCTATAATAATTTCTCTGCCCACGCCTGCACCTGCGGAAGCCAGAACGGGCATATAATTTTCACCTATGGGATACACGCAGCCCAAGTCTTGTGATGTAAAGTGCTGAGAATAGCTGTTTATATATTCCGGGTCGTATTTGGTAATATCACGCCCTACTATGTCCATATAGCAGCTGCCGTCATAGTTTGAGCATAATATTTTTTCAAAATCCCCTACAACATAATACTCGGGAATTGTATTATAGTTGTCTTTAAGGTCGTACAGTCTTAAAAATGTGCATATAGACTGTTCTCTTGTATAATTGCCCAAAGGGTCAAAATTGCCCTTTGTATCCCCCATCATAACTCCGCAGTGATACATAGCGTATATATCGTTCCTTGCCCAGAGGGATATTTTGTCGCCGTCTTTGAACACATGGGGATATGTAAGTTCATATTCCATATCCTTGTTTTGGCTTTCAAGAAGTACCTTATAGGTATTGCACAGCATTTTTGCCGCTTCCTGCCTTGTTATAAATCTTGTAGGTTCAAATTTTCCGTTTCCCGTTCCGGAAACTATACCAAGAGAAGCGCAGAAAAGAATATCGGGGTCTACGTCGTTATCATTTGTAAGGTCGTTGAAGGTCACAACAGTCTCGCCTTTTTCGGTGATACCCCATGCACGAAGGGTATTTGCGCAGAGTTTGCAAAATTCCTGTCTTATGGTGGCATTTCCATATCCGTCCATAAGAAAGTCGGGAACAAGACCCTCTTCTCTTGCCCTGTTCACATCGTCCAACGCCCAGTCGGAAGGTGGGTCGTAGGCGTAAACATTATTTGCAAATATAAATAACATCAATAATAAAATAATGTATCTTTTCATAAAGAATCTCTCTTTTTTCATATTTATACTGAACTTTCGGGGAAATATCCCCGAAAATTCAAATATTTATCACAGGTTTTCGATAATCAGCTTGCCCATTTCCTTACAGCCGACCTGCTTCATACCCTCGCTCATAATGTCCCCTGTTCTGTAACCTAAGTCAAGAACCTTTGTAACGGCGTCCTCTATGCACTTAGCCTCATCAAGTAAGCCGAAGCTGTACTTAAGCATCATAGCGCCTGAAAGTATAGTAGCTATTGGATTGGCAAGATCCTTGCCTGCTATATCGGGAGCAGAGCCGTGTACAGGCTCGTACATACCGAGAGTGCCCTCGCCAAGACTTGCAGAAGGCAGCATACCTATTGAGCCTGTCATCTGAGAAGCCTCGTCGGAAAGAATATCGCCGAAAATATTGCCGGTAACTATAACGTCGAATGTAGTGGGACGCATAATAAGCTGCATAGAAGCATTGTCCACATAAAGGTGGTCAAGCTCTACGTCGGGATAGTCCTTTGCAACCTCAAGAACAACGCTTCTCCAAAGTCTTGAAGACTCCAGTACGTTCTGCTTGTCCACATTTGTAACGTGCTTGTTTCTCTTTCTTGCTATTTCAAAGGCAGTTCTTGTAATTCTCTCAACTTCCTTTACGGAATACTGCTCTACATCGTAGGCAGCCTCGCCCATGTCGGTCATCTTTCTGCCCTTTTCGCCGAAGTACATACCGCCTGTAAGCTCTCTTACCACCATAATGTCAACGCCGTCTGCCACAAGCTCCGGCTTAAGGGGACAAGCGTCCTTTAATGCGTCGTGAAGAGTTGCGGGTCTTAAATTGGCATATAAGCCTAAAGCTCCTCTTAAGCCAAGGAGAGCTCTTTCGGGTCTTTTGTCGCCTGGGAGAGTATCCCACTGCCAGCCGCCTACTGCGCCCAGAAGCACGGAATCGCTTGCCTTACATACGTCTATGGTTTCCTGCGGAAGAGGCTCGCCGTATTTGTCTATGGCGCAGCCGCCGCCTAAAACATAAGTATATTCAAAAGTATGATTGAATTTTTTACCTATGGCGTTGAGTACGGCAATATTCTGCTCCATTACCTCGGGGCCTATGCCGTCGCCTGCTACTACTGCAATTTTATAATTCATTTTTACACCTCGTCTTCCCTATCAGCCTCCCCTGAAAGGAGAGGCTGGCGGGGTTATTCTGTATTATTATTCAGTACCTTTTTTAGAAAGAATTTATTTTATTCCGAGCTTAACCTTAGTCTGCTCTATAAGACCGCCGACCCTGAACATTTCCTGCATAAACTCAGGGAATGGCTCTGCCTGATATGTTTCGTTCTTTGTCTTGTTTGTAATAACGCCTGTATCGAAATCTACCTCTACCTCGTCGCCCATTTCTATGCTGTTGGCAGCCTCTTCGCACTCCAGTATAGGCAGACCGATGTTTATAGCGTTTCTGTAAAAGATTCTGGCAAATGTCTTGGCAATAACGCATGAAATACCGCTTGCCTTAATAGCGATGGGAGCGTGCTCTCTTGATGAGCCGCAGCCGAAGTTCTTCTCGGCTACTATTATATCGCCGTCCTTAACATTTTCCACAAAATTCACGGTTGAATGTATTGCATCCTCCATACAGTGCTTTGCAAGCTCCTTGGGGTCGGAGGAATTCAGATACCTTGCAGGGATAATAACATCTGTATCGATATTGTCCCCGTATTTAAATACTTTTCCACTTGCTTTCATTGAATTATCCTCCTTTTATACTTCCTCAGGGTCGGTTATCCTGCCTGTAACAGCCGTAGCCGCAGCAACGGCAGGGCTTGCAAGATATACCTCTGACTCCGGATGACCCATACGGCCTATAAAGTTTCTGTTAGTCGTGGATACGGCTCTTTCGCCCTTGGCAAGTATGCCCATGTGTCCTCCAAGACAAGGTCCACAGGTAGGAGTGGAGAATGCGCAGCCCGCTTCCACAAATATCTTTGCAAGACCCTCTTCAACACACTGAAGCCATATCTTCTGAGTACCCGGGAGGATTATAACTCTGAGCTTCGGATTTATTTTCTTGCCCTTGAGTATATTTGCCGCAATTCTCATATCGCTTATTCTGCCGTTTGTACATGAGCCTATTACCACCTGGTCTACCTCAAGTCCCTTTGCCTCGTCTATGGTCTTGGTGTTTTCGGGAAGATGAGGGAATGCAACAGTAGGTCTGAGCTGTGACAAATCTATTTCATAAACCGCATCATACTCTGCGTCTGCGTCCGCCTCGTATACAACGGGAGTTTTCTGTGAATGCTCCTTAACGTATTCAAGAGTTTTGTCGTCAACGGGGAAAATACCGTTCTTTCCGCCTGCTTCAATAGCCATATTTGCAATAGTGAAGCGGTCGTCCATGGTAAGGTACTGTAAGCCGTCGCCTGTAAATTCCATAGACTTATAGAGAGCGCCGTCAACGCCTATCATACCTATAATATGAAGAATTATATCCTTGCCGCTTACCCACTTGGCAGGCTTGTTCTTAAGAACGAATTTAAGAGCGGAAGGTACCTTGAACCAGGCAACGCCTCTTGCCATACCTACTGCCATATCCGTAGAGCCTACGCCTGTGGAGAAAGCGCCAAGAGCGCCGTAGGTACAGGTGTGTGAATCAGCGCCTATTACAACGTCGCCTGATACCACAAGACCGGCTTCGGGAAGAAGACAATGCTCTATACCCATCTGACCTACCTCGAAATAATTCTTTATTTCCTTGTCGTGAGCGAATTCTCTTATATACTTACAATGCTCCGCTGACTTTATATCCTTGTTGGGAGTAAAGTGATCGGGCACTATGGTTACCTTTTCCTTATCAAAGACCTTGTCTATACCTATTTTGTTAAACTCGGTAACGGCAACAGGCGTAGTAACATCGTTGCCCAGAACAAGGTCCAGCTTAGCTTCAATAAGCTGACCTGCCTTTACAGAATCAAGCCCTGCGTGAGCGGCTAATATCTTCTGAGTCATAGTCATACCCATGTTTGTATCCTCCTATAAAAAGTTTTTGTATTTTTCTTCTATATCCTTTATGAGCTTATATTCCATTGAGTCCACAAGAGCTATCCAGCTTGCCTCTATAATATCCTTTGAAACGCCTACGGTAGTCCAGCTGTCTTTGCCGTCGCTTGACTCTATAAGCACTCTTACCTTTGAAGCGGTAGCGGAATTGGAATCCAGCACTCTTACCTTATAGTCTGTAAGATGAACCGTCGCAAGTCCCGGATAGAATACCTCCAGAGCCTTTCTCAGCGCCTTGTCAAGAGCGTTTACAGGACCGTCGCCCTCGGCGGCAGTTATTTCCGTTTCGTCGTCTACCTTTATCTTTATCATAGCGGCGGCTGTCTGTCCCTCGGCAAGAGGGGGATGCTCGCCTATTATCTTGAAGGTCTCAAGCTCAAAGAAGGGCTTGTACTTGCCCAGTTCCTTTCTGATAAGCAGCTCAAATGCGCCGTCTGCGCCCTCGAACTGATAGCCCTCGTACTCCAGCTCCTTAAGCTTGTCTATTATCCTTGAGGTCTCGTCTGAGTTTTTCTCAATATATGGAGCTATTTTCTGTATCTTGGAAAGTATGGTGGTTCTGCCTGCCACCTCGCTTGTAAGGAATTTTCTTTCATTTCCCACAACGGAGGGGTCTATATGCTCAAAGCTCCTGCTGTCCTTTAATACTCCGTCCACGTGCATACCGCCCTTGTGGGCAAATGCCGTCTTGCCTACAAAAGGCTCTCTGTCGGAGAGCTTAAGATTGGCTATTTCGCTTATTTCCCTTGCGGTATGAGTGAGCATACTCATATTCTCCTCGGGTATGCACATATACCCTTTCTTTACCTGCAAATCGGGTATTATTGTGGAGAGATTGGCATTTCCGCATCTCTCGCCGAAGCCTGTGAACGTACCCTGTACGTGCTCTGCTCCTGCCATTACCGCCATAATCGAATTGGCAACAGCCATACCGCAGTCGTTATGAGTGTGTATACCCACCACTACGTCAAAGGCGTCCACTACCTTACGGGTGATAGTGTATATCTCGTCGGGGAAGGTACCGCCGTTGGTATCGCAAAGGCATAGGCAGTCTGCTCCTGCCTGTACGGCAGCGCCGAGAGCCTTCATGGCATAGTCGCTGTTGTTCTTATAGCCGTCGAAAAAATGCTCGGCGTCAAAGACAACCTCCTTGCCCTGCTCCTTTAAATATGAAATTGTATCATATATCATCTCAATATTTTCATGGAGAGTAGCGCCTATTATATCCGTAACATGGAAATCCCACGTCTTGCCGAATATGGCAACGGTATCTGTGCCTGCGCCTAAAAGCGCCTGTATGTTTCCGTCCTCGGCAGGTGAGATATTGCGTCTTCTTGTAGAGCCGAAGGCGGCTATTTTGCTGTGCTTAAGGCTTACGGAGCGTATCTTTTCAAAAAACTCCAAATCCTTTGGGTTAGAACCGGGATTGCCTGCTTCTATATAGCCTACGCCCAGTCTGTCAAGAGATTTTACTATCTTTATCTTGTCCTTTACGCTAAAGGATACGCCCTCTGCTTGAGCGCCGTCTCTCAATGTTGAGTCAAAAATGGTTATTTTATTCAAAGTTATCACCTGTGGTTTTTGTTCGCGGGGGTAGAGTCGACCCTTCCGTCAGTTTGTACCCTTCCGTCAGCTTACGCTGACACCTCCCCTTAAAAGGGGAGGCTGATGATGGTGGTTAGTTACGCTAACACCTCACTTTAAAAGGTGAGGGGGTAGTTACGCTAACACCTCACTTTAAAAAGTGAGTGTGGTTAGTTATGCTGACACCTACCTTTAAAAGGTTAGGGGATTAGTTATTTATGAGCTTATCCTCGCCGTTCCAGCTGTAAAGCTTTCTTATTTCCTCGCCGACCTTTTCAGACTGATGCTCAGCAGCCAGCTTTCTCATAGCCTTGAAATGAGCCTGTCCGCCTGCAGATGACATATCAAGAAGGAATTCCTTGGCAAAAGAACCGTCCTGTATATCAGCAAGTATCTTCTTCATTGTCTTCTTTGTTTCCTCTGTTATCAGCTTAGGACCTGTTACATAGTCTCCGTACTCTGCTGTGTTGGAGATAGAATATCTCATACCTGCAAAGCCGCTCTGGTAAATAAGGTCTACAATGAGCTTCATCTCGTGGATACACTCAAAGTAAGCGTTTCTCTCGTCATAGCCTGCCTCAACAAGTGTCTCAAAGCCTGCCTGCATAAGAGCGCATACGCCGCCGCAGAGAACAGCCTGCTCGCCGAAGAGGTCAGTTTCTGTTTCTGTTCTGAATGTAGTTTCAAGTACGCCTGCTCTAGCGCCGCCTATTGCAAGTGCATAAGCAAGTGCCAAATCCTGAGCCTGACCCGTAGCGTCCTGCTCAACGGCTACTAAACAAGGAACGCCCTTGCCTGCCTGGTATTCGCTTCTTACAGTATGACCGGGACCCTTTGGAGCAACCATAGTTACGTCTACGTCCTTTGGAGGTACTATCTGATTGAAGTGGATATTGAAGCCGTGAGCAAACATAAGCATATTGCCTGCCTCAAGGTTTGGCTCAATAGACTCCTTGTATAACTTAGCCTGAAGCTCGTCGTTTATAAGAATCATAACTATATCTGCCTTCTTTGCTGCTTCAGCGGCAGTATATACCTTAAAGCCCTGCTCCTCGGCTCTCTTCCATGACTTGCTGCCCTCGTAAAGACCAACTATAACGTTGCAGCCGGACTCCTTGGCGTTAAGAGCATGAGCATGACCCTGACTGCCGTAGCCGATAATAGCTATTGTCTTGCCGTCAAGTAAACTTAAGTTACAATCTTCCTGATAAAAAATTTTTGCCATTTTTCTTTCCTCCTGAAAAATAATTAATAATAAATTTATATCAACGCATTATCAACTGCGTGTTTTTCTTATGGGGTGATTGCCTCTGCAAAGTCCTGTAAGACCTGTTCTGACTATTTCCTTTATGCCGTAATCCGCCATAAGTGATGCAAAAGCCTCTATCTTTGAGGGCTTGCCCGTTATCTCTATTGTAAGGGTCTCGCTGCCCACATCTATTATATTGGCTCTGTATATATCCACCATGGTGGCGATCTCCGACCGTGTCTTGGGCGTAGACGCTACCTTTATAAGAGCAAGCTCTCTGAATACGCCTCTGTCTCTTCCCAGCTCTATTACCCTTATTACGTCCACGAGCTTTTCCACCTGCTTTATTATCTGCTCTATGGATACATCGTCGCAGTCTACCTGCACCGTAATACGGGATACCTCTTCATTTTCTGTAACGCCAACGCTTAAGCTGACAATGTTGTAATCACGTCTTGAAAAAAGACCCGCCACTCTGCTAAGCACACCTGCCTGATTGTCAACAAGTATGGACAAAACGTGTCTGCTCATTGTTTTACCTTCCTTCCTTATTTTATACCCTTCAACAGCATATAGAATAATTATACTACATATATACCGCCAATTCAACAGACTAAATTAACAAGTTGTAGGGCGATTATAGGGGATTTGTTATGCACTTGTGAGACAGAGCCGTTATATGTCAAAGCCATATAGCAGACTGCCGTATTGCCACAAGACCTTCCCCATAAAAATAAACATTCTATACTGTTGTAATAAAAAACGCCCCGACTTATAAAAGTCAGGGACGAAAGTTCCGTGTTACCACCCTAATTCGGACATACATTACTGCATATCCCTCTGCAGGCTCTATCAAGCCCTTGCCTGTAACGGGGCGACCGTTCCGCTCATACTGTTATTTCCGAGGGAAAGCTCCCGAGTGATAAATAAATCTATGATCTGCCGCCTTTCAGCCTCGGACGGCTCTCTGTAAGACCATTAACAGACCTATCTGTATCTCGATCAACGCCTTATAATTTAATTAAGGGTTATTGTATCACAACAGATAGTCTTTGTCAATATTAAATTTGTTAATTTTATATGGCTTTGATAATATCCTCGGCGTGTTTTTTCGCCTCGCCCTCAAGGGATGCCGTTATATCCTCAAGAGCCTTTTTATAGGCGTTGTTTTTCTCCGTAAGCTCGCGTATTTCCTTTTCATGGGCATTTCTGAGACTAAGGGATTTTAACCTTTGCTCGCCTATGTTCTTGAAGCTGATTATAAAATCCTCGTTGTCGCCGTCTATGGAGTTCTTAAGGAATATGCCCTCTATTCTGTACCAATCCTCGTCGCCGTTATACTTAACTCTCAGCTCAAGCTCGGCAGGCATACCCTTTTTCTGCATTTTTCTTATGTTGGCAAATGAAAATACCTCCTCAAAGGAAGCATAGTCCTCAGAGGACATATATTTTTTCATATTGTCCATAAATTCGCTGTAGTCCTCGTCCTCGGCGGAATTTATGACATCTCTGTTCTTAAGTGTATCGAATCTGCCCGTTTTTGTATTGACATAGAGAATAGTCGTGGTATAAGCGCCCATATCTCTTACATTGCTTTTCCTGTGTCTGTTGTAAGCGGCGGAGAAGGTCTCGTTTTTCTCCTGGTCGGCAGGGTGCGACCATATAAGGTTGGAGAACTTCTTTTCAATAGTAATATCCCAGAGTATGCTTCCGCAGTAGCCGTATATTAAGGGAAACACTATTATGGAATAGTATTTGTCCACAGGCGGAGCGTAGTTTTCATATTCGTTTGTCATGCCGTTGTGAGATGAATTCCAATGGAGATAATTCCATTTTGTCCTGTCGGTCTCATGGTCGAACACCTGGCATAAGCCCTTGCCTATACAGTCCTCTCTTTTTGGCAGTATTATATTGTCGTAAGCCTTGTTTATAAATGTAAATATTGTATCTGTGGGAAAGCCTGTTTCCTCGTCCGTTTCCACCTTGAACACGGATATGGGCACAGGTATTTTCTCCATTATTCTGTAATAATCCTCTATATTTTCCGAGCGGTTTTCCCGCATATAAGTCACTCCCCTAAGTTTTTGAACAAAATATAAATAATATGCTCTTACTCTAAAAAATTATATCATGTTGTTTACAAAAAATCAATATTTATTTACATTTTTCTTCAAAAAAAAATACATATTTTATCCTGTAAAAATTTTCCCCGATATTTTCAAATTTTTGCATCTATTTCTCTTTATATTGTCATTTTTTTGTGTTATAATTACTGTAAGTATATTTTATAGGTAATTGCGAAACTCGCCAGGCTCGTTAACGATTTTGAACCAAAACAGGGAATGATTCGTGCAGAGCCCAAAT